>NZ_CAXURI020000002.1:0-124 GCF_964253845.1 Pseudomonas sp. LjRoot277 | reverse complement strand
AATCTTGACGATGACCTACTCTCACATGGGGAAACCCCACACTACCATCGGCGATGCATCGTTTCACTGCTGAGTTCGGGATGGGATCAGGTGGTTCCAATGCTCTATGGTCGTCAAGAAATTC
>NZ_CAXURI020000001.1:0-770000 GCF_964253845.1 Pseudomonas sp. LjRoot277 | reverse complement strand
TCGCCTTCGCCACTGGTGTTCCTTCCTATATCTACGCATTTCACCGCTACACAGGAAATTCCACCACCCTCTACCATACTCTAGCTTGTCAGTTTTGAATGCAGTTCCCAGGTTGAGCCCGGGGATTTCACATCCAACTTAACAAACCACCTACGCGCGCTTTACGCCCAGTAATTCCGATTAACGCTTGCACCCTCTGTATTACCGCGGCTGCTGGCACAGAGTTAGCCGGTGCTTATTCTGTCGGTAACGTCAAAACACTAACGTATTAGGTTAATGCCCTTCCTCCCAACTTAAAGTGCTTTACAATCCGAAGACCTTCTTCACACACGCGGCATGGCTGGATCAGGCTTTCGCCCATTGTCCAATATTCCCCACTGCTGCCTCCCGTAGGAGTCTGGACCGTGTCTCAGTTCCAGTGTGACTGATCATCCTCTCAGACCAGTTACGGATCGTCGCCTTGGTGAGCCATTACCTCACCAACTAGCTAATCCGACCTAGGCTCATCTGATAGCGCAAGGCCCGAAGGTCCCCTGCTTTCTCCCGTAGGACGTATGCGGTATTAGCGTCCGTTTCCGAGCGTTATCCCCCACTACCAGGCAGATTCCTAGGCATTACTCACCCGTCCGCCGCTCGCCACCAGGTACAAGTACCCGTGCTGCCGCTCGACTTGCATGTGTTAGGCCTGCCGCCAGCGTTCAATCTGAGCCATGATCAAACTCTTCAGTTCAAACATCTTTGGGTTTTTAAGAAACCCTAAACTTGGCTCAGCAATCGTTGGTTACATCTTTGATTTCTCGCGGAGTAACTTGTGATGCTGATAATCTTGTTGACTATCAGTCTGACTCCACAAGCACCCACACGAATTGCTTGATTCAGTTGTTAAAGAGCGGTTGGTTAAGATCTTTCGTCTCAACCGAGGCGCGCATTCTACAGCAGCCTCTGTTGCTGTCAAGCGGTTATTTTTCGAAGTTTTCAAAGTTTCCTTTGCAACTTCAACCACTTGCGCTTCCGATCTCTCGTTAGCGGGAGGCGAATTCTACAGCGTTACTCGCTGCTGTCAACACCTCTTTTTCTCCGCTTTCGACCGAGAAGATCGAATCGTTAAAAGAGTCAAACAACCTCACTCTTTCAACTCCTTCTGGGCTTCGATGACCTGAAGCAACTCGCTGTCGAAAACTGCGTAACTCATTGTTTACCAAGGAGTTTTCCGTTTCGACTGCGCCGGAAGTGGGGCGAATTATAGACTTCCAGAATCTGCCGTCAACACCTAATTTGAGCTTTATTCGGATTTGAGCGTAATACGCGCAAATGCCTTCTTCCCAGCCTGGCAAACATGGGTCGCGCCCAGTACGTATATAAAGGTGCGATCGACAACCTCACCATCTATACGCACACCACCAGAACCTAGAAGGTCCCGAGCGACAGCCGAGTTCTTGACCAGACCTGCCTTATTAAGGACAGCAGCGATCGGCATGTCTTCAGTAGCAGTCAACTCGATCTCCGGCAGATCGTCCGGCAGCTCGCCTTCCTTCATCCGGTTACCCGCCGCACGGTGAGCATTGGCCGCAGCCTCTTCACCATGAAAACGCGCAACGATCTCCTCGGCCAGCTTGATCTTGATATCACGCGGATTGGCACCCGCCTCGACATCAGCACGGAATGCATTGATCTCATCCATGGAGCGGAAACTGAGCAATTCGAAGTAGCGCCACATCAGCGCATCCGGAATGGAAACCAGTTTGCCGTACATCACACCCGGCGCTTCCTGAATACCCACGTAGTTGCCCAAGGACTTGGACATCTTCTTCACACCATCCAGACCTTCAAGCAGCGGCATGGTCAGAATGCACTGAGCCTCTTGACCATATCCACGCTGCAGTTCGCGCCCCATCAACAGGTTGAATTTCTGATCAGTACCACCCAACTCGACATCCGCGCGCAAGGCTACCGAGTCGTAACCCTGAACCAGCGGATAGAGAAACTCATGAATGGCGATTGGCTGATTGGTGGTGTAGCGCTTATAGAAGTCGTCGCGCTCGAGCATGCGAGCCACGGTGTATTGAGAAGTCAGGCGAATGAAATCGGCCGGCCCCATCTGATCCATCCAGGTGGAGTTGAACGCAACTTCGGTTTTCGCCGGATCAAGAATCTTGAAAACCTGAGTCTTGTAGGTCTCGGCATTCTCGAGAACCTGCTCGCGGGTAAGAGGAGGACGCGTCGCACTCTTACCGCTCGGGTCGCCGATCATCCCGGTGAAGTCACCTATAAGGAAGATCACCTGATGCCCCAGCTCCTGGAACTGGCGCAGCTTATTAATAAGCACGGTATGACCCAGGTGCAAATCCGGCGCGGTCGGATCGAAGCCTGCCTTAATACGTAGAGGCTGGCCACGCTTGAGCTTTTCGATCAGCTCGGACTCGACCAACAGTTCTTCCGCACCACGTTTAATCAGCGCTAGCTGCTCTTCAACCGACTTCATAACAGACCCGCAAGGCTCGAATTCAAAGGGAACCAACCATACAAGATCGCGCGTCAAATACAAGTTTTGCCCGGCGCACGGACGCCAATCCACGGACACCGCGTTCGCGGACTTGCTTCAGAGATGATTTGGTTATATTTTATACAGTTATTTCATCTTCATCATGTCATTCATCTTTTCCAATTCATCTTTTTCAAAGTCAAAAATTACCTATGACCAAAGAATCGTCTAAAGCGCCGCCGCTTTACCCGAAGACCCACCTGCTCGCAGCAAGTGGCATCGCCGCCCTTCTGAGCCTGGCGCTTCTGGTATTCCCTTCCAGTGATGTTGAAGCCAAAAAGACGACCCTGAGTCTTGAACTGGAAAGCCCAGCTGAACAACTGACACAAGATCAAGACGCTGCCGAAGCGGTCCAAGCCACAAATGAGCCAGCAGCGTCCCCTTTTGCGCAGATCGAAAACAGCGCCGAAGAACCTCAGGAAACCGCTCAGGTCGCGCCAGCGCCGGCGCCTGTGATCGAAGAAAAAAAGTCTCCAAACCACAGGGAAGTGATCGTTTCTAAAGGCGATACCCTCTCCACCCTGTTTGAAAAAGTCGGCCTTCCAGCAGCTTCGGTGCATGAAGTACTGGCCAGCGACAAACAAGCCAAGCAGTTCAGCCAACTCAAACATGGCCAGAAACTCGAATTCGAACTGAGCCCCGATGGCCAGCTGACCAACCTTCACAGCAAGATCAGCGACGTCGAAAGCATCACCTTGACCAAGAATGACAAGGGGTATGCATTCAACCGCATTACCGCCAAGCCGAACGTGCGCTCTGCCTACGTTCATGGCGTGATCAACAGCTCGCTGTCGCAGTCCGCTGCACGCGCCGGTTTGTCCCACAGCCTGACCATGGACATGGCCAGCGTGTTTGGCTATGACGTCGACTTCGCCCAGGATATTCGCCAGGGTGACCAGTTCGATGTCATCTACGAACAGAAGGTCGTCAATGGCAAGGCTGTCGGCAATGGCCCGATCCTTTCCGCTCGCTTCACTAACCGCGGCAAGACCTACACCGCCGTGCGTTACACCAATAAACAAGGCAACAGCAGCTACTACACTGCTGACGGCAACAGCATGCGCAAGGCGTTTATCCGTACCCCGGTGGACTTCGCCCGCATCAGCTCGAAATTCTCCATGGGCCGCAAGCACCCGATCCTGAACAAGATCCGCGCTCACAAAGGCGTCGACTATGCAGCGCCGCGTGGTACCCCAATCAAGGCTGCCGGTGACGGCAAAGTGTTGCTGGCCGGTCGCCGCGGTGGCTACGGCAATACCGTGATCATCCAGCACGGCAATACCTACCGTACGCTGTACGGCCACATGCAGGGCTTCGCCAAAGGCGTGCAGACTGGCAGTAGCGTCAAACAAGGCCAGGTGATCGGCTACATCGGGACTACCGGACTTTCCACCGGACCGCATTTGCATTACGAGTTCCAGGTCAATGGCGTGCACGTCGACCCACTAGGCCAAAAGGTGGCGATGGCCGATCCGATCTCCAAAGCCGAGCGCGCACGTTTCCTCGCGCAGAGCCAACCGCTGATGGCGCGCATGGATCAAGAAAAATCCACGCAGCTGGCTTCGAGCAAGCGCTAAGCCATGACGCTCTATATAGGTGTGATGTCCGGGACCAGCCTCGATGGCCTGGACATTGCGCTGGTCGAGCTGGCCCCGGCGATCAAACTGATCGCCACACATTACACCCCAATGCCTGACTCCCTGCGCACCGAGCTGCTTGGCTTGTGCGCCAGCGGCCCGGACGAGATTGCCCGCTCCGCCATCGTCCAACAAAACTGGGTGAAGCTGGCAGCACAGGGCATTCACTCCCTCTTAAACCAACAAAACCTGAAGCCCGAAGACATTCGCGCGATTGGCAGCCACGGCCAGACCATTCGCCACGAACCGGCGCGCGGCTTTACGGTGCAGATAGGCAACCCTGCCCTTCTGACCGAGTTGACCGGCATCACCGTGGTCAGCGACTTCCGCAGCCGCGATGTTGCGGCTGGCGGACAAGGCGCGCCACTGGTCCCAGCCTTTCACGAAGCGTTGTTTGAAGAGCGCGCAGGCAATCGCGCAGTATTGAACGTTGGCGGATTCAGCAACCTCAGCCTGATTGAACCCGGCAAACCTGTTGCGGGTTTCGACTGCGGTCCAGGAAACGTTCTGCTGGATGCCTGGATTCACCAGCAACGCGGAGACAACTTTGATCGCGATGGCCAATGGGCTGCCAGCGGCAAGGTCGAACCCATTCTGCTGAATGAACTGCTGAGCGATCCATTTTTCGTGACCAAAGGCCCCAAGAGCACCGGCCGCGAAGTGTTCAACCTGCCATGGCTGACACAGCATCTATCCAAACTGATGACCTTCGCCGTCGAAGACGTGCAGGCTACCCTGCTCGAACTGACCGCCCTGACCATCGTCGAGTCACTGCAAAGCGCTCAATCAGATACCCAGGAACTGTTGGTCTGCGGCGGCGGCGCCCACAACGCCACGCTGATGAACCGCTTGGCCAGCTTGCTGCCGAACACCAAGGTCAGCAGCACCGCGGCTTACGGTGTAGACCCGGACTGGGTCGAAGCCATGGCCTTCGCCTGGCTGGCCCATTGCTGCCTTGAAGGCATCGCTGCCAATCGCCCAAGCGTCACCGGCGCAAGCGGCCTGCGCGTACTCGGCGCCATCTACCCTGCCTGACCATCCATACCAAATCCCGGACAGCAAAACGCCGCAGAGCCCTGAGACCATGCGGCGCTTGGTGACGCGGTGATTGCGATCAGATCGAGAACGAAGAGCCGCAGCCACACGTGGTGCTGGCGTTCGGATTCTTGATCACGAAGCGCGATCCTTCCAGACCCTCCTGATAATCCACCTCGGCACCTGCCAGGTACTGGAAGCTCATCGGATCAACGACCAGACTCACCCCTTCGCGCTCGACAATGGTGTCGTCATCGGCCACTTCTTCATCGAAGGTGAAGCCGTACTGAAAACCTGAACAACCGCCGCCCGTAACAAATACGCGCAGCTTCAAACGATCATTCCCCTCTTCATCGACCAGGCTCTTCACCTTGTGCGCGGCACCGTGGGTGAATTGCAAAGCCGTGGGGGTGAAGGATTCGACGCTCATGCTAACTATCTCCCGGCGTTACGCCGCCATAATGCGTGATGACGCGCATTATCCGCTTCTCCTAGAAAATCGGTCAACTATTGTTACGGTATATCAATCAACCCAATCGTAAGCCCGGAATGCAAAAAGGCCCGTCAGACGGGCCTTTTTGCTGAGCAGGATAAAACCTTACGGCAGCATGCCTGCATGGGACAGACCCAAGCGCTCATCCAGACCAAACAGGATGTTCAGGTTCTGCACCGCCTGCCCCGACGCACCTTTGACCAGGTTGTCGATCACCGACAACACCACCACCAGATCACCATCCTGCGGACGATGCACCGCAATACGGCAAACGTTGGCACCGCGCACGCTGCGGGTTTCCGGATGGCTGCCAGCAGGCATGACATCGACGAACGGCTCGTTGGCATAACGCTTTTCAAACAACGCCTGCAGATCGACCGAGCGATCCACGACAGTCGCGTAGAGCGTCGAGTGGATGCCTCGAATCATTGGCGTAAGGTGCGGAACGAACGTCAGACCGACGTCCTTGCCCGCAGCTCGACGCAGGCCCTGGCGGATTTCCGGCAAGTGACGGTGACCTTTGACGGCGTAAGCCTTCATGCTTTCCGACGTCTCGGAGTACAGCGAACCTACAGACGCGCCACGACCGGCACCACTGACACCGGATTTGCAGTCAGCAATCAAGCGAGTGGTATCGGCCAGACCTGCTTCCAGCAATGGCAGGAAACCCAATTGCGTAGCGGTCGGGTAGCAACCCGGCACGGCGATCAGACGGGCCTGCTTGATTTGCTCGCGATTGACTTCCGGCAAGCCATAGACCGCCTCTTCCAGCAGTTCCGGCGCGCCGTGCGGCTGACCGTACCACTTGGCCCACTCATCGGCGTCTTGCAGACGGAAGTCCGCCGACAGGTCGATGACTTTAGTCCCGGCTGCCAACAGTTCGCCAGCCAGCGCATGGGCAACACCGTGAGGCGTGGCGAAGAACACCACGTCGCAAGCACCCAGCGTCTTGATGTCCGGAACGCTGAACGCCAGGCCATCGTAATGACCGCGCAGGTTCGGATACATATCAGCCACGGCCAGACCGGCCTCGGATCGGGAAGTGATGACTGCCACTTCAGCTTGCGGATGTTGCGCCAACAGACGCAGCAGTTCGACACCGGTGTAACCCGTGCCGCCGACGATACCGACCTTGACCATAAACCTGCCCTCAACGAACCCACTGGAAAGCCGTCGATAATAGGGGCCGCGCGGCTCTGCGACAACCGCCAAGGTGACGTGCGGCGGCTCAAGCCTCTACTATTCGGGCTACTGTGAACCTGGGAATAACTAAAAATGCTTTATCTGTGGCTCAAAGCGCTTCACATCGTCAGCATGGTCTGCTGGTTTGCCGGCCTGTTCTACCTGCCGCGCCTGTTTGTCTATCATGCCCAAAGCGAGGACACCGTCAGCAAGGAACGTTTCAGCATCATGGAGCGCAAGCTGTACCGCGGCATCATGGGGCCGGCGATGATCGCCACCTTGATTTTCGGCATCGCGCTGATCGGCCTGAACCCAAGCATATTCAGTCAGGGTGCGTGGATTCACGCCAAATTGACCCTGGTAGTGATCCTGATCGGCTACCACCACATGTGCGGCGCCCAGGTAAAACGTTTTGCCCGTGGCGAGAACACCCGCAGCCATGTCTTTTATCGCTGGTTCAATGAAGTGCCGGTTCTGATATTGCTGGCTATTGTAATTCTGGTCGTCGTTCGGCCGTTTTAACTCCAATAAGCACAAATCACCGGGGTACTTCCAATGTCGCTGCCCGCTCTGCTCGAACAACGCTTGCGTCTGCCAGTGGTGGCAGCGCCAATGTTCCTGATCTCCAACCCACAACTGGTGCTCGCCTGCTGCCGTAATGGCGTGGTCGGCAGCTTTCCTGCGCTGAACCAGCGCGAGAGCAGTGGCTTCAAGGCCTGGCTGGAAGAGATCGAAGCAGGATTGGCGACATTGGACAACCCAGCGCCTTATGCGGTGAACCTGATCGTCCACAACAGCAACCCGCGGCTGCAAGCGGATCTGGAAATCTGTATCGAGCACAAAGTGCCGATCGTGATCACCAGCCTCGGCGCCGTGAAAGAACTGGTCGATGCAGTACACAGCTATGGCGGTCTGGTGTTCCATGACGTGACGACTCGCCGCCATGCAGAAAAAGCCGCTGAGGCCGGCGTGGATGGCTTGATCGCCGTAGCCGCGGGCGCCGGTGGACACGCCGGAACCTGGAGCCCGTTCTCGCTGATTGCCGAAATACGCCAATTCTTCGACAAGACCCTGCTGCTGGCCGGTTGCCTGAACCACGGTCACGAGATTCTCGCTGCGCAATTGCTTGGTGCGGATCTGGCCTACTTCGGTACGCGATTTATCGGTACCACCGAAAGTCATGCGTCTGACGCCTATAAAGAGATGCTGCTGACTTCCAGAGCCGCGGACATCGTCCATACTCCAGCGGTGTCGGGAGTACCGGCGAGCTTTATGCGTCAGAGCCTTGAGGCTGCAGGTTTCGACATGGCAGCACTGCAAGGCAAGGGCGAAGTGAACTTCGGCTCCAAACTCAAGCCCGTAAGCGATGAAGCCAAAGCCTGGAAAACCGTCTGGTCCGCAGGCCAGGGGGTCGGCGAGATCGACGACCTACCGAGTGTCGACCAATTGGTCGCCCGCCTCGATGCCGAGTACCGCAAAGCACTGGAGCTGGCGGCAGCGCTGCCCAAGCGCTGGCCGCGCTGACAGGAAAACTTGGCCAGTCCATTCCGGCTGGCTTTACACTCCACGCGCAATACTCCCTGAAACATTCGTGACAAGGATGCCTCGCAATGAGCGAAAACCGTTTCAAAATCGTGTTCGACGGCGCTCTGCTGCCAGGTGTTGACGTCACCACCGCCAAGCTCAATCTCGCCGAGTTGTTCAAAAGCGATGTGGCTGCCATCGAGCGGCTGTTCAGTGGCAAGCCTGTTGCGCTCAAACGCGACCTGTCGCAGGTCGATGCGCAGACTTATCTCCAGGCGCTGAACAAAACCGGAATCGATGCCCGGATTGAATCCGAACCCTCGATCGAGCTGAACCTGTCCGACGTTCATGAACACTCCCCTGGCGTCGCGACAGATCCCGAATCCCCTTACGCACCACCCCGGGCTACCGTTGGCGAAGTTTTGCCTGAATTTTCCACACTCAAGCCCTTCAGCTTCGAGGGTCGGATCGGCCGCTTGCGTTATCTGGCCTGGACGATGTCGCTGACGCTGGTGACCCTTGGCGTTGGCGCTGTGCTTGCTGTTTTCGGCTTGGCCCTCATCACTACGGACTCGACCTCCGGCCTGATTCTCGGTGGTTTGCTGGCCTTTATTCTCGTCGTGGCGCTCGCGTTCGTCAGCATTCAGTTCAGTGTCCAGCGTCTGCACGATATCGGCTGGTCTGGCTGGCTCTGGCTGCTGACCCTCGTGCCGTTCGTGGGTAGCATCTTTCCGTTCGTGATGATGATTGCGCCAGGTAATAACACCGCCAATCGATACGGTGCACCACCACCGCCCAACAGCACCGCGGTCAAGGTCTTGTCTTCACTGTGGCTGGTGTTTATCGCGATCCTGTTCATCGGCGGACTGACCGGCGGCCTTACTACCATTCAGAGCGAATACGAAAGCGCCACCCAGAACAGCTATGAAAGTGACTCCGTGACCACCGAAGAGATCGAAGATCAAACCGCCGTGGAAGCAGAGCCAGCGCCAAATTCAGCTGACGAAGCAGCCGAAGCAGCCCAGCCCCCTGTAGACTCTGCGAAAGAATGAACAGCGCTCCCCGTCCGTGACACCTGCGTCGCCGGCGCGGAGCTGTTGCGATGGAGAAATGCATGACCCGTTACGCTCTGATCACTGGCGCTTCCAGCGGCATCGGCCTGGCGATGGCCGAAGCGCTGGCCCGGCGCGGCCGCAGCCTGATTCTGGTGGCTCGTCAGCGTGATCAGCTGGAAAGTATTGCGATTGAACTGACTCAACGTTTTGGCGTGGAAGTGCTGTTCCGAGCCTGTGACCTCGGCGAACCGCTACGGCTGTCCGGTTTTCTGCTGGAACTGGAGGAAGGTGACCGACAAATCGATTTGCTGGTCAACTGCGCCGGCATCGGCACCTGCGGCCCTTTTCTGGCTCAGGACTGGATGACTGAGCAGGACCTGATCGAAGTGAACATCCTCGCGCTCACTCGCCTGTGTCACGCGATCGGCAACAGTATGGCGCTGCAGGGCGGCGGGCAAATTTTGAATGTCGCCTCGGTGGCGGCGTTCCATCCCGGCCCGTGGATGAGTACTTACTACGCCAGCAAGGCTTATGTGCTGCACTTTTCCGAAGGGTTGCGCGTCGAACTGAAAAAATGCGCGGTCAAGGTGTCGGTGCTCTGCCCCGGCCCTACCCGCACGGCGTTTTTCCGCACCGCACAATTGGACGCTGGCAAACTGAACGACAGCAAAATGCTGATGAGCCCCGAGGAAGTCGCGCTCTATACCGTGCGGGCCCTGGAGAAAAATCGCGCCATCATTATTCCGGGTCGACGCAACCGCTGGCGTGCCTTCCTGCCGCGACTCGGCTCGCGCTGGCTGACCCGGACAATCGCCGGCATGGTCAACAAGGCTTACTGCCCGCGCTGATCGCACCCTCAAGGTAAAAGGCTGGGCTCGGGCATAACCCATGGTTACACTCAGGCCAGCCCAAACAACGGAGAAAACAGCTGTGGATACTCTGTTCACCAAGATCATTAACCGGGAAATCCCGGCGAAGATCATTTACGAGGACGACCAGGTACTGGCCTTCCACGACATCGCCCCACAGGCACCGGTGCATTTTCTGGTGATCCCGAAAAAAGCGGTGCGTACGCTTAACGACCTGACCGAGGACGACAAGGCATTGGCTGGGCATATTCTGTTCACCGCCCAGCGTCTGGCCCTGGAACTGGGCTGCGAAGAGGGCTTTCGCGTGGTCATGAATTGCAATCCACTGGGTGGGCAGACCGTCTATCACATACATATGCATGTATTGGGTCAGCGCCAGATGCATTGGCCGCCGGGCTGACTGCAGCAAACCTCGTGGGGGTGGGCAACCGCTCCCACAAGTACCTGCGTCGCAATGACCCAGCGCAAACCTTCCCCCGGCCGATTGGGTTAAACTGGCCGCCGAGATTCTTCCCGGAGGTCAGCATGACTACCCAACGTCACTACTCGCCGATTGACCGCCTTCTGCTGCAAGCCGATGCCGCGATGCGTACCTTGTTGCCCTTCAGTGGTCAGCCGTACCGTCCTTCGCCCGCTATCGTTCAGCCGGATGCGCAAATGAGCGACGACGACACCCGGCACGTCGCCGGTCTGATGCGCATCAACCATACCGGCGAAGTCTGTGCCCAGGCGCTGTATCAGGGTCAGGCCCTGACCGCCAAGCTGCCGCAAGTGCGCGCCGCCATGGAGCATGCCGCCGAAGAAGAAATCGACCACCTGGTCTGGTGCGAACAACGCATAAAACAGTTGGGCAGCCATACCAGCATTCTCAATCCGCTGTTCTACGGCATGTCGTTCGGGATTGGCGCGGTGGCCGGGTTGATCAGCGATAAAGTCAGCCTGGGTTTCGTTGCCGCGACCGAGCATCAGGTGTGCAAACACCTCAACGAACACCTTGAGCAACTGCCAGCCGAGGACGAAAAGTCCCGGGCGATCCTCGAGCAGATGCGCATTGATGAAGAACACCACGCCGAAAGCGCGCTGGAGGCTGGGGGTTTCCGCTTCCCGGCACCGGTGAAGTTCGGCATGAGCCTGATGGCCAAGGTCATGACCAAGAGTACTTACCGGATCTGACCGCCAAATCCCGGGCACAAAAAAGGGCGCTTTTCAGCGCTCTTTCTTTTTGCTCGCAGAAAATTAGCTCGGCATGTTGCGCGCGTAGAAGATTTCCAGCATTTCGTGTTTCACGCGGTCAGTCACCTGCGCACGCTGCTCAGAGGACAGGCTGCTGGTGGCGTCGCCGAACAGGTAGTTATCGAGTTCGAAGTTCTTCAGCAGCATTTTGGTGTGGAACAGGTTTTCCTGGTACACGTTCACGTCGGTCATCTGGTACGCGTCGCGGGTGTCTACAGAAAGGTAGTTTTGAATCGAATTGATCTCGTGGTCAATGAAGTGCTTTTTGCCTTCCACGTCACGGGTGAAGCCGCGCACGCGATAATCCACGGTCACGATGTCCGAATCGAACTGGTGAATCAGGAAGTTGAGCGCCTTGAGCGGTGAAATGACGCCACAGGTCGACACATCAATGTCCACACGGAATGTCGCGATGCCATCGTCCGGATGGATTTCCGGGTAGGTGTGCACCGTGATGTGGCTCTTGTCGAGGTGGGCCAGGATAATTTCAGGCAGCGGGCCCGGGGACTCTTCGATCTGACTGTCGGTCGGGGTCACCGGCTCTTCAGAGATCAGAATCGTGACGCTGGCGCCTTGGGGCTCATAATCCTGACTGGCGATGTTCAGGATGTTGGCACCAATGATATCGACAACTTCTGTGAGGATCTGCGTCAGGCGCTTCGCGTTGTACTCTTTATTGATGTACTCGACGTAAGCCTGTTGGTCTTGCGGGGTTTGCGCGTAGCAGATGTCATAGATGTTGAAGCTCAAGGTCTTTGTCAGGTTATTGAACCCGTGGAGCTTGAGTTTGCTTTTCACCGTTAAAGACTCTCTATGTATTGCGGCCCGGCCGCATGATCAAGCATGCCCGTCAGATGCGAACGACACACCTGCGTAGGACGGTTAACACCTCTTCACAATGGCGACTTTGGTTGTCTGTTGGAGTGCGCGGCCTGTCGGCGGACAGGCCACTACCCTGAAAAAAGTGGCGCATTGTGCAGACGTCAGCTTGGGATCGCCACAGTCTGCACTGCCTTTATGATAGTTGAATGTCGATTCAACCGAGCTCGATGATCTCGTAGTCATGGGTAATTGCCACGCCAGCCGCACCGAGCATGATCGACGCCGAGCAATACTTCTCGGCAGACAGCTCGATGGCGCGTTTGACCTGGGCTTCTTTCAAGCCTCGGCCCTTGACCACGAAGTGCATGTGGATCTTGGTGAAAACCTTCGGATCTTCGGTGGCACGCTCGGCTTCGAGGAAGGCTTCGCAGCTTTCAACGGCCTGACGAGACTTCTTGAGGATGCTGACCACATCGAAATTGCTGCAACCGCCAACACCCAGCAGAAGCATTTCCATCGGCCGGACACCCAGGTTGCGACCGCCGGCATCGGGCGGACCGTCCATGACCACGACATGACCGCTGCCGGATTCGCCGAGGAACATGGCTTCGCCAGCCCATTGGATGCGTGCCTTCATCGCCAAGACTCCACTGTATAAAAAAGGGTCGCCAGCTTAGCACAGGGGCCTTGATTGACGGCGTCTCGCCTTCCTACGACGCAAGCCGCTGCGCTGTAGGTAAATTCTCGAATATTGCAGGAAGTGTCTGTTAAGCTGGCGCCAATTCACTGGCGCATGGCCAGCTTTGTAGCAACCTCAGCGACTCATAAGAAAACCAAACACACCGTGAAGTCTTTTCGGGATACAACCATGGTTGCTATTACCCCAACACCCAAAATCAAGAACCTCGACAAGCTGCTGATGCACTGCCAGCGCCGTCGTTATGCGGCCAAAAGCAACATCATTTGTGCCGGCGATCGCTCGGAAACCCTGTTCTTCATCATCAAGGGTTCGGTCACCATCCTGATCGAGGATGACGACGGCCGCGAAATGATCATCGCCTACCTGAACTCCGGAGACTTTTTCGGCGAGTTGGGCCTGTTCGAACAGGCCGGCCTGGAACAGGAACGCAGCGCATGGGTGCGCGCCAAGATCGAATGCGAAGTCGCGGAAATCAGCTACGCGAAATTCCGCGAGCTGTCCCAACAGGATCCAGACATTCTTTACGTGCTCAGCGGACAAATCGCACAGCGCCTGCGCAACACCACCCGCAAGGTGGGTGACCTGGCATTCTTCGACGTTACCGGCCGCGTCGCACGTTGCCTGCTGGAACTGTGCAAGCAGCCAGATGCCATGACCCATCCCGACGGCATGCAGATCAAGGTGACCCGTCAGGAGATCGGGCGGATTGTCGGTTGTTCACGCGAGATGGTCGGTCGCGTACTCAAGGATCTGGAAGAACGCAACCTGGTGGACGTCAAAGGCAAGACCATGGTGGTCTTCGGTACGCGCTAAACCCTGAACATGTCTGCCAGCAACTGGCGGTACAACGTGTCGAGTCGTTCCAACGCATCAGGTGCTGCATATTTTTCATGAAGGGCAATGTGGCTCTCGGCGCGAACTCGCTGCTCCAGGCCACAGGCTTCATTGAACCGGTTAACCGCCGCAACCATCGACTCACGCTCGTTATCGAGTAACAAAGCCCCGTGCACCAACCCTACCGGACGCGTACCGCCCTTGCTCTGGCGCCAGCGTTGAGCCGTGCCGACCATCTTGCGCCCATCAAGGTTGACGTTGAAACGCCCATCACAGAACGCCCCCTCTATTTCGCCCAAAGACGAAACGCCGCCCAGTTCATCGAGTAACTGACAAATCGGATCGCACAGCCGGCGATAACCGGTTTCGATGCGGTTCTGGTCACCCTCGCTACGCGGTGGCGCGTAGACCAGTGCGATGTTGATCGTTGAGGCCGATTGCGGCACCGGTTCACCGCCGGTTTCACGCAGCAACACCGGCCAACCTGCCGCCGCCGACACCTCGCACGCGGCCTCGAACCCAGGCAGACGATTCAACCGTCGCGGCATGACCAGCGCCTTGTCACTGGGCTGCCAGAACAACAGCCCAAATTCCGAATCGCCGGTGCACACATGGGCCAACAGATCCTGTTCGGCGAGCAGGCCGGCTTCGACGGTCAAGGCGATGGGCTGGGTCATGACAGTAGACATCCTTTGTTTGGGGTATAAAAAAGCCGGCATCGCCGGCTTCTTCATCAAGTCACGTTCAGTCGAGTGTAGAACCGCTCACCGCGATACCACGCTCAGGAAAGAACAGACGCTGCAGCTCGGTGCCCGGGCTTTCGGCGCGCATGAACGCTTCGCCAACCAGGAACGCGTACACATCGCTGATTTCCATCAGTTCAACATCGGCCCGGTTGAGAATGCCACTTTCGGTGATCACCAAGCGATCACGCGGGATACGCGGCAACAGATCGAGCGTGGTTTCCAGATTGACTTCGAAGGTGTGCAGGTTGCGGTTGTTCACGCCGACCAACGGAGTGTCGAGGGTTTTCAAGGCCCGCTCCAACTCGTCGCCATCGTGAACTTCCACCAGCACATCGAGGCCGACACTTTTGGCGACGGCAGCCAGCTCGGCCATTTTCACGTCATCCAGTGCGGAGACGATCAGCAGCACGCAGTCGGCGCCCAACGCGCGGGCTTCAATGATCTGGTACGGATCGATCATGAAGTCCTTGCGGATCACCGGCAGTTTGCACGCCGCACGCGCCTGTTGCAGATACACATCGGCGCCCTGGAAGTAATCGATATCGGTGAGCACTGACAGACAGGTCGCGCCGCCCTTCTCGTAACTCTTGGCGATGTCGGCGGGAACGAAGTTCTCGCGGATAACGCCTTTGCTCGGTGAAGCTTTCTTGATTTCTGCAATGACCGCTGGCTGCTTGAGCTTGGCCTGAGCCAACAATGCCTTGGCAAAACCACGGGGTGCATCGGCCGCCTTGGCCAGACTTTCCAGCTCCGCCAGGCTTACGCGAGCGCTACGCTCGGCGACTTCCTGGAATTTACGGGCCAGAATGTTTTCCAGAACCGTCGGTACACTCATCCCTCATTCTCCACTTTGAATACCGCGGTAAATGCACCCAACTCCTCCAGTTTTTCCCGAGCGAGGCCTGTGTGCAGCGCATCGTGCGCCAGGGCAACGCCTTCTTTCAAACTGCTGGCATGGTCGGCGGCGTACAGCGCGGCACCGGCATTGAGCACAATCATTTCCGCGGCTTTCTGACCGTTTTCGGTCTTGCGCTTGCCCAGGGCATCGCGAATCAGCTCCAGCGAGGCCGCCGGGCTATCCACTGCCAGACCGTGCAGGCTCTGGCTCTTCATCCCCAAGTCTTCTGGCTCGACCCAATACTCGGTGATCTGGTCATCCTTCAATTCCGCCACAAAAGTCGGTGCCGCCAGACTGAACTCGTCCAGGCCATCCTTCGAGTGCACCACCAGCACGTGCTTGCTGCCCATACGCTGCAAGACTTCAGCCAGCGGCCGGCACAACGCCTGATTGAACACGCCCACCACCTGATGCTTCACACCGGCCGGATTCGTAAGCGGGCCGAGCATGTTGAACAGCGTGCGCAAGCCCAGCTCCCGGCGCGGGCCGGCGGCGTGCTTCATGGCGCTGTGATGGGTCTGGGCGAACATGAAACCGATGCCGACGTTGTCGATGCAGCGTGCGACCTGAACCGGGGTCAGGTTCAAGTAGATACCCGCCGCCTCCAGCAGATCGGCGCTGCCGCTTTTGCCCGAGACCGCACGGTTACCGTGCTTGGCGACAGTGCAACCGGCGGCCGCGACCACGAACGAGGAAGCGGTCGATACGTTGAAGATATTGGCACCGTCACCGCCGGTGCCCACCACATCGACAACGCCGTCGAGGGTCTTGAGTTCGACCTTGTCCGCCAGCTCGCGCATGACCGACACGGCGCCGACGATCTCGTCGATGCTTTCACTCTTCATGCGCATGGCCATCATGAACGCGCCGATCTGCGCATCCGTGCATTGACCGGTCATGATTTCGCGCATGACATCGCGCATCTCATCGGTGCTGAGGTCGAGCTGTTCGACGATACGGCTCAGGGCTGTCTTGATATTCATGAAAAGTCCTTAGCGCGTGCCGCCGGTTTGTTTGAGGAAATTAGCGAACAGCTCGTGGCCCTGTTCGGTGAGGATCGACTCAGGGTGAAACTGGACGCCCTCGATGTTCAGTGTCTTGTGGCGCAGCCCCATAATCTCGTCGACCGAGCCGTCTTCAAGCTGGGTCCAGGCGGTCAGCTCCAGGCAATCGGGCAGGGTTTCGCGTTTGACGATCAGTGAATGATAGCGGGTGACCGTCAGCGGATGGTTCAGGCCTTCGAAAACGCCTTTGTCCTCGTGGAACACCGGGCTGGTTTTGCCGTGCATGACCTGACGGGCGCGCACCACATCACCGCCAAAGGCCTGGCCGATGGACTGATGCCCCAGGCAGACGCCGAGGATCGGCAATTTACCGCCAAAATGTTTGATCACATCAATCGACACGCCGGCTTCGTTCGGCGTGCAAGGGCCGGGGGAAACGACGATCCGCTCAGGGTTGAGGGCTTCGATTTCTGCAATGGTGAGCTCATCGTTGCGCACGACTTTGACCTGGGAGCCGAGCTCACCGAGGTATTGCACAACGTTGTAAGTAAAAGAGTCGTAGTTATCGATCATCAGCAACATGGCTTAAGAACCTCTTGAATTTACTGACTTTGAATACAGCCTTCGAATGATTTACCCGCAGCGTCCTGCACTTTGTCAGTCAAAGCGACATGTCATACGGGCAACGTTCTTCGGTCAGCTATCCGGGGTTTGTTCAGCCAGGGCCACTGCACGGAACATCGCGCGGCGCTTGTTCAGGGTTTCTTCCCATTCCAGCGCCGGTACCGAGTCGGCAACGATGCCGCCACCGGCCTGCACGTGCAGTTCGCCGTTCTTGATCACCGCGGTGCGGATCGCGATTGCGGTGTCCATGTTGCCGTTCCAGGCGAAGTAGCCGACGGCGCCGCCGTAGACACCACGCTTGACCGGTTCCAGTTCGTCGATGATTTCCATCGCGCGAATTTTCGGCGCACCAGACAAAGTGCCCGCCGGCAGAATCGCCCGCAGTGCGTCCATCGCCGTCAGCCCGGCCTTCAGTTGGCCGGTGACGTTGGAAACGATGTGCATCACGTTGGAATAACGCTCGATCACCATTTTTTCGGTGAGTTTCACCGACCCGATTTCCGAGACCCGACCGGTGTCGTTACGACCCAGGTCGATCAGCATCAAGTGCTCGGCAATTTCCTTGTCGTCGGACAGCAGGTCTTTTTCCAGTGCCAGGTCGGCCTCTTCATTGGCGCCGCGCGGACGGGTGCCGGCGATCGGGCGCACGGTGATCAGGTTGTCTTCGACCCGCACCAGCACTTCCGGCGAACTGCCGACGACGTGGAAGTCGCCGAAGTTGAAGAAGTACATATAAGGCGTCGGGTTGAAGCAACGCAGCGCCCGGTACAGATCGATCGGCGCGGCCTTGAAGTCGATCGACATGCGCTGGGACGGCACGACCTGCATGCAGTCACCGGCGAGGATGTATTCCTTGATGGTGTCGACGGCTTTTTCGTAATCGTCCTGGGTGAAGCTCGAACGAAACACCGGATCAGCAGACTGTTGCTTGCTGAAATCCAGGCCACGGCGCGGGGTAATCGGTTGACGGAGTTTTTCCAGCAGCTCTTCCAGACGCGCCTGACCTTGCTCGAAAGCATCGTCTTGCGAGGGATCGGCCAGGACAATCGCGTGCATCTTGCCGGCGAGGTTGTCGAACACGACCACCGCGTCAGAAACCATCAGCAGAATGTCCGGCACGCCCAACGGGTCCGGGTTCGGGCATTTGCCCAGACGCTTCTCCACATAGCGCACGCAGTCGTAACCGAAGTAACCCACCAGGCCGCCATTAAAGCGCGGCAGGCCTGGGATGGTCGGCACGTTGTAGCGGGCTTTAAATTCTTCGACGAAGGCCAGTGGATCTTCGGCTTCGTGGCTTTCGATCTCGATGCCGTCGTGGGTCACGCTCACATGGTGATCATGAACCCGCAGCACGGTGCGGCACGGCAGGCCGATGATCGAGTAACGCCCCCACTTCTCCCCGCCCTGCACCGATTCCAGCAGGTAGGAGTTGGGCTCGTCGGCCAGTTTCAGGTAGATCGACAGCGGTGTGTCGAAGTCGGCCAGGGTTTCGCAGGCAAGCGGGATGCGGTTGTAGCCGGCAGCGGCCAAACGCAGGAATTCTTCGCGGATCATGGGGTAGCCTCGTGGCTTGAGGGTCTAACAGTCAGGTATGCAAACGCGCCGGTATACCGGCCAGGAACAAGTCAGGCGCGCCAACGCCAGCGGGCCAGGGCCTTGATGACTTTCATCCAGAGTTTGCGAGTGACCACCACGATGGCGTTTCCAGAAGGGGGTTGAACAGCGTCGGGCAACGTTATCTCAGCGGCCGGATCCAGGCAACCGCGAATTAACTTGCGCAGATCGTCAATCACCAGCGCCGGCGACTCTTCGGCAATCGGCCGGCCATGGTTATAGCCGTAACTGAGCGCCACGCATTTGACCCCCGCCGCTTTCGCCGCCAGCACATCGCTGCGCGAATCACCGACGAACAAGGATTGCGACGCCGGGATATTGGTCATTTTCATCACGAAAAACAGCGCTGCCGGGTCCGGCTTTTTCTGAGGCAGGGTGTCGCCGCCGATGATCAAGCGGAAATAACGGCCGATTTTCATCTGATCCAGCAGCGGCGCGACGAAGCGCTCCGGTTTGTTGGTGATCAGCGCCATCTCGACACCCTGCTTGTGCAGCCATTTCAGGGTGTCGCGCACGCCGGGGTAAACCACCGTCAGCTCGTGACCGTCCTCATAAAAACCGTTGAACAGCTCCAGGGCATGCTCGGCCTCGACTTCATCGACACCCTCGGCGTCGATGTGGTTGGCCAAGGCCCGGCGTACCAGCGTGTGCACACCGTTGCCCACCCACTCACGCACCGATTCGATGCCGGCAGGTTGACGCCCGAGTTTGAGCAGCATGTTATCCACAGCCGCTGCGAGGTCGGGGACCGAATCGACCAGCGTGCCATCCAGATCGAACATCACCAGCCGCGGCAGAGACCCCGGGAACAGCTGCTCAAAGCCACTCATGGGCGGGCCAGCGCCAGTTCGGAACGCATCTTTTCAATCACCTCTTGGTAGTTCGGCGCATTGAAAATCGCCGAGCCCGCGACGAAGGTGTCAGCCCCAGCAGCGGCGATTTCACGAATGTTGTTCACGTTCACGCCGCCGTCGATTTCCAGGCGGATGTCACGCCCGGAAGCATCGATCAGTGCCCGCGCTTCACGCAGCTTGTCGAGGGTGCCGGGGATGAACTTCTGCCCGCCGAAGCCCGGGTTGACGCTCATCAGCAGGATCATGTCGACCTTGTCCATCACGTACTTGAGCACGTCCAGCGGGGTCGCCGGGTTGAACACCAGGCCCGACTTGCAGCCACCTTCGCGGATCAGTTGCAGGGAACGGTCGACGTGCTGCGTGGCTTCCGGGTGAAAAGTGATGTAGGTCGCGCCGGCTTCGATGAAATCACCGACGATGCGGTCCACCGGGCTGACCATCAGGTGCGCGTCGATCGGCGCGGTCACGCCGTACTTGCGCAGCGCGGCACACACCATCGGGCCGATGGTCAGGTTCGGCACGTAGTGGTTGTCCATGACATCGAAGTGCACGAAGTCGGCGCCAGCGGCCAGGACGTTGTCCACTTCTTCACCCAGGCGGGCGAAGTCGGCGGAGAGAATCGACGGAGCAATTACGAAGGGCTGCATGACGCACCTTTTTTGAGCAGAATCACGATGGCGCGCATTGTATACCTCATGCTTTGACCCGCGCACCGTAGCCGCGATGATCAGTAGGCCGCTCGGTAGATCTTCTCGATATCGATGGCGCTCAATTTGCGCGGATTGTTGCGCATCAGGCGCTCAATTCCCGCCGCTTCCACGGCCATGGCAGGGATGGCATCTTCTGGAACGCCGAAGCTGTGCAGGCCCGGCGGGATTTCCACCGCAGCGCACAACTCGGTCATCGCCTCTACGGCCTTGTCCGCTGCGTCGTTGGCGCTCAGATGAGCGGTCTTCACCCCCATGGCCTCGGCGATATCTTGCATGCGCTCCACGCAGGCCATTTTGTTCCAGGTCATGACATATGGCAGCAGCAAGGCGTTGCTGACGCCATGGGCAATGTTGTAACGGCCGCCCAGCGGGTACGCCAGCGCATGCACCGCGCCGACCCCGGCATTGCCGAACGCCATACCGGCCATCAGGCTGGCGGTGGCCATGTCTTCGCGGGCCTGGAGATTGGACGGATTGGCGTAAGCCTTCGGCAGCGCCTTGGCGATGAGCTTGATGGCGCCGATGGCCAACGCGTCGGTAATCGGTGAGGCGTTCAGCGACAGATAGGATTCGATGGCATGCACCAGTGCATCGACGCCACTGGCGGCAGTGACACTGCGCGGACAGGTCAGGGTCATTTGCGGGCTGACCAGCGCCACGTCCGGCAATAGATAGTCGCTGACGATGCCTTTCTTCAGTTGCGCGACCTTGTCGGAGAGGATCGCCACGTTAGTGACTTCCGAGCCAGTGCCCGCGGTGGTCGGGATGGCGATCAGCGGCGGGCCTTTGCGCGGCACCTGATCGATGCCGAACAGATCCTCCAGCGCCCCGTGATAACCGGCGTAGGCCGCGACACTTTTAGCGATGTCGATGGCACTGCCGCCGCCCAGGCCGATCAGTCCGTCGTGCCCGCCCTCGCGGTAGACCCGCATGCAGTCTTCGACGATGGCGATTTCCGGGTCTGGCAGCACACGGTCAAAAATTTCGTAGGCTCGATCGCCCAGCTGCGCCAGCGCCAGCTCGACCGTGCCGGACTTGACCAGTGCGGCATCGGTGACGATCAACGGGTTGTCGATGTCCAGGCGTGTCAGTTCAGCCGCCAGTTGCTCGATGGCACCGGCGCCGGTGATCAGTTTGTGAGCGATTTTGAAAGAGGAAATACTCATGTGCGCAGCCTCTTATAGATAGGGGAGCTGGGCACAAGAGTAGCTGGGGATTGGGGTTTGTCTGCTTTCAGGCAGTGAATGACTTCATATCCATGACAGGGTCGACACAAATCAAATGTGGGAGCGGGCTTGCTCGCGAAGAGGCCCTGTCAGTCAACATTGATGTTGAATGTCAGACCGCTTTCGCGAGCAAGCCCGCTCCCACATTTTGACCGTGTACGGCCTCAGACCTGAGCGGTACGCAGTTTTTCGCTACGGCCGCGCAGCCATTCCAGGGTCAGCAGCAGGATTACCGAGAAGGCAATCAGCAGGGTCGCTGCGGCAGCAATCGTTGGGCTGAGGTTTTCGCGGATGCCGCTGAACATTTGCCGAGGCAACGTCGCCTGTTGGGGGCCGGCGAGGAACAGCGTTACCACCACCTCATCGAACGACGTCGCGAAGGCGAATAGTGCCCCCGAGATCACTCCCGGCGCGATCAACGGCAAGGTCACGCGGCGGAATGCCGTCAGCGGCGAAGCGCCAAGGCTGGCCGCCGCACGCACCAGGTTCTGGTTGAAACCTTGCAAGGTAGCCGACACGGTAATGATCACGAACGGCACACCCAACACCGCATGCACGACGATCAGCGAGACAAAACTGTTACCAAACCCCAGCGGAGCGAAGGTCAGGTAACTGGCCACACCAATGATCACCACCGGCACCACCATCGGTGAAATCACCAGCGCCATCACCAGCGGTTTGCCGGGGAAGTCACCCCGTGTCAGGCCGATTGCCGCCAGCGTACCGAAGATCATCGCCAGCACAGTCGCCGCCGGAGCAACGATGATGCTGTTCTTCAGCGAACGCATCCACTCGGCCGAAGCGAAGAAGTCCTGGTACCAGTGCAGCGAAAAGCCTTGCAGCGGGTACACCAGAAAACTCCCGGAGTTGAACGACAGCGGAATAATCACCAGCACCGGCAGGATCAGGAACAACAGGACCAGCCCGCAGAGAATGCGCAAGCTGTAAAACCACACCCGCTCAATGGGCGACATATAAGGACTCAGCATTTCGTTCTCCCCTTAGCTCAGACGCAGGCGACTGGCGCCCACCAGCCAGCTGTAAATCAGATAAAGCACCACGGTCGCCAACAGCAGCAGCCCACCGAGTGCGGTCGCCATGCCCCAGTTGATGCTGGTGTTGGTGTAGAAGGCGACGAAGTAACTGACCATCTGATCGTTCGGGCTACCCAGCAAGGCCGGGGTGATGTAGTAGCCGATGGCGAGGATGAACACCAACAGGCAACCGGCGCCGACACCGGCATAGGTCTGCGGGAAATACACCCGCCAGAAACTGGCGAACGGATGGCAGCCGAGGGAAATCGCGGCACGCATGTAGGTCGGCGAGATGCCTTTCATCACGCTGTAGATCGGCAGAATCATGAACGGCAGCAGGATGTGCACCATGGAGATGTAAACCCCGGTGCGGTTGAACACCAGCTCCAGCGGTTTATCGATAATGCCCATCGCCATCAGGCCGCTGTTGATCAAGCCACCCGATTGCAGCAACACGATCCACGCGGCGACCCGCACCAGAATCGAGGTCCAGAACGGCAGCAGCACCAGAATCATCAGCAGGTTGCTTTGACGTGATGGCAGGTTCGCCAGCAAGTAAGCCAATGGATACGCCAGCAGCAGGCAGATCATGGTGATGATCAGCCCCATCCAGAAGGTCCGGGCGAAGATGTCGAGGTAGATCGCCTGATCGGGCGTGGCCGGGGCGATTTCGCCGAGATCGTCGATACGGTGATCGACCGCCGCCAGTAAATAATAAGGCGTGATGCTGCTGGTGTTGCGGCGCACCGCTTGCCAATAGGCCGGGTCGCCCCAGCGCTCGTCGAGACCTTCCAGCGCTTCTTTATAAGAGGCCGGTTCGGTGGCGAACGGTAAAGCACGTGCAGTTTTGGTCAGCAGGCTGCGGTAGCCGGCCAACTCCATGTTCAAGCGCTTGGACAGGTCGCCCAGGGTCTGATTCTTGCGGGCTTCAGCGAGGTCTTCGCTGGCCGCCTTGTAAACCGGTTCAGCGGGCAGGCCTCGGCCATCCCAACTGGCGATAGCCGCCACGGTGCGCGGCATGCCGCCGACCACTTCCGGGTTACCAACGCTTTTGTAGAGCAGCGCCACGATAGGCACCAGGAACACCAGCAACAGAAACAGCACCAACGGCGCGATCAAGGCTTGTGCTTTCCAGCGGTTGATCCGCTCGGCGTGCTTGAGCCGCTGCTTCAAGGTGGGGTCGGTGCCCGCGTTCAGGGGAATGGCGGTGGCCATGGCGTACTCCGGAAATCTTTGGATGGGCGGCATCACATAGCGTGATGCCGCATTGCATCAACTCTTGAAGCAAACACCAGCCCTGTAGGAGCTGGCGCAGCCTGCGATCTTTTGGCGGCTTTGAGACCGCTGAAGATCAAGATCAAAAGATCGCAGCCTTCGGCAGCTCCTACTTGGCAGCCCAGGAATTGAAGCGCTGTTCCAGTTGCTCACCGTTGTCAGCCCAGAAGCTGACATCGATCTGCACCTGGTTGGCGATGTTTTCCGGGGTGGTCGGCATGTCTTTCAGGACATCCTTGGCCAGCAACGGTACGGCCTGGGTGTTGGCCGGGCCGTAGGCGATGTTTTCCGAGTAGGTCTTTTGCTGCTGCGGCGCCACCGAGAAAGCGATGAATTTCTTCGCCGCTTCAGCGCGTGCCTTATCCAGACCTTTCGGGATGGCCCATGCGTCGAAGTCGTAGATACCGCCGTTCCACACGACTTTCAGGTTGCTTTCTTTCTGCACGGCAGCGATCCGGCCGTTGTAGGCCGAGCTCATGACCACGTCGCCGGAAGCGAGGTACTGCGGCGGTTGCGCGCCGGCTTCCCACCACTGGATGCTTGGTTTGAGCTCATCGAGCTTCTTGAACGCGCGATCCTGACCATCCTTGCCGGCCAGTACTTTGTAGACGTCTTTCGGCGCAACGCCGTCGGCCATCAGAGCGAATTCCAGGGTGTACTTGGCGCCTTTGCGCAGGCCACGTTTGCCCGGGAATTTCTTGGTGTCCCAGAAATCCACCCAACTGGTCGGTGCGGAGGCCAGTTTGTCGGCGTTGTAGGCCAGCACGGTCGACCACACGAAGAAGCCCACGCCGCATGGCTGGATGGCGCCTTTGACGTAGTCTTCGGACTTGCCGAACAACTTCGGATCAAGCTGCTCGAACATGTCTTCGTCGCAACCACGGGACAGTTCTGGCGATTCAACTTCTACCAGGTCCCAGGACACGCTCTTGGTGTCGACCATAGCTTTGACCTTGGCCATTTCGCCGTTGTACTCGCCCGCCACGATCTTGCCGTTGCCTGCCGCTTCCCACGGTGCGTAGAAGGCTTTGACCTGCGCAGCCTTGTTCGCCCCGCCAAAGGACACCACGGTCAGGTCCGGGCCCGCCGCCATTGCGTGTGCCGCACCGATCATGCCCATGACCAAAGCGGTGAATTTCAGGGATCTCAACATTTATTGTTCTCTCCACGTGCAGGGTTGTGTTGTTGAAGCAGGGGGGCGATCAATGCGCCTCTAGAAGTGGGTCGAGCGCGCGAACGTGTTCGACCTGCCAGCCAAGCGGTACCACGTCGCCGACGGCCAGCGCGGGATCGAGCTCGGCAATCGGTTGTTTCACAAAGAAATCGGTCTTGCCGCAGACTTCCAGGCGAACCCGGACGTGGTCGCCCAGATAGATGAATTCCGCCACCCTCCCTGAGAAGCGGTTGACGCATTGATCGCTTGCGCCGTTGAGGCTAATGCGCTCGGGGCGAATCGACAGCGTGACGGGTTCGCCGGTCTTGCCGACGTTGACCGCCAGGGCTTCGACCTTTTCACCGCGACCCAACTCAACCACGCAGCGGTCGCCGGTGTGGCTGTGCAAGCGGCCATTGAGGCGGTTGTTCTCGCCGATGAAGTTGGCGACGAAGGTGTTTTTCGGCTCTTCGTACAGAGTGCGCGGCGGCGCGATCTGCTGAATCTCGCCCTGGTGGAACACGGCCACGCGATCGGACATGGTCAGGGCTTCGCCCTGGTCGTGGGTCACGTAGACCACGGTCACGCCGAGTCGCTGGTGCAGGTGCTTGATTTCCATCTGCATGTGTTCACGCAGTTGTTTGTCCAGTGCGCCGAGGGGTTCGTCCATCAGCACCAGTTGCGGTTCGAACACCAGGGCGCGGGCCAGGGCCACACGCTGCTGCTGACCGCCGGACAGTTGTGCCGGATAGCGCTGGGCGAAGGTATCGAGCTGAACCATGCTCAGGACTTTTTTGACCTTGTCGTTGACATCGCTCTTGTTCAAACCGCGCACGGTCAACGGGAACGCCAGGTTCTCGGCAACGGTCATGTGCGGGAACAACGCGTAGTTCTGGAACACCATGCCGATGTCGCGCTTGTGTGGCGGGACGTTGTTGATGGAACGCCCGGCCAGCTGGATTTCGCCTGCGGTCGGTGTTTCGAAACCGGCGAGCATCATCAGGCTGGTGGTCTTGCCGGAGCCGGAGGGCCCGAGCAAGGTGAGGAATTCGCCTTTGCGAATCTCCAGGTTGAGGTCTTTGACGATCAGGTTCTCGCCGTCGTAGCTTTTTTGTACTCCACGAAAGCTGACCAGAATATCGCTGGCCCCTGCGCTTGAATCGACCTGGCTCATACCCACACCTTTGTTGTTGATGACTGCTGTGGACTAAGCCTAGTGGACGCTGCCGACCACGCAAATCGGGGCGCAGGAGAGAATGGCCTCAGCCAGATGGAATGTTGGGGGTAGGGATTGCCCTACAAGGATGGCGGGATTGGATAGGGGCAGCGGCAATCTTGAAGCTGCAAGCCGCAGGAACGGGCAAAAGAAGGTTGTCGGGCATGTCGCAAATGGACATGGCGACGCTTCATCCCTGTAGGAGCACAGCCTTTAGAGGAGTTTGTGTTCCATCGCGTACTTCACCAGTTCCGCCAGGGAGGTGATGTTGAGCTTCTGCATCAGCCGCGCCTTGTGGGTGCTGATGGTTTTACTGCTCAAGGCCAGTTGCTGGGCGATGTCGTTGACGTTGGCGCCCTGGGCCAGGCGCTCGAACACCGAGAACTCGCGCTCGGACAGCAACGAGTGCAACGGCCGCGAATCGGTCAGGCCGACTTCGAAGACCATGCGGTCGGCCAGGTCCGGGTCGATGTAGCGCCCGCCCGCCGCGACCTTGCGGATCGCCGTCAGCAGCAGTGCAGGATCGCTGTCCTTGGTCGCATAACCGGCGGCGCCAACCTTCAACGCACGGGCGGCCATTTGCGCTTCGTCGTGCATCGACAACACCAGAATCGCCGGCGGATTGTTCAGCGCACGAATCCGCGGAATCGCCTCCAGCCCGTTAACCCCTGGCATGGAGATGTCCAGCAAAACCACTTCGCAGGGAACATGGCGCAAGGTCTCGAGCAACTGCTCACCATTGCTCGCCTCCCCTACCACCAGCAAATCCTTGGCCAGGCCGATCAATTGCTTGATGCCTTCGCGGACGATGGTGTGGTCTTCGGCTACCAATACACGGATCACTTACTTCTCCTCATCCAGCGGCACTCGCACGCTCAGGGTCGTGCCTTCACCCGGTTCACTCTCAAGCGACAACTGCCCGCCCATGATCAACACTCGCTCGCGCATGCCGACCACCCCGAAGGATGTTGCTCTACCGGTGGCAGGGACAAATCCTACGCCATCATCGCTGACGGTCAGACACAACTCGTCGCCTTCCAGCGCCAATGTCAGTTCGACAGTATGCGCCTGGGCATGGCGCATGACATTGGTCAGCGCTTCCTGGAGTATCCGGAACAGGCCAATCGCCTTGGCATCACTGAGCACCGGCAGATTCTCCGGCACCTGCACCAGACACGGAATCTGCGTGCGCGCCTCGAATCGGCGAGCCTGCCATTCAATGGCCGAGGCGATCCCGGCGTCGAGAATCGGCGGTCGCAGCGCCGTGGCTACATCGCGAACCAGTTGGAATAGCTGAGCGATCAGTCGCTTCATGCTGTTCAAGCGTTCGTTCAGACCGGGGTCGAGCTGCGCATAGGCCAGTTCGCACATGGAGGTTTCCAGCTTCAGCACGGTCAACATCTGACCCAGTTCGTCGTGAACTTCCCGGGCGATGCGGGCCTTTTCCTCTTCCCGCACACTCTCCAGGTGCGCGGACAACTCACGCAACTGCTCGCGAGAGCTGGCCAGTTCCAGTTCGATGCGCTTGCTCTCGCTGATGTCCCAGACGATCCCGTCCCAGACATAGGCGCCGTCTTCGAGTCGGCGGGTGATGGCTTTGATCTCGGCCCAGCGCTGTTCGCCGGATCGGGTGAGAATCCGTCCCTGCCACGACCAGTCACTGTCAGTATCCAGCGCATGGTCCTGGGTTTGGTGATAACTGGCCTTGTCGTCCGGGTGCACCAGGCTGCGCAGGCCTTTGTCGCGATGGGCCAGGGTGGCCGGTGCGTAACCCACCAGGCTCTCGCTGCCTTCACTGATGTAGGCAAAATCGATCTGCCCCGTCACCGGCGCCCGTTCCAGACGAAAGACCAGTCCTGGAACGTTGGCGGCGATCCCTTGCAGCCGCGCCTCGCTTTCCCGCAACGCAGCCAATGCACGACGGCGCTCGGTGACGTCGTTGAGGTAGACCACCAGGTATTCTCCGTCGCGAAACCGCAAAAAGCTCAGCGAAACATCCACCGGCAGATTGCTGCCATCCGCCCGTATGCAGTTGGTTTCAAAACTTTGCGGGCCGTCCTCACTGGCCCGGGCGCGTTTCCACAGGTTCAGCCAGCGGTCCATGTGCAAGCCGGGCTCGAAGTCGATCAGCGGCCGATCAATGATCCCGCCCGCCGGATAACCCAGCATGGTTTCGGCCGCGCGATTGGCGTAGCGCACATGGCTGTCCCAGTTGACCCACAGGATGCCGACGGTGCTCTGATCGATGGAAAACTGAGTGAGTCGCAAGGCTTCTTCGCTGGCGGCACGCAGCGCAATGTCTTCGCGCGCAGCCCGCAAACGATGCTCAAGACTGTGCTGCTGCCGACGCTGCCAGAACACGATGGCCATGCTGCTCAGCATCACCACCGCCAACAACAGACAGAGGTTTTGCCAGAAACCCGGGGACTCGGTCAGCCGCGGGTATTTGGGTTGCAGCCATTGGTTGTGCAGTTGCTCCAGGTCCTTGGCCGGGATCGCCCGCAACGCACTTTCGACGATGCCGGCCAGTTCCGGCCAGTCCCGGCGCGTGGCCACCCGCAACAGTTGCGGCAGGCCGATGTCGCCCACCACCACCAGACCGGCGAACTCTGGCTCGGCGGACAAACGCCCCAGCTGCGCTTCGTCGACCACGGCGTAACTGGCCTGCTGACTCAACAACAGTTGCAGCGCCTGGCGCTCGATCGGTACGCCTTGAAGGTTCAGGTGCGGGTAATTGCTGCGCAGGTAATCGGCGGTGGCGCCGGGCATGCGCACGGCGACGCGGGTCTGGCTGTCGAGTTTTTCCAGCTCTACCACGCCGGTGCTTTTCTGGTCGCTGACCACCAGTTGCGGCACCCGCATATACGGGTCGGAAAACTGCCAGAGCCGCAGGCCATCGGGTGTTTGGGTCAGCCCCGGAGCGATGTCGATTTCACCCTCGCGTGCGGCGTCTTCCAGCTGCGCCAGGTCGGGAAAGTTGCGCCAGCTCAGTTCGACTTTAAGCGCCTTGGCCAGCCACTTCATCAGCTCGACATTGACCCCGGACAAACGCTGCAAGCGGCGATCGTATTGGGCGTAGGGCACTTGCAACACAAGCCCCACGCGCAATTCGCCATGTTGCGCCAGCCATTGCTGCTGGCCCACGGACAATTGCGCGACATGCACCGGTGGCGCGGGAGCCGCCCAGCCCATCAAGGGAAACCACAAACAGCCGATAACCCACAGGCAGCGAAAACGCATCATCGAAATCTCACACACTGACAAATACTGACCAACCCATTAGGCTGCCGGAATAACTTCTGGCCTGGAATATCCGATGCCCCCTGTCTACCGCCTGGCACTGCCAGCATTGTGCCTGTCGCTGATCCTGCCTTGTGCCTTTTCTGTCGAGGCCGCCGACCCGGCGCCAGCCACTACGGAAACACCCGCCGAAGAAAAACCGGTCGAGCGCCAGCCGCTGCTTGAGCGTAGTCAGGAAGAAGCGTCTGCACTTGAGCGACAGATCCCTGCTCAGGAACAGCAGCAACTGCAAGCGGGCAGCGACACGTTTCTGGCCTTGTGGAAACCGGCCAATTCCGCCGCCCCCAAAGGCGCGGTGATTATCATCCCGGGCGCCGGCGAAACCGTTGACTGGCCGCAAGCAATCGGTCCATTGAGACGGAAATTGCCGGACGCCGAGTGGAGCAGCCTGAGTATCACCTTGCCGGACCTGCAAAGCGATGCCATTGCGCCGCGTATCGTCGAAGTGCCGCCCACACCAAAAGCCCCTGACGCCGGCAGCAAAGACTCGACCACCGCAGCGCCCATCGAACAAGCGGCGGGCGGCGAAGCGGAGGTGGCGGACAAGGCGATCGCCGAAACCACCGAGGAACAGGCCAAAGCCGACGCTGAACGAATCTTCGCCCGCATCGACGCCGCGATCGCCTACGCCGAACAGCAAAGCGCTCGCAGCATTGTCGTGCTGGGGCATGGCACTGGCGCTTACTGGGCCGCGCGCTACCTGAGCGAGAAGCAGCCCTCGCAAGTGGAGAAGTTTGTGATGGTCGCCGCTCAGATGCCGGTGAAAGCCAAACCAGAGCTGGCCGAACTGACACCGACCCTGAAGCTGCCCACCGCAGACATCTTCTATATGGATAGGCCGCTGGACCGCAACCTGGCGCTGGAACGCTTACAGGCCAGCAAACGCTTGAAGACTTCGGGGTTCAGTCAGGTTTCGCTCAAGGCTTTGCCGGGTAATTCCAATGCAGAGCAAGAGCAACTGTTCCGTCGGGTGCGGGGCTGGTTGAGTCCACAGACCGCGAATTAAGCAAAAGCAAAAGATCGCAGCCTGCGGCAGCTCCTACACCGGGTTATGCGTACACCTGTAGGAGCTGCCGCAGGCTGCGACCTTTTGATCTTCCCGGCCACTAGCGAAAATCCCGCCGCTCGCGAATCAATGTGTAGGCGCTATGCAGTTCGCGAGTCTTGTCAGTGGCTTCGCGCACCTGCAGCGCCGTCGCACCGCTGCCGGCGATCTTGTCCGGGTGATGGCGACTCAGCAGGCGTCGATAAGCACGCTTGATCTGCGCCGGCTCACTGGTCGCCGAAACGCCCAAAAGCCGCAGGGCATCTTGATAGGTCAGCACGCTGCTGGCCTGTGCAAACTTGTGCTGCTCGTAATCGGCCGACAGAGCCCGTACCTGTTGTGACGACCAGCCCAGCCATTTACCCCACTGCCTGATCAGCTCTCGCTCAGCGCTACCGGCGCGGCCATCGGCCCAGATCATCCGCCAACAGGCGCGCAAGACGCCTTCGGCGGCATGAGGTTGATGACTCAAGCGGCGCAGGTAACCGCGCAACCGGTCATCTCCCGACTTGCCGCGATTAAACGCCGCAATGGCCCGACGCTGGGCCGACTCGGTCATGTCCAGCGAGCGCATTTCCTGACGGGCCTGCTGGATATGCCCTTCCACCACCCGTCCATCGCACTTGGCCAGCCGTCCCAACAATACAAACAGCAGTTCATCGTTGCGCAGCACCGAGCGGCCACCGAGCCTTTCTCGCAAGTGCGCCCAGCTTTGTATGTGCAAGTGCCGATCCAGCACCTGCCCCAACAAGGCGCCTAGCATGGCCCCCGGAATGCTGGCGATGTAAAAGCCCGCTCCGGCTCCAATCAGAGTCCCTGGCCACAACATGTCAGCGTCTCGCTTCTAACAGGGTTTCGACTTCAGCCAGACGTTCGTGAGTGCCGACATCCACCCAATGTCCATTCAAGCGCTCGCCGGTGACGTGTCCATCGGCCATGGCCTTGCGCAGCAGCGGTGCAAGCTTGAAGGCGCCGGCGGAGCAACCGTCGAACAGCTGCGGGTGCAGGACCGCGATGCCGCTGTAGGTCAGGGTTGCAGTGTCCGGTTGGCCGTCGCGTACTTGCCCGTCGATCAGACTGAAATCGCCGGTCGGGTGATGGGCAGGGTTATCCGCCAACACCAAATGCGCCAGCCCGGTGATCGGTTGGTGCAACACGCTGAAGTCGTAGTCGGTCCAGATGTCACCGTTGACCACCATAAAGGCCTCGTCACCCAGCAACGGCAGCGCACGGAAAATCCCGCCTCCGGTTTCCAGTGGCTCACCTTCCGGCGAGTACTGAATACGTACGCCGTATTGCGAGCCATCACCCAGGTAGTTTTCGATCAGTTGGCCGAGCCAGGCATGGTTAATCACCACCTCGGTAAACCCCGCCACCGCCAAGGCCTTCAAGTGATACTCGATCAACGGAATACCGCCAGCGCGAACCAGAGGCTTCGGCGTGGTCAAGGTCAGCGGGCGCATGCGCTCGCCTTTCCCTGCAGCCAGAATCATTGCCTTCATGCATTCACTCCAGCACGCAGACTCAGCAGCAACACATCCAGCTCGGCCAGTTCAGGGCGGCGGGCGATCACAGCGTCTATATAAGCGAAGAAGCGTGGTACATCACCGAGATAACGCGGCTTGCCGTCGCGGTGGCAGATGCGGGCAAAGATGCCGATCACTTTCAGGTGCCGCTGCACACCCATCAGGTCACTGGCGCGCAGGAAATCTTCGAAGTCGGGCTGGACCGGGATCCCGAGATCGCACGCTTGCTGCCAGTAGGCTTCCAGCCAACCGCGCACACGCGCCTCGGGCCAGCTGAGGAACGCATCCTTGAACAGGCAGGTCACGTCGTAGGTCACCGGACCATAGACTGCATCCTGGAAATCCAGCACGCCGGGATTGGGCTCGCTGAGCATCAGGTTGCGCGGCATGTAGTCGCGGTGCACCAGCACTTTGGGCTGGGCCAGTGCGCTGTCGATCAATAGCTCGGTCACGTTCTGCCAGAGCATTTGCTGCGCCGAGTCGAATTCGATGCCCAACTCGCGCTTCACGTACCACTCAGGGAACAATTCCAGCTCGCGACGCAGCAGCGCCACGTCATAACTTGGCAGCGGTGCAACCATCGGCAACTGCTGAAAAGCCAGCAGCGCTTGCAGGGCATCCTTGAACAAATCGTCGGCATTTTCGCTGTCGATCACGTCCAGGTAAGTCTTGTTGCCCAGGTCATTGAGCAAAAGAAAACCACGTTCGAGGTCTTCGGCATAAATTTGCGGAACATTTATTCCGGATTTCGCCAGCAAAAAAGCGATATCCACGAAGGGTTTACAGTTTTCCTGGGGCGGTGGCGCGTCCATCACGACGAAGCTTCTGCCCTCGCCTTCCCAGCGGAAATAACGTCGAAAACTCGCATCACTGCTGGCCGCGGTCAACGTGGCCGGGGGTACGACGCCCCAGTCCTGTTCTGCAAAGAGGGCAGCCAATTGCTCATCGAGCCAAACTTTCAGGTGTTGCAAACGTACATCTTGGTCAGGCATTGCAAGGGTCTCCGACGGCGCTAGCCGTCAAGCGGGTCATGCTTTATTATCCAGCATCTTTTTCAGACCATCGAGAGGCGTGCGGCCCACACCGCGGGCAGATGGCACGCAGGAAGCCCGGACTAATAAGATGGCATTGAAATCCCCCGCGTTTCGTAAAAAATTTCCGTTGTTGGTTACCGGCAGTCTGCTGGCCCTGCAACCTCTAGCCACTTCGTTCGTGGTCGCCGCGGAACAGTATGACTGCTCAGTCTCTGCTTCGGGTGCCTGGAACTGTGCGCCAAAATCTCCAGCAGCTGCGCTACCACCTCGCCCCGTCCATGACGGCAGTGCGGCGGCAAGCACGAGCGGCGAGACTCCGGCTGACAGCGGTTTAAGTCAAGACACCGGCGCAAAACCTGTGCTGGTGACCGAATCCAAGGGCCGCGGCCTGAAGTCGCGTAGCGAAGACTACAGCCACCTCGATTGGGTTCCGCGCGAGAAGCTCACTGCCGCGCAATTGGCCGAAACCGGTCCTTACTGCGCTGGTTCCTATATCGAACCGATTCGTCCTGGCATGAATGACAAGACGAATAAAAGTGACGCTCCGACCTTTCTCGGCGCCAAAGCCTCTCGCTATAAGCAGGATGAGCAGGTCGCGACCCTGGCGGGTGATGTGGTCATGCGTCAGGGCAGCATGCAGGTCGAAGCCGACGAAGCGAACCTCTACCAGGCCGAGAGCCGTGGCGAACTGAGCGGTAACGTCCGTGTTCGCGACAACGGCGCTCTGATCGTGGGCGACCACGCCGACGTGCAGCTCGACACCGGTGAAGCCAAGGTCGACAACGCCGAATACGTGATGCACAAATCCCGTATCCGCGGTAATGCGCTGTACGCCAAACGTGCCGAGAACGCGATCATCCGCCTCAAGGATGGTACGTACACCACGTGCGAACCGGACAGCAACGCCTGGCAGCTCAAGGGCAACAACATCACCTTGAACCCGGCCACCGGCTTCGGTACCGCGACCAACGTGACGTTGCGGGTCAAAGACATTCCGGTTCTATACACGCCGTACATCTATTTCCCGATCGACGACCGTCGCCAGTCCGGCTTCCTGCCACCGACCATCGGCACCGGCAGCGATACCGGCTTCATGCTGGTCACACCGTATTACTTCAACCTGGCACCGAACTACGATGCCACGTTGTACCCTCGCTACATGAGCAAGCACGGGCTGTTGATGGAAGGCGAATTCCGTTACCTGACCCCGTCCAGCGAAGGTCAGTTCGGCGCCGCGTACCTCAACGACGAAGATACCGATCGCAGCAAGCAGACCGACTACCAGAAAAACCGCTACATGTATAACTGGCAGCACAAGGGCGGTCTCGACTCGCGCGTTCTGACACAAGTCGATTACACCAAGCTCAGCGATCCGTATTACTTCCAGGATCTGCAAACCGATCAGATCGGGGTAAAAAGCTCTGACTTCGTGAACCAGCAGGGTTCTGTCACCTATCGTGGCGACAGCTACACCGCTCGCTTGAATGCACAGGCTTATCAGCTCGCGACCGTTTCGGACATTACGCCGTACGACCGCTTGCCGCAGATCACTTTCAATGGTCAGTTGCCGACTCACCCTGGCGGCCTGAATTTCGACTACGACACAGAAGTCGTACGCTTCGACCGTGATTTGAAGAACGGTAACTTCGTTAACGAAGACGGTACCGTTGAACCGCGCCTTGATAACAACGTTACGGGACTGGCACGTGCCAATGGCGACCGTTTGAATCTCAAACCGGGTGTCAGCCTACCGTTGGACTGGACTTATGGCTTCGTGAAGCCATCTCTCAAGTACCAGTACACCCAGTACCAACTGGATCTGGACGGTACCGGCAAAAGCCAGATTGACGCGCAAACCGCGGAGCAGCAAAAGCTCAACGGCACCTTCAGCAGCAGCCAGAACCGTGGCGTGCCGATTGCAAGCATCGACAGCGGCCTGTACTTCGATCGCAACACCCAATGGTTCGGCAAGAACTATCGCCAGACCCTCGAACCGCGCCTGTTCTACCTGTACGTCCCTGAAACGGATCAGGAAGACATTCCGGTATTCGACACCACCGAATACACCTTCAACTACGCGTCGCTGTTCCGTGACAACCGCTTCTCCGGCTCCGACCGTGTCGGCGACGAGAACAAACTGTCTCTGGGCATCACCAACCGCTGGATCGAAGAAAATGGCTTCGAACGTCAACGCATCAGCGTCGGCCAGGCCTTGTACTTCAAGGACCGCGAAGTCCAGTTGCCGGGTATCGATGCAAAAACCCGCGACGACGCGCATGCTAATGTCTCGCCTTATGCGCTGGAATACGAATATCGCTGGAACCGCGATTGGCGCACCACGGCCGATTACAACTGGGACCCGGACAGCCGCAGCCCTCGCTCCGGCAGCGCGATGTTCCACTACCAGCCTGAAGACAACCCGAACAAGGTCATCAACGCCGGCTATCGCTATCGTAATGACCAGGTCCGTTACGACCAGAACACCGGTAAATGGCAAGTCGGCGGTGGTGACTACGGCACCCCAGGCCAACCTGGCTACGTGAAGGACTACTACAAGATTGAGCAGCACGATTTCTCGGTGATCTGGCCGATCGTGCCGCAATGGAACGCCATCAGCCGCTGGCAGTATGACTACAACCGTAACCGTACCCTGGAAGCTTTCGGTGGTTTCGAGTACGACAACTGCTGCTGGAAACTGCGCCTGATCAACCGTTACTGGGTCAGCTATGACGAATTCAGTCAGAACGCCCCGGAAAACGAAAAAGGCGACCACGGCATCTTCCTACAAATTGTTCTGAAGGGACTCGGCGGCCTCACCGGCGCCAAAGTAGAGAGCTTCCTCGACAAAGGCATCCAAGGTTATCGTGAACGTGAAGACCAAGCTTTCTGATTGTCTGCGCCCGCTGATGCTGGGCGCGCTGTTCCTGGGTACCGCGGCGAACGCCGCGGTGCAGTCCATCGATAAAGTGGTGGCCATTGTCGACAACGACGTGGTCATGCAGAGCCAACTGGACCAACGCGTTCATGAAGTTCAGCAAACCATCGCCAAGCGTGGTTCTGCCGTACCGCCGGCCAACGTGCTGGATCAGCAGGTACTTGAACGTCTGATCGTCGAAAACCTGCAACTGCAGATCGGCGAACGCTCCGGTATCCGCATTACCGATGAAGAACTGAACCAGGCTGTCGGCACCATTGCCCAGCGCAATAACATGTCGATTGAACAATTTCGCGCCGCTCTGACTCGCGACGGTCTGTCTTACGACGACGCACGCGACCAGATTCGCCGCGAGATGGTCATCAGTCGTGTGCGTCAGCGTCGTGTGGCCGAGCGTATTCAGGTTTCCGAACAGGAAGTGAAGAACTTCCTCGCTTCCGACCTTGGCAAAATGCAGCTGTCCGAAGAATTCCGCCTGGCCAACATCCTGATTCCTACGCCGGAAAGCGCCAACTCCGACGCGATTCAGAACGCAGCCAAACAGGCAGACGCGGTTTACCAGCAGCTCAAGCAAGGCGCTGACTTCGGTCAGTTGGCAATCGCCAAATCCGCCAGCGAAACCGCACTGGAAGGTGGCGACATGGGCTGGCGTAAAGCCGGTCAATTGCCACCTCCGTTCGATCGCATGCTGGGCACTATGGCTGTCGGCGACATTACCCAGCCAATGCGCACACCGGGCGGCTTCATCATCCTGAAGATCCTCGACAAGCGTGGCGGTGAGACCCAGACACGCGATGAAGTGCATGTGCGTCATATCCTGGTCAAACCTAGCCCGATCCGCGACGAAGCAAAAACCAAAGCTCTGGCTCAATCGCTCTACTCCCGTATCGAAGCGGGCGAAGATTTCGGCGAACTGGCGAAAAGCTTCTCGGAAGATCCGGGTTCCGCCCTCAACGGCGGCGACCTGAACTGGATCGACCCGAATGCACTGGTGCCTGAATTCCGTGAAGTGATGGCCAAGACCCCACAAGGTCAGCTGTCCAAGCCATTCCAGACCCAATATGGCTGGCACGTTCTGGAAGTCCTCGGCCGTCGCGCCACTGACAGCACCACCCAGGCTCGTGAGCAGCAAGCAATGACCGTATTGCGTAACCGCAAATACGACGAAGAACTGCAAACCTGGCTGCGTCAGATCCGTGACGAAGCGTACGTAGAGATCAAACTCCCTGGTGCAGACCAGGCAGCGCAGTGAAACCCAAACGTTTCGCGCTGACACCCGGCGAACCGGCCGGCATAGGTCCTGACCTGTGCCTGCTGCTCGCCTCGCAAGCCCAGCCACATCCCCTGATTGCCATTACCAGCCGCGACCTGCTCCTTGAGCGGGCCGTGCAGCTGGGTGTGGTTGTCGATTTGCTGCCGGTAAACCCGGACAACTGGCCGGATGTACCCGCGCCAGCCAACAGCCTGTATGTCTGGGATACACCGCTCAACGCCAAGGTCACCGCCGGGCAACTGGACAAGGCCAATGCGGCTTTCGTTCTCGAAACCCTGACTCGAGCTGGCCAAGGCTGCCTGGACGGGCATTTTGCGGGCATGATCACGGCCCCTGTGCACAAGGGCGTGATCAATGAATCCGGGATCGCCTTTTCCGGGCACACAGAATTTCTCGCCGACCTGACCCATACCGCACAAGTGGTGATGATGCTCGCCACTCGCGGATTGCGCGTGGCGCTGGTCACCACTCACCTGCCTCTTCGCGAGATTGCCGATGCGATCACGCCGGAGCGTCTGGAACGGGTCACGCGAATCCTGCACGCCGATCTACAAGAAAAATTCGGCATTGCCCGGCCACGCATCCTCGTCTGTGGGCTCAACCCCCATGCCGGCGAAGGCGGACACCTGGGCCATGAAGAAATCGACATCATCGAACCTACATTAGAGCGCCTGCGCGGTGAAGGAATGGACCTTCGTGGCCCCCTGCCCGCCGACACTCTGTTTACCCCCAAATATCTGGAGCACTGCGATGCAGTGCTGGCGATGTACCACGACCAGGGCCTGCCTGTGCTGAAGTACAAAGGCTTCGGCGCGGCAGTCAACGTGACCCTCGGCTTGCCGATCATCCGCACATCGGTCGACCACGGCACTGCCCTGGACCTGGCCGGCAGCGGCAAAATCGATACCGGCAGCCTGCAAGTCGCCCTGGAAACCGCCTACCAGATGGCCGAGACCCGTTTATGACCGAGCATTACCAACACCGTGCGCGCAAGCGCTTCGGCCAGAATTTCCTGCACGATGCCGGCGTTATCGACCGCATCCTGCGCGCCATTCGCGCCAAGCCTGAAGACCACTTGCTGGAAATCGGCCCTGGCCAGGGTGCGCTGACTGAAGGTCTGCTTAACAGCGGTGCCCAGCTGGACGTGGTGGAACTGGACAAGGATCTGATCCCGATCCTCAACCAGCAATTCGCCGGCAAGAGCAACTTCAACCTGCATCAGGGCGACGCACTGAAGTTCGACTTCAACAGCCTGAACGCTGCGCCGAACAGCCTGCGGGTGGTCGGTAACCTGCCGTACAACATCTCTACGCCGCTGATTTTTCACCTGCTGCATAACGCCAGCCTGATTCGCGACATGCACTTCATGCTGCAAAAAGAAGTGGTCGAGCGCCTGGCAGCAGGCCCTGGTGGTGGTGACTGGGGTCGCTTGTCGATCATGGTTCAGTATCACTGCCGGGTTGAGCATCTGTTCAACGTTGGCCCCGGCGCGTTCAATCCGCCGCCCAAAGTCGATTCGGCTATCGTGCGCCTGGTGCCTCACGCGGTGCTGCCGCACCCGGCCAAGGATCACAAGTTGTTGGAGCGCGTCGTGCGCGAAGCCTTTAACCAGCGCCGCAAGACCCTGCGCAATACCCTCAAGCTGCTGCTGAGCAACGCTGAAATCGAAGCCGCTGGCGTTGATGGCAGCCTGCGCCCCGAACAGCTCGATCTGGCCGCCTTCGTGCGCCTGGCCGACAAGCTCAGCGAACAAGTCCTACAGACACCCGCCGCCGACTGACAGGCAATGAGCGTTATCGGGTAGGACACCAGCCTTCATGTCTGGTTTACTACCCGATACTTGGCCTAGACTGAGTTCTATCAGCTACGCCCCGCGTTCCGCTTCGTTTAAGGCCTCTTGCATGTCCGATCCTCGTTACCAGGTCGACGTCAGCGTCGTCACCCGCTATCTGGCAGAACAATCGCAACCCGAGCAAAACCGCTTTGCCTTCGCCTACACCATCACCGTGCACAACAATGGCGAGCTACCGGCCAAGCTGTTGTCACGGCACTGGGTGATCACCGACGGTGACGGGCATGTCGAAGAGGTTCGCGGAGCCGGCGTTGTTGGCCAGCAACCGTTGATCGAGGTGGGCGAGAGCCACACCTACAGCAGCGGCACCGTCATGACCTCCAAGGTCGGCACGATGCAGGGCACTTATGAAATGGTTGCCGACGACGGCAAACACTTCGACGCCATCATCGCCCCATTCCGTCTGGCGGTGCCCGGAGCCCTGCACTGATGGCAACGTATGCCGTCGGCGATCTGCAAGGCTGTCTTCAAGCATTGCAATGCCTGCTCAAGCAGGTCGCCTTCGACCCGACACAGGATCGTCTGTGGCTGGTCGGCGATCTGGTCAACCGTGGCCCGCAGTCCCTGGACACCTTGCGCTTCCTCTATAGCATCCGCGAATCGCTGGTGTGCGTGCTCGGCAACCATGACCTGCACTTGCTGGCGGCCGGAAAAAACATCGAACGCCTGAAGAAGTCCGACACCCTGCTCGAGATTCTCGCAGCGCCCGATTCCGCGGAGCTGCTGGAGTGGCTGCGTCAGCAAAAGCTCATGCATTACGACGAACAGCGCGATGTCGCCCTGGTACATGCTGGCATTCCGCCCCAGTGGTCACTGCGCAAGGCCTTGAAGTATGCCGCCGAAGTCGAGACTGCATTGCGCGATGACAACCTGTTGCCGCCCTACCTCGATGGCATGTACGGCAACGATCCGGCGAAATGGGACAACGACCTCAAAGGCGTGACACGCCTGCGGGTGATCACCAACTATTTCACCCGCATGCGGTTTTGTACCGCCGAGGGCAAGCTTGACCTCAAAAGCAAGGAAGGCCTCGACAATGCGCCACCGGGCTACAAACCCTGGTTTCAGCACAAAGAGCGCAAGACCAAGGGCCTGAAAATCATCTTCGGCCACTGGGCCGCACTGGAAGGCCGATGCAATGAGCCGGGCATCTCGGCCCTCGACACCGGTTGTGTCTGGGGTGGCGCCCTGACCCTCATGAATGTCGACAGCGGTGAACGCCTGTCTTGCAAATGCGACGAGCATGGCCTTGCCCTGCCGCCAGTCGCCGCACTTACCCCCGAACCATCGTCAGCCAGCGCCCCGCGCTAGACTGCGCTTTCAGCCGAGCCACAGGAGCCCGCCATGAGCGAATTCAAACGTATCCCCCCAGAACAGGCCCAGGCCCTGCGCGAACAAGGCGCAGTGGTGGTCGATGTTCGCGACCCAGCGACCTTTGCCGCACTGCACATCGCCGGCTCGAAGCATCTGGATAACCATTCGCTGCACGCCTTCATCCAAGGCGCCGACCTCGACGCACCGACGGTGGTGGTCTGCTATCACGGCAATTCCAGCCAGGGCGCCGCCGCTTACCTCATTAGTCAGGGCTTCTCCGACGTCTACAGTATGGATGGCGGTTTTGAGCTGTGGCGTACGACTTATCCTTCGGAAACGGCGCAAGGCACTTCCGAATAATTTTTTTGTAACGCGCAAGCCCCGGCCCCCGCGGGCTCGCGCGGTGGCAGACGAACGGTCTGCCACAACTAATTACGTATCTCGCCTTTACCTCCCGAATTCCCAACTATCCTTAAGCGCAGGCCATCCAAAACAGGGGAGAGCCGGTACACCGGCGCGCGGGTCATCGGGAGTAGCTTTCGGGGTAGTCAGCTTCGAAAGAGTTCTGGGGGGTAAACAGCGACTGCATATTCGGTCGCTGCCAGCATCGACTGAATGATCCGGCGTCGGCTCCACGTATCGAGCGAGGTGACGTCATGAGTATCTTTAGCCACTTCCAACAACGCTTCGAGTCCACACGCCAGGAAGAACTCTCGCTGCAAGAGTATCTTGAGCTGTGCAAAAGCGACCGCAGCGCCTACGCCTCCGCCGCCGAGCGTCTGTTACTGGCCATCGGTGAACCGGAGCTTCTCGACACCTCGGCCAACTCGAGGCTGTCACGGATCTTTTCCAACAAGGTAATCCGCCGCTATCCGGCCTTTGAAGACTTCCACGGGATGGAAGAATGCATTGACCAGATCGTGTCGTATTTCCGCCATGCCGCCCAGGGCCTGGAAGAGAAGAAACAGATTCTTTATCTGCTCGGCCCTGTGGGTGGCGGTAAATCGTCCCTGGCCGAAAAGCTGAAACAACTGATCGAAAAAGTGCCCTTCTACGCGATCAAGGGCTCGCCGGTATTCGAGTCGCCTCTGGGTTTGTTCAACGCCACCGAAGATGGCGCGATCCTCGAGGAAGACTTCGGCATTCCACGGCGCTACCTCAACACCATCATGTCGCCATGGGCTACCAAACGCCTGGCCGAATTCGGCGGCGACATCAGCCAGTTCCGCGTGGTTAAGCTCTATCCTTCGATCCTCAACCAGATCGCCGTGGCCAAAACCGAGCCGGGAGATGAAAACAACCAGGACATCTCGGCGCTGGTGGGCAAGGTCGATATCCGCAAACTCGAAGAGTTCCCGCAGAACGACGCCGACGCCTACAGCTACTCGGGCGCACTGTGCCGGGCCAACCAGGGCCTGATGGAATTCGTCGAAATGTTCAAGGCACCGATCAAGGTGCTGCACCCACTGCTGACCGCCACTCAGGAAGGCAACTACAACAGTACCGAAGGTCTGGGGGCGATTCCGTTTACCGGGATCCTGCTGGCCCACTCCAACGAATCGGAATGGCACACCTTCCGCAACAACAAGAACAACGAAGCCTTCATCGACCGGATCTACATCGTCAAAGTGCCGTACTGCCTGCGGGTCAGCGACGAAGTGAAGATCTACGACAAGCTCCTGTTCAACAGCTCCCTGGCCAAGGCTCACTGCGCGCCTGACACCCTGAAGATGCTTGCCCAGTTCACCGTACTCTCGCGCCTCAAGGAGCCGGAAAACTCCAACATCTACTCCAAGATGCGCGTGTATGACGGCGAAAACCTCAAGGACACCGATCCGAAGGCCAAGTCGATCCAGGAATACCGCGACAACGCAGGTGTCGACGAAGGCATGAACGGCCTGTCGACCCGCTTCGCGTTCAAGATCCTGTCGAAAGTGTTCAACTTCGATCCGCACGAAATCGCCGCTAACCCGGTGCACTTGCTTTACGTGCTGGAACAACAGATCGAACAGGAACAATTCCAGGCCGAAACCCGCGAACGCTATCTGCGCTTCCTCAAGGAGTACCTGGCACCGCGCTATATCGAGTTCATCGGCAAGGAAATCCAGACCGCCTACCTCGAGTCTTACAGCGAGTACGGCCAGAACATCTTCGATCGCTATGTGCTGTACGCCGACTTCTGGATCCAGGACCAGGAATACCGCGACCCGGAAACCGGCGAGATCCTCAACCGCGTAGCGCTGAACGAAGAACTGGAGAAAATCGAAAAACCGGCCGGCATCAGCAATCCGAAGGATTTCCGCAACGAAATCGTCAACTTCGTACTGCGCGCCCGGGCCAATAACAACGGCAAGAACCCGACCTGGCTCAGCTACGAAAAACTGCGGGTGGTCATCGAGAAGAAAATGTTCTCCAACACCGAGGACCTCCTGCCCGTCATCAGCTTCAACGCCAAGGCCAGCAAAGAGGACCAGCAGAAGCACAACGACTTCGTCACACGGATGGTCGAGCGGGGCTACACCGACAAACAGGTTCGACTGCTGTCCGAGTGGTACCTGCGGGTCAGAAAATCACAATAACCCGCTGCCGGTCAGACCGGTTGTCGTCAGCCAGAGGCCTGTGTACGCATTTTCTGTTACACAGACCTCTGGAAGGTGTTCGAAAGTCGGTAGCGAGGTTCAGGCAGCGTCCAAAAGCGCTTGGGGGAGTGTGAGCATCCCTTGGCTCGGTCGATGCTGCATAACCGCTCGCCCCTTTCAGGACAGCTTCTAAGGAGCAGTCATGAGCTATGTGATCGACCGACGTCTCAATGGCAAGAACAAGAGCACGGTGAACCGTCAGCGGTTTCTGCGGCGTTACCGTGATCACATCAAAAAGGCTGTCGAAGAGGCGGTCAGTCGGCGCTCCATTACCGATATGGAGCACGGCGAACAGATCAGCATCCCCGGTCGCGACATTGACGAGCCGGTGCTTCACCACGGTCGCGGTGGCAAGCAGACCGTCGTGCACCCGGGCAACAAGGAATTCACCAGCGGCGAGCACATTGCCCGCCCGCCCGGAGGTGGCGGTGGCAGAGGCCCCGGCAAGGCCGGCAACTCAGGCGAAGGGATGGACGAATTCGTCTTTCAGATCACTCAGGAGGAATTCCTCGAATTCATGTTCGAGGACCTTGAGCTGCCGAACCTGGTCAAGCGCAACCTGACCGGTACCGACACCTTCAAGACCGTTCGTGCCGGGATCAGTAACGAGGGCAATCCGTCGCGGATCAACATCATCCGCACCTTGCGCTCGGCCCATGCACGGCGAATCGCCCTGTCTGGCAGCAGCCGGGCAAAATTACGCGAAGCCAAAGAAGAACTTCTGCGCCTGAAGCAGGAAGAGCCAGACAACTTCGGCGATATTCAGAAAATCGAAGCAGAAATCGAAAAACTCAGTGCGCGGATTCATCGCATACCGTTCCTCGATACCTTCGACCTCAAGTACAACTTGCTCATCAAACAACCCAACCCCAGTTCCAAAGCGGTGATGTTCTGCCTGATGGACGTGTCCGGCTCCATGACCCAAGCGACCAAGGACATCGCCAAGCGTTTCTTTATCCTGCTGTACCTGTTTCTCAAGCGTAACTACGACAAGATCGACGTCGTGTTCATCCGCCATCACACCAGCGCCCGGGAAGTGGATGAGGAAGAGTTTTTCTATTCTCGCGAAACCGGCGGCACCATCGTTTCCAGCGCCTTGAAACTGATGCAGGAAATCATGGCCGAACGCTATCCGAGCAATGAATGGAACATCTATGCCGCCCAGGCCTCCGACGGCGATAACTGGAACGACGACTCGCCAATCTGCCGCGACATTCTGATCAACCAGATCATGCCGTTCGTGCAGTACTACACTTACGTTGAGATCACCCCGCGCGAACATCAGGCCCTGTGGTTCGAGTACGAACGCATCGCCGAAGCCTTCTCAGACACTTTTGCCCAGCAACAACTGGTCTCGGCCGGCGATATCTATCCGGTCTTCCGTGAACTCTTCCAGCGCAGGTTAGTGACATGACCGCCAAAGAGCAGAAGCGCCAACCCATTTCCACCGGCTCCGAATGGACGTTCGAGCTGATTCAGGCCTACGACAAAGAAATCAGTCGTCTGGCGGCTCGCTACGCGCTCGATACTTACCCTAACCAGATCGAAGTGATCACCGCCGAGCAGATGATGGACGCCTACGCCTCCGTCGGCATGCCGCTGGGTTATCACCATTGGTCCTACGGCAAACACTTCCTCAGTACCGAAAAATCCTACTCTCGCGGCCAGATGGGGCTGGCGTACGAGATCGTGATCAACTCGGACCCGTGCATCGCCTACTTGATGGAAGAAAACACCATCTGCATGCAGGCTTTGGTCGTCGCCCATGCCTGCTACGGGCATAACAGCTTTTTCAAAGGCAACTACCTGTTCCGCACCTGGACTGACGCCAGCTCGATCATCGATTACCTGGTCTTCGCCAAGCAATACATCATGCAGTGCGAAGAGCGCCACGGTATCGACGCGGTCGAGGACCTGCTGGATTCCTGCCATGCCCTGATGAACTATGGGGTCGATCGCTACAAACGCCCGTATCCGATTTCCGCCGAAGAAGAACGTCGCCGGCAAAAGGATCGGGAAGAGCATTTGCAGAAACAGATCAACGATCTGTGGCGGACCATTCCAAAAGGTGCGGACAAGTACAGTGACAAGGACAACGCGCGCTTCCCCGCCGAACCTCAGGAAAATATCCTCTACTTCATCGAAAAACACGCACCACTGCTGGAGCCATGGCAGCGGGAAATCGTGCGGATCGTGCGCAAGATCGCTCAGTATTTCTACCCGCAACGTCAGACTCAGGTGATGAACGAGGGGTGGGCCACGTTCTGGCATTACACCCTGATGAACGACCTGTATGACGAAGGCCTGGTGACCGACGGGTTCATGATGGAGTTTTTGACGTCCCACACCAGCGTGGTCTATCAACCTGGCTTCGACAGCCCCTACTACAATGGCATCAACCCCTACACCCTCGGCTTTGCCATGTACCGGGACATTCGCCGCATGTGTGAACACCCGACCGAAGAGGACTACCGCTGGTTCCCTGAGATTGCCGGCACCGACTGGCTGTCGAGCATCAAGTTCGCCATGAGCAGCTTCAAGGATGAAAGCTTCATCCTGCAGTACCTGTCACCCCAGGTGATCCGTGATCTGAAGCTGTTCAGCATTCTTGATGACGATCAGAAGGACGATCTGCTGGTCCCGGCCATTCATGACGAAGGTGGCTACCGCATCATCCGTGAAACCCTGGCGGCGCAGTACAACCTCGGTAATCGTGAACCCAACGTGCAGATCTACAGCATCGACCGGCGTGGTGACCGCTCGCTGACCTTGCGTCACCAGCAACACGACCGCAAACCGCTGGGCGAGTCCACCGAGGAAGTGCTCAAACACCTGCACCGACTCTGGGGCTTCGATATTCATCTGGAAACCCTGCAAGGGGACCAGGTGATGAAAACCCATCATGTTCCGCCCAGAGGTGAACACAGCGAAGGGGACTACGGCCGGCTGGACCTGGCTGTCATCCATCTTTGATCCTGTTTGTGCCTCCGGAGGTTCGACGCAAAGGTTATTCTGTCGGGCTAACGGAGGTTTTTTATGCAGATTTATAAAGTCGGCGGCGCGGTACGCGATCGCCTGCTAGGCAAGCCTGTCACAGACATCGACTGGGTTGTGGTTGGCGCCACCACTGAAGAAATGCTCGCCAAGGGTTTTCGCCCGGTGGGTGCGGATTTCCCGGTTTTTCTTCACCCCAAAAGCGGTGAGGAATACGCCCTCGCCCGGACCGAGCGCAAAAGCGGACGCGGTTACGGCGGCTTTACCTTTCACGCCAGCCCCGAAGTCACCCTCGAAGAAGACCTGATCCGTCGTGACCTGACCATCAATGCCATGGCTGAAGACAATCTACAGAACCTGACTGACCCTTATCATGGCCAACAGGATCTCGAGAATCGTCTTCTGCGCCACGTTTCCCCCGCATTCGCCGAAGATCCTCTCAGAGTTCTGCGCGTTGCCCGCTTCGCAGCTCGTTATGCGGCGCTCGGTTTCACCGTGGCGCCGGAGACACTGGATCTGATGCGCCAACTCAGCGAATCAGGCGAACTGGAGGCCTTGACCGCTGAACGCAGCTGGAAGGAAATTTCCCGCGCCCTGATGGAAGATCAGCCACAGGTGTTCATCGAGGTGCTGCGAGAGTGTGGCGCTCTCAAGGTATTGATGCCGGAAGTCGATGCCCTGTTTGGCGTACCGCAACCGGAAGCCCACCACCCGGAAATCGACACGGGCGTGCACACTTTGAGCGTGCTGGAGCAAGCGGCACGGCACAAACAACCACTCACAGTGCGCTGGGCCTGCCTGCTGCATGACCTCGGCAAGGGACTGACGCCCGAGGAGGAGTGGCCGCGACACATTGCTCATGAGCACAAGGGCTTGAAGCTGATCAAAGCGGTCAACGAACGCTTCAAGGCGCCGAAGGACTGTCAGGAGCTGGCACTACTGGTGGGCAAATATCACACCCACGGCCATCGCGCCCTGGAGCTGAAGCCGTCGACGCTGCTGGAGTTGCTGCAAAGTTTTGACGTTTACCGTCGGCCGCAGCGGTTCGAGGAATTTATCGCAGCGTGCGAGATGGACGCGCGCGGACGCAAAGGGCTGGAGCAGCGAAGTTATCCACAAGCGGATTATTTGCGGGGAGCGGCGAATGCTGCTCGGACCGTGGCGGTCCAGCCATTGCTGGAGAACGGATTCAAAGGACCGGAGCTGGGTGAGGCGATCAAGCGAGAGCGGCTCAAGGCATTGAAGACTTACAAAGAGGCGGCGTCCGCCTGAAAAAGCTTCGCGAACAAGCCCGCTCCCACATTGAATCTGCGTCGTACACAAATCAAATGTGGGAGCGGGCTTGCTCGCGAAGGCGTCATCAGCATCACAACAATTCTGAAGGGGTCAACTGCTCACCGCGCCACTCAAACGCCACCGGTGCCAACACCTGATCAATCTGCGCCTCGCGCCACAACACGGCAAAGCTCTTGCCTACACCCGGATGCACGCGATCCGGTGCGATCAGCGACAACGGCCACAGCACAAAGGCGTTTTTCAGAATTTCTGCCCGCGGCAGGATCAAGCCATCGAAGTTGCCCACCAGATCACCGAACAGCAAAACGTCGATATCCAGCGGCAAACCTTTGCGGTCCGGCGCATAACGGCCATTGTCCGCCTCGATGAATTTCAGCCGGCGATCCAGTTCCATCAGCGGCAAATCGGTAAATGCCGACACCACAAAATTGAAGAACGGCCCGCTCTTGATCCCCACCGGCTGGCTTTCGAACACCGCCGAGCAGCGTATATCCACCAGAAAACCTGTCAGGGCTTCCAGGCCAGCCTGCAAATGGGATTCGCGCTCGATATTGCTACCGAGCCCGAGAAACACCTGAGTCAGCGACATCCGCGCTCGATCTCCACGCCCACACCACCTGTGGCAGCCGGGATGGCACCTGGCTTGGTCAGCTTGAGGCGCATCCAGGTGATGCTGAATTCGCTCATCAGCACTTCAGCCAGACGCTCGGCGAAGGTCTCGACCAGCTGGAACTGCGCCTGCTCGGCAAAAGCCTGGATACGCGACGACACACTGGCGTAATCGAGCGCCAGCGTCAGGTCATCACCGGCGGCGGCCGGACGATTGTCCCAGGCGAAGCTCAGATCAAGACGCAAGCACTGTCGGATGCCTCGCTCCCAGTCGTAGGCACCAATCACGGTGTCGACTTCCAGGCCCTCGATAAACACTCTGTCCAAGCACTTTTCTCCGCTGCACGACAAGGGCGCAATGCGCCGTTAGAATCAGGGCGTCCTCGCCCGGAATAGTTAGCATGTTTTGGTTACTGGCGACCCTCGCCTACCTGCTCGGCTCTCTGTCCTTCGCCATTTTGCTCAGCCGCCTGACCGGTAACCCCGATCCGCGAATGAGTGGCTCGGGCAATGCCGGTGCCACCAACATGTTGCGCCTGGCCGGCAAAAAACTCGCCGTCCTGACCTTGACCGGGGACCTCTTCAAAGGCCTGCTGCCCGTACTTATCGCCGGCGTTGCGGGCCTTTCGCTTCAGGAGCAGGCCTGGATCGGCGTCTGTGCCGTCATCGGTCACCTGTTCCCGCTGTACTTTCGTTTCCGCGGCGGCAAGGGTGTCGCCACCTCCGCCGGCATGCTGCTGGGGCTCTACCCGCCCGCCGCACTGCTGGCAGTCTGCGCCTGGCTGCTGACGTTCTACCTGACTCGCACCAGCTCACTGGCAGCCTTGATCGCCACACCGCTGACCCTGCCGCTACTGGCCTGGCAAGAACCGGCGGCATTGCTGCCCATGAGCGCACTCACGGGGCTGATCGTCTGGCGCCATCGGGGCAATCTACGCGACCTGTTTGCCGGGCGCGAACGGCATTTTTAAATACCGGGCATGAGCGCCGCTCATCCCGCACATCATCACAGCGCCGACAATTGCTCCATCGGCCAACGCGCCTGCACGCTGATCGCCAGGCTTTCATGCTGACCGGCCTGTAAGCGCTGGCAGCCGGCAAACGCGATCATCGCGCCATTGTCGGTACAGAACTCCGGACGGGCGTAAAACACATCGCCCTTCATGTCCCCGAGCATTTTCTCCAGTGAAGTACGCAGTGCCTTGTTGGCGCTGACGCCGCCAGCGATCACCAGACGCTTCATACCGGCCTGTTTCAGGGCACGCTTGCACTTGATGGTCAAAGTCTCCACCACGGCCTGCTGGAACGCCAGCGAGATGTCGCAACGGGCTTGCTCGCTGTCGTCCCCGGCGCTGACACTCTGCTGCCAGGTGTTCAGGGCGAAGGTTTTCAAGCCACTGAAACTGAAAGCCAGGCCCGGACGGTCGCACATCGGGCGCGGGAACGTGAAACGTCCTGCAACCCCTTGCTCTGCCAGGCGCGCGATTTCCGGGCCACCCGGATAATTGAGACCCATCATCTTCGCGGTCTTGTCAAAAGCCTCACCGGCGGCATCGTCGAGAGTTTCGCCCAAGAGCGTGTATTGACCGATCCCGTCGACCTGAACCAGCTGCGTATGACCGCCAGACACCAACAAAGCGACGAACGGGAATTCGGGCGGTTGCGACTCCAGCATCGGCGCCAGCAAGTGACCTTCCATGTGGTGCACACCCAGCGCCGGAATACCCCAGGCGAAGGCCAGCGCCTGAGCACAGGAAGCGCCCACCAACAAGGCACCGACCAGGCCAGGACCCGCGGTGTAGGCGATGGCGTCGATTTCGGTTGGCACACAGTCAGCTTCGGCCAACACCTGACGAATCAAGGGCAGCATGCGCTTGACGTGGTCACGCGAGGCCAGCTCCGGCACGACCCCGCCATAGGCGCGGTGCAGGTCGATCTGGCTGAACAGCGCGTCGGCCAGCAGGCCGCGTTCACTGTCATATAATGCGACACCGGTTTCGTCGCAGGAGGTTTCTAATCCCAGTACTAGCATGGGTTTGCGCCTTGTTTAGGCTGAATTCGAAGGCGCGCATAATAGTCGCCACGTGATGCCCCGACCAGCGGTTTTCGATCAGAGGCTTTGCATTCCGAGCGATGAGGGGTTAACATCCGCAACCCTTAAAAACCGACGTCTTCAAGTGCTCTTTTGCCACGAGGATGTTGACCCCGGTAATGAATGAAGGTAGCTCTGGATGCCAGCCGTCAAAGTAAAAGAGAACGAACCCTTCGACGTAGCTCTGCGTCGTTTCAAGCGCTCCTGCGAAAAAGCCGGTGTACTGGCTGAAGTTCGTAGCCGCGAATTCTACGAGAAGCCTACTTCTGAGCGTAAGCGCAAAGCAGCAGCCGCTGTTAAGCGTCACGCCAAGAAAGTTCAGCGCGAACAGCGCCGCGCCGTTCGTCTGTACTAATACACAGACGTCCGTAGCAAGCTTCTGCCAAGCCCGGCCCTCAGCCGGGCTAATGGCATTTGCGGAAAACGCTTGATGCTTCACCGTCAAAGCCGCAGACGCGACCGAGACAAATCTGCTTCACAGCGTCAGACCTGGCTCTTTTGCCAGCGGTGCACGTCTTTTCTGACGAGCCTTCCAAGGCTACTGACGAGCACACCCACTGATTCCTCTCACGACGATCAGCCCAAGGCACCTTCTTGCGTGCCAGCTTATGAGCTATCCGAGGCCATCGACAGGCCGCAGCGGATTTCAGCGCAACACTTTCAGTCGAATACTGATTGGTACTAACGTCAGTGGATTTTCGGCAGATACACTTCCCGACAGCGATTACGCAGACGACACTGGTCGAGCCGCACATTTTGCGCGCCTCAAACAACGACCCGCGCTCAGCCGCTCTTCGTTTCGGATTCATTGCAGCGCAGATGACGAGAACGCCATGGCCGGGCTAATTCCCCAGAGCTTCATTGACGACCTTCTGAACCGCACCGACATCGTCGATGTGGTCAGCTCGCGCCTGCAAATGAAAAAGGCCGGCAAGAATTACACCGCCTGCTGCCCGTTTCACAAAGAGAAAACCCCTTCCTTCAGCGTCAGCCCCGACAAGCAGTTCTATTATTGCTTTGGCTGCGGCGCTGGCGGCAACGCCCTCGGCTTCATGATGGACCACGACAATCTGGATTTCGTCCAGGCTGTCGAAGAACTGGCCAAAGCCGCTGGCATGGAAATCCCCCGCGAAGAAAGCGGACGGCCGCACAAACCGCGACAGCCGACCGATTCGCCGCTTTACCCGCTGCTCACTGCGGCTGCCGATTTTTACCGCCAGGCACTGAAAAGCCATCCATCGCGGAAAGCGGCTGTGGATTATTTGAAAGGTCGCGGACTGACCGGCGAAATCGCCCGAGACTTCGGCCTCGGCTTTGCCCCGCCCGGCTGGGACAACCTGTTCAAGCACTTGAGCAGCGACACCCTGCAACAGAAAGCCATGATCGATGCCGGCCTGCTGATCGAGAACGCCGAAACCGGCAAACGCTATGACCGCTTCCGCGATCGCGTGATGTTCCCGATCCGCGACAGTCGCGGGCGAATCATCGCTTTCGGTGGCCGGGTATTGGGCGACGACAAGCCGAAATACCTGAACTCACCGGAAACCCCGGTATTCCATAAGGGCCAGGAACTCTACGGCCTTTATGAAGCACGCAAGAACAACCGCAACCTCGACGAAATCATCGTCGTCGAAGGCTACATGGATGTTATCGCCCTCGCCCAGCAAGGCCTGCGCAATGCTGTCGCGACCCTGGGTACCGCCACCAGCGAAGAGCACTTGAAGCGCCTGTTTCGCGTCGTGCCCAACGTGCTGTTCTGTTTCGACGGAGATCAGGCAGGTCGAAATGCCGCCTGGCGGGCATTGGAGGCAGCGCTGCCGAGCCTGCAGGACGGGCGGCGCGCACGCTTTCTGTTCCTCCCTGAAGGCGAAGACCCGGACACGCTGGTCCGCTCCGAAGGCACTGATGCCTTCCGTGCACGGATCAACCAGCACGCCCAACCACTAGCGGATTATTTTTTTCAACAGCTGACCGAAGAATCGGACCCACGCTCGCTCGAAGGCAAGGCCCACATGGCCACCCTCGCCGCGCCGCTGATCGACAAAGTCCCGGGGGCGAACCTGCGCATCCTGATGCGTCAGCGCCTGACCGAAATTACCGGGCTTAGCGGTGAAGCCGTGAGCCAACTGGTGCAAAGCGCGCCTCAAGAAGCCCCACCGGCTTACGATCCAGGCATCGACTACGACGCCATGCCGGATTACAGCGACTACCATCAGCCGCAGGCGCAAGAGATGTATGTGCCGCAGCAGGAATGGACGCCGAAGAAACCCGGCGCAGGCGGCAAAAAATGGGACAAAAAACCGTGGGACAAAAACGGCAAACGCGGTGGTGATCACGATCAACCCCGCGCGCCACGGGTGCCGGCCGCTGTAGAGCCGCCGACCCTGGCCGCCTTGCGTACGCTATTGCATCACCCGCAATTGGCCGAGAAAGTCGAGGATGCCGGGCACTTTGCTGCCGAGGATCACACCAACACGCAATTACTGGTGGCCCTTCTCGAAGCCGTACAGAAGAATCCCAAGCTAAACTCATTTCAGTTGATTGCACGCTGGCACGGTACGGAGCAAGGACGTTTGCTCAAGGCGCTGGCGGAAAAGGAATGGCTGATTGACGGAGATAACCTTGAACAACAGTTTTTCGACACCATTACTAGCTTGTCAGCCCGCCAACGCGAGCGAAACCTGGAACAACTTCTCAGAAAAGCACGTCAAAGTGAACTGAGTACCGAAGAGAAAAATCAACTGCGCGACCTATTAAGTCGCAATGTTTCCGCAACAAGCCCGACCTCAACTGGCGCGTGAGGTCATAGCTCAGGTATAATCCTCGGCTTGTTTTTTGCCCGCCAAGACCTTCAGTGGATAGGGTGTTATGTCCGGAAAAGCGCAACAGCAGTCTCGTATCAAAGAGTTGATCACACTTGGTCGTGAGCAGGGTTACCTGACTTACGCGGAGGTCAACGACCACCTGCCGGAGGATATTTCAGATCCGGAACAGGTGGAAGACATCATCCGCATGATCAATGACATGGGGATCAACGTATTCGAGGTTGCGCCAGATAAGGATTCCCTTATGCTGGCCGACGCCGATACCGACGAAGCCGCGGCCGAAGAGGCAGCAGCAGCGTTGGCAGCGGTCGAGACCGACATTGGTCGCACCACCGACCCAGTGCGCATGTACATGCGTGAAATGGGTACGGTAGAGCTCCTCACACGTGAAGGCGAAATTGAAATCGCCAAGCGTATTGAAGAGGGCATCCGCGAAGTGATGGGCGCAATTGCGCACTTCCCTGGCACGGTTGACCACATTCTGTCCGAATACACTCGCGTCACCACCGAAGGTGGCCGCCTGTCCGACGTCCTGAGCGGTTATATCGACCCGGACGACGGCATTGCGCCGCCTGCTGCAGAAGTGCCGCCGCCTGTCGACCCGAAAGCCGTGAAAGCGGACGACGACACCGACGACGACGACGCTGAAGCCAGCACCGACGACGAAGAAGAAGCCGAAAGCGGTCCGGATCCGGTCATCGCAGCTCAACGCTTTGGCGCTGTCTCCGATCAGATGGAAATCACCCGCAAGGCGCTGAAAAAGCACGGTCGTAGCAACAAGCTGGCAATTGCCGAGCTGGTGCTTCTGGCTGAGCTGTTCATGCCGATCAAACTGGTTCCGAAGCAATTCGAAGGCCTGGTCGAGCGTGTTCGCAGTGCCCTGGATCGCCTGCGTCAGCAAGAGCGCGCGATCATGCAACTTTGCGTTCGTGATGCCCGCATGCCGCGTGCCGACTTCCTGCGCCAGTTCCCGGGCAACGAAGTTGACGAAAGCTGGTCCGACGCACTGGCCAAAGGCAAAAGCAAATACGCTGAAGCCATTGGTCGCCTGCAACCGGACATCATTCGTTGCCAGCAGAAGCTGACCGCGCTGCAAACCGAAACCGGTTTGACGATCGCCGAGATCAAGGACATCAACCGTCGCATGTCGATCGGTGAGGCCAAGGCCCGCCGCGCGAAGAAAGAGATGGTAGAAGCGAACTTGCGTCTGGTGATCTCCATCGCCAAGAAGTACACCAACCGTGGTCTGCAATTCCTCGATCTGATCCAGGAAGGCAACATCGGTTTGATGAAAGCGGTAGACAAGTTCGAATACCGCCGCGGCTACAAGTTCTCGACTTATGCCACCTGGTGGATCCGTCAGGCGATCACTCGCTCGATCGCCGACCAGGCCCGCACCATCCGTATTCCGGTGCACATGATCGAGACGATCAACAAGCTCAACCGCATTTCCCGCCAGATGTTGCAGGAAATGGGTCGCGAACCGACCCCGGAAGAGCTGGGAGAACGCATGGAAATGCCTGAGGACAAAATCCGCAAGGTATTGAAGATCGCTAAAGAGCCGATCTCCATGGAAACCCCGATCGGTGATGACGAAGACTCCCATCTGGGTGACTTCATCGAAGACTCGACCATGCAGTCGCCAATCGATGTCGCCACTGTTGAGAGCCTTAAAGAAGCGACTCGCGAAGTTCTGTCCGGCCTCACTGCCCGTGAAGCCAAGGTTCTACGCATGCGCTTCGGTATCGACATGAATACCGACCACACCCTCGAGGAGGTTGGTAAGCAGTTCGACGTGACCCGTGAACGGATTCGTCAGATCGAAGCCAAGGCGCTGCGCAAGCTGCGCCACCCGACGAGAAGCGAGCATTTGCGCTCCTTCCTCGACGAGTAATAACAAAACCCCCGGCCCAGGCCGGGGGTTTTGCTTTTATACAGATTAAATCCCCCGCACCTCCCCCCCTCCGAATTGCCCGTCTACACTCGAAACATTCCCCGAGCCATAACGAGACCGTTATGCCCAGACTGCCGACCGTGCTTTTTTTGCTGTCGCTATTGACCTGGACCGCAACGGCTGGCGCGCTGACTCTGACCGACGAAGAACGTAGCTGGCTGGCGGCTCACCCGGACTTGCGTCTGGGTGTCGATGCGTCATGGCCACCCTTCGAGTTTCGCGACGATCAGGGCCGTTATCAGGGCCTTGCAGCAGACTATATCGACCTCATCCGTCAACGCCTGGCCATCAAGCTCACGCCCATCGAGCCCGTCAGCTGGACCGTCGTCCTGGAGCAAGCCAAAAAAGCCAGGCTGGACCTGTTGCCCGGCATAATGTCGACCCCGGAGCGCCAGACTTACCTCTCATTCACCCGCCCCTACCTGGACTTTCCGATTGTCATCCTTGCCCATGTCGGAGGCCCCCAGCCACGCAAACTCAAAGACTTGTACGGGCTGAAAGTCGCCGTGGTGGAGAACTACGCACCCCACGAGCTGTTGCGCACCCACAATCCCGACCTCAATCTGGTGGCGATGCCTAACGTCAGCTCAGCGCTGCAGGCGCTGGCTACCGATGAAGTGGATGCGGTGGTCGGCGATCTCGCCTCCAGCGTCTGGAGCCTGCGTCAGCTCAAGCTCGACGGGCTCTATGTCAGCGGCGAAACCCCCTATCGCTATCAATTGGCGATGGGTGTGCCCCGGGACAACAAGATACTGGTCGGCATTCTGGATAAAGTCCTGGCGGACATGACCCCGAACGAAATCAATGAGATTCAGGAGCACTGGGTCGGCAACGTCCTCGATCATCGGACATTCTGGAACGATCTGCTGGTTTACGGTCTGCCAGGTTTGCTGCTGCTGATCATCGTGCTGGCGATGGTTATCCGGATCAACCGCCGGTTGAGTTCAGAAATTGCCCGCCGGGTCGACCTGGAACAAGAACTGCGCAGCAGCGAATACCATTACCGCGGGCTGGTGGAGAGCCTTTCGGCCATCGCCTGGGAGGCGCAGATCAGCGATTTCACCTACAGCTATGTGTCGCCCCATGCCGAGGATCTGCTCGGCTACCCCTTGTCTCATTGGCTGATTCCGGGCTTCTGGCGCAACATTATCCACCCGGCCGACCTGACCCGCGCCCAGACCTTCTGCGATCACGAAGTATTGGCCGGGCGCGATCACAGCCTCGATTACCGGGTCATCACCGCCGATGGCCGCTGCATTTGGGTGCGCGATATCGTCAGCCTGATCGAACACGGTCATGAACCGGTGATGCGCGGGCTGATGATCGACATCAGCGAAGCCAAGCGCACCGAAGAGGCGTTGCGCCTGTCGGAACAGAAGTTCGCCTCGGTGTTCCAGCAATGCCCGGACATTCTGGTCATCGCGCGACTCTCCGACGGCTGCCTGCTGGAGGTCAACGAAGCGTTCGAAGAACAGATCGGCCTCAAGGCCGAAGACGTCATCGGCCAGACGGCCACCGACCTGAACATCTGGGGCATACCCGGCGTCGGGCCGGGTTTGTTGCAACGGTTGCAGGCCGGCAGCATCCGTAACCTGGAGATGCCCTTTCGCCGCAACAATGGCCAAGTGTTTACCGGCCTGATCTCCGCTGAACCGTTCGACCTCGATACAACCCCTGCGCTGGTAGTGGTCGTACGGGACATCAGCCAGCTCAAGGAAACCCAGAAACAGCTGCAAACCTCCGAAGAGAAATTCGCCAAGGCCTTCCATGCATCACCCGACGGCTTGCTATTGTCCCGGCAGAGCGACGGTTTACTGATTGAGGTCAACGAGGGTTTCAGTCGCATTACCGGTTTCAACAGCGCGATGTCCGTGGATCGCTCCGTCCTCGAGCTGGGAATCTGGGTCAATCTCAACGAACGCAAACAGATGCTCGACCTGCTGCACCGGGACGGTTTCGTCCGCGACTTCAGTTGCCATATACGCCGCAGCGACGGGCAGATTCGCCTCTGCGAGGTGTCCAGCCGTCCGCTACCGATCGGCGATGAAGATTGCATGCTGACCATCGCCCGGGACATCACCGAGCGACACCTGATGCAGGAGAAACTGCAACAGGCCGCCACGGTATTCGAGAGCACCGCCGAAGGTGTATTGATCACCGACACTCAACAGCACATCAGCGCGGTCAACCGTGCGTTTACCGAAATCACCGGCTACAACGAGAGCGAAGCATTGGGCCACACCCCTCGCCTGCTCGCCTCGGGCCTGCACGACAGCGCGTTTTATGCCGCCATGTGGCATCAACTGACTGCCGAAGGTCATTGGCAGGGCGAAATTTCCAACCGGCGCAAGAATGGCGAGCTCTATCCGAGCTGGCTGACCATCAGTGCGGTGCGCAACCGAGACAAATTCGTCACCCACTTTGTCGCAGTATTCGCGGACATTTCCAGCCTCAAACACGCCCAGGCCAAGCTCGATTACCAGGCACACCACGACCCGCTGACCGGTCTGCCGAATCGCACGCTATTCGAGAGCCGATTGCTGACTGCGCTCAACAACCAACAGGAAAACGGCGGCCAGGGCGCGGTGCTGTTCCTGGACCTGGACCGTTTCAAACATATCAACGACAGCCTGGGTCACCCGGTCGGCGACTTGCTGCTCAAGGGCATTGCCGTGCGCCTCAAGGAGCAGCTGCGCGACATCGACACCGTGGCGCGCCTGGGCGGCGACGAATTCATCATCTTGCTGCCCGGGCTGCAGCAATCCAGTGACGCCGACAACATCGCGACCAAATTGCTCAATTGCTTCGGCGCACCGTTCCAGGCTGGCGAACATGAGTTTTTTATCAGCGCCAGTATCGGCACCAGCCTGTACCCCAAGGATGGCTGCGACGTCGCCACGCTGGTAAAGAACGCCGATGCGGCGATGTACCGCTCCAAGGCCAAGGGTCGCAACCGGGTCGAAAGCTACACCCGCGACCTCACCGCTCAAGCCAGCGAGCGAGTGGCACTGGAACATGAACTGCGACGCGCAATCGAGCGCAACGAACTGCACCTCCATTATCAACCGAAGATCAGCCTGGTCGACCATCGCCTGGTCGGTGCAGAAGCGCTCATTCGCTGGCGCCACCCGACCTTCGGCGATGTGCCGCCGGAGCACTTCATTCCGCTGGCCGAAGAAAACGGCATGATCCTGCAAATCGGCGATTGGGTTCTCGAAACCGCCTGCCAGCAGATGTTCGAGTGGCATCAGGTTTACGAACCCGTCGGCCCGCTGTCGGTCAACCTCGCGGGCGCTCAATTACGCCAGCCGAACCTGCTCGGCCGGATCGAACAATTGCTCAAGGACAACCGCCTCAAACCCGGTTTCCTGCAACTGGAAATTACTGAAAACTTCATCATGAGCCAGGCCGAAGAGGCGCTGGCAGTGCTGCATCAACTCAAACACCTGGGCGTGCAACTGGCGATCGACGACTTCGGCACCGGTTATTCGTCCCTGAGTTACCTCAAACGTCTGCCGTTGGACATTCTCAAGATCGACCAGTCTTTCGTCCGCGGCTTGCCGGACGATCCCCATGACGCAGCCATCGTTCGCGCCATTATCGCCTTGGGCCGCAGCATGCAATTCACCATCATTGCCGAGGGCGTGGAAACCCTCGCACAGCAGCAATTCCTCGCGGCCGAAGGCTGTGAACAGATCCAGGGCTACATCGTCAGCCTGCCCTTGCCACCGGAAGAATTTGCCGCGACGTTTCTTCGTATAGCCATTTCAGACTTTTCGGATAGCACAGCCGAGAAACCGTCGCTATAATCCGCGACCTACTGAGGGCCTATAGCTCAGTTGGTTAGAGCAGGGGACTCATAATCCCTTGGTCGTAGGTTCGAGTCCTACTGGGCCCACCAAACAAGAAAGCCGCGCAATGCGCGGCTTTTTCGTGTCTGTTGGAATACTCAATCGCGACGAGCGCCTGCCGAAACATCACTCAGTTGGCGAAATTCTCGATTCTGACCTGGCCCTCAGGAAAGGTCGCGATAATTTCCAGTTCGCCGCCCATGGCGCGGATGTAGTTTCGCAAGGTGCTGATGTACATGTCTGTTCGCCGCTCCATTCTGGAGATCGCTGCCTGGTTGACGTGCAACGTCTTGGCCAGCGTTTCCTGACTCAGCTCCTGGGCCTTACGCAGCTCGTGCAGAGGCATTTCTTTCAGGTGCTGCTGGAACAACCGCTCTGCGTTAGCGCGAGACTCCGGCGTCATGCGAGCTTGAAGTTCAGCAAATTTTTTAGCCATCGTTGCGGCCCTCTTTACGCAATGTTTCCAAATGGTCGTCGTACAATATTTCCGCCTGTGGGACATGCTCGTCATACCAACGGTTTCGACCGGTTTTGTCCCCTCCGATTAAAAGTAACGCGCATCGGCGTGGATCAAACGCATAGAGCACACGATAAGGCCGACCCGCATGCTGGACCCGCAACTCTCGGAGATTGCCCAGTCGTGAGCCTTTAATATCGCTGCTATGCGGGTAACGCAGACCCGGCCCGAAAAACCCCAGCAGATCGACGCTGGCTGAAACCGAGGCTTGCTCCTTTGCATCCAACCCCTCCCACCAACCTTCAAATTCATCGGTGTATTCAATTTCCCAGCCCATACCAATATGCCACCCAAGGAATATGATCTCAAGGGAATAACTCTAGGCTTTAACGGCCGTGCGGCCGCCTTGGTTGCCAATGAAATTGTTAACAGTGGTTTCTGGTTGGATCGGGGTGTTCGGTGCCTGGCGTTTAGTTGTGTTTACTTAAGGTGTCGAAATATCGGATGACGCCCGCAGACCTTGTAGGCAAACTCCGAAACTTGCATTTGGGGCACTTTGCCGCCTTGTTGGGCTTTTCTTTGACGGGATACTCTCCGGACGTCGCTGACCATTCAGCGATCGGGCTTGGAAACCCGACGAGCGAATCGCAACAACGCGCCCAACATGACCGCAGACGTTTTACGGCTGCAACCCTGTGTCATGGCGGCTGTGCGTGGGACGTCTTCGGACGTGCCGGTTTCCTAAGCTCCCGGTTTCCAACCTGCGCACAGCTGCCACCCATTCGCTTGGAAACGAACGTGGCAGCTCATCAAGCTTAGGAGCTAGACCATGAGCAAAACAAACCCGTCCGAACCTTCAGAACTGAAAACCATCGGCTTCACCCCGTTGATTTTTTGCTCGAATCAAGCGCTGTTCAACGTCCGCGCCGGCGTCCCGATCAGCAATGCGTTGGCTCAGGCTTCCGATCTGCTGTTCCTCGCCAAGGCGTTCGCCGTTGACGCCGCCTACGCAAAAGACACCGACCGCCACACCTGGGCCGCGCACTACCTGACGGCGATGAGTAAAGCGGTGATCGATGATGTGGTGAAAGTGCTGACACGAAAACCAGTTCCGACAGCAACGAAATCCAAAGCGTAGCGCCCGACAGTTCTACGAGATGAGCCCCGAGTCTTCGGGGCTTTCAATGCTCACTTACGTATCGGTAGAAGCCACCGCTATCGATGGAATAGCCTGCACCGGCCCCAGCCGCTCCAGCATTTCCTTCGTCATCACAACCTCATACGTATCCGCTGCCCTGCCCCACTGCTCCACGATGACCATGCCGTCCACCAGCGCCCGCGCCAATCCACTAACCGTATCAGCCAACGCCTCGACGATTTTCTCAGTCCGCAGCCAAACACGATCGGTAATTTCTTTAAGCTCAGTCGTTACGCGGTCGGACGACGCGGGATCCGTACCGGGGTAGGCGATATTGCGCAGCAAATGCCGCAACTCCCTTACTTTTGCGTAATCCTGTTCCGCCCCCAGCCCGCCCTTGAGGATGGCGGCCGCTTCCGACTTATCGACACGCCTCCTGGGCAAATGTTTTGAAGATAATGTCTGCCCCATGGCGCCAGCGAAGAGGACCATCATCCGCGCTTCCAGATACTCCTTCATGGCTTCTATCGACGGAATTGGCCGCGTCAAGGTGATGGAAGCTCCTCCTTGATGCCTCAAGTCCATGGTGACTGTCAGGGTCACACCGCCCGTTGCGAACCCCAAGGCGCGGGCCACGACGTAGTGCCCCATTTCGTGATGCGCTATCTGCAATGCATGATCCCGTATTACGGGAGGCATCTTGTTCGTCATTTCCATCGCCTCGCGTCACTGCCCTCAATTGCTCATTCGACTATGAGCTACTTTTGGCGTCCATCCTATGTAACATGCTCGCCCATTGATCTGTACCGCTGGAGACGACCCTTGCCTGACACCCGCCCGCCCGTTCTTGACGAAATCGACCGCCAGTTGATTGCAGCCCTGCAGATCAATGCCCGCGAAAGCGTGGCCATGCTCGCGCGACAATTGGGCATCGCTCGCACCACCGTGACTTCGCGCCTGGCCCGGCTGGAAAAAGCCAAGGTGATCACCGGTTACGGCGTGCGTTTGGGTCAACGTGTCGTGGATGGCGGCTTGCAGGCGTACGTCGGGATCACGGTGCAACCGCGCTCGGGTAAGGAAGTTTTGCGACGTCTCAGCGCGATGGCTCAGGTGCAGCAATTGTGTGCAGTCAGTGGCGAATTTGATTACGTGGCGTGGTTGCGCACCGATTCACCTGAGCAGCTGGATCAGTTGCTGGATCAGATCGGCAGTGTGGATGGGGTGGAGAAGACCACGACCTCGATCATTCTCAGCAGCAAGATTGATCGGGGCCAACCGGTTTAATCCAATCTGTTCGTCACACTCGTCAAATTGCAGCATAAACAAGCAAAACGACGACACATTGCGTCTTATTAACGTGTTCTACGCTCTCTAGAATGGCTGCCATCTTTTCCTATACTCAGACGCGTATACCGCGTCCGGTCGCCAGCAAGGTCAGCCATGAACAAGAACAATCGCCATCCTGCAGACGGTAAAAAACCAGTCACCATTTTCGGTCCGGACTTTCCCTTCGCCTTCGACGACTGGATTGAGCACCCGGCCGGTCTGGGCAGCATCCCTGCGCACAACCATGGCGCCGAAGTCGCGATCGTCGGTGCTGGCATCGCAGGTCTGGTGGCCGCGTACGAATTAATGAAACTGGGCCTGAAACCCGTCGTCTACGAAGCCTCGAAAATGGGCGGTCGTCTGCGCTCGCAGGCGTTCAATGGCGCCGAAGGCATCATTGCCGAGCTCGGCGGCATGCGTTTCCCGGTGTCGTCCACCGCGTTTTATCACTACGTCGACAAGCTCGGCCTCGAAACCAAACCTTTCCCGAACCCGCTGACACCTGCCTCGGGCAGCACGGTGATCGACCTCGAAGGTCAAACCCATTACGCACAGAAGCTGGCGGATCTTCCTGCACTGTTCCAGGAAGTCGCCGACGCCTGGGCCGATGCGCTGGAAGCCGGTTCACAGTTCTCGGATATCCAGCAAGCAATCCGCGACCGCGATGTACCGCGCCTCAAAGAACTATGGAACACCCTCGTCCCGCTGTGGGACGACCGCACGTTCTATGACTTCGTTGCCACTTCCAAAGCTTTCGCCAAGCTCTCGTTCCATCACCGCGAAGTGTTTGGTCAGGTCGGTTTCGGTACCGGCGGCTGGGACTCGGACTTCCCGAATTCGATGCTGGAAATCTTCCGCGTGGTCATGACCAACTGCGACGATCACCAGCACTTGGTGGTCGGTGGCGTGGAACAAGTACCGTTGGGGATCTGGCGTCATGTGCCGGAACGTTGCGTGCACTGGCCGGAAGGCACCAGCCTCAGCTCCCTGCACAACGGCGCACCGCGTACCGGCGTGAAAAAAATTGCCCACGCGGCAGACGGGCGCTTTGCCGTCACCGACAACTGGGGTGACACCCGCGAATATGCAGCAGTGCTGACCACGTGCCAGAGCTGGCTGCTGACCACCCAGATCGAATGCGACGAAACCCTGTTCTCGCAAAAGATGTGGATGGCCCTCGACCGTACGCGCTACATGCAATCGTCGAAAACTTTCGTGATGGTCGACCGGCCATTCTGGAAGGACAAGGACCCGGAAACCGGCCGCGACTTGATGAGCATGACCCTCACCGATCGCCTGACCCGTGGCACCTACCTGTTCGACAACGGCGACGACAAGCCGGGCGTGATTTGCCTGTCGTACTCGTGGATGAGCGACGCGCTGAAAATGCTTCCGCAACCCGTGGAAAAACGCGTGAAACTGGCGCTGGATGCGTTGAAGAAGATCTATCCGAAAGTCGACATCGCGGCACGGATCATTGGCGATCCGATCACCGTGTCCTGGGAAGCCGACCCGCATTTCCTCGGTGCTTTCAAGGGTGCCCTGCCCGGCCATTACCGCTACAACCAGCGCATGTACGCGCACTTCATGCAGGCCGACATGCCAACCGAGCAGCGCGGGATTTTCATCGCCGGCGACGATGTTTCGTGGACGCCGGCGTGGGTCGAAGGCGCGGTGCAGACCTCGCTCAATGCGGTGTGGGGCATCATGAAACACTTCGGCGGTGAAACTCACGCCGAGAACCCGGGTCCAGGAGATGTGTTCAACGAGATCGGCCCGATCGCCCTGCCCGAGTAAGAGGAATCCGAAATGCGCGTAGCCCTTTACCAATGTCCACCGCTGCCCCTGGATGTCGCCGGCAATCTGCAACGCCTGCATCAATTGGCGCTGGAAGCCAAGGGTGCGGATTTGCTGGTGCTGCCGGAGATGTTTTTGACCGGTTACAACATCGGCCTCGACGCGGTCAGCGTGCTGGCGGAGGTGCACAACGGTGAGTCGGCGCAGCAGATCGCGCGCATCGCCAAGACGGCCGGGATCGCCATTTTGTATGGCTATCCCGAGCGCACCGAGGACGGACAGATCTACAACGCCGTGCAGTTGATCGACGCCAATGGCGAGCGCCTGTGCAACTACCGCAAGACTCACCTGTTCGGTGACCTCGATCACTCGATGTTCAGCGCCGGGCCGGATGAGTTTCCGCTGGTTGAATTCAATGGCTGGAAGCTCGGCTTCCTGATCTGCTACGACCTGGAGTTCCCGGAAAATGCCCGACGCCTGGCCCTGGCCGGCGCCGAGCTGATTCTGGTGCCGACGGCGAATATGATTCCTTACGACTTCATTGCCGACGTCACTGTCCGCGCCCGGGCTTTCGAAAACCAGTGCTATGTGGCTTACGCCAACTATTGCGGTAACGAAGGCGAGATCCAGTATTGCGGCCAGAGCAGCATTGCCGCGCCGGATGGCAATCGCATCGCCCAGGCGGGTCTTGATGAAGCGCTGATTGTCGGCGAGCTGGATCGTCAGTTGATGGTCGATTCCCGCGCCGCCAATCGCTACTTCCTCGATCGCCGTCCCGAGCTTTATGGCGAGCTGAACAAGCGCTGATCACCCCTAATCCGCTAGCATTAGCGCTTCTCTGCTCTGGAAGTGCTCATGCCTGCGCTGAATCACCCCCACCTTCACACTGAAACCCTGGCCAACGGTCTGCGGGTGACGCTGCGTCATGTTCCCGATTTGAAGCGCAGTGCTGCTGCGTTGCGCGTCGCGGCGGGCAGCCATGACGTGCCGCTGGCCTGGCCCGGACTGGCGCACTTTCTCGAACACCTGCTGTTTCTCGGTACAGAGCGTTTTCCTGCGAGTCAAGCACTGATGGCCTACGTCCTAGGCCATGGCGGTCAGGTGAATGCGCGGACCAGCGAACGCACCACGGACTACTTTTTCGAGTTACCGCCTCAAGCGTTTGCCGGGGGACTGGAGCGCCTGTCGGACATGCTCACTCATCCACGTATGAATCCGGACGATCAGCGGCGGGAACGGGAAGTGCTGCACGCAGAATTTGTCGCCTGGTCTCGGGATACGACCGCTCAGCAGCAATTCGCGCTGTTCGATGGTCTTTCAGCCGCGCATCCACTGCGGGCGTTTCATGCCGGCAACCGCTACAGCCTGCCGGTGCCGCAACCTGAATTTCAGCAAGCCTTGCAGGGTTTCTATCAGCGGTTTTATCAGACCGGGCAAATGACCTTGTGCTTGGCTGGGCCGCAGAGTCTCGATGAGTTGAGGGCGATGGCTCAGAGCTTTAGCGCTGCTATTCCCATAGGGGAAAAAGTCCCGCAACAAGCGCCTGCATCGCTGATGGACTCTTCGGACAAAAGTTATCAACAGGCTGGAGCGCGTCGACTGGATCTGCTGTTTGCCTTCGACGCGTTGCCCGATTCATCGCCTGAGGCGCTGGCGTTCCTGTGTCATTGGCTGAACGCCGCGAAACCCGGTGGCCTGCTGGCGCAATTGCGCGAGTGCGGGCTGACTGACAGCCTGAAAGCTGCGCCACTGTATCAATTCGCCGGCCAGGCTTTGTTGCACATCGAGTTCACGTTGCCTGCCAACACGACGCCCAACGGGATCCGCGAACGGCTACTGGATTGGCTTGGATTCTTTGCCTCACAGCAACCCTGGACCGGATTGCGCGAAGAATACGCCGCCCTGCTGCAACGTCAGCAACAAGTCAGCGGCGCCCTGCAACTGGCGCGACTGGACAGCGAGCAGCGTGAAACAGGGTTATCCGAATCGGGCGTTGCAGCCCTCAAGGAAGTCCTGAAACAAATCGGCGCTGTGGATAACTTCACCGGCCAATGGCAACTGCCAACATCTAATCCGTTTTTACGCGCCGAGGCTGCGGCCCCGAGTGCCGGACTGATCCGCGGCCAGACCAGCAAACACAGAGGCCTGCGGACTTTTGCCCAGGATCGCTCACGCGGTCGTCGTGAACGTTCGCCCATGCAGTTCAGTCAGGCGTTGCCCGATAACAGTGCCGAAGGTGCCGTTTACCTGCGCTGGCGTCTGGACGCTGCACCTCATAGCAACCTTCAGGCAAGCCTGGTACACCGCCTTCAGCCGTTGCGTGAAGACGCTCGTCAGGCAGGTGTCGATTTTTCCTTCAGCGCATCAGGCAATGAATGGCTGCTGAAAATGACCGGACTGCAGGAGCCGATGCCGACCGTCCTCGAACATGCGCTGAAAGAACTGACAACACCTGATGCCAGTTTCTCGCAAGAAGAGCTGCCGAGCGTTGCGTTGATGCCGATTCGACAGTTGCTAAAAGCGCTGCCTGATCAATGCCTTGAGCGCACCGCTGACTCGGACGACTTGGCTCAGCTTTGGTCAAGCGCACGCTGGGATGGTCTGGCGACCGGGCTGTCCGCCCAGACCCAAGCGGCGATGGGCCTTGCCTTGAGTCGTGCGCCCGGCACTGCGGACAATCAACTGACGCCGCCCGCCCCGATAAACGCGCAGCGTCTGTGGAGCGCTGTCGACACCGGATCCAGCGAACACGCCTTGTTGCTCTTCTGCCCGACGGCAACCGCGGACATCGCTGACGAAGCCGCCTGGCGCTTGCTGGCTCACGTCTGCCAGACGCCGTTTTACCAACGCCTGCGGGTAGAACTGCAGCTCGGTTATGCGGTGTTCAGCGCCCTGCGGCAGATCCATGGGCAGACCGGGCTGCTGTTCGGCGTGCAATCACCCAGCGTCGCCCCTCTGGATCTACTGGAACATATCGAACATTTCCTGAGCGGATTGGCCGGGATGATCGACGACATCAATGACAAGACCTTCATCGACCAGCGCCAGGCACTGGCCGATCAATTCACTAGCGCGGCGCTGCCCAATGCGCAGGCCGCCGAACTGCTCTGGCAGGGCAAACTGGCCGGCCGCTCGTCGGATTATCTGGAGCTTCTACCTCAGACGATTCTGATGATCGACCGTGAAACGTTACTGGCCGCCGCACAACGATTGAAACAGGTCGAAGGCGGTTGGCGCTGTCTGGCCAGCGGACCGTGCCCGACCTCGCCTTGGCAAGCGGCAAAATGATCATTACCGGTGCTGCAATTAGCTTTCTCAAAGATTCCCGGCCAATCGCCCTGTAATTTTGAGTAACATAGCCACCTAACTATCTGAACATCTCCGGTTGGAGGTGGACTATATGTATAGATCTCAACTGTCCCATCACCTGAAGGAGCGCTCCTATGTCCTGGTCCAAACCTGCTTACACCGACCTGCGTATCGGCTTTGAAGTCACCATGTACTTCGCAAGCCGCTAATCTTTTTGTAGCGCAGTGCAACGCCTCGGCTCGCCGAGGCGTTTTTATTTTCAGTTTTCGAATGATGGAGCGGCCATGTTTGTCCAGATTCTAGGTTCCGCCGCCGGCGGTGGTTTCCCCCAGTGGAACTGCAACTGCGTGAACTGCGCCGGTTTTCGTGATGGCAGCCTGAACGCCAAGGCTCGGACTCAGTCGTCCATCGCAATTTCCGATAACGGCGTGAATTGGGTGCTGTGCAACGCTTCGCCGGATATCCGCGCCCAGCTCCAGAGCTTCGCCCCGATGCAACCGGGCCGGGCCCTGCGCGATACCGGCATCAACGCGATCATCCTGATGGACAGCCAGATCGACCACACCACCGGCCTGCTCAGTCTGCGCGAAGGTTGCCCGCACCATGTCTGGTGCACCGACATGGTCCACGAAGACCTGAGCACCGGTTTCCCGCTGTTCACCATGCTGACCCACTGGAACGGCGGGCTGACCTGGAACCAGATCGAGCTTGACCGCAGCTTCACCATCCCGGCCTGCCCGAACCTGCGCTTCACTCCTCTGCCCTTGCGCAGCGCCGCCCCGCCGTATTCGCCGCACCGTTTCGACCCGCACCCTGGCGACAACATCGGCCTGATCGTTGAAGACATCAACACCGGTGGCAAACTGTTCTACGCCCCGGGCCTGGGCAAGGTCGACGCACCGCTGCTGGAGATCATGGCCGGTAGCGATTGCCTGCTGGTGGACGGCACGATGTGGGATGACGACGAAATGCAGCGCCGTGGCGTCGGCACCCGCACCGGTCGTGAAATGGGCCACCTGGCGCAGAACGGCGCCGGCGGCATGCTGGAAGTGCTGGAACAGCTGCCCAACCAGCGCAAAGTACTTATCCACATCAACAACACCAACCCGATTCTCGATGAGGATTCGCCAGAGCGTGCAGAACTGGCTCGGCGTGAGGTTGAAGTGGCTTATGACGGCATGAGTATTGTGCTGTAGCGGCTGACGTCTTCGCGAGCAAGCCCGCTCCCACATTCAACCGAGTTCCTTCAGAAGAATACGGTCGAATGTGGGAGCGGGCTTGCTCGCGAAGACGTCAGACCAGACACCAAAGAATCCACCGGTCGTGCCCGGAGAACCGAAATGACTGACACAGCAATGTCCCCCGCCGAGTTCGAAGAAGCCCTACGCGCCAAAGGCGCCTACTACCACATTTATCACCCGTATCACGTGGCGATGTATGAAGGCCGGGCAACGCGCGAGCAGATCCAGGGCTGGGTCGCCAACCGCTTCTACTATCAGGTAAACATCCCGCTCAAGGACGCCGCGATCCTCGCCAACTGCCCGGACCGCGAGATTCGTCGTGAGTGGATTCAGCGCCTGCTCGACCATGACGGCGCCCCCGGCGAAGACGGCGGCATCGAAGCCTGGCTGCGCCTGGGCCAGGCCGTCGGCCTCGACCCGGATCAGCTACGCTCGCAGGAATTGGTATTGCCCGGCGTGCGTTTTGCCGTCGATGCCTACGTCAACTTCGCCCGTCGTGCCAGTTGGCAGGAAGCCGCCAGCAGCTCGCTGACCGAACTGTTTGCGCCGCAAATCCACCAGTCGCGTCTCGACAGTTGGCCGCAGCATTACCCGTGGATCGATCCGGCCGGTTACGAGTATTTCCGCACCCGCCTGGGTCAGGCGCGTCGCGACGTGGAACACGGCTTGGCGATCACCTTGCAGCACTACACGACGCGGGCCGGCCAAGAGCGCATGCTGGAAATTCTCCAGTTCAAACTGGACATTCTTTGGAGCATGCTCGATGCCATGAGCATGGCCTACGAACTGAAACGCCCGCCGTATCACAGCGTGACCGAGCAACGGGTCTGGCATAAAGGAATCACCTTATGAGTTTTGATCGCAGCAAGACCCCGACCTGGCGTCCCGGCTACCGCTACCAGTATGAACCGGCGCAGAAAGGTCATGTGCTGCTCTACCCGGAAGGCATGATCAAACTCAACGAAAGCGCCGCGCTGATCGGCGGTTTGATCGACGGCGAACGCGACGTCGCTGCGATCATCGCTGAACTGGACGCGCAGTTCCCCGGCGTGCCCGAGCTCTGTGACGACATCGAGCAATTCATGGAGGTCGCCCGTGCTCAGCACTGGATCGAACTTGCCTGATTGCGCGTCAGACAAGTTACCGCCCAAACCGGAAATCGGCCTGCCGCTGTGGCTGCTGGCCGAGCTGACGTATCGCTGTCCGCTGCAATGCCCGTACTGCTCCAATCCTCTGGATTTCGCCGAGCAAGGCAAAGAACTGAGCACCGAACAGTGGATCAAGGTGTTCCGCGAAGCGCGGGAAATGGGCGCGGCGCAGTTGGGCTTTTCCGGCGGTGAACCGCTGGTCCGCCAAGACCTCGCCGAGCTGATCACCGAGGCGCGCAAGCTGGGTTTCTACACCAACCTGATCACCTCCGGCATCGGCCTGACCGAGCAGAAAATCAGCGACTTCAAGAAGGCCGGCCTGGACCACATTCAGATCAGCTTCCAGGCCAGCGACGAGCAAGTGAACAACTTGCTGGCCGGCTCGAAAAAGGCCTTCGCCCAGAAGCTGGAAATGGCTCGTGCAGTGAAAGCCCACGGTTATCCGATGGTGCTGAACTTCGTGACCCATCGGCACAACATCGACAAGATCGACCGGATCATCGAGCTGTGCATCGCCCTTGAGGCGGACTTTGTGGAACTCGCCACGTGCCAGTTCTACGGTTGGGCGCAGCTCAATCGAGTCGGTCTGTTGCCGACCAAGGAACAACTGGTCCGCGCTGAACGCATCACCAACGAATACCGCGCCAAACTCGAAGCCGAAGGGCATCCGTGCAAGCTGATTTTCGTCACCCCTGACTATTACGAAGAGCGCCCGAAAGCCTGCATGAACGGCTGGGGCAGTATTTTTCTGACAGTCACGCCGGACGGAACTGCTCTGCCCTGTCACGGCGCCCGACAGATGCCGGTGCAGTTTCCCAACGTGCGCGACCACAGCATGCAACACATCTGGTACGACTCGTTCGGCTTCAACCGCTTTCGCGGTTACGACTGGATGCCCGAGCCGTGCCGTTCCTGCGACGAGAAAGAAAAAGACTTCGGCGGCTGTCGCTGCCAGGCATTCATGCTCACGGGGGACGCGAGCAACGCCGACCCGGTGTGCAGCAAGTCGGAACATCACGGCGTGATCCTCAAGGCTCGCGAAGAAGCCGAACACGCGACCCAGACCATCGAACAACTGGCCTTTCGCAATGAACGAAATTCACGACTCATCGCTAAAAGCTGAACCCTTCAGCGCTGCCAAGGCTGTTGCGGCCGGCATCGACTTCGCCGAGTTGCAGTTCGGGCCACATGGCTTGTTCTGGAATGAGTACCGTCCCGAGGACGCCGCCTGCCGAATCTGGCATTGGCGTGACGGCCTGGCACATTGCCTGACGCCAGCGGGTTTCAGTGTGCGCAGTCGGGTGTACGAATATGGCGGCGGCGCGTTCTGTCTGACCGATGACGGGATAGTGTTCGTCAACGAGGCGGACCAACAGCTGTATCGGCAGTCGCTTGCTGGCGAGACACCTGAGTTACTGAGCTCAGGCGAATGCCGATACGGCGATCTGCAGTTCGCTAACGGGCAGGTATTGGCGGTTGAAGAAAACCGCGATCGGCATCGTCTGGTGGCTATCGATGTGGCTGGCGGGACACGTCATCTGCTGGCCGAAGGCGCCGACTTCTACGCCGCGCCGACGTTGAGTCCCGACGCGCAACGACTGGCGTGGATCGAGTGGAGTCGTCCGGATCAGCCATGGACCGCGACTCGCCTGATGGTTGCCGAACGCCAGAACGAGGGCAGTTTTGCTCAACCGCTTTGCATGGCTGGCGGCGACGCCGAGGAATCGCTGCAACAACCGAGATTCGATACCAGCGGCCGTCTGTTTTGCCTGACTGATCGCGGCGGCTATTGGCAGCCTTGGGTGGAATCGGCAGACGGTTTGAGCCCGCTGCCGAGTGCCGCCGCTGATCATGGGCCAGCGCCGTGGCAGCTGGGTGGCTGCACCTGGTTGCCGCTGAGCGAAGGCCGCTATCTGGCGAGCTGGACCGAAAACGGGTTTGGCAGGCTGGGTCTTTGCGGCGATGCCTGTGAAGATTTCACGGGCGATTACAGCCGCTTCCGCTCTCTCGCACTGGATGAGCAGTTCATTTACTGCATCGCCGCTTCGCCAGTCAGTTCATCGGCAGTCATTGCCATCGACCGCCAGACCCGGCAAGTCAAAACACTGGCTGGCGGTATTGCACCGTTGCCTGCCGAGCAGATCAGCGTCCCGCAAACCCTGCGCTACCCGAGCGGTTCGGGCGAGGCACACGGCTTCTTCTATCCAGCGATGACCGGTGATGCGAAACCGCCTCTGGTGGTGTTTATCCACGGCGGCCCGACTTCGGCCTGCTACCCCATGCTCGATCCGCGTATCCAGTACTGGGCGCAACGCGGCTTCGCCGTGGCCGACCTCAACTACCGCGGCAGCAGTGGCTATGGTCGGGCTTATCGACAAGCACTGCATTTGAGCTGGGGTGAAGTGGACGTGGAGGATGCCTGCGCCGTCGTCGCTCATCTTGCCGAACGCGGACTGATCGACGGCAACAAGGCGTTTATTCGCGGTGGCAGTGCTGGCGGCTACACCACACTGTGCGCGCTGGCCTTTCACACAGTCTTCCGCGCCGGCGCCAGCCTGTATGGCGTCAGTGACCCTGTGGCGCTGGGCCGGACGACCCACAAGTTCGAAGGCGATTATCTGGATTGGCTGATCGGCGACCCGGTGCAGGATGCCGAACGCTACGCCGCACGAACGCCGTTGCTGCACGCAGGCAACATCCGTGTTCCGGTGATTTTCTTTCAGGGTGAACTGGACGCTGTAGTGGTGCCGCAACAGACCCGCGACATGGTCACGGCGCTACAGGACAACGGCATTCTGGTTGAAGCGCATTACTACGCCGACGAACGCCATGGCTTTCGCAAGGCCGGCAATCAGGCCCATGCGCTGGAGCAGGAGTGGTTGTTTTATCGGCGGGTGATGGAATTGGCGGACTGAAGATCGCGCTGAGTGCGGAAATTGCGGTGCCCCTTTCGCGAGCAAGCCCGCTCCCACACTGACCGAGTCCTCCCAGGGGAATACGGTCGAATGTGGGAGCGGGCTTGCTCGCGAAAGCAATCTAACGGGGCGTCGCGAAACTCAGCGCTTGGCGATGATATACACCGCATGCACGATCCCGGGGATGTAACCGCACAGCGTCAGCAGAATATTCAGCCAGAACGCCCCGGCGAAACCGACTTGCAGAAACACACCCAGTGGCGGCAACAGAATGGCGATGATGATGCGAATAAAGTCCATGGGGTCAGCTCCTGATTAAAGTTGGCTCGCGTGAGCCTACAGCTAATCGACCTTTGCCATTCGTCAGGGTTCAGTGCGGTTCTTCAGGACAGTATCTCAAGACCGTGTTTCTGAACGATGCTCAGCAACTTCAACGCCATGCCGCTGGGGTGCTTGTCTCCCGCTTCCCATTGTTTAACCGTCGAGGCGCTGGTGTTCAGGTAACGCGCGAACACTGGCTGGCTTACATTGTTGCGTTCACGTAGCGCTTTGATCTGCTCGGCCGGGATCGCGTCCGGAACCGTTGCAAGACATGACTCATCGAATTCGCGCATGGTTGCCTTGCTGATTGCACCGATGGCAAACAAGGCACTAGCTGACTCGTGTATCGATTCCGAAATTTCACTTTTGAATTTTTTACTCATGAGATATCTCCACAAACTCCTTCATATCCAGCAAGCGCTGGATTTCCATCTCGGTCAGCCCTCCATACGTCTTGGCTAACTCGCGCAAGTCGGCCAATTGCCTCGGACTGATATTGCTCTGGTCTTTCTTGGCATACAGAAACTGATAAACCCAGTAACGGCCACCTTTGGCCAAAACAATCGACCGATGGCGGTTGGCATTCAAGCGCTTCTTCCAGACCCCGCCGCCGAGATTGTCCGCCTGGCCATTGAGCATTTCGGTGAATGCTTCCCGAAGCTCGTCGTCATCGATCCAGGCCTTCCCGACCTGCATCGAAAAGCGTTTCGTTTTGAACAACCTTGGTGACATTGGCATCCCTTCCACAAAACATACCACCCAGTGGTATAGAAATCAAAGCCAGCTCCACCCACATATCGTTTCGCTGGCACCGGCACTCCTTGCCGACACCCTCTAAAAAGCCATTGATCCCGATACGGCTCAAGCACTGAAATACATTTGGCAAAACGCAGAGACAAAAAAACGCCCCACGCCAAAAGAATCAGGCATGGGGCGATGCGTTATACCGCGAGACGGTTCGGAAATTCGTGTAGGGCGGGTCTGATCAGACGGCAATCCCTTTGCGGCACTGCAGTTGCGCAGTGCGCACGCGGGAGAAGGCGCGGGCCAGGCGCAGGAGCATTTCGTCGATGTTGGTTTTGCTGACGGTCAGGGCCGGGGTAAAGCGCAGGCAATCGGGCTGCGGAGCGTTGAGCAGCAAGCCTTCGTAAAGCGCCGCTTTGACGACGGCGTCAGCCGATTCGTCGGACAAGGTAAGACCCCAGAACAGACCTAGCCCGCGCAACTCGCCGTGACCATAGCGATGGGATAAACGCTGCAGACCTTCGCTCAGGTGCTGACCGGTTTCCCCGACATGATCGAGAAATCCCTTGTCCTGCACGCTGTCGAGGACGGCAAGACCGGCCGCCGTCATCAGCGCATTGCCATGATGAGTTCCTGTCACTTCACCGACGTCGAAACAGCAGGCTTTGCCCCGCGCCAGCAACGCTGCCAATGGCACGCCACCACCCAGCCCTTTGCCGAGAACAACGATATCTGCCCGCACGCCGTAGGATTGTTCGGCGAGTAAAGTGCCGCAACGACCGATGCCGGTTTGCACTTCGTCGAAGATCAGCAGAATGCCCAGCTCACGGCACAGGCGCTCGACCCCTTTGAGGTAATGCTCGGTGGCCGGTATCACCCCGGCTTCGCTCTGGATCGGTTCGAGCATGATCGCCACGGTCTGGGCGTCGACGGCTGCATGCAAGGCCGGAAGGTCATTGAACGGCACGTGACTGAAGCCCGGAAGCAGCGGCTCGAATCGGTTAGTCAGATTCGAACTGTCCGACGCCGAAATCGTCCCCAGACTACGACCATGGCAGCCGTTGTTGGCAACGATGATCCGCGAAGCCCCGCCGCGATGCCGTTGGCCCCATTTGCGCGCCAGTTTGATCGCCGCTTCACAGGCTTCGCTACCACTGTTGAGCAGGTACGCCTGATCACTCCCGGTGCTGGAACACAGTCGCCCAGCAAGATTGAGCATGCCGCGGTTATGCAGGCCGAAACCGGGATTAATCAGCGACTGAGCTTGCATCGCAATGGCGTTGACCAGTACCGAAGGGCTGTGTCCAAGGCTATTGGCCCCGCCACCCTGTGAGAAATCCAGATAAGCGCGGTCATCGCTGTCCCACAACCATGAGCCCTGGCCGCGCACGAATATCTGTTTCGGTCGCTCGACACTGGGCATCAGGCACTCGCTGGAAAGATTGTCGCCTTTGGACGGCAAGAAGGTGCCCACCGCCAGGTCATCAAGACTCGGAGGATTGCGCCGCAAATTAAACAGGTTCATCTGATCAAACCTCGGGTGAGGTTTTTTGCCTTACCTATGTAAACACCCTCGAAGCAAACAGTATTCATCGCACTCTGCGGCCCTGTAAGCCTTGTGAATGCGGTTAGACTAGGCCCAGCCAAGGCCTTGAGCCATTTCGATTTCCCAGTATTTTCGATAAGTATTACTTATGGATTTCAAGCAACTGCGTTATTTCGTCGCGGTCTACGAAGAAGGTCATGTGGGCCGGGCTGCCGAACGGCTTTCAATTTCCCAACCGGCGCTGTCCCAGCAGATCCGTCACCTCGAGCAAAACCTCGATGTGAGTCTGTTCGAACGCAGCAGCAAACGTCTGCTGCCAACCCTCGCTGCTCATACTTTGTACAACCATGCCCTGCCCTTGCTAGATGGATTGCAGCGGGCACGGGAAGCCTTGGGCAATTTCAAGGGCCAGGCACTGCGTACTCTGGCTATCGGTGTATTGCAGACCGTCCATACCAGCCTGGTGCCGCAGATGCTCGAACGCGTGCGCAAGGCGCAGCCGCATTTGGTGGTGCAGATCTATGAACTGACGGGGCTGGAAATCGAGCGGCGCTTGCTCAACGGTTCTCTGGACATCGGCATCAGCTATCTGCCACCTCGTCAGCCGGGGTTGCACGGCGTAATGCTGTACGAAGACGAACTGACCCTGGTCATCCCGGCGGATCACCCGTTGCGGGAATTCAAGAAAGTCTCGATGAGTCAGGCCGCCGAATTGCCGATGTTGCTACTGGGTGAAGAGTTTCAAGTACGGCAGATCTGGCAGGCGCAATTGGCCAATCTGGGACGACGTCCGCAGGTACAGGCAGAACTGAACAACATGGCGGGGATTCTCGACAGCCTGCCGCACACGCGACTGGCGACGGTGCTGCCCGGACGCTCACAACAGGCACACGGCAACAAGGAACTGTTGTGGAAACCATTGAGCGAGCCGAGGGTGCCGCTTAAAGTTGGATTGGTGTGTCGGGATGTGCAGCGACAACAGGCCTCGCTGGCCTTATTGCGTACGTTGCTGGAAGAAGTGATTAATGGCTCGGATAGACGTTTGAGTAGCCCGGCAACACGGGATGAAATGAGCTGAGCACTTTTCTGCAGACAAAAGAAAACCCCGCCGAAGCGGGGCTTTGCAGACTGTTTCCCTGACATCCATTTCACTCCGCCGTCCTGGCAGAATCCTACGTGTCCGTGTTGTTGCTTTGCGCTTCCTGCGCGACGTCCATGTGAAGTAGATTAGCTGTGGATCCAATTTGCATCTATGGGAGAAGAGCAGCACGTCATGTAAGAGAATGCTTACACGACGTTACATTGTCAGAACTGTCCTGCATCCAGCAGGAACAATGACTCGCTACCGGCCTTCACCGACGCGCTCAACGAGTGAATACGCGGCAGAAGGCGTGCGAAATAGAACCGCGCCGTGCCCAACTTGCTCGCGTAGAAATCGTCCTGCACTTCTTTGCCAAAAGCGGCCTTGGCCATCAGTGCCCACATGTACGCATACGCCACGTAACCGAATGCTTGCAGATACTCGACCGAGGCAGCGCCGATTTCGTTCGGGTTGTTTTTCGCCCGGTCGAGCAGCCAGGCGGTCAATTCGTCGAGGGTGGTCACGGCATCGTTCAGCGGCTTGGTGAACTCGGCCAGATCAGCACTGGCAGTCGCAGTGAAATGACGGATCTCGTCGGCAAACAGGTTGTAGAACGCCCCGCCAGTACCGACGATCTTGCGTCCGACCAGGTCCAGCGCCTGAATGCCGTTGGTGCCTTCGTAGATCTGGGTGATGCGCACGTCGCGGACCAGTTGCTCCTGGCCCCACTCACGGATGTAACCGTGGCCGCCGAAAACCTGCTGGCCGTGAATCGTGGTTTCCAGACCCAGGTCGGTCAGGAACGCCTTGGCCACCGGGGTCAGCAAGGCCACCAAATCTTCCGCGCGTTTGCGGGTGGTGGCGTCTTCGCTGAACTTGGCGGTGTCCAGCTGCATGGCCACGTAGGTCGAAAAGGCACGACCGCCTTCGTTCGAGGCTTTCATGGTCAACAACATGCGCCGCACGTCCGGGTGGACGATGATCGGGTCAGCGACCTTGTCCTTGTTCTGCGCGCCGGTCGGCGAACGGCTTTGCAAACGGTCGCGGGCGTACTCGACGGCGTTCTGGTACGAACGCTCGCCGCTGGCCAAGCCTTGAATACCAACACCCAGACGTTCGTAGTTCATCATGGTGAACATCGCGGCCAGGCCTTTGTTCGGCTCGCCGACCAGATAACCCACGGCCTCGTCGAAGTTCATCACGCAGGTCGCGGAGGCCTGGATGCCCATCTTGTGTTCGATCGAACCGCAGGTCGCCGGGTTGCGCGCGCCCAGGCTGCCATCGGCATTGACCATGAACTTCGGCACCAGGAACAACGAAATGCCTTTGGGCCCCGCCGGTGCGTCGGGCAGTTTGGCCAGTACCAAATGAATGATGTTCTCGGTCAGGTCGTGCTCACCGCCGGTGATGAAGATCTTGGTACCGCTGACTTTGTAGGAACCGTCGGCCTGAGGCTCGGCTTTGGTGCGGATGATCCCCAGGTCAGTACCGGCGTGTGGCTCGGTCAGGCACATGGAGCCGGCCCAGACGCCGGCGTACATGTTCGGCAGGTATGCGGCTTTCAGCGCTTCACTGGCGTGGGCGTTGATCGACAGGCAGGCGCCTGCGGTCAGCATCGGGTACAGGCCGAACGACAGGCTCGCGGAATTGACCATTTCTTCGACCTGCGCCGAAACAGCCTTGGGCATGCCCATGCCGCCGTAGGTCGGATCGCCACCGACACCGACCCAACCGCCTTCAGCGTAAGTCTGATAAGCCTGTGGGAAACCTGCCGGCGTGGTGACGGCACCGTCCGCCCAATGGCAACCTTCTTCGTCAGCCGCACGGCTCAGGGGCGCGATGCTTTTGCTGGTGACCTTGCCGGCTTCTTCAAGAATGGCTTCGACCGTTTCAGCATCGACAGTCTCGGCCAGCGCAGGCAGCTCGGCCCAGAGTTTGGCGACCTCGAACACTTCATTGAGGACGAAGCGCATATCGCGCAGGGGCGCTTTGTAGTCAGCCATGGCAAACCTCGCAAGATCTAAACAGGTGATTCGTAGGAGTGGTGCTTTCGTTGGGTCCGAGTGTAACCCAACAACTTTTACGACACATAGGGTCAGCTCATGACCGTTTTGTTATTTTTAGTCACCGAAAAGCGAACCATTAAAGAAGCCCGCAACCAGGCGGGCTCTTTTACGTCGGCTTGAAACACTATAGTGCGAACAAATCCGCAGGCAGGTTCATCAGACAGTCGCTGCCCGCCTCGATGGCCGCCCGATGAGCCGCCGTGCGTGGCAACAATCGCTTGAAGTAAAACTCGTTGGTCGCCAGTTTTGCCTGGCAGTAATCGGCATCGCCGCTGCCCGAATCGAGCTGTGTCTGAGCGACCAGCGCCATGCGCAGCCACAGATAGCCGAGGATGATGTAACCGCTGTACATCAGGTAATCCACCGACGCCGCGCCGACTTCATCCGGATTTTTCATCGCAGCCATACCGACCTTGGTAGTCACCTCTCCCCACTGCTGATTCAGGTCGTTGAGCTGCGCCACGTAGCTGGCAAGTTGCGGATGTCCCGCGTTTGCCGCACAGAACTTGTGAACGATTTTGGTGAACCCGCGCAGCAATTTCCCCTGGCTGCCGAGGACTTTTCTACCAAGCAAGTCCAGCGCCTGAATGCCGTTGGTGCCTTCGTAGATCGGTGCGATGCGGCAGTCGCGTACCAGCTGCTCCATGCCCCACTCGCGGATAAAACCGTGACCACCGAACACCTGCATGCCGTGGTTGGTCACTTCCAGCCCGGTATCGGTCATGAAGGCTTTGCAGATCGGCGTGAGGAACGCCAGCAGGTCTTCGGCATCCTGACGCGCCGTTTCGTCCGGGCTCAGATGCGCCACGTCCAGCAACTGCGCGGTGAAATAGGTCAGCGCCCGGTTGCCTTCGTTGAAGGCTTTCATTGTCAGCAACATCCTGCGCACGTCAGGATGAACAATGATCGGATCGGCTGGTTTTTCCGGCGCTTTCGGGCCGGTCAGCGCGCGCATCTGCAGACGATCATTGGCGTACTTGATCGCCCCCTGAAAGCTCGCCTCCCCCAGACACAAACCCTGCATCCCGGTGCCCAGTCGCGCATGGTTCATCATGGTGAACATGCAATTCAGGCCCTTGTTCGGCTCACCGATCAGGAAGCCCTTGGCATCGTCGAAATTCAGCACGCAGGTGGCCGAGGCCTTGATGCCCATTTTGTGTTCGATCGAGCCGCAGGAAACGCCATTGCGCTCTCCCGCCTCGCCTTCGTCGTTGGGTAGGAATTTAGGAACGATGAACAGTGAAATGCCCTTGGTCCCGGCCGGAGCGTCCGGCAGTTTCGCCAGCACCAGGTGAATGATGTTTTCACTCATGTCGTGCTCGCCGGCAGAGATGAAGATCTTGCTGCCGGAGATCGCATAGCTGCCGTCGGCCGCAGGCACGGCGCGGGTTTTGATGATGCCCAGGTCAGTGCCGCAATGGGCTTCGGTCAGGCACATGGTGCCGGTCCATTGACCAGCGGTGAGTTTGCTCAGGTAAGTCTGTTTCTGTTCTTCGGTGCCATGGGCGTGGATCGCCGACATTGCACCGTGAGTCAGACCGGGGTACATGCCCCAGGAGGTGTTGCTGGAGCCGACCATTTCGCTGATGACCAGCCCCAGTGAGCTCGGTAAACCCTGGCCACCGTAAACCGGATCAGCCGCCAGACCGTGCCAGCCACCTTCAACGTATTGTGCGAAGGCCTGCTTGAAGCCTGTAGGCGTAGTCACCACGCCATTGTCGAAATGGCAGCCTTCTTCGTCGCCGCTGCGGTTCAGCGGTGCGAGAACGTTCTCACAGAACTTTGCGCCTTCTTCGAGGATCGCATTGACCATGTCCGGGCTGGCATCGGTGGCGCCCAGCGTGGCGTAGTTGCTGTGAAAATCGAAGACGTGGTCGATCAGAAAGCGCATGTCGCGCAGGGGAGCTTTGTACTCAGGCATGGTCATTTCTCCGGCAGCAGATTCCCCAAACCTACTGCCGCGCACCCGGCCTCACAATCACAGTCCAGACGCTGAATGCGCCATCATCACTCAATCATTAGCGGCGTCCATGCGCACCGCGCCACGACGGCTCTGACCGAACGCCACCACACAGTTGCGTCCCGCGCCCTTGGCACTGTAGAGCGCCTCGTCAGCGGACTTGAGCACTTTCTCGGGAGTGCGCTGCTCCAGCCGTTCGGCGACGCCAATGCTGACGGTGACCGACACACTTGAGGCGCCCGAGCCCGCGCGACGTTGACGACCTTGCTGGTCGTCCTGAGGACGGCTGTCCTGATTGCGCAGTTGAATGTTGTAGGTGGCGATGGACTCGCGGATGACTTCCAGGTGCGGCATGCACTCTTCGAGGGTCTTGCCTGCGAACACCAGGGCGAATTCTTCACCGCCGTAGCGATACGCCCTACCGCCTCCGCCGATTTTCGACAGCTTGCTGGCGACAAGTCGCAATACCTGATCGCCGACATCGTGACCGTGGGTGTCGTTGAATTTCTTGAAGTGATCGACGTCGCTCATCGCCAGCACGTAATTGCGCCCCAATCGCTGCATCCGCTCATTCAAGGCGCGGCGCCCCGGCAGGCCGGTAAGCTCGTCGCGGAAGGCCATCTGATATGCCTCGTGCGCCACGGCGGCCGCGATCATCAACATGACCTGGCTGCACATGATGTTCAAGGTGAACGGCAGGATGAAGGTTTTCGGCAACATCCAGAACAAGCCGAGCAAACCGACCAACTGCGCCGCATGCAGCGGTCGCGGGTTGCGCCAGTACTGCCAGGCGAGCAGCACGAAAGAGGCGATGAACACCGGATACGACAGCTGGATCAGGCTCATCCACGCGCCATGCAGTGCCGGCCAGCGAATTTCCGAGAGCCACATCAACAGCGCTTGTGGATAACTTTGTTCGAGACCGAGCGCGACGCTACCGAACGCCAGCAACACAGCGAACCGCGCCACCATGTCCTGAAACAAATGAGTGCGTTCCTGCCACGCGGCGAAGATGCCGAACAGCAGCGGCAACAGCAGGCAACACAAATGGAACACCACGGCTGCGTCTTCGCGGACCTTGCCGTTATCGCGGTAAAAGTCGGTCTGGGTGTCGAGCAAAAAGTAGGCGATGTACACCGTGACCATCAGGAACAGCTCGCGCTGTCGCCGATAAACCGCACAATACGACCCGCCAAGCAGCAGGACCAAGGTCGGCAGGACGTTGAACAATGACGTGAAGAATACGTTGAGATCTTTGACGTAGGCTGCGGCAAGCCCCGCCAGCAACAGGACCAGCGACGGCAGGAAATGGTTGATATGAACAGCAGAAGAACGCGGCAAGGGGGTTGAGCTCCGGCCCGGGCAAATCAAAGATGGCATTGTGCCTTCACTTGGCGCAGTTAAGCACACGCAATGTGATCTGCATCACACCGCACCCTCTATAGCGGCAGGAATTCGGTTTTTCTGAGCGATTTGCCAGGTATTTCAGAAATAAAGTGGCTGATAGCCATTAGATCGATCAGCCATGGCTTTTTTACAGATGTCGGATCGCCGGAGCAGAAAAACCTTTGGCGTTTGGCGTTTGGCAACATCACGCCTCATGCAACATGCGCGCCATTTGCAACTGTCAGTTATGACAGTATCGGCCGGTGTTTTAACGGCGTTTAATCCCCTGTACCACTCACCGGAGCCCTACCACCACTTTCGGGATAGGAGAGTGTCGTCCAAACCTGACAGGAGTGACACGCATGGAAGACCCAATTATCGAGGCAGTCAGCACCACTTCACTTACTCTGATTCGTGATGCGATACCCAGGCTGCTACCGCTGAGAGTGGTGGAAGCCATACCCAATTCCGGTGGTTTGATTCCTCTGGCCGCGACGGCACGTGACCTGCGTATTGGCATCCCGGCATTGCCACAACCCGGTCCCGCCGGGTCGCGCCCCATTATCCGGATATACGCAGAGTTACCGTCTCCGGGTGAGTATGAAATCATTGCCTACCATCAATTGCCGGCGTATCCCGCCGGGGATTTCGAGCTGCTTGTACCGCGCTCTAAGCTATGCTGTGAAGGCGTGCATCGGCTCACGTACGTTCTGGATGATGGCGACAATTTACTGAGCGCCACCGCCAGCACCCAGTTGCTGATTCAGAAGACTGCACCTTTTGGCCACCTGACCATCACTCCGCCACGCCCGCTGCTACCGCCCAACCTCGACACTGCGCTGATCACCGAGGCTTATCTGCTCGCCAACGACCCCGTCATGTTCCGGATACCACCGCACCCCGAAATCGATAACCAGATTGGCCTGCGCTGCGTTTTCTACTATGGATACACTTATAGTCACATGGAGGTTTCTTACGCCGTTCCGCCGGTTGTCACCTTGCCCGACAATCCGGCTGACCGATTTATCCCCGTATCAGCGGAAACTTTTCGCAACCGAGGCAATGGCACACAGCAACTGAAATACCGCCTCATAGACCAGGCCGGCAATCGCGTTCGAGACTCATTGATCCTTGAAGTCAGGGTCGCGATTCAAATAGCGCCTTCAAATATTCCCGTGCCGCGGGTGACGCAGGCTATTGCGCCAGACAACACGGTGACCCTGGCTGACATCACACCAGCCGGGATGGAGGTGTGGCTGGACAGTGTCGACGGTTTGCAGATTGGCAACTCCATCACGGTACTCGTCGGTACGCTGGCGGCGGTGGCTGTTGTATATGCCGGGCAGTCGTTGCCGATGCGGTTGGTGGTCCCTGCGGCACGCGTGCAAGCCGCTGTTCCGGGAGCCACCACCAATGATACGCCGGCCTCCGTCAGGTTCAGGATCACCAGTGGCGGGGTAAACTTCGACGGGCTGGTCGCCAGGAATCTGATCTTCAATCTGTCGACCTTCATGCAGTTGCCGCCGTCAGTGGTGAGATACCTGAACAACGGCAATCTCACCTGCAACTCCCCGCAACCCAGCGACCTGCCCTATTCCAACCGTAACATTGAGGTATTTATCCCGCCCTCGGAGCTCTTGCGGGCCAATGCGACGGTTATTGTGAACTGTGCACTCAGTCGACAGGACGATGGCTCGACGCTGATCAATCCGCCAGTCACCGTCTCTGCCTTGCTGTCAGCCGACGCTGCGACGCTGGGTCAGACCTTGAACGTGCCGTATCCATTGACCATGGGCCTGATCGGCAGAGGGGTAATGTACGTCTTCTATACGACGCTCAATGCGGCCGGGCAAGCGATTCGGTCAGTCACGGTGGCCGTACCGGTCAGGGGTGTTTTGCCGGGGAACTTCTATTGCGACGGCACGCCTTTTATCCCGACGCCTTGATGGACGCTGCAGCGTCGCGTGTCTGGCGCCCATAAAAAAACCGCCGCTCCCAAAAGAAGCGGCGGTTTATTGAAGAGCGGCGTGAGGCTTAGTAACCCAGCGCGAAGTCTTCTTCTTTCATGTCCATCAGGTTGTTAGCGCCCGACAGCATGGTGACAACGTGAGTGCGGGTACGCGGCAGGATGCGCTGGAAGTAGAAGCGCGCAGTCTGCAGCTTGGCGGTGTAGAAAGCCGTTTCGGTGGTGCCGGCAGCCAGTTTCTCGGCAGCCAGACGCGCCATGTCAGCCCAGAAGTAAGCCAGGCAGGCGTAACCGGAGTACATCAGGTAATCCACCGAGGCCGCGCCGACTTCTTCGCGGTCTTTCATGGCAGCCATACCGACCTTCATGGTCAGCTCGCCCCATTCTTTGTTCAGCGCAGCCAATGGCTCGACAAACTCTTTGACCGCTTCGTTGCCTTCGTTGGTCTGGCAGAACTTGTGGACGATCTTGGTGAAACCTTTCAGGGCTTCGCCTTGAGTCATCAGCACTTTACGGCCCAGCAGATCGAGTGCCTGGATACCGGTGGTGCCTTCGTACAGCATCGAAATGCGGCTGTCGCGAACGTTCTGCTCCATGCCCCACTCGGCGATGAAGCCGTGGCCGCCGTAGATTTGCACGCCGTGGTTGGCAGATTCGAAGCCGACTTCAGTCATGAAAGCTTTGGCGATCGGCGTCATGAACGCCAGCAGTGCGTCGGCCTTCTTCTTCTCTTCTTCATCTACACCGTATTTGACGATATCGACTTGCTTGGCAGTAAAGTAAACCATCGCACGGTTACCTTCGGCGAAGGCCTTCATGGTCAACAGCATGCGACGTACGTCAGGGTGAACGATGATCGGGTCAGCAGCTTTTTCCGGCGCTTTCGGGCCAGTCAGGGAGCGCATTTGCAGACGATCACGAGCGTATTTCAGACCGCCCTGGAAGCCGATTTCGGCGTGAGCCAGACCTTGCAGCGCAGTACCCAGACGTGCGGTGTTCATAAAGGTGAACATGCAGTTCAGGCCTTTGTTCGCCGGGCCGATCAGGAAACCGGTGGCCGCGTCGAAGTTCATCACGCAGGTGGCGTTACCGTGGATGCCCATCTTGTGTTCCAGGGAACCACAGGTCACAGCGTTGCGTGCGCCGACCGAACCGTCTTCGTTTGGCATGAACTTGGGAACGATGAACAGCGAAATGCCTTTGGTGCCCGCAGGTGCATCCGGCAGACGTGCCAGCACGATGTGGACGATGTTGTCGGCCATGTCGTGTTCACCAGCCGAGATGAAGATCTTGGTGCCGGAGACTTTGTAGGAACCGTCGGCCTGAGGTTCGGCCTTGGTGCGCAGCATGCCCAGGTCGGTGCCGCAATGCGGTTCGGTCAGGCACATGGTGCCGGTCCATTCGCCGGAAACCAGCTTGGTCAGGTAAGCCTCTTGCTGCTCAGGCGTGCCGTGCTCGGAAATGGTGTTCATCGCGCCATGCGACAGGCCTGGGTACATGCCCCACGACCAGTTGGCTTCGCCAACCATTTCGCTGACGGCCAGACCCAGAGACTCCGGCAGGCCTTGGCCGCCGTGCTCTACGTCATGGGCCAGGCTTGGCCAGCCGCCTTCGACGAATTGTTTGTAGGCTTCTTTGAAGCCCGTCGGGGTTTTAACGCCGGACTCGCTCCAGGTGCAGCCTTCGGTGTCACCCACGCGGTTCAGCGGAGCCAGCACCTGCTCACAAAACTTGGCGCCTTCTTCGAGAATGGCGTCAACCATGTCTGGAGTTGCGTCCTGGCAAGCCGGAAGGCTCTGATAGTGCGCTTCGTAGCCGAGCAGTTCGTCACGAACGAAGCGAATATCACGCAAGGGGGCCTTGTAGTCAGGCATAGCGATAAACCTCTGCTGATGTAACCGGGAATGAACGACCGCGTTGATTTGTTGTGGCGGTCAAACAGTTGTTTGAAACATACGTTTACGCCCAAATCTTGTCAAGCGCCGATCCTTTGCCGTTCGTCATCACCCGAGGCAAATACCAGACCCACAGCAACGCAACACCGTCGCCTGAGCAATTACTGTGGAGGAAAGATTAGTTGAGAGAGAAGGACTCACGCAGAAAAACGCCGCGAACATTCGCGGCGTTGAGGGAGCGGGTTCAGCGAGGGTTCAAGCGAAAGTATCGATCAGCGTACCGAGTACTTCGTCGGATGCCTTGGCGACTTTGACGCCCAGTTCAACCTGAAATTTGCCTTGGGACATCTCGACCATATTGCTGGCCAGGTCCGACTGCTGACTGCGATCCACCGAGCGCAGACGATCAACCTGAGCCTCGGAAGACTGGCTGGTGACCGAACGCTCGATCGTCGTGTTGGCGATCTGGCCAGAGGCTTGATCGACACGGTTCTGCCCTGTCTGAATAGTGCTCAGACCGGCATAAAAAGCGGTGTTTCCTGAGATTTCCATGGGAGAACTCGTCCTACAAAGGATCAACAGCGGCCATTGAACCAGACCCACTGACAAAAGACCCGACAAAAACACTAATGGCACAGTGCCTTGTCATAGCTAGAACCCTAGTCCAGCAGATCCAGCTGCAGATACTCCGCCACCGCTTCAGCCGTCACCACCTTGAGTTTCGGCACTCGTCCAAGGCACGGTGCCGGGATCCGCTCAGCGAGTGTCGCGAGGTTTTCTTCCAGACGCGAAGTCTTTGGATCGATGATATTGGCCACCCACCCTGCCAACTGCAAACCGTCCTGAGCAATCGCCTCGGCCGTCAGCAGCGCATGATTGATGCAACCCAGGCGCACGCCCACCACCAGGATCACCGGCAGATCCAGCGCCATCGCCAGGTCCGACAAATTGTCCTGATCCGCCAAAGGCACCCGCCAGCCTCCAGCACCTTCGATCAAGGTGAAGTCCGCTTGCATATCGAGAATCTCCCGCATGGGCGTCAACAGTGATTGCACCGTCAATGCCACGCCGGCCTCCCTCGCTGCCAGATGCGGTGCGATCGGCGGTTCGAACGCCATAGGGTTGACCTGTGCATAAGTCAAAGGCACTGAGCACTGCGCCAACAACGCCAATGCATCAGCGTTGCGCAAGCCCTTGGGCGTCACATCGCAACCGGAGGCGACCGGCTTGCCCGCCGCCGTGCTCAAACCGGCCGACCGCGCGGCATGCAGCAAAGCTGCGGCAATGGTGGTCTTGCCGACATCGGTGTCAGTGCCGGTGATGAAATAGGCTGCGCTCATAAGGGTTTCTCCAACACGGCGTAGACCACTTGATAAGTCGCCGGCAATCCTTTGGCCTGACGAAACCGCTCATATGCCTCGATCAAACCGAGGATCCGCGCCCTGCCGGTCAAACCACCCGGCCGACCGGGGTTCAGGTTGTGTGCGCCCAGCGCCTTCAGCTCATGGGTCAGGCTGCGCACATCCGGGTAATGCAACACGTGCGGTCGGGTTTCCAGACTCGCGACGCTCAACCCACTGTCCGCGCAAAGCTGTTGATAAACCCCGAACTCGCGGAAGCTGTTGACGTGCACCATGCCATCCACCTGACGCCAGCTGTCACGCAGCTCGAACAGTGTGCCTACGCACAGACTAGCAAACGCGAAAATTCCGCCTGGTTTCAGCACCCGATTGGCTTCACTGAGTACCGAAGCGAAGTCCGCACACCACTGCACCGCCAGGCTGGAGAAGATCAGATCGCAGGTCGAATCCTGCAACGGCAACTGCTCGGCATCGCCAGCGATGAAATGCGTTGCACCACCCAACGGCCGAGCGTGATTGAGCATGCCTTCGGCGATGTCCAGTGCCAGGCCGTGACTGGCAGGAAATCGCTCGCCCAATGCACGACTGAAATGCCCGGTGCCGCAGCCCAGATCCAGCCACACACCCGGCACGAAGTCCTCAGGCAAACGACTCGACAATTCACTGCCAACGTCGCGCTGAAATTCGGCCACGCTGTCGTAGCTTGCCGCCGCACGGGAAAAAGATGCCGCCACCTGGCGTTTGTCGGGCAAGCCGCCGGGCAGGTTGGGAAGAGATAAATCAGTCATCACCGGACTCATGCAAAAAGGCCTGAATCGCCCCCGCCACACCGTGAGGGTCTTCCAGAAGAAACGCGTGACTGGCCTGCTCGATCAGACCGATTTCAACATCCGGCAGCAATGTCAGCAGGTCGCCCGCCGCTTCGGCTGGAACCAGTCCATCGAGGCCGGCGAACAAGTGCAGTTGCGGGCCGCGAAACGCCTGCAAAGCCTGGCGGGTATCCAGTTGTGCGAGCAACTCCAGGCCGCTCATCAATACCTCTGCCGAAGTATGTGGCGCGCCACCGAGCAACAGCCGAGACAACCCGCGCGGGTCTTCGGCCCCCTGAGCGCAGAGCAGCGAAAAACGCTTCAACGTCATGCGCGGATCAGCCTTGCAACCGGCCAGAAACGCATCGAAGGTTTCGGCAGGCATCGCACTCGGCCATTGCTCATGGGCGACAAAAGAAGGATTGCTCGCCAGGGTCAACAAGCCGCAGCAGCGATCGCCGCGCCGGGCCGCCAACTCTGAAGCGAGCATGCCGCCGAGCGACCAGCCGCCGAGCCAGGCGTCCTGAGGCAACGTCGAGTCCAGCTCATCGAGCCACTCCTCAAAATCGCTTGATTCCAGTTCCGGCAACGGCTCGATCTCGACCCGCAAGTGTTCATCCAGTCCTTGCAACGCTGCCGCCAAGGGCTCCAGCGGAGAAATTCCGAGGCCCCAGCCGGGCAGCAGAATCAGACGATCACGCATGGCTTGGCTCCGGTCCCAGTTGTTGAAAACAATCGGCCAGTCCATTTAACAATAGCTGTACCTGCGCCTCGCTGTGCGCAGCGGTCAGGGTCACCCGCAGTCGGGCGCTGCCAGCGGGCACGGTCGGAGGACGGATCGCAGTGACCATCAGACCGCGCTCACGCAGCATCTGCGACAGTCGAACCGCACGTCCGGCATCACCGATCATGATCGGCTGGATCGGCGTGAAGCTGTCCATCAACTCCAGGCCGATTTGTTCGGCACCGTGGCGGAACTGGGCAATGAGCGTCTTCAGATGCTCACGACGCCAGTGTTCGGTGCGCAGCAACTCGAGGCTTTTCAGCGTCGCGCAGGCCAGCGCCGGCGGCTGGCTGGTGGTGTAAATGTAGGGGCGGGCGAACTGGATCAGGCTCTCGATCAGCTCTTCGCTGCCAGCCACGAAAGCCCCGGCCGTACCGAATGCCTTGCCGAGGGTGCCGACCAAAACCGGCACATCTTCCTGGCTCAGGCCGAAGTGCTCGACGATCCCGCCACCATTAGCGCCCAGCGGACCAAACCCGTGAGCGTCATCGACCATCAACCATGCACCTTTGGCCCTGGCTTCCCGAGCCAGCGTCGGCAGGTCGGCGATGTCGCCGTCCATGCTGAACACGCCGTCGGTGACCACCAGGGTATTGCCGGTCGCCTTCTCAAGACGCTTGGCCAGACTCGCTGCGTCGTTGTGCAGATAGCGATTGAAGCGCGCACCGGACAACAGACCTGCATCCAGCAGGGACGCGTGATTGAGCCGGTCTTCCAGCACCGTATCGCCCTGCCCGACCAGCGCAGTGACTGCGCCGAGGTTGGCCATGTAACCGGTGGTGAACAACAACGCGCGCGGTCGACCGGTGAAATCGGCCAGGGCCTCTTCCAGCGCATGATGCGGGCTGCTGTGGCCGATAACCAAATGCGACGCGCCGCCGCCGACACCCCAACGGGCCGCACCGGCGCGCCAGGCTTCGATCACTTGCGGGTGATTGGCCAGACCCAGGTAGTCGTTGTTACAGAACGCCAGCAACGGCTGACCATCGACCACCACTTCCGGGCCTTGAGGGCTTTCGAGCAATGGACGTTGGCGGTAGAGATTTTCGGCACGACGGGCAGCAAGGCGCGCGCTGAGATCGAAAGACATGCAGGCCTCGGGCAGTCAGATTACATAATCCAAGGTTGGGTACAATCAATGTGGGAGCGGGCTTGCTCGCGAAGACGGACTGACATTCAACGTTGATGTCGACTGTGCCGCCGCTTTCGCGAGCAAGCCCGCTCCCACACTCGATTTGTGTCGAATCAGATTGCGGCGTTATAGAACTGCTCGCTGCTCTTCTGCTCAACCAGCGCTTGTTCGATCGCGGCCTGATGCACTTCGTCAGCGTGCTCTTCGCGCGCTTCCGGCAGGATGCCCAGACGCGAAAACAGTTGCATGTCCTTGTCAGCCTGCGGGTTGGCGGTAGTCAGCAGTTTTTCGCCGTAGAAAATCGAGTTGGCACCGGCGAAGAACGCCAGGGCCTGCATCTGCTCGTTCATCGCTTCGCGGCCGGCGGACAGGCGCACGTGGGATTGCGGCATCAGAATGCGTGCGACAGCGAGCATGCGGATGAAGTCGAACGGGTCGATATCGTCAGCATTTTCCAGCGGCGTACCGGCGACTTTTACCAGCATGTTGATCGGCACCGATTCCGGGTGTTCCGGCAGGTTGGCCAACTGGATCAGCAGATTGGCGCGATCATCAAGCGACTCGCCCATGCCGAGGATGCCGCCGGAGCAGATCTTCATCCCCGATTCACGCACGTAAGCCAGGGTTTGCAGGCGCTCGCTGTAGGTGCGGGTGGTGATGATGCTGCCGTAGAACTCCGGCGAGGTATCGAGGTTGTGGTTGTAGTAGTCGAGGCCGGCGTCGGCCAGTGCAACGGTCTGGTCCTGATCCAGACGACCGAGGGTCATGCAGGTTTCCAGGCCCATGGCTTTCACGCCTTTGACCATTTCCAGCACGTAAGGCATGTCTTTGGCCGACGGATGTTTCCACGCCGCGCCCATGCAGAAACGGGTCGAACCGATGGCCTTGGCGCGCGCGGCCTCTTCGAGGACCTTCTGCACTTCCATCAGCTTTTCTTTTTCCAGGCCGGTGTTGTAGTGACCGGACTGCGGACAATATTTGCAATCTTCCGGGCAGGCACCGGTCTTGATCGACAGCAGCGTCGACACCTGGACCCGATTGGCGTCGAAATGCGCGCGGTGCACCGTCTGCGCCTGAAACAACAGGTCATTGAATGGCTGAACGAAGAGTGCTTTGACTTCGGCCAAAGACCAGTCATGACGCAGGGTTGCAGTGGTGCTGGCGCTCATGGGCGTTTCCTTTGTTTTATGCTTGGCAAGCGACTGGGGAATGGAATACCCACAGACGCGACACGGATGTTCGGCATATTTAAGGAAGACTCATGCGCTGTCAACCACGATACGAAGGACAGGTTTACATCTGGTTAAAAAATGAACAATTCTGTTTGCTCTGTTCAGAACCCGCCGATGAATGCACACCCATCTGCATGGCCTGTGAAACGGAGTTGCCCTGGCTGGGCGATAAATGCCAAACCTGCGCCCTGCCGTTGCCCACCGCTGGTCTGACCTGCGGCCAATGCCTGAAACAACCGCCAGCGTTTGAACGGGTCGCTACGCCCTGGACTTACAGTTTTCCGGTGGACACGCTGATCACACGCTTCAAACACTCTGCGAAGTGGCCGTTTGGTCGCCTGCTCGCCGAACTTCTCGCTCAGTTCCTGCAACATCGCTTCGATGAAGACCTGAATCGACCCGACGCGCTCATCCCGGTTCCGCTGGCCACCAAACGCCTGCGCCAACGGGGTTTCAACCAGGCCGCGATGCTCGCCCGCTGGCTCGGCACCCGCCTCGACATTCCGTGCGATGAAACGCTGTTGCTGAGGATTCAGGACACCAGCGCCCAACAAGACCTGAATGCCGAGGCCCGCAAAAAGAACCTGCGCAACGCCTTCGCCCTGACGCCCGATGCGTGCATCAAGGGTCGTCATTTAGCATTGGTGGACGATGTGTTGACCACCGGCGCCACGGCGCAAGCCTTGGCTCGTCTGTTGATGGACGCCGGCGCCGCACGTGTCGACGTCTATTGCCTGGCCCGCACACCCAAACCCGGCGATGCGCCCTGACTTGACTCCCGGGCCCCAAGCCGCCAACGTCCTTCCCATCGCCACAGCCCAAAGCGTCTTGCCATGTCCTTGCCTACGTTGTTGTCCCAGCACATCGTCCGTCGTCCGCAGCGCATCGCGTTGCTGCAACACATCGCCGAACAGGGCTCGATCACCCGTGCCGCGAAAAGCGCGGGGCTGAGCTACAAAGCGGCCTGGGACGCCATCGACGAGTTGAACAACCTCGCGCAAAAACCGTTGGTGGAGCGCAGTGTCGGCGGCAAGGGCGGCGGCGGCGCCAAACTCTCCAGCGAAGGCGAGCGCGTCTTGCGCCTGTATCAAAAGCTGCAAGCTTTGCAGGCTCAGGTGCTGGAAGCCGCCGAAGATGCCAGCGATCTCGACCTGCTCGGCCGACTGATGCTCAGAACCAGCGCGCGCAATCAACTGCATGGCAAGGTCGTGGCGATTGATAACCAAGGGCACAACGACCGTATTCGTCTTGAATTGGCCGAAGGTTTGAACATCGATGCGCAGATCACTCACGACAGCACCCTGCGTCTGGAACTCGAAACCGGCACCGAAGTGGTCGCACTGATCAAGGCCGGCTGGCTGGAGTTGCTGGGCATCGATCAAGGGGCAACACCCGGCAATAATTGCCTGAAGGGGATCATCGAGGAAATTCTCGACGCCGAGGACGGCCCCAGCGAAGTGCGCATCGGCCTGCCCAATGGCCAGACACTCTGCGCACTGGCCGAACCGCTGCACTTGAGAACCCTCGGCCTCGCCGCCGATAAACCGGTGCGGGTGCAGTTCGCGCCATCCAACGTTTTACTCGGTACACCGCTTTGAAACACAAGTGTCATTAACGCTCATTAAGGTGACTGCAAAAACCCGCAGGGAGCCTGATGTGAGCCTATTAGAAGACAACCAATCCACCGACCTCGAGAAAATGGTCGGCCTCAGCCGCCGAGGTTTCATCAGCGCCGGCGCCCTTTGTGGTGCCGCGATGTTCCTGGGCGGCAACCTGCTGAGCCGCAGCGTGCTGGCCGCGAGCGTCAGCGCCGGCTCCAGCAAACTGTTGGGTTTTGACAGTATTCCCGCCGCCACCAGCGACGCCATCACTCTGCCGCCAGGCTACAAATCTTCGGTATTGATCAGCTGGGGCCAGCCCCTGCAGAAGAACGGCCCGGCGTTCGACCCAAGTGGCAACGGCACAGCCGAACATCAGGAAGCGCAGTTCGGCGACAACAACGACGGCATGAGCCTGTTCGAGTTTCCCGGTGACAAAAACCGGGCGCTGATGGCGATCAACAACGAATACACCAACTATCGCTACCTCTACGCCCACGGCGGCATGCCGCAGTCGGCTGCTGACGTGCGCAAGGCGTTGGCCTGCGAAGGCGTGTCGGTAATCGAAGTGCAGCGCAAGAAAGGCCAGTGGCATTTCGTCCAGGGCTCGCGCTACAACCGGCGCATTCACGGCAACGCGCCAATCAGCCTGAGCGGCCCGGCCGCCGGCCACGAACTGCTGAAAACCAGTGCCGACCCACACGGCAAGAACGTCCTTGGCACCTTCCAGAACTGCGCCAACGGCAAGACGCCGTGGGGCACGTACCTGACCTGCGAAGAAAACTTCACTGACTGCTTCGGCAGCAGCAATGCCGAACAAAAGTTCGACGCCGCGCAGAAACGCTACGGCGCGGTGGCGGCGAGCAAAGAGATCAACTGGCACCCACACGACGAGCGTTTCGACCTGGCGAAAAACCCCAACGAACTCAACCGTCACGGTTGGGTCGTGGAGATCGACCCGTTCGACCCGCAATCGACGCCGGTCAAACGCACCGCGCTGGGCCGCTTCAAACATGAAAACGCCGCCCTGGCCGAAACCAGTGACGGTCACGCCGTGGTGTACATGGGCGACGATGAGCGCGGCGAGTTCATCTACAAATTCGTCAGCCGCGACAAGATCAACCACAAAAAACCCAAGGCCAACCGCGACCTGCTGGACCACGGCACCTTGTACGTGGCGCGTTTCGACGCGGGCGACGGCAATGCCGATCACCCGAAAGGCCAGGGCGAATGGATCGAACTGACCCACGGCAAAAACGGCATCGACGCCAGCAGCGGTTTCGCCGACCAGGCCGAAGTGTTGATTCACGCGCGCCTCGCGGCCAGCGTGGTGAAAGCCACGCGCATGGACCGTCCGGAATGGATCGTCGTCAGCCCCAAGGATGGCCAGGTCTATTGCACGCTGACCAACAACGCCAAGCGAGGAGAGGATGGCCAGCCGGTGGGCGGACCAAACCCTCGCGAGAAGAACGTCTACGGACAGATTCTGCGTTGGCGCACCGACCGTGACGATCACGGTGCCAAAAGCTTTTCCTGGGACCTGTTTGTGGTCGCCGGCAACCCCGGTGTTCACGCCGGCACGCCGAAGGGCGGTTCGTCGAACATCACGCCGCAGAACATGTTCAACAGCCCGGACGGCTTGGGTTTCGACAAGGACGGAAGGTTGTGGATTCTCACCGATGGCGATTCGAGCAATGCCGGCGACTTCGCGGGCATGGGCAACAATCAGATGCTCTGCGCTGATCCGGTCACCGGGGAGATACGTCGCTTCATGGTCGGGCCGGTGGGTTGCGAAGTGACGGGGATCAGCTTCTCGCCGGATCAGAAGACCTTGTTTGTCGGGATTCAGCATCCGGGGGAAAACGGCGGGTCGACGTTCCCTGAGCATCTGCCGAATGGCAAGCCGCGGTCTTCGGTGATGGCGATTTCCCGCGAGGATGGCGGGATCGTCGGCGCCTGATAAGGCCTCTTCGCGAGCAAGCCCGCTCCCACAGTGGATCTTCAGTGTGAATGCAAATTGCGGCACACCTTAGATCTAATGTGGGAGCGGCGGTGCGACGATTCGACTTGCTCGCGAAGGCGTCAGCCCAGACAACACTCATCTCAAGCCCAACCCCCTAAAGAAGCCCCGTCTGCGCTACCATGCTTGGCCGGACGCGGCAGCCTGCTGCGCGCAGGAGTCAGCATGGCCCACCCGTTTGCAACCCTCACCCCAGACCTCGTGCTCGATGCCGTCGAAAGCATCGGCTTTCTCAGCGACGCGCGCATTCTGGCGCTCAACAGCTACGAGAACCGTGTCTATCAGGTCGGTATCGAAGACTCCGAGCCGCTGATCGCCAAGTTCTACCGTCCGCAGCGCTGGACCAATGAAGCGATTCTCGAAGAACACCAATTCACCTTCGAACTCGCCGAGTGCGACGTGCCGGTGGTCGCGCCGATGATTCACAACGGCGCCAGCCTGCACGAACACAACGGTTTCCGATTCACCCTGTTTCCCCGTCGTGGGGGCCGAGCGCCGGAGCCCGGCAATCTCGATCAGCTGTATCGCTTGGGGCAACTGCTCGGTCGTCTGCACGCCGTCGGCACTACAAAACCGTTCGAATACCGCGAAGCGCTGGGCGTGAAGAACTTTGGGCATGACTCGCTGACGACATTGCTCGAAGGCAATTTCGTACCTAAAAGCCTGCTGCCCGCCTACGAGTCCGTGGCCCGAGACCTGCTGAAACGGGTGGAAGAGGTCTACAACGTTACGCCGCACAAGAACATCCGCATGCACGGCGACTGCCACCCCGGCAACATGATGTGCCGCGACGAGATGTTCCACATCGTCGACCTCGACGACTGCCGCATGGGCCCGGCGGTGCAGGACATCTGGATGATGCTGGCGGGGGATCGTCAGGAATGTCTCGGTCAGTTGTCGGAATTGATGGACGGCTACAGTGAGTTCCACGACTTCGATCCGCGGGAACTGGCGTTGATCGAACCGCTGCGCGCCTTGCGCCTGATGCACTACAGCGCCTGGCTCGCCCGCCGCTGGGACGACCCGGCGTTCCCGCACAGTTTTCCGTGGTTTGGTAGTGAACGGTATTGGGGCGACCAAGTGTTGGCCTTGCGCGAACAGTTGGCTGCCCTGAATGAAGAACCCCTAAAGCTCTTCTAACCACCACAGATCCCCTGTGGGAGCGGGCTTGCTCGCGAAGACGGACTGCCATTCACCGATGATGTCGACTTTACTGACGCCTTCGCGAGCAAGTCGAATCGTCGCACCGCCGCCCCCACATTGGTCCGCGACCATTCCTGCAAATCTCCTTACAATCCCCTCTTTGTTAGCTGCCTAAGCAAGGATTCTGCATGCAAGCCGCCAACCCGCGTCGCGGGTACATCCTGGGCCTGAGTGCCTACATCATCTGGGGACTTTTCCCGCTCTACTTCAAAGCCATCGCCAGCGTGCCCGCCGTGGAGATCATCATCCACCGAGTGCTCTGGTCCGCGCTGTTCGGCGCCTTGCTGCTGATGGTGTGGAAACATCCGGGCTGGTGGCGCGAGTTGCGTGATAACCCGAAACGCCTGGCGATCCTGGCCCTGAGCGGCACGTTGATCGCGGCCAACTGGCTGACCTACGTCTGGTCGGTGAACAACGGGCGCATGCTCGAAGCCAGTCTCGGTTACTACATCAACCCGCTGGTGAACGTGCTGTTGGGCATGCTGATCCTTGGCGAACGACTGCGGCGCATGCAATGGCTGGCGGTTGGCCTGGCGGCGGTCGGCGTCGCGCAGCAGGTCTGGCAAGTCGGCAGTCTGCCGTGGGTGTCCCTGGTGCTGGCGCTGACGTTCGGTTTCTACGGACTGATCCGCAAGCAGGCACCGGTCAAGGCGTTGCCGGGTCTGGTGGTGGAAACCTGGATGCTGGTGCCGATTGCCGTCGCGTGGTTGTTGTTCAACCCCACTGCAAGCAGTGCTCAAGCCGAATTCTGGACCACGTCCGAAGCCTGGTGGCTGGTGGCCGCTGGTCCGGTGACGCTGGTGCCGCTGGTGTGTTTCAACGCCGCAGCAAGGCATTTGCCCTACACGACGTTGGGATTTCTCCAGTACCTGGCGCCGACGCTGGTGCTGTTGCAAGCCGTTCTGCTGTTTGGCGAACAGTTGTCGTCGAGCACACTGGTGGCATTCATCTTTATCTGGGCGGGCCTGGCGGTTTACAGCGTCGACGCGTGGATAAGTCTGCGACGCCGCCGCTGATCAAAAAACGTACAAACCTCTGCAGGCCACGGCTACCTTGGCCTGGCGGGCTGTCTCTACAGGTTATCCACAGGCAGGTGCACGTATAACTTGGATAACCTGCTCAGGGTTCACTGCGCAGCACCAATTCGACCATCAAATCATCCGCCAGGGTTTCCAGGCGCGATTGCAGCACGTCCAGAGACAGCGTCAGCGGCACCGCCAGAATCGCTTCAGCGTGAAATAAAGGCTCGCTGCTCATCGGCGCCGGACGTACTTCGGTCACCAGACGCTCCAGGTTCACCCCCTGCTCACTCAGCAGACGCGTGATGTCACGTACGATCCCCGGGCGGTCATTGCCCACCAATTCCATGGCTATCGGTTTCCAGGTGCAGGATTGCTCGATGCCGCTTTCGGCAATCAGCACGCGAATGCCATGGGCCGACAGCGCCTGTAGGGCATCCACCAGTTCGTCGTAGGCCTCGGCCGGCACGCCCACACGAAGAATCCCGGCGAACTGCCCGGCCATGCGCGACATGCGGCTCTCCAGCCAATTGCCGCCGTGCTCGGCGATGCATTGGGCTATGCGCTCGACCTGCCCTGGCTTGTCCGGAGCGAATACAGTGAGTACGAGGTGGTCCATGGCGCAGCCCTCTTGTCATGACTTTTGTTATAGAAGACCAAGTATAGGCAAGGGCCGGGAATCGGCTCGGCGTCTCAGAAAACCAAACCCCCATAGCTGGGCAATGAAGATTATGTGTACAAGTTTTTATATTTAACTGGAACAATCCAATGGTTTTTTGAGAACATCCCGTACCCCGACGTGACCGCAATGCGTCATAGCGTCGCAGAACGACGTAATTAGTCTAATTTTCACAAGCGCAATTCATCATGTAGTATGCCGCAGCGCGCACTACATAACGCCGGATCGATGTCTGCCGCAGATGCAGCCACAACCCTGAAAGCCCCGTCAGCAAGGCCTAAACGCCGTTGATTGGTCATAACCCAGCCGCCCGCAATGGCATGTACTGGTCAAAAGGTTTGTGGTTTAAATGCCAAAGGCTTCATTGTTAAATTGAAGAGCTGAAAAGCGAAATAGCTGAGCAGAGTGAGGCAAGCAATGACTGAACACGTTCAAGTCGGTGGCCTGCAGGTCGCCAAAGTCCTGTTCGACTTCGTGAACAACGAAGCCATTCCCGGTACCGGCCTCACCGCCGATAAGTTCTGGGCCGGTGCCGACAAGGTCATTCATGACCTGGCGCCGAAGAACAAAGCCCTACTCGCCAAACGCGATGATATCCAGGCTCGTATCGATGGCTGGCACCAATCCCATACCGGTCAGGCGCACGACGCCGTGGCTTATAAGGCCTTCTTGCAAGACATCGGTTATCTGCTGCCAGAAGCGGCTGATTTCCAGGCAACGACGCAAAACGTCGATGACGAAATCGCCCGCATGGCCGGTCCACAGCTTGTGGTTCCGGTGATGAACGCCCGTTTCGCGCTCAATGCCTCGAACGCCCGTTGGGGTTCGCTGTATGACGCGCTCTACGGCACCGATGCCATCAGCGAAGCTGACGGCGCGGAAAAAGGCAAAGGCTACAACAAGGTTCGCGGCGACAAGGTCATCGCCTTCGCCCGCGCCTTCCTCGACGAAGCGGCGCCATTGGCTGCCGGCACTCACGTCGATTCCACCGGCTACAAGATCGTTGACGGCAAACTGGTGGTCGCCCTTAAAGGCGGCAGCAATACCGGCCTGCGCAACGATGCACAGCTGATCGGTTTCCACGGCGATGCAGCCGCACCGACCGCGATCCTGCTGAAAAACAACGGCCTGCACTTTGAAATCCAGGTCGATGCCAGCACCCCGGTCGGCCAGACCGATGCTGCCGGCCTCAAAGACATCCTGATGGAAGCCGCGCTGACCACCATCATGGACTGCGAAGACTCGGTCGCCGCCGTCGATGCCGATGACAAAGTGGTGATCTACCGCAACTGGCTCGGCCTGATGAAGGGCGATCTGTCGGAAGAAGTCTCCAAGGGCGGTCAGACCTTTACCCGCACCATGAACGCCGACCGCACCTACACCGCCCTCGATGGCAGCGAGTTGAGCCTGCATGGTCGTTCGCTGCTGTTCGTGCGCAACGTCGGTCACCTGATGACCATCGACGCGATCCTCGATAAGGATGGCAACGAAGTGCCGGAAGGCATCCTCGACGGCCTGGTCACCAGCCTCGCGGCAATCCACAGCCTCAACGGTAACAATTCGCGCAAGAACAGCCGCACCGGCTCGGTCTACATCGTGAAACCGAAGATGCATGGCCCGGAAGAAGCGGCGTTCACCAACGAGCTGTTCGGTCGCATCGAAGAAGTACTCGGTCTGCCGCGCAACACGCTGAAAGTCGGGATCATGGACGAGGAACGCCGTACCACGGTCAACCTCAAGGCCTGCATCAAGGCTGCCAGCGAGCGTGTAGTGTTCATCAACACCGGGTTCCTCGACCGTACCGGTGATGAAATTCACACCTCCATGGAAGCCGGCCCGATGGTGCGCAAGGCGGACATGAAGGCTGAGAAGTGGATCGGCGCCTACGAGAACTGGAACGTCGATATCGGTTTGAGCACCGGCCTGCAAGGTCGCGCCCAGATCGGTAAAGGCATGTGGGCCATGCCGGACCTGATGGCAGCGATGCTCGAACAGAAAATCGCTCACCCGCTGGCCGGTGCCAACACTGCCTGGGTTCCATCGCCGACCGCTGCTGCGCTGCACGCGCTGCACTATCACAAGGTCAATGTGTTCGCCCGTCAGGCTGAACTGGCCAATCGTGCGCGCGCTTCGGTGGATGACATCCTGACCATCCCGTTGGCCGTCAATCCAGACTGGACTGCAGAGCAGATCAAGAACGAACTGGACAACAACGCCCAGGGCATTCTCGGTTACGTGGTGCGCTGGATCGACCAGGGCGTGGGTTGTTCGAAAGTGCCGGACATCAACGACGTCGGCCTGATGGAAGACCGTGCGACGCTACGGATTTCCAGCCAGCACATCGCCAACTGGCTGCGTCACGGCATCGTCACCGAAGATCAGGTCATGGAAAGCCTCAAGCGCATGGCGCCAGTGGTTGACCGTCAGAACGCCAATGATCCGCTGTATCGTCCGCTGGCACCTGACTTCGACAGCAACATCGCCTTCCAGGCGGCGGTCGAACTGGTGGTCGAAGGCACCAAACAGCCGAACGGCTACACCGAGCCGGTTCTGCACCGTCGCCGCCGCGAGTTCAAGGCTGCCAATGGCCTGTAACTAAGCGATGACGCCGGACAAAAAAAGCCCTGATCGAAAGATCAGGGCTTTTTTATTTGAAGCAAAATCAAAAGCGGTTTACACATCCATTCCCAGCTCATGCTTGACCAGCTCCAACAGCTTGCCGGTATCGACAGGCTTGAGCAGGAAGTCGACCACGCTCAAGTGCATCGCAGCGATCGCATCTTTCACGTCGGCGTCACCGGAAACGATGATGAACGGCATTGCCGCCCGAACCGATTCACGGACCTGCCGGATCAGGTCCAGACCACCGACATTTCTCATCCGCAGATCAGTAATCACCAGGCCAATCGATGGCATCGTCTCCAACATCCTGAGTGCAGTTTCGCCACTGGCGGCAGTCATGCAGCGCACTCCGTCCAGCGCCAGAATCTCCGACAGCAACTCGCGCGCGTCTTTATCGTCGTCGACGATCAGCACCCGCTGCGGCGGCAGGTCAGGTTCCAGCATGACGTCACTCAGCGCCTTGCGCTCGGCGTCACTCAAAATATCGTGGTCGGACATGGCTTTCTCTGCTTTTCCAATTCAATTGCCTATCACTTCCGTGTGACATCACCCGGCAGACCTTCAGGGTGCACTTCGTCGGAAAGCTTTCCTATAGCCAATGTAGGAGGTTTTTCCCACAGTTGCGTAAGACATTTCCCAAATACCTACAGGTTCACTGCCTACCTAGACTTACGTCCAATGGGCACCCCGCGCGCAGGGGCCGACCATGGCCAGGTCATCCGACAACAACAATTCAAAATAGACTGCGGTAATGGTTATGAGTAAAGCGGACGCCTTCACACAGGCAGGGAAAACCGCGGTGTTGCAGAACATCCAGGGCACTTTGCAATTCCTTCAGCGCTTCCCGCCCTTCAATCAAATGGAACACGCCCACCTGGCGTACCTGGTCGAGCAGTGTCAGCTGCGTTTTTATGCGCCCGGCGAGAGCATCCTCAAGCCCGCCGACGGCCCGGTTGAGCATTTCTACATCGTCAAGCAAGGCCGGGTCGTGGGTGAACGCCCCCATACGGCCAAGGGCGGCACCGAAACCACCTTCGAGATCACCACCGGCGAGTGTTTCCCCCTCGCCGCGCTGCTGGGTGAGCGCGCGACGCGTACCGAGCATCTGGCCTCCGAAGACACCTTTTGCCTACAGCTGAACAAGCTGGCGTTCATCAAACTGTTCGCACTTTCCAACGCGTTTCGCGACTTTTCCCTACGCGGCGTGAGCAGCCTGCTGGATCAGGTCAACCAACAAGTCCAGCAAAAAGCCGTGGAAACCCTCGGCACCCAGTACTCGCTCAATACCCGCCTGGGCGAATTGGCCATGCGCCACCCGGTGACCTGCAGCCCGACCACGCCACTGCGTGAAGCCGTGACCCTGATGCATGGGCAGCAGGTCGGCAGCATTGTGGTGGTCGACGAACATAAATCGCCGCTGGGCATTTTCACCCTGCGCGACCTGCGCCATGTGGTGGCCGACGGCACTGACGATTTCAACGAAGCCATCGAACGCCACATGACCCGGGCGCCGTTTTACCTGTCGCCGGACCACAGCGCCTTCGATGCGGCGATTGCCATGACCGAGCGGCACATCGCCCACGTCTGCCTGGTGAAGGATCATCGCCTGTGTGGCGTGGTCTCGGAACGTGATCTGTTTTCCCTGCAACGGGTCGATCTGGTGCATCTGGCGCGGACTATCCGCAGCGCCCAGAAGGTGGAAAATCTGGTCGCGATGCGCGGCGAGATCGGCCAACTGGTGGAACGCATGCTGGCCCACGGCGCCTCTTCAACCCAGATCACGCACATCATTACCCTGCTTAACGACCACACCGTCTGCAGGGTGATCGAACTGACCCTCGCCGAGAAAGGTGATCCCGGCATTCCGTTCAGTTGGCTGTGCTTCGGTAGCGAAGGCCGCCGCGAACAGACGCTGCACACCGATCAGGACAATGGCATTTTGTTCGAAGCCCGGGACGCGGCCCACGCCGCCGAGATTCGCGGCAAATTGCTGCCCATTGCCCAGCAGATCAACCAGAGCCTGGCGCTCTGCGGTTTCACCCTGTGCAAGGGCAATATCATGGCCGGCAACCCGGAGCTGTGTTTGTCCCGGGCCGAATGGTCGCGACGTTTTGCGGCGTTTATCCGCGAAGCAACGCCGGAGAACCTGTTGGGTTCGAGCATTTATTTCGACTTGCGGGTGGTCTGGGGCGACGAGCAAGGCTGCGAGCAGCTGCGTAAGGGCATTCTCGATCAGGTGAATGACAACCGACTGTTCCAACGGATGATGGCCGAGAACGCCCTGCGTAACCGTCCGCCCGTAGGACGTTTCCGTGAGTTCGTACTGGCTCGCAAGAATGGCGAGAAAGCCACTCTGGACTTGAAAATCCAGGGGCTGACGCCTTTTGTCGACGGTGCCCGACTGCTCGCGTTGGCCCATGGGGTCGAGGCGAACAACACGCTGGAGCGCTTTCGCCAACTGGTGGACAAAGAAGTCATCGAACGGCTGGACGGTGCGGCGTACGAAGAGGCCTATCACTTCATCCAGCAAGCGCGCATGCAGCAACATCAGCTACAGACCCGGGAGAACTTGCCCTACTCCAACCGGGTCGATCCAGACAGCCTCAATCATCTGGATCGACGGATCCTGCGTGAATCCCTGCGCCAGGCACAACGCCTGCAAAGCAGCCTCGCCCTGCGGTATCAGCTATGAGCCTGTTTTCATGGTTGCGCCCGGCAGGTCCGAGCCTTCCCGGCGAACTCCAACAACGTCTGCAACGCTTGCCCCCGGCGGCAGAGCTCGGCGAATGCAGCCTGCGCGAACAGCGCTGGGTGGTGCTCGACCTGGAAACCACCGGGCTGAACCTGAACAAGGACCGAGTGTTGTCCATCGGCGCGGTAGTGATCGAGGACGGCGCGATCGATTTCAGCCAGCAGTTCGAGCGCACGTTGCAATGCACCGACATGAAGTTGGCTCCCAGCGTGTTGATCCATGGCCTGGGGCCGAGTGCGATTGCCGCGGGCAGCGATCCGGCTCAGGCCCTGGTCGAATTCATGGAATTTGTTGGCGACAGCCCGGTGCTGGCGTTTCACGCGCCGTTCGATCAGCACATGCTCGGGCGCGCCTTGAAAGACCATCTGGGCTACAAGTTGCAGCATCCGTTTCTGGATGTGGCTGATATCGCACCGTTGCTTTGCCCTCAGGCGCACATTCGCGATGCCGGTCTGGATCAGTGGATCGACTGGTTCAAACTGGAAGTGTTCGAGCGCCACAATGCCAGTGCCGATGCGTTGGCCACCGCTGAACTGGCGTTGATTTTATTCAGCCGGGCGCGGCAGATGCAGATTCATAGTCCGTTGAATTTGCAGCAGCGGTTGAGTCAGTGGAAGCGCAGACAGCGAGCGCCTTCTTTCTGACAGCCACCGCAATCCTTTGTAGCAGCTGCCGAAGGCTGCGTTCGGCAGCTGCTACAAAATCCGTGCGGGTCCTAAAAATCTGGTTATCCCAACCCGACCAGCGCCAATTGCTTACCTCCCCCGCCTCTGACACAATCGCGAACAATTCTCGTTAGTTAATACTTCCCAATCGGTGATGCTACGTGTCGTCAGTCCAAAGCCCTCAAAGTGAGCTCGTTGGTGCGTTGTATCGCGACCATCGCGGTTGGCTATTGGCCTGGCTGCGACGCAATGTAGCCTGTCCGCAACGGGCCGAAGACCTGAGTCAGGACACTTTCGTGCGTTTGCTGGGCCGTGAAGAACTGAAGGAGCCACGCGAACCGCGCGCGTTTCTGGTGGCGATTGCCAAGGGTCTGCTGTTCGACTATTTCCGCCGCGCTGCGCTAGAGCAGGCCTACCTCACCGAACTGATGCTGATCCCCGCAGGTGAACAACCGTCGGTGGAGGAACAGCAACTGATCCTCGAAGACCTCAAAGCCATCGACCGCCTGCTCGGCAAGCTTTCAAGCAAGGCCCGGGCGGCGTTTCTCTATAACCGCCTCGACGGCCTCGGCCACGCCGAAATCGCCCAGCGACTGGGCGTGTCAGTGCCGCGGGTGCGTCAGTACCTGGCCCAGGGCATTCGTCAGTGCTACATCGCGTTGTACGGTGAGCCGGTATGAGTCCGGTCAGCTCCAAACCCGTCTCGGCGCAGGTGCTGGATGCCGCGATTGCCTGGCAATTGTCCCTGGACTCCGGCAACCCGGTGGAGCGCGAAGAGTTCGCCAAATGGCACGCCGCCCACGAAGAACATGCGCGGGCCTGGCGCCAACTGGGCATGCTCGACCAGCGCTTCAGCGTCGCCAGCGGCCCGGCTCGCACCGCGTTACTGCAATCGCGCGAAAGCATTCGCCGGCGTGTGCGCAAACTCGGCAGCGGCGTGGCCAGCATCGTCGCGGTGATCGGGTTGGCGTTGTTCGCCGGTGATCGTTATTTGCCGATCGACTATTGGCTGGCCGACCAGCGCACCGCCACCGGTGAGCAACGCACCCTGCGCCTGACCGACGGCACGCTGATCAACCTCAACACCCACAGTGCCGTGGATGTGCGTTTCGATGAAAAACAACGGCTGATCATCCTCCAGGAAGGGGAAATCCTCGTCGAAACCGGCCATGGCGACGCCCGGCCGTTTATCGTCGAAACCCGCGAAGGCAGCATGCGCGCGTTGGGGACAAGGTTCCTGGTCAAGCGCGAAGAAGAAGGCACGCGCCTGAGCGTGCTGAAGTCGGCAGTGGCGGCCCATCCCCAGTCGAGTCCCGAAGAGCAGATTCTGCGTGAAGGCCAGCAAGTCCTGATGCGCAGCAATGGCCTTGGGCCGATTGTCGCGCTCAACCTCGGCGCCGACGCCTGGACCCGCGGCATGCTGGTGGTGGACAACACACGGCTGGAGGACCTGGTTCATGAACTCGGTCGTTATCGCCGCGGGTATTTGGGGGTTGCACCTGAAATCGCCGATCTGCGGATCACCGGCAGCTTCCCGCTGCACGACACCGATCTGGCCCTGAGCGCCCTGCTGCCGACCCTGCCGGTGCAGATCGAACAGCACACGCCGTGGTGGGTGACGGTGGCGGCAAAAACTGAGGCCAAGCCCTGAGAGGGATTGCGTCTGATAGACCGCTTTCGCGAGCAAGCCCGCTCCCACATTCGACCGTATCCTCATGGAAGAACTCGGTGAAATGTGGGAGCGGGCTTGCTCGCGAAGGGGCCATCAGCCTCGCCACATCAAAACGACTTGTTTACTGAATCGAAATTATTTTCAATCAACCCTATCACTTTTGAACTCTCGTTCGGCACCTGAGCAATTGAGAAATATTTCCATTCAGGAGCCGCTGTATGTCCCGTTCGCTCGACACCTTGTTGCGCCCCAGTTTGCTGGCGATTGCCATTGCCCTTTGTGCCCCTCTGGCCAGCAGTCAGCTGATGGCCGCTGAACAGGCGTCCAGCGTTCGCGCTTACAACCTGCCGGCCGCGCCATTGGCCAGCACCCTGAACCAGATCGCCAGCCAGGCCGGTCTGGCGCTGTCGTTGAATCCTTCACTGGCAGCGGGCAAGACCTCGGCGCCGGTCAAAGGCCAGTTCGATGCAGCCGGCGCCCTGCGCGAAGCCTTGCGCGGCAGCGAACTGCAACTGGAACAGAGCAGCGCAGGCACTTATAGCCTGGTGGCCGTGCCTGAAGGCGTGATGGCCCTGCCGGAAACCGCCGTCATTGGCGTGGAAAACACCGAAAGTGCCTGGGGACCGGTGCAAGGTTACCTGGCGACCCGCACCGCCGCCGGCACCAAGACCGATACCGCGCTGGTCGAAGTACCGCGCTCGATTTCGATCGCCACCCGCGAGCAAATGGACGACCGCAATGTGCATAGCCTCGATGACGCGGTGCGCTACATGCCCGGCATCACCGCCAGCAGCTACGGCAGCGACACCCGTGCCGACTGGTTGCGCGTGCGGGGTTTCGAACCGACGCAGTTCCTCGATGGCCTGCCACTGCCAAAAGGCGTGTACGCCAACCCGAAACAGGAGACCTGGAACCTCGACCGCCTCGCCCTGCTGCGCGGCCCGGCCTCATCGGTTTACGGCCAGACCCCGCCAGGCGGTTTGCTGGACATGGTCAGCCGTCGCCCCAGCGCCGTGTCGAGCAGCGAAATCCAGGTGCAATATGGCAGCGATAATCATCGCCAGATCAACTTTGCCAGCACCGGCAGGATCGATGACGAAGGCCAGTTCCTCTACGGTTTGAGCGGTGTGGTGCGCGACAGCGGCACGCAGATCGACCACGTCGACAACAAGCGCTACAACATCGCGCCGAGCCTGACCTGGAACATCGACGAAGACACCAAGTTCACCCTGCTGACGCAATTCACCCGTGACGATACCGGCATCACCAGCCAGTTCCTGCCGGTGCAGGGCACCAGGATCCATTCGCCGCTCGGCAAGATTTCCCATCACAAGAACCTCGGCGACCCGGACTGGGAATTCTACGACCGCACCTACTACGCACTGGGCTACACCTTTGAACATCGCTTGAACGATGTCTGGCAGTTCAAGCAGAACCTGCGCTACACCAAATCGGACCTGTCCTTCCAGGCCCTCACCCCCGGCGCCTACCCGTACACCCAGGTCGATGCGGATGGCAACGTTGGCCGCTCGAGCACCAGTGTCGACGAGGACATCAGCCAGTTCGCCGTGGACAACAACTTCCAGGGCGACTTCGCGACCGGCGACATCCGTCACACCCTGTTGATCGGCCTCGATCACCAGCGCACCAACACCAACTACACCTCGATCTTCGGCGACGGGCTGACCACTAACGTCAACAACCCGATCTATGGCCAGCCCATCGTTCGTCCGCCACGTTCGGCGGCGTTTTACGACTACAACCAGAAGACCTACCAGACCGGTTTGTACGTCCAGGACCAAATGGCCCTCGACCAATGGCGCCTGACGTTGGGTGGTCGTGAAGACTGGGTCCACACCGGCACCAAATTCTTCAACAAAGGCGATGCCACCAACACCGAGCGCGACAAGAACTTCAGCGGCAACGCGGCGATCAGCTACGTGTTCGACTCGGGCTTCGTGCCCTACCTGTCCTACTCCGAATCGTTCCAGCCGACCAGCAACGCCACGGCATCGCCGACCGATTCGCTCAAGCCGACCGAAGGCAAACAGTGGGAACTGGGCATCAAGTACCAACCGCCTGGCAGCAGCACCCTGCTGACCGCGGCGGTCTACGACCTGACCCAGAAAAACGTCTCCGTCACCACGACCAACTCGGACAACGTTTCGGTCACCAGCCAGACCGGTGAAGTGAAAGTCAAAGGCCTGGAACTGGAAGCCGTCTCCGACGTGACCGAGAACCTCAAGGTCATCGCCGCTTACACCCTGGCCAAATCCGAAGTGCAGAAAGGCGACTTCAAAGGCAATCGCCTGCAACTGATGCCCAACCAACAGGCTTCGCTGTGGGCCGATTACACCTGGCACAACGGTGTGCTGGACGGTTTCGGCATCGGCGCCGGCGCTCGCTACACCGGCAACACTTACGGCGACCAGGGCAACACCTCGCTCGGCAAGGCTGACGCCTACACAGTGTTCGACGCCGCGGTTCATTACGACCTGGGCCGTCTGGACAACAGCCTGAAAGGCGCCTCCCTGGCACTGAACGCCACCAACCTGTTCGACAAGGACTACATCTCCACGTGCGACAGCTTCTATTGCTACTACGGCGACCAACGCAGCGTCGTCGCCAGTGCCACTTACAAGTGGTAATGGCCTGACCTGACACGCCCAAGACCCGAGTCGTCCGACATGGACGGCTTGGGTATTTCTGAAGGCCATGAAATGAAAAGCAAAACAATTCGCCGCTGGTCCTTCGTCCACACCTGGGCCAGCCTGATCTGCACCGTGTTCCTGCTGATGCTCGCGCTGACCGGCCTGCCATTGATCTTCCATCACGAGATCGACCACCTGCTGGGCGATGCCGCTGAATTGAAGGCAATGCCGGCGGACACTCCGCTGCTGAATTTGCAGCAGTTGGTGCAGGCGGCTGAAAAGCATCGTCCCGGTGAGGTCATGCAGTATTTCGGCTTCGATGAAGACGAGCCCAACGCCGCGATTACGATCATGGCGGCCACCGCCGGCACTGAACCGAATTCGTCTCACACCTTCATGCTCGACGCCCGCACCGGTGAAGCGCTGGAAATGCCATCGGCCAATGGCGGCTTCATGATGATCATGTTGCGCCTGCACGTGGACATGTTCGCCGGTCTGCCGGGCAAGTTGCTGCTGGCGCTCATGGGGATTCTGTTCGTGGTGGCGATTGTCTCCGGCACGGTGCTGTACCTGCCGTTCATGCGGCGCTTGAAATTCGCCACCGTGCGCCAGGACAAATCCACCCGCCTGCGCTGGCTCGATCTGCATAACCTGATCGGCGTGGTGACGCTGACCTGGGCCTTGGTGGTCGGCGTCACCGGCGTCATCAGCGCCTGCGCCGACCTGTTGATTGCCGCGTGGCGCAACGACAGCCTGAGCGCGATGGTCGCGCCGTATCGCGACGCACCGCCACTGACACAACTGGCGCCCGCGACCCGCTTGCTCGACATCGCCAAGGAAGTCGCACCGGGCATGCAGCCGGACTTCATTGCCTTCCCCGGCACACGCTTCTCCAGCGAACACCATTATGCGGTGTTCATGAAAGGCAGCACCCACCTGACCTCGCACCTGCTGACACCGGTGCTGATCGACGCCAGTACCCTGCAAGTCACCGCCGTGGCCGAACGCCCGTGGTACATGGACGCCATGGGCATGTCTCAACCGCTGCACTTCGGTGATTACGGCGGCATGCCGATGAAGATCCTCTGGGCGACGCTGGATGGGCTGACCATCATCGTCCTCGGTAGCGGGGTTTATCTTTGGGTGGTGCGACGCAAGGCTGCGAAACCGGTGCTCGATAACGCGGAGAGTCCAGCATGAGGCCGCGGCAGTCGAATTTCTGGAAGGTCTTTTCCACCCCCACGGTTATCGCCCTGCTCAGCGCCGCGGGGTTGTTTTCCGCGTTACTGGGGGATGGCGTGTGGGATGCCCTGAGCTGGCTTGGCCTGGGCATTCCCGCAATCCTCGCCCTGCGCGGCCTGCTGCAACGCCGCTAACAACAGCGAACCTGTTGCGTGAAACACGCGCTATGCTGCCCAGCACTGTCCCACACCGAGACGCTGCCATGTCCGCACCCAGCATGACCCTGTTCCATAACCCGTTGTCGCCCTTCGTTCGCAAAGTCATGGTGCTGCTGCACGAAACCGGTCAACAGGACCGCGTGGCGTTGCAAGACTGCGTGCTCACACCGGTCAGCCCGGACCTGATACTCAACGAAGACAACCCACTGGGTAAAATCCCGGCCTTGCGCCTGGCCGATGGCAACGTCATCCATGACAGCCGGGTGATCCTCGATTACCTCGATCACCAGCACGTCGGCAACCCGCTGATACCGCGCGACGGCTCAGCCCGCTGGCGGCGCCTGACCCTGGCCTCCCTGGCCGACGGGATCATGGACGCTGCGGTGCTGATTCGTTATGAAGTCGCCCTGCGTGCCCCGGAAAAACACTGGGACGAGTGGCTCGATGGCCAGCGCGAGAAGATTCGTCGCGGCCTGGCATTGCTGGAAGTGGACGCGATCGCCGAGCTGACCAGCCATTTCGATGTGGCGGCGATCAGTGTTGCCTGTGCGTTGGGTTACCTGGATTTGCGCCATCCGGATCTGGAGTGGCGCACGACGAATCCGAAGCTGGCGAACTGGTACTTCGAGGTGAGTCAGCGGGCTTCGATGCTGGCGACGATGCCGAAGGTTTAGAACTTCGCTGGCTGTCAGGGCCTCTTCGCGAGCAAGCCCGCTCCCACAGTTGATCGGTTGTGTGCACGAATTTTGTGTTCACTGAAGATCCCTTGTGGGAGCGGGCTTGCTCGCGAATGCACCACACCGGATCTAACGGAAACAACCCGAATATCAGCGTCGCCAACACCTCCCCCTCCCGCTGATCCTCACGCAACCCCAACGACCGGCTCATTCCACCGCTCCCATATCAAACACCAGCGGCTTGGCCGACTTCTGCCCAATCCCATACCAGTCCAGCTTGCGGGTCAGCACCATAAACACGCCCAACAACCCGAACAACAGCAGCGAACCCATCAATAACGCGTAATCCTCTGCACTCAGCAAGCCATAGAGCAAGCCATACAACGCCGCCAATCCCGCCGAAAAACTCAAGCCGTGACGCACGCTACGCAGCACATGGCAGACATAAAAACCGATCAACAACACACAGCCGCCCGCCGACAGCAGGTACGCCAGGGCAAAGCCGATGTGCTCGGACAGCGACAGCAACAGCAGGTAGAAAAACGCCAGGGCCACGCCCACCAGCGCGTATTGCACCGGGTGTACCGCCAGGCTTTTCAGCACTTCGAAGAGGAAGAAACCGGCGAAGGTCAGGACGATAAACAGCAATGCATATTTGATGGCCCGATCGCTTTTCAGGTACTGATCCACCGGGTCGATGAAGCTCACACCGAAACTGCGGCTCTTGAACTCGTCACAACGGTCGCTGGTCAGGCAGTTGGTCAAGGCTTCTTCCAGGTTGGTGGAAAAGAACGAAGTCTGCCAATTCGCGGTAAAACCTGTCCCGGTGACTTCACGCTGAGCCGGCAAATAGTTGCCGATAAAGCTCGGGTGAGGCCAGTTGGCCGCCAGTTGCACCTTGTTGGTTTTGCCGACCGGAGTGACCTGCAACTGGCCGGTGCCCTGCAGGCGCAGGTCAAAGGCGAACGCCAGTTCCGCGCCTTTGTGCCTGTCCAGCGCGGGCAACATGACGTGTGCCCCCTCGCCTAGCCAGCCCAGCTGCGTGCCCGGTTCAAAGTCCAGACTCTGACCATTGAGGTCCAGTTTCAGGGCATTTTCGATCCCGCGGATATCGCTGATGCCTATCGTCAGAAACGCTTGATCAAACTGATAATCGGCGAAATCTTCCTTGATACCCAGCTGCGCGGGAATCGAAAACAGGCCGCTGATGTGGTTGTCGGCGTGGTACAGCCGCGCCTCGTAAATACCCCGCGAGCGCAACTCGGTCTGCACCTTGCCGTCGAGCTCGAAACGCTCCGGCAGAAAATACAGATGGCCGCGTTCTTCGCCGGTTTCCTGGTAGCGCTTGTTGGTTTTCTCATTGGTCTTCCAGATCCGCACCACTTTGCGATACGGCACCACCATGATCGGACCGCTCAGTTGCTGGCTGTAGCTGGAGCTGCGGGCGATGTCTTCGAGCACGCCGTCGCGCAGTCGCTGGCGGTCATTGATGATCCCGTTGATCAGCAGCAGAGGAATCATCAACAGCAGAATCAAAAGGGCAATCGCCCCCAGTTTTAGGGTCAGGCTACGGTTCATGGGACTCTCCCTGTTTGGATGGGGGGAGTCTGGGATGGGTGTGTGGGGGATTTATGGGCGGAATGTGGAGAGTGTGTGAGAAGTTCAAGAACCACCCCTCACCCTAACCCTCTCCCCAAGGGGTAGAGGGGACTGATTGATGTGATACGTAGAAAATTGGCGACTTGAAATATTGAGTCGAACTCAGAATTTGAAAGACTTGAAGATCGGCTCCCTTTCCCCCTCTCCCCCGTGGGGAGAGGGCTGGGGTGGATTTAAGCAGGCATACGCAATTTGACTTCAACACCGCCGTCAACATTGCCGATGTTCAATGACCCACCATGCAACTTGACCACCTCTTCAACGAAGTTGAGCCCCAACCCCGTGCTCTTGCGCCCGCTGTCCGGGCGCGGCAGCGAATAGAAGCGCTCGCTCAGTCGCGGCAACGCATAGTCGGGAATCGCCTCGGCCTGGTTAAAAAGTTTGAATTCGATTTGCTCGCCGACCTTCGCGGCACTGAATCGCAACACGCCCGTTGCAGGCGTGAAATCCAACGCATTCTCCAGCAAATTACCCAATGCCTGACGCAACAGGAACGGTTCACCGGTCAGAGCCAGATCCGCTGCAATGGTTTGTTCCACGCGCAACTGCTTGCCTTCGATGCGCGCCGCCTGAGCGTTCAGTAATTCATCTACCAACTTCGCCAGCGGCACTGTCACCCGCGCTTCCAGCCCTTGGCGTTGCTCGACCAGGGCCAGATTCAACAGGCGTTCGATCAACTGCTGCATCCGCGCGCTTTCGCTGTCGATGTTGCTGACAAAACGCTGCTGCTGAGCCAGCGGCATCTCGCCTTGCAGCAACTCTGCTGCGCCGCGAATCGCCGCCAGCGGGCTTTTCAGTTCGTGGGTCAATGTGTGCACGTAACGCTCGACATAGGCTTTGCCTTCGAGCTGCGTGCGCATCTGCTCCACCGCCGTCGCCAGCTGTTCCAGTTCGCCGCCACGGTAGTGCGGAACCTCGACCCGCCGGCCTTCACTGACTGCCTGTGCATAAGCCGTCAATCGCCGCAGCGCCGCGCTCAACCACCACGACAACAACGCGCCGAACAGCAGACCGAGGCCGATCAGCCCGGCCCCCCAGGCAAGCAATCGCCGTTCGGTGCGATCAACGTACGGCTGCAACGAGCTGTTGGGTTTGGCGACGGTAACCACGCCGATGATCTGGCCGTTGTCGCGAATCGGGGCGCCGACGTGCATCACTGAGGAATTCGGATCGTTTGGATCGCTGCGGCTGGAACGAGCGCCGTATTCGCCTCGCAGGGTCAGTAAAACGTCGTTCCAGCGTGAGTAATCCTGCCCCACTGCCACACCGCTGGAGTCCAGCACCACGACGCCTTTGGCATCAGTGACGTAAATGCGGTGGTTGACCTGATTCTTCGGCAATCCCCAGATGCTCGCCTTCGGTTGCCGTTCGCCATAAGCCTTGAGCAGTTCGGGCCAGCGGTTCTGGTTCAGGGTGCCGGCCTTGAAGTCGTCGCGCAGGATTTCGGCCATGAGATTGGCGGTGTCGACCAGCGTTTCTTCGGTGGACTGGCGCACGCCGGGACGGATTTCTTCCATCACGGTGTTCAACACGAAGTAACCGGTCAGGCCGATGAACAGCACGTAGACCAGAAAAATCCGGATCCCCAGAGGCATCAGCTACGCCCCGGGCTATAGCTGTAGCCGAGGCCACGATGGGTCTGGATCGGTTCTGCGTCGGCTTTCACCTGGCGCAGTTTGGCGCGCACGCTCTTGATGTGGCTGTCGATGCTGCGCTCGTACCCGGCATCGGCGGCGACACCCAGCGCATCGAGCAATTGCTCGCGACTGAAGACGCGTTCGGGTTGGTCCAGCAGGCATTGCAACAGACGAAACTCATGGCGGGTCAGGGTTAGAAGCTGACCGCGATAGCTGATCTGCACCCGTTCGCTGTCAATGCGAAACAGCGCCGATGCCACCTCGGCGGTCGCTCGCGGCGCCACGCGTTTGAGAATCGCCCGGACCCGCGCCGCCACTTCCCGAGGGCTGAACGGCTTGACCACGTAATCGTCGGCACCGATTTCCAGCCCCACGACGCGATCGATTTCGGCATCACGGGCGCTAAGGAAGATCACCGGCACTTCGCTGAAACGCCGCAATTGCTTGCAGGTCTCGAAGCCGCTGATGTCCGGCAGACCAATGTCGAGAATGATCAGGTCAGCCGGGGTCTGGCGCTGATGGTCAAGCGCAGCCGCGCCAAGGCTCAGCCAGGTGGTGGTGAAGCCCTCGCCCTGCAAGGCGAAAACCAGGGTGTCGGCAATCGCCGCTTCGTCTTCGACAATCAGGATATGGGGCATGGCGTCCGAGCCCGGCAGTTAAGTGGGCGAACGGTGCCCCAAGGCTCACGTCACGTCAATGAGACCACTTGAAATCAGCAGTCTGGCTTGTCCGCCGTAAAGCGCCGTGCCGGGTTCACCGCCGCGCCGAACTCACGCAAGGCTTTGGCACCGATCAACAAAGGGTAGTTGAAGCTGCTGCGGTCGGTGAGGTTGACCTCCACGGTGCGCTTGACGTTGCCCAGGCACAGTTCCAGATCGACCACCGGACGCTTGGTGGGTTCGACCGCTTCGTTATCGTCCTCGTCTTCCTCGGAGCGGGTCTTGATCTTGCTGATCCGCGCGACCTTGTGTTCGTAGACCTTGTTGCTCGCGCCTTTGGTGGCGAGGCGGAAACGCACCCACTCGTCGCCATCGCGGGTAAAGGTTTCGATGTCTTTGGCCGACAGCGACGCGGTCAGGGCGCCGGTGTCCATCTTGGCCTTGAGGACTTCACCACCGATTTCCGGCAGCGCGATGTATTCGTAGCGCCCGTACAAGGTCGGCTCAGCGGCCAGGACCGGCAGGGCCACTAGGGAAAGCAGTGCAAGGAGGGATTTCACGTAATGGGCTTCCTTGAGGAAATTGGGGCGCAGATGCCAAATTCTAGACCGCAAAAAACAACGATAGTTGGATCAGTACAACCTTTGTGGCGAGGGAGCTTGCTCCCGTTCGGCTGCGCAGCAGTCGTGGTACGGCTCACAGGGTGTACCTGAAAAATTGAAGTGCATGATTGGGGGCCGCTTCGCAGCCCAGCGGGAGCAAGCTCCCTCGCCACAGAGATCTCATAACTCTGGGAGGTTAACGGTCCAAAGGTGAAACATTCGTCGTCACCGATTTGGCCTGCCGTCCGAAGCTGCTTATCATTGCGCGCCCAAAGGCTTTCAAGAGTTATTTATGCGCCGCCTGCTCACCGGCTGTTTCGTTACCCTGCTGCTGTTGCTCAACACCCTGGTCCTGTTCGGGCCGCTGATGGTGTTCGCCTTGCTCAAACTGGTCCTGCCCGGTCGCTTGCGTGATTACGCCTCATGGACGGTGATGGGGATTGCCGAGACCTGGGCCGAAATCGACAAGCTGATTTTCCGCCTGTGCATCCCCACGCAATGGGACATCCGTGGCGGTGATGACCTGCGGGTCGACACGTCGTATCTGGTGATCAGCAACCATCAATCCTGGGTCGATATCCCGGCGCTGATCCAGACGCTGAATCGCCGCACGCCGTTCTTCAAGTTCTTCCTCAAGAAAGAGCTGATCTGGGTGCCGTTCCTGGGGTTGGCGTGGTGGGCGCTGGATTACCCGTTCATGAAACGCTACACCAAGGCATTCCTGGCGAAGCACCCTGAGCTGGCCGGCAAGGATCTGGAGATCACCCAAGCAGCGTGCGAGTTGTACAAACGTCAGCCGGTGACGGTGGTCAATTACCTGGAAGGCACTCGCTTTACCGCTGCGAAACGTGCCCGGCAGCAATCACCCTTCACCCACCTGCTCAGGCCCAAGGCTGGCGGCGTGGCGTTTGTTCTGGCGGCAATGGGCGAACAGCTGGACGCCGTCCTTGATGTGACGGTGGTGTATCCGCAGCAGACGATTCCGGGTTTCTGGGATTTGCTCAGCGGCAACGTGCCGAAGGTCATCATCGACATCAAGACCCGCGAACTCGACCCGGCGCTGTGGCAAGGCGATTACGAAAACGATCCGCAGTTTCGCGAAACCATCCAGAACTGGGTCAACCAGCTCTGGATCGAGAAGGACCAGCGTATCGACGCATTGCGCGCCGAGCGCCGCTGAATCAGGTACCGGTGCCTGCGCCCCAGATCCCGCCCAGGTTTGTCAGCAGTGAGCCGCCGACGCCCTGCTGACCGAAAAATTGCAGAAGCACGGGGGCAAACAGGCCGATCATGCCAGTGTCCATGCCCAATGCGTTGAAGGCACTGTTCAGGTCGTTGGTGTTATTCAGGTTGCCCAAGACGTTGCCCAGACCTGCCGCTTGACCGGACGAGCCAAGCAAGCCGCTGAGGACACCCAGTTCACCGCCACCGGACAGTAAGTCGATTCCGGGCACGCTTTTGGACAACGCCGAGTAGTCGGTCGAACTCAATTGATTCTTCGCCAGACCGAGCATCGCCCCGGCACCGCCAATGGCTTGTTCTGGCGTCACGTTTAACTGGCTGAGGGCACTCAGCAGACCGGCCGCCTGCGCGGTCGTCGCAGTCGGCGCGGCTGCGGCGGCGTCATCGTCCTGCGTGCCGGAGAGGGCATTGGCCGCATCGAACAGGCTGAACTGAGCAAAGACCGGACTGGCCGCCAGACACATCAGCGAAGCCAGTGCAAAACCGCGTGAAATCTTCATTCAGACATCCTCATGTGCCATGAAAACCGCCCGGCAATGGGCAGCGAAAAACCGTGTGTTGGACTGGCATCCCAGGGGATTGTTCCGAGTCTTGGCGAGCCCCCGACGAACAGTCGAAAAAGAATTGACCGGTGCTGCATCCAGTCTGGCCCCGCCCGCGTATATCAAGCACGGACAGACATTCCTGGCCGATTCCCTGCACGAGGATCATCACCATGAAACGCACTTCGATCAAAACGCCGTTGATTGCCAGCCTGCTGACCCTGGCCCTTGGCGGCGGATTCGTCCTGAACACCGTGCAAGCGGCAGACACGAGCCACGCGGTCATCGTCGGCGGCCAAAGCATGATGCCGAGCAAGGACATCATCGATAACGCGGTGAACTCCGCCGACCACACCACCCTGGTCGCCGCCGTGAAAGCCGCTGGCCTGGTGGATACCCTCAAGGGCAAAGGCCCGTTCACCGTGTTCGCCCCGGTCAACTCGGCCTTCGCTGCGCTGCCGGCCGGCACTGTCGATACCCTGCTCAAACCCGCCAACAAGGCGACCCTGACTCACGTCCTCACCTACCACGTGGTCGCCGGGAAACTCGACATGATGACCCTGGCCGAGAAGATCAAGGCCGGTGGCGGCAAAGCCGAACTGACCACCGTCGCAGGCGGCAAGCTGTGGGCGATGATGAACGGCCCGCACAACATCACCATCAAGGATGAAAAAGGTGACGTCGCCGACATCACCACCTATGACGTGTACCAGTCCAACGGTGTGATTCAGGTCATCGACAAAGTACTGATGCCGAAAAGCTGAGGGGTGCCGCCGACCCCGCCCATCGGGGTCGGCGGTTGTCCGAGGTGGCCACCCGTGAATGGAACAACGACGCACCGTGAACTAACCTCTGCCTGCAACCGGCACCTCACCCAGCCCACTTCGACTGCCCGGAGAACTGCCATTCCCACCGCCGACGCCGATCAGCTCAGGCAGCTTTTGGCCCAGTGTTCACTGGGCGACCGCCGCGCTTTCGAGACGCTTTACCGCAGCGTCGGCCCACGGCTGCATGGCGTAGCGCTGCGGTTCATGGGGCGGCCGGATCTGGCTGAAGAAGTGTTGCAGGAAAGCTTCGTGCGCATCTGGAACAACGCCTCGCGCTACGACGCCCATCTGTCGGCGCCGCTGACCTGGATGATTAACATCACCCGTCATCAGGCCATCGATCAGTTGCGCAAACACCGCGACCGGCCGTTGAGCGACCTTGAAGAACAGGCGCTGGTGGATGAAAGCCCATCGGCCCACGAACAACTCAGCCGTGCCCGTGAGGCCACCGCGCTGAACCGCTGCCTGGAAAGCCTCGACGGCATGCAGCGTCAATCGATCACTGTGGCTTACTTTCAGGGGTTGTCCTGCTCTGAGCTCGCCGAACACCTGGCCGCGCCGCTGGGCTCGGTGAAATCCTGGATCCGTCGCGGTATGGAGCGACTGCGCAGGTGCCTTGAATCATGAACTATCAAACCCCCACCCTGCGCCGCGCCCTCGCCGCCGATTACGCCATCGGTTTGATGCCTTCTGCCGCTCGTCGGCGTTTCGAACAGCTGTTGCTGGAAGACGCGGCGCTTCGTGCGGAATTGGCGCAGTGGCAGGAAAGCCTCGCGAGTCTGACCGAAGCCCTGCCGGAGCAGCCGGTGCCGGATCGGGTGTGGCAGGGAATTACGGCGCGGATTGAGCCGCAAGTGCTGCACATGCCGGAAAAACGTCGGTTCTGGAGCTGGTTACGAGTGACGGCTGCGGTTTGCTCACTGGTGATCGCCGTGACGTTGGGTGTGATCTATAACCGCGACAGCGCGCGTTACAGCGCTACATTGCTGACCGCCGACGCGCAGCCTGCGTTGAAGGTTGAAGCGCATGAGGATTATTTGAACGTTGAGCCGCTGACGCTGGCAGCGGTTGATCCCGGGCGCAGTCTGGAGTTGTGGGCGATTCCGGCGGATGGCAAGCCGATTTCACTTGGGGTGATTCCGGCGGGCGGCAAGGGGCGCGTAGAGCTGAGCGATGTGCAGAAAGCGCTGATTGGCAAACCGATTGCGTTGGCAGTCAGTCTTGAACCGAAGGGCGGCTCGCCGACAGGGCAACCGACGGGACCGGTGTTGTATCAAGGGGCGTTGGCGGCCTTGTAAACCACCCCTCACCCTAGCCCTCCCGAAACGTCGGACCGCCCGGAGGTAGAGGGGACTGACCGAGTTGTTCTTCGAGCTACATCGACCTGAAATATCGAGTCGAACTCAGGATCTGAAAGGCCCCCAATCTGCTCCCTTTCCCCTCTCCCCTATGGGGAGAGGGCTGGGGTGAGGGGTGGCTCTCAGACTCACCAACAATTTTAGCCAAAAAAAAACGGCGACCCTGGGGTCGCCGTTTTGTCTTGCGTGAAGCCTTACGCCGCACTAAACAACTTATGCGGATCGATCACAAACTTCTTCGGCACGCCCGCATCGAACTCGCCATAACCACGTGGCGCGTCATCCAGGCTGATGACTTCCACACCCACGATGTCGGCAATGTGGATACGGTCCCACATGATCGCCTGCATCAGCTGGCGGTTGTACTTCATCACTGGCGTCTGGCCGGTGTGGAAGCTGTGGGATTTGGCCCAGCCCAGACCGAAGCGGATGCTCAGGCTGCCCATTTTCGCGGCTGCATCGACTGCACCCGGATCTTCAGTCACGTACAGGCCTGGGATACCGATTTTGCCGGCAACCCGAACCACACCCATCAGCGAGTTGAGCACGGTGGCCGGAGCCTCGTGTTTCACGCCGTCATGGCCGTGACCGCGCGCTTCGAAGCCCACGGCGTCGACGGCGCAATCCACTTCTGGCTCGCCCAGCAGTGCAGCGATCTGTTCGTGCAGCGGGGTGTCCAGGGACAGGTCGGCGATTTCGAAACCCTGAGCCTTGGCGTGTGCCAGGCGGACGGTATTGACGTCACCGATGATCACCACCGCTGCGCCCAACAGGCGAGCGGAAGCGGCGGCGGCCAGACCGACAGGACCAGCACCGGCGATGTACACGGTGCTGCCAGGGCCAACGCCGGCCGTCACTGCGCCGTGGTAACCGGTCGGCAGGATGTCGGAGAGGCAGGTCAGGTCACGGATTTTTTCCATCGCGCGATCGCGATCCGGGAGTTTCAGCAGGTTGAAGTCGGCATACGGCACCATCGCGTATTCAGCCTGGCCGCCGGTCCAGTCGCCCATGTCGACATAACCGTACGCACCGCCCGGACGCGCCGGGTTAACGCTCAGGCAAACACCGGTGTGCATTTCCTTGCAGGAACGGCAGCGCCCGCAAGCCACGTTGAACGGTACGGACACCAGATCGCCGATTTGCAGGTTTTCGACGTCGCTGCCCTTCTCGATCACTTCACCAGTGATCTCGTGGCCCAGTACCAGGCCGGTTTGAGCGGTAGTACGGCCACGCACCATGTGCTGGTCGGAACCACAGATGTTGGTGGAAACCACACGCAGGATGACAGCGTGATTAATCTTCCTGCCGCGCGGGTCCTGCATTTTCGGATAGTCGATTTTCTGTATTTCGACTTTGCCATTGCCGAGATACACCACACCACGATTGCCAGACATGCTTTCACCTCGCTGTTGTTTTTATGTAGCGGTCGCGTCGCCAAGGATCGGCGGCGCGTTGATTGCTCGGGTAGATCACTCGGCAGTTAAAGAACAACCGTTCTGTTCGCGTTCAAAAACACTCGTCTTTCAATGTGATAACCAACAGCCCGCGCCAACGTCAGCCCTTCGATATCCCGCCCCTTGGCGATCAAATCTTCCGGGTAATGACTGTGGTCCACGGCCTCTACGCCCTGGGCGATGATCGGGCCTTCGTCCAGGTCGTTGTTGATGTAGTGCGCCGTGGCACCCACCAGTTTCACGCCCTTGTTGTAGGCCTGGTGATAAGGCTTGGCGCCCTTGAAACCGGGCAGCAGGGAGTGATGGATATTGATCGCCTTGCCGTCGAGTTTCCGGCACAGCTCGGGCGACAGGACTTGCATGTAGCGGGCGAGAATCACCAGTTCGGCGCCGGACTCTTCGATCACCTGCCAGACCTGACGCTCCTGGGACGGTTTGTCGTTCGGGTCCAGCGGGAAGTGGTGGTACGGAATCTGGTGCCAGTCCGCCAACGGCTTGAGGTCCGGGTGGTTGGAGACCACAGCGGCCACGTCCATCGACAACTGGCCGATGCGCTGGCGGTAGAGCAAATCGTTGAGGCAGTGATCGGCCTTGGAAACCATGATCACCACTTTCGGGCGGTAGTTCGGCGCCGTGAGTTCGAAGATCATGCCGAAGGCTTGGCCGCGTTCTTCGAGCCCTGCGCGGAAGGCTTGTTCGTCAAAGCCGTCGGGCTGACGGAATTCCACACGAATGAAGAAACGGCCCGAAAGCCGGTCATCAAAGGAATGGTGTTCGGTGACGTAGCAGCCCTGCTCGAACAGAAAGCGGGTCACCGCGTCCACGGTGCCGAGAACGCTTGGGCAGTCGGCGGTCAGAATCCATGTGTCTGGGGCGCGGCTCATAGTGCGGTGACTCCTGTTCATTGTGCTGGGTGTCAGGGAAATCCACCCCTCACCCTAGCCCTCTCCCAGAGGTAGAGGGGACTGACCGAGTTGTTCTTAGAGCTACATCGACCTGAAATACCGAGTCGAACTCAGGCTCTGAAAAACATGCAAATCGGCTCCCTTCCCCCCTCTCCCCTCTGGGGAGAGGGTTGGGGTGAGGGGTGGCTTTTAAGCCTGAACACTCAAGCCGTATTCAGCCGCAGCATCCTGCAACCACAACCACCAGTAATCCGAGAAGCTGCGACGAATCAGCAGTTCCCAGGTGTCTTCGGCGGTATGGCGGATCATCAGTTGCGACTTGGCAAACACGGTGCCCACAGCCTTGCCCACCGGGAAGCTGTTCGGGTGCACGTCGTAGCTGGTGGACTTCATCAGCACCTGGCGCACGTTCGGGCCGCTCAGTTCGAGGAGCTGCTGGCCGCCGCTGACGTTGGTGATCGCAATATGCAGGTCGCCCAGCGCTTCACGCAGTTTCTTCTCGGCGGCGAATTCTTCACCGGTCGGCACGATCAGCAGCCATTCATCCGGCCCCATCCATTGCAGGCTGGTTTCGCCTTTGACGACGACGGTCAGCGCGCCCGGCAATTCGATACCGAGGGCTTTGTGCACCCCGGCAGCGAACGCAGCATCATGGCCATCGCCACGAATGGTCAGGTGGCCGAGGAGTTTTTTCTCACGCACGATCACGCCGGCGCTTTTGCGGCCCTTGCCCACCAGGCTGGCGAGGTCGGCATGATGCAGCGACGACTCGGCCTTGGCCCCAGTGGTTGGGCGTTGTTGGTAAACATTGGCTGCGGTCATAAAGCACCTGTCCTGAATTCTTTTTGTACTCCCTGTGGAAGCAGCGTTGCCGCCATCGCGAGCAAGCTCGCTCCCACAGGGAATCGCTGTGTCAGACGTTCTGGCGATCGCCTTTCGGATCGAAGAACACCGAAGAAACGATTTCCGCTTCGATCACGCTGCCATCGGCCAGCGGTGCGAACACGCGCTCACCGATACGCTTCAAGCCGCCCTTCACAACACCCATGGCAAACGAATAACCGAGGGAGTTGTGCAAGTAGCTGGAGGTCACGTGGCCGACCATGGTCATCGGGATCGCCTGCTTGGTGTTGAACACCAGTTGCGCACCTTCTGGCAGCCATTTGGTCGGATCGATCGGCTTCAGGCCCACCAACTGTTTGCGCTGATCACGCACGCAGTCTTCACGGTTCATGCCACGCTGGCCGATCCACGAGAACGGTTTGGTGCGACCGACACACCAGCCCATGTTCAGGTCATCCGGGGTCATCGAGCTGTCAGTGTCCTGACCGACGATGATGAAGCCCTTCTCCGCACGCAGTACGTGCATGGTTTCGGTGCCATATGGCGTCAGGTTGTACTGCTTGCCGGCCTCGACGATTTTCTCGAGCACGCCCATGGCGTAGTCGGCCTGCACGTTGACTTCGTACGACAGTTCACCGGTAAACGAAATCCGGAACACCCGCGCTGGTACGCCGCCGACCAGACCTTCTTTCCAGGTCATGAACGGGAACGCTTCGTTGCTCAGGTCAATGTCGGTGACTTCGCTGAGCAGCTTGCGGCTGTTCGGCCCGGACAGGGTCATGGTCGCCCAGTGATCCGTCACGGAAGTGAAGTACACCTTCAGGTCTGGCCATTCGGTCTGGTGATAGATTTCCAGCCATTGCAGCACGCGTGCAGCGCCGCCGGTGGTGGTGGTCATCACGAAGTGGTTGTCGGCGAGGCAGGCGGTTACGCCGTCGTCGAAGACCATGCCGTCTTCTTTGCACATCAGGCCGTAACGGGCCTTGCCCACGTCGAGCTTGGTCCAGGCGTTGGTGTAGATGCGGTTGAGGAACTCACGGCAATCCGGGCCCTGGATGTCGATTTTGCCCAGGGTCGAAGCGTCCAGCAGGCCAACGCTGTCGCGCACGGCTTTGCATTCGCGCTTCACGGCGGTATGCAGGTCTTCACCGTTTTTCGGGAAGTACCAAGGACGTTTCCACTGACCGACGTCTTCGAACTCGGCGCCGTTCTTCACGTGCCAGTGATGCAGCGCGGTGAAACGCACAGGCTCGAAGATGTGCCCACAGTGACGGCCGGCTACAGCACCGAAAGTGACCGGCGTGTAGTTCGGACGGAACATGGTGGTGCCCATCTGCGGGATGGTCACGTTCAGCGAACGGGCGGCGATGGCCAGACCGTTGACGTTGCCGAGCTTGCCCTGGTCAGTACCGAAGCCCAGTGCGGTGTAGCGTTTGACGTGCTCGACCGACTCGAAGCCTTCGCGGGTCGCCAGTTCGATGGCGGCCGCGGTGACGTCGTTTTGCAGGTCGACGAATTGCTTCGGCGCCCGTGCGGTGGCTTTTTCGTGGGGCACCTGGAACAGCGCCAGTGTTGGCTCTTCCAGACGGCTCAGGGCTTTCGGCAAGGTGCCTTCGACCACGCTGAAACCGGCTTCGCTGGCTGCGCGAGCGCCGCCTTCAAAACCATCGGCCAGGGAATCGCCGAGACCGTAGACGCCGTTGATGCCACCGACGCACACGCGTTTCTGCGGTGCTTCGCCCGGTACGAAACCGAGGATGTCTTCACGCCAGATCGGCTTGCCACCCAAGTGCGACGCCAGGTGAACCACCGGGCTGTAACCGCCGGAGCTGGCAACCAGGTCGCATTCAAGCCACTCACCTGGGCTGGTCACGGTGTGCGCTTTGACATCGATCGCGGCAACGCGAGCGGCGGTCACGTGCTTGCTGCCACGGGCCTCGATCACGGCGCTGCCGGTCAGGATGCGGATGCCTTTGGCGCGCGCTTCTTCAACCAGCGCACCGCGCGGATTGCTGCGGGCATCGGCAATGGCGACAACTTGCAGGCTGGCGTCGAGCCAATCCAGAGCAACGCGATAGGCGTGATCGTTGTTGGTCGACAGCACCAGTTTTTTGCCCGGAGCCACGCCGTAACGACGCACGTAAGTCGACACAGCGCCGGCGAGCATGTTGCCCGGCACGTCGTTGTTGCCGTAAACCAGCGGACGCTCGTGAGTACCGGTCGCCAGCACTACACGCTTGGCGCGAACGCGGTGGATGCGCTGACGTACCTGGCCAATCGGGGCGCGGTCGCCGAGGTGATCGGTCAGACGCTCGTGAATGGTCAGGAAGTTATGGTCGTGGTAACCGTTGACCGTGGCGCGCGGCAACAGCAGCACGTCCGGGGTGTCTTTCAGTTCAGCGATGACGCTGGCGACCCATTCGGCGGCCGGTTTGCCGTCGAGGCTTTCGCGGGAATCGAGCAGGCTGCCGCCGAACTCTTCCTGTTCATCGGCGAGGATTACGCGCGCACCGCTGCGGGCAGCCGCCAGTGCAGCGGCCAGGCCAGCAGGGCCACCGCCGACGATCAGCACGTCGCAGTGCTGGTTCATGTAGTCGTAGGTGTCCGGATCGTTCTCGGTCGGCGAGCGGCCAAGACCGGCGGCCTTACGAATGTACTTCTCGTAAGTCATCCAGAACGATTGCGGGTACATGAAAGTTTTGTAGTAGAAGCCCGGCGGCATCAGCTTGCCGCCGACCTTGCCGAGAATCCCCATCATGTCGTTGTTCACGCTCGGCCAGCCGTTGGTGCTGGTGGCGACCAAACCTTGATACAGCGCTTGTTGCGTGGCGCGTACGTTCGGGATCTGCGTGGCTTCGGTCGCGCCGATCTGCAGCACGGCGTTCGGCTCTTCGGCACCGGCGGCAAAGATGCCGCGCGGACGGGAATACTTGAAGCTGCGACCGATGATGTCCACACCGTTGGCCAGCAAGGCAGCGGCCAGGGAGTCGCCTTCAAAGCCTTTGTAGGTCTGGCCGTTGAAGGTGAAGTTCAGCACTTTGTTGCGGTCGATCCGTCCGCCGTTGGACAGGCGATTGATCTGGCTCATACCTTCTCTCCCAGAGCCGTGGCGGCCGCTTTCGGGCTATCGGTCTTGTCGGTGAACTGCGGCTTGGCGCCGATCTTGTAAGTCTCGAGAATCTCGTAGGTCACGGTGTCACGGGTGGCGTTGAAGTACTGACGGCAACCGGCGACGTGATCCCACAGCTCGTGGTGCAGACCGCGAGGGTTATCGCGGAAGAACATGTAGTCGCCCCACTCCTCGTCGGTGCAGTTGGTCGGATCCAGTGGACGCGGGATGTGCGCCTGGCCGGATGCGTGGAATTCCTCTTCGGAGCGCAGTTCGCCGCAGTGAGGACAGAAGATATGCAACATGGGGATTTCTCCTGTTAGTGGGCAACCGCAGCAGCGCCGTGTTCATCGATCAACGCACCGTTGTGGAAACGGTCGATGGAGAAAGGTGCAGCCAATGGGTGCATTTCACCCTTGGCCAGACTCGCGGCAAACACGTTGCCCGAGCCAGGTGTTGCCTTGAAGCCACCGGTGCCCCAACCGCAGTTGAAGAACATGTTCGGCACCGGGGTTTTCGAGATGATCGGGCATGCGTCCGGCGTGGTGTCGACGATGCCGCCCCACTGACGGTTCATGCGCACGCGGGACAACACCGGGAACATCTCGACGATGGCCTGGATGGTGTGCTCGATCACCGGGTACGAACCACGCTGGCCGTAGCCGTTGTAGCCGTCGATGCCGGCGCCGATCACCAGGTCGCCCTTGTCGGACTGGCTGATGTAACCGTGTACGGCGTTGGACATGATCACGCTGTCGATAATCGGCTTGATCGGCTCGGACACCAGCGCTTGCAGCGGGTGCGATTCGATCGGCAGACGGAAACCGGCGAGCTTGGCCATGTGCCCGGAGTTACCGGCAGTGACCACACCAACGCGCTTGGCGCCGATGAAGCCTTTGTTGGTTTCAACACCGATGCACACGCCGTTTTCCTTGCGGAAGCCGATCACTTCGGTCTGTTGAATCAGGTCAACGCCCAAGGCGTCGGCGGCACGGGCAAAGCCCCAGGCCACGGCATCGTGACGAGCCACGCCGCCGCGACGCTGGACGGTAGCGCCCATCACCGGGTAGCGAGTGTTCTTGGAGCAGTCGAGGTAAGGAATCTCGTCGGCAACCTGTTTGGCATCGAGCAGTTCGCCGTCCACGCCGTTGAGGCGGTTGGCGCTGACACGACGCTCGGAATCACGGATGTCTTGAAGCGTGTGGCACAGGTTGTAAACGCCGCGCTGGGAGAACATCACGTTGTAGTTCAGGTCCTGGGACAGACCTTCCCACAATTTCATTGCGTGTTCATACAGGTGCGCCGACTCGTCCCACAGGTAGTTGGAGCGAACGATGGTGGTGTTGCGCGCAGTGTTACCGCCGCCCAGCCAGCCTTTCTCGACCACGGCCACGTTAGTGATGCCGTGCTCTTTGGCGAGGTAGTAGGCGGTCGCCAGACCATGCCCGCCACCGCCGACGATGACCACGTCATAGACCTTTTTAGGGGTCGGCGTGCGCCACATCTTCTGCCAGTTTTCGTGATGGCTGAGGGAGTGTTTGAAGAGGCCGAAGCCCGAGTAGCGTTGCATAGTCATTTACTCCAAAACCGCGCTCAGCGATAAACCGGGAAGTCCGCGCACAGGGCCGAAACTTGCTGCGCAACATTGGCCTCGACGTCGGCGTCGCCGAGGTTGTCGAGGATGTCGCAGATCCAGCCGGCCAGCGTGACGCACTGGGTAACCTTGAAGCCGCGAGTGGTCACCGCCGGGGTGCCGATGCGCAGGCCGGAGGTCACGAACGGCGACTGTGGATCGTTCGGGACAGCGTTCTTGTTCACGGTGATGTGGGCGCGACCGAGTGCTGCATCCGCCTCTTTGCCGGTGAGGCCCTGACGGATCAGGCTGACCAGGAACAGGTGGTTATCGGTACCGCCGGACACTACATCGTAGCCGCGTTTGATAAATACGCCGGCCATGGCCTGGGCGTTGTCGATCACTTGTTGCTGGTAAACCTTGAAACCTGGCTCCAGCGCTTCCTTGAAGCACACCGCTTTACCAGCGATGACGTGCATCAGCGGGCCGCCCTGTGCACCCGGGAACACTGCGGCGTTGAGCTTTTTCTCGATTTCTTCGTTGGCCTTGCACAGGATCAGGCCGCCACGTGGACCGCGCAGGGTCTTGTGGGTGGTGGTGGTCACCACGTCGGCGTACGGCAGCGGATTCGGGTACAGGCCGGCAGCGACCAGACCTGCAACGTGAGCCATGTCGACGAACAGCAGGGCACCGACCTTGTCGGCGATCTGACGGAAGCGTGGGAAGTCGAGGGTCTTGGAGTAAGCAGAGAAGCCGGCGACGATCATCTTCGGCTTGCACTCGACGGCCAGGCGCTCGACTTCGTCGTAGTCGATCAGACCGGTTTTGGTGTCGATGCCGTACTGCACGGCGTTGTACAGCTTGCCCGAGGACGACACTTTGGCGCCGTGGGTCAGGTGACCGCCGTGGGCCAGGCTCATGCCGAGGATGGTGTCGCCGGCCTGCAGCAGAGCCAGGTAAACGGCGCTGTTGGCCGAGGAACCGGAATGCGGCTGCACGTTGGCGTAATCAGCACCGAACAGCTGCTTGGCGCGTTCGATGGCCAGTGCTTCAACTTTATCGACGTGTTCGCAGCCACCGTAGTAGCGCTTGCCCGGATAGCCTTCGGCGTATTTGTTGGTCAGGCCACTGCCTTGCGCTTCCATGACGCGTTTGCTGGTGTAGTTCTCTGACGCGATCAGCTCGATGTGATCTTCCTGGCGTTGCTCCTCGGCATTCATCGCCGCCAGCAGTGCATCGTCGTAACCCTTGATCTGGTCTTGCTTGCTGAACATCGCGTCTCTCCCAGCGGCATCTATGCGCCATTCGTCTCGGTAAGGCACGCGTTTCGGCAGTGCCCTTTGATAGCGATGGTATGACCGGCGCAGACAGGCCAAATGCCTACGGACGCCACGCAAAGGTGCGTTTACGACATGGGCCGAAATGCTTGACCGGACACGATCCCCGAACCAGCAGAGATCCCTGTGGGAGCGGGCTTGCTCGCGAATGCGGTGTGCCAGTCGACAACAATGCTGAATGACACACCGCATTCGCGAGCAAGCCCGCTCCCACAGGGTTATGAGGCGACTTGGCGGACAAGTAGCAACAGTAAAAAATGCAGCGGATACAGCGCGTACGCCCAGCGACGCATCGGTGGTGGAGGTTTGAACTGGCCGGCGTGGCGCAGCAAAAGCAGGCCGGCCAGTGGCGCGATCAGACAAGCGGCGATGCCGAGGATAGCTTCACTGTTGTGAAACCACGCGGAGGAATACAGCACTTGCCATTGATTGGCTGCCAGACAGACCAATCCCGGCAACAGGCTGAAATACCAGGGCCGCCCGATCACCAGCAACATCGCCAGCGGCAACAGCACGCCGAAAAAGCCGAACATCAGTCGCTCCGGGAACAGCGCCGCCAGCAGCAAGGCGCCTGCCGCCAACAGTCGCGCTTGCAGGGTTCGGTCCTGCCAGCCACGGGCCACCAGCAACCCCAGCGCCAACGTGGGCAGCACGTTCAAGGTGTCGGGATCAGGAATGTACATCCGATACGGAATTTCGCTGATGGCGCTAAACAGCAGCAACCAGCCCAGGTAACGCCACTGGCCGTCCGTCGTCACCGCACGGGCCCGCGCCAGGTTTGCGGCCATTGCCAGACAGAACCAGGGGAACGCCAGTCGCCCCGGCACATACAGCAGATCGACGGAATAACCGACATATCGCAGGTGATCGAGCACCATGCTCAACAGCGCCAGCCACTTGAGCAGATCCAGTGCCCCATCCCTTTGCGTCATGTGCATAATCGCCTGTCGTCTTTGTATTTTTCTGACAGCATCATCCCGTGTGCGCTCCTGACGATCTTGGGTAAAGTGCGCACCATCATTGACCACGGAACTCTTCACCATAAGAGCCCCGAACACGGAAGCCGGCCATGACCGATAAGAGCCAACAATTCGCCAGCGACAACTATTCCGGTATCTGCCCTGAAGCCTGGGCGGCCATGGAACAGGCCAACCACGGCCACCAACGCGCCTACGGCGACGACGAATGGACCGCACGCGCGTCCGACGATTTCCGCAAACTGTTCGAAACCGACTGCGAAGTGTTCTTCGCCTTCAACGGTACCGCGGCCAACTCCCTGGCCCTGTCGTCGCTGTGCCAGAGTTACCACAGCGTGATCTGCTCGGAAACCGCCCACGTCGAAACCGACGAATGCGGCGCACCGGAATTCTTTTCCAACGGTTCCAAGCTGCTCATCGCCCGCACTGAAAACGGCAAGCTGACCCCGGAATCGATCCGCGAAATCGCGCTCAAGCGCCAGGACATCCACTACCCGAAACCGCGCGTCGTGACCCTGACCCAGGCCACCGAAGTCGGCAGCGTCTACACCCCGGAAGAAATCCGCGCCATCAGCGCCACGTGCAAAGAACTGGGCCTGAACCTGCACATGGACGGTGCGCGCTTCTCCAACGCCTGTGCGTTCCTTGGCTGCACGCCGGCCGACCTGACCTGGAAGGCCGGCGTCGACGTGTTGTGCTTCGGCGGCACGAAAAACGGCATGGCGGTGGGTGAGGCGATTCTGTTCTTCAACCACAAGCTGGCCGAAGACTTCGATTACCGCTGCAAACAGGCCGGGCAACTGGCGTCGAAAATGCGCTTCCTCTCGGCACCATGGGTCGGGATTCTGGAAAACGACGCCTGGCTCAAATACGCCCGCCACGCCAACCACTGCGCGCAGCTGCTGGCGGAACTGGTGAGCGACATTCCAGGTGTGGAACTGATGTTCCCGGTACAGGCCAACGGCGTGTTCCTGCAACTCTCGGAACCGGCTATCGCCGCACTGACGGCCAAGGGCTGGCGCTTCTACACCTTCATCGGCAACGGCGGCGCACGCTTCATGTGCTCGTGGGACACCGAAGAAGAACGCGTACGGGAATTGGCGGCGGATATTCGCGAAGTCATGTCCCGCTAAGCAGCAACCCGATCCCCTGTGGTGAGGGGATTCATCCCCTCGCCACAAGGTTCACGTCCACCCCACCCTCCTGCGCTTGCTCCATCGTCTACATTGTTTGTCGAGCCTTCGCTCACATAACAATAATCAGGAGCGCACGCATGGCATTGAAAGGCAAAACCCTGTTCATCACCGGCGCCAGCCGTGGGATTGGTCGTGAGATCGCGCTGCGGGCGGCGCGGGATGGGGCCAACATTGTGATTGCAGCCAAAAGCGCCGAGCCGCACCCCAAGTTGCCGGGCACGATTTTCAGCGTGGCCAAGGAAGTCGAAGCCGCGGGCGGCAAGGCGTTGGCCTTGCAGGTGGATGTGCGTGATGAAGTCGCGGTGCGTGAGGCACTGGCCAAGGCCAACGAGCATTTCGGCGGCATTGATGCGCTGATCAACAATGCCGGGGCGATCAAGCTGACCGGGGTTCAACACATCGAACTCAAGCGCTTCGACCTGATGCACCAAATCAACACCCGCGCCGTGCTCCTGTGCAGCCAGGCCGCCCTGCCCTATCTGAAGAAGTCCGGCGGGCACATCCTCAGCCTGTCGCCACCGCTAAACCTGGCCACCAAGTGGTTCGCCCAATACAGCCCGTACACCGTGACGAAATACGGCATGAGCATGCTGACGCTGGGCATGAGCGAGGAATTCAAGAACTATGGCATCAGCGTCAACTCCCTGTGGCCGCAGACGATGATAGCCACCGCCGCCATCGAGTTTCAGCTGGGGTCACGCGAGTCGTTCAAGCATGCGCGCACGCCCGCGATCATGGCCGATGCCGCCCATGTGATTCTGAGCAGCAGCGGTCGCAGCATTACTGGGCGATTGCTGATTGATGAGGAAATTCTTGGTGAACACGGGGTGACGGATTTTGAACCGTATCGGTTTGCGCCTGACACAACCGACCCGCTGATGCCGGATTTGTTTGTTGGTTGAGTGATTTAGGGTGTCAGTTAGATCCGCCCCTCACCCTAACCCTCCCGAAACGTCGGACCGCCCCAAGGGGCGAGGGGACTGACTGTGGATTTCTTTAGAAAATTTGCGACCTGAGATATCGAGGTGAGCTCAGGTTTTGAACAGCATGAAGATCTGCTCCCTTTCCCCCTCTCCCCTGTGGGGAGAGGGCTGGGGTGAGGGGTGGATCTTGAAGTTGACTACCCTTCCAGACTTCCATCAGAACTCGATCCGCACATCCCCTTTCGGCACGCTGCAGCACGAAAGAATGAACCCTTCCGCTTCGTCTTCCTCAGTGATCCCGCCGTTGTGTTCCATGTCGACTTCACCACCGAGCTTCATCACCTTGCACGTCCCGCAAATCCCCATCCCGCACGCCTTCGGAATCAACAGGCCCAACTTGGCCGCCGCAGCGTGAACGGTTTCCCCCGGTGCCACACGAATACTCTTGCCAGACGCCGTGAACTCCACCTGATGCAGATCCGCCACATCGATTTCCGGGGCGTCGGCCGCTTGTTCAGCGTGTTCCACGGCGTCGGCGCGGGCCTCTGGCGGGGTCGCGCCGAAGGATTCTTCGTGGTAACGCGACATGTCGAAGCCAGCGGCTTCCAGCAAGCGCTTGACCGCATTCATATACGGCGTCGGGCCGCAGCAGAACACTTCGCGCTCAAGGAAGTCCGGCGCCATCAATTCAAGCATTCTGTGGTTCAGGTAACCGCGATAACCGGCCCAGGGCTCGCCCATGCCATGCTTCTCGCAGATCAGGTGCAGGCTGAAGTTATCGATCCGCGACGCCATGTGTTCCAGTTCACGGTGGTAAATGATGTCTTTGGGCGAGCGGGCGCTGTGGATAAACACCATGTCGACGTTGCCGTTGGTGTCGTAGAACCAGCGAGCCATCGACATGACCGGCGTGATACCGACACCGCCGCTGAGGTACAACACCTTCGGCGCAGTGAAGTCCATGGCGTTGAACAGCCCGACCGGCCCGTGCACCGCCAGCTCCTGGCCTTCGTGCAGGGTGTCGTGCAGCCAGTTGGAGACTTTGCCGCCCGGCACGCGCTTGATCGTCACCGAAAAGCTGTATGGCACCGACGGTGAGCTGGAAATGGTGTAGGAGCGCATGATCGGCACCCCTTCGATTTCCAGCTCCAGGGTGACAAACTGCCCCGGTTTAAAGAAGAACAGGATTGGCTGGTCAGCCATAAAACAGAAGGTGCGCACATCCCAGGTTTCCTGGATGACTTTGACGCAACGGACGATGTGTCGACCATTGGCCCAGGTCTGGGTGGTTACCGGATTCAGGAAGCTGTTGGACATGCTGTTCTCCACCGCCGATGGTCGGCCTTATGTTGGCGATTCTGCGTAACGTGCGAACCACCCATTTACCTATCTGCGACATTCACATACTTATCGCGACCAGCCTGCATCTACCGGGGGTTGCGCGTCGGGAACAGATTGGGCCATGTCGCCCATGGATAAGGTTCTGCCCAGCGCCGGCCCCACACTCGCCCCATACCAAGACACAACCTTTACACCTTGCGTAGCAAACCTGATTAGCCACTTTCGCCGGCCACACAGAATGGCCTTGAGGATTAAATGATGGACGTCACCACTACCCTGAGCCTGGGCGATCCACTGGAACCCGCACGCAAGGCCACCGCGCAGATGCTGCAAGAGCGCGAGCGTACTTTCTCGCTGCCGCAGCCGTTTTACTCTGACGAGCGGCTGTTTGATATCGACATGCAGGAAATCTTCCAGAAAGAGTGGTTGATTGCCGGCATGGCCTGCGAAATCCCGACCAAGGGCAACTACCTGACCCTGCAAGTCGGCAAGAACCCGATCATCGTGATTCGCGGAGCCGAAGGCGTGATCCATGCGTTCCACAACGTCTGCCGTCACCGTGGTTCGCGGCTGTGCACCAGTGAAAAAGGCAAAGTCGCCAAACTGGTCTGCCACTACCACCAGTGGACCTACGAACTGGACGGTCGCCTGCTGTTCGCCGGCACCGAAATGGGCGCCGACTTCGACATGAAGGAGTACGGCCTCAAACCGGTAAACGTGAAGACTGCCGGCGGCTACATCTTCATCAGCCTGTCGGAAAATCCGCCAGCCATTGATGACTTCCTGTCGACGCTGAACCATTACATGGAACCGTACGACATGGAGAACACCAAGGTGGCGATCCAGACCACCTTGTTCGAAAAAGCCAACTGGAAACTGGTGCTGGAAAACAACCGCGAGTGCTACCACTGCAACGCGTCGCACCCGGAACTGCTGAAAACCCTGCTGGAATGGGACGACGTCACCGACCCGCGTGCCGATCAGGCCTTCAAGGACCACGTCGCCGCCTCCGCCGCTGCCTGGGAAGCCGAGAAGATCCCTTACGCCCACGCCAGCTTCGGCCTGCGTAACCGCATCGTGCGCATGCCGCTGCTCAAGGGCACCGTGTCGATGACCCTGGACGGCAAACAAGGCTGCGCCAAACTCATGGGCCGGATCAAAAACCCGGACCTGGGCTCGATGCGTATCCTGCACTTGCCGCACTCGTGGAACCACTGCATGGGCGACCACATCATCGTGTTCACCGTGTGGCCGATCAGCGCGCAGGAAACCATGGTCACCACCAAGTGGATCGTCCACAAGGACGCCGTCGAAGGCGTGGACTACGACGTGGAGCGCATGCGCCAGGTCTGGGATGCGACCAACGACCAGGACCGTCGCCTGGCCGAAGAGAACCAGCGCGGCATCAACTCCACGGCTTACCAGCCAGGCCCTTACTCCAAGACCTATGAGTTTGGCGTGGTGAACTTCGTGGACTGGTACAGCGAGCGTTTGCTGAACAACCTGGGCGCGGAACCTGCGCCTTACCTCAAAGGGGTTCCGGTTCAAGGCTGACCGATCCCGCTGAGACAAAAAACCGCGAACATGTTTCGCGGTTTTTTATTGTTCAAATTTCGATCAATCGCTTTAGAGCTGCCGCTGGCATGGGGCTGTAGAGGTTCGCGAACAAGTTATCCACACCTTCGCCCACAGCTAATGGGGACAACTCGGCTTACCGCACAAATTCTCTCCACAGAAACTGAAGAAAATCCGTGACTTATCCAGAAACAGGGTTTTTAACAACGATTGGTTGTTTTTTGATCTAAAGCCTGGAAGGCACGTTATACGTGGCTTGCAGAGGATGGCGAACACCTTATCCACAGAAGCGCCAACAGACTTTGGGGGCAACTTGGGCGGATCTGTGGAAAACCGTTGGAAGCCGCGATAAATCAGGGTTTGCGCGAGGTTTATCGGCTTAAAACGTTGATTTGATCGTTTTTTGATCAACCGCCTGATAAGCCCGTTTTATATAGCCTGTAGAGGACAGCGAACATCTTATCCACAGATGCGCTAACAGAGATTGGGGGCAAGTATTGGTTCGCGTACAAAGTTATCCTCTGGAAAAAGCCTGAAAAAACCGCGAGTTAGGTTGGTTGTTTTTTGTACGAAGGGTTGCAGGGCTTGATTTGTATGGGGTGTAGCGATGGGCGAACACGTTATCCACAGAAGCGCTAACAGGGATTGTGGGTAACCGCGATCAGGTCCTGTTGAAACACGACCGACCCGAGTCGATATCAAGATTCAACTCATGGTCATTGAATGCACCCCACCCAAGCAAAAGCGAAGGCACGTACTGACCCAGCAACAACGACGGAGGAATCGTAAAGTCCGGGTAGTAGTTGTAGGTGATCCGTTGGATATGTCCCGCCAGGCTCAATTCACCCTTGAAGGTTTGGGAACGCGGCTTATCGGTGACATGAATGGGCGAGTTGCCCGGCGAGGACGAAGTCAGGTAATCAACATTGCCAGTGTCGATAATCGCCGGCGTGGCCCGACGATCCAGGCGTGCGGCAATGGTCAGTCGTTGATTGATGTCGATACGCGCATAGGTAATTGGCGAATCACATCGCGCGGGAGGTTCGGCGTTAAGCTCCAGGGTCTTTTGGGTGACCTTCAAACGCCCCAACTTACCGATCAGATCAAGCCCCAACAGGTTTTCCCGGTCACTGACAAACACCAGGACGTTTCTGAACTCGCTTGAGCCTATCTTTAAAGACTCAAAGATCCCGAGTTTGGCGGACAGGTCACGTTCACCATAAAACGTGCTGTAGCCATAGTGAGAGTCGGTTAATAACCTGATCCCCATCAGCTTCGCGGTTTCGTGGTTGACCCGTGTTTGCGGTGCGCCGGTGTCCAGAATGAAGCGTGACGAGACACCATTGGCCGCTTTGACATCGAGGTAGGCCAGCACCTCGCCTGTGACGTGACCGTCACTGGCGTAAGGATGAATCGCCAGCACCTCGTGCCGCTTCGCTCTTGTCACCGAGAAATCGCCGACCGCCCGCAGGGTCGCGAGGGATTCGCTGCCGAACATGGAAAACATCGCGCTGAGTTCAGGGTCATTCGCGATTGCCTGAGCGTGACGTCGCTTGATCGCCAGATAGTATTCGGGAATCTGGTTTGCGGTTTTGGCCTCGAACATTCGGGCGAGAACGGAGACTGAACAATTCAGGTTGTCTTCAGCATCCAACACCTTGGCGCATTGCTGTTTCAGTTGCACCAAGGACGCTTTTTGTCCCTGTTCGGACGCTAACCATGTGTAAAAATCAGGAGCTGCCGGCCGGGTATCAGCCATCGAACTTGATGCTGCACAGATAAAAAATGCAAGCAGCACCAGAGACGACTTTAAATTCACGCCGCCGATCAGACATGTCTCACGCCGACTGACCGCTTTCATGTTCAACCCATTCTTGAAAACGAGTTTTATGAATTAGCGCTGCGGCAACCCTGAGCAGCTCATAGAGAAATGTAGCTCACTAGGGCCGATACATCAGATAGGCCTCACCCGTGACCCGAATCATCGGATGGGGAGTGATCTGGCAGGTATCGACGATACGAAAGCCATGTCGCTCGTAAAACCGACGAGCACCGGTGTTCACGGCGTAGTCGATCAGGCTCAAGCCATTGAGCCCCAGCTGGCTGGCACGGTCGTAAGCGTAGGCGAGGAATTGCTTGCCCAGGCCCTGGTTTCGCCAGCCTTCATGCAGCGCCAGGCTGGATATATAGAGGGTGTCGGGGATTTCCATCCTGGCGTACGGCGCCAGGACTGGATCGGTCACTGGGGGCGCCAGCGGATCGTGACGCATCACGTAGCTGTGCATCATGCCAATGACGTTTCCATCAACCTCGGCGATGAGGCAGTTCTGATAAGAAAAATCGACGTCGTCACGGGCGTAACGACTGGCGCCCACGTCCAGTAAATCCTGACCGGGTTGCGCCAGTTGGCTCCAGATGTAATCCGCAGCGCCTTCTGACGAAATCTGGAACAAGCGAGCAATCTCCCGCGCATCCGCGCGCAGGGCAGAACGAAATTCAACAGCCATTTACCTGCCCCCACAAGACCGCTAGCGGACCACGCCTTCTTCGATCAGTAACTTGAGAATTGCCTCGGCCCCCGCCTCGGCACTCAACCCTTTAAGCACTTGTCCGCCGCCACCGCTGGCCTTGGCCGTCGCGGCTTTCATCCGGTCCGCGCCGCTCTTGGCCTTGATCACCTTCAAGCGCTTAGGCCGTGGCTTGGCCGGTTGCAGCGTGGCGACTGCCAGCAGTTCATCGTCGATCACTTCGACTTCATCCGCCTGCAACACCCCGCGTCGGGCCGGGCCGTAGGCGCTTTGCCGAGGCTTCGGCGCGGCGTTATCCACAGTCGCGAGAAACGGCAGCCGTACTTTCAGGCGACGGCGCTGACCGCGCGGCAAAGCTTGCAGCACCAGTGCTGAATTACCATCGATGGATTCAACTTGAGCCAGCCCGACGACCAGCGGCCAGCCCAGACTTTCCGCCAGCAGGAACGGCAACATGCCCGAGCCTTCACCGGTTTCCGCCTGGCTACCGGTCAGCACAACCTGAGCCCCTGCGTCACGCAAATACGCAGTCAATGCCGGCAGTGCATCGGCGCCTTCCGGCTGCTCAAGCACATGCAGCTGTTCAAGGCCCATGCCCAGATACGCACGCAAGGCCGGTTCCGCGACGTCGCCGGCATGCAGCACTTGCAAGTTATCCCCAGCGAGTTGCAGGCCCAGCTCCACCGCCCGCGCATCCTGCTCCGCGCGACGTGGCCGGCCAGAGGTCGGGTGGGCGCCGATGGACACCAGGCTGATGATTTTCGTGCTCATAACCCTTTCCCTTCCTTAAGCCGCATCGCGCTTGGCTTCGTTGCGGTAAGCCTCTACCGCATCGATCAAGGCTTGAAGAATCTCGGCGCTTTCGCCGATCACCGACAGGTCGGCCCGTTTGATCATGTCGCAGCCAGGATCGAGGTTGATCGCCACCACCTTGTCGCAGGCACCGATGCCTTGCAGGTGCTGGATCGCCCCGGAAATCCCCACCGCCACGTAAACCCGCGCGGTGACCCAGGTGCCGGATGCACCGACCTGACGGTCGCGCGCCATAAAGCCATCGTCCACCGCCACTCGGGACGCGCCTTCGGTAGCGCCCAACGCTTCGGCCGTCCTGTGGAAAAGTCCCCAGTCCTTGACCCCGTTGCCGCCGGAGAAGATGAATTCGGCTTCGGCCATCGGAATCGCCGCTGGATCCACTGCCACGGCGCCCAAATCCTCGATGCGCGAGAGACTGCGGGCCACCGCTGTGGATAACTCCACCGGCAACGCTTCGTGACGGGTTTCGCTGACCGGTTCTGCGCATTCGACGGCGGCCAAGATCAAGCGTGCCACCGGGCGCGCCAGGTCTTGCAAGCCAGCACCGGCGCGGCCGATGCATTCCTGATCCTTGACCTGCCAGACCCGCGTGGCCGGGCGTTCGCCCAGTGCGGCGGCAAAGCGTCGCCCCAATTCACCACCGCCGCTGCGGCTGTCCGGCAGCAACCAGTGGCGAGGGCTGAACTGGTTATCCACAGCCCGCAAGCCCTGGACCCGTTGTTCCGGTGCATAACCACTGAATTCGTCGCCTTCCAGCACCAGCAAGCGATCGACGCCAGCGGTGGCGAAGGCGTTTTCTTTGTGTTCGCCGAAGACCACGGCCAACACCGCGCCGTCCGTACCGGCCAACTGATGAGCCAGACCCAGCAAGTCGCGGTCGTGGCTGCTCAAGCGGCCGCCGACCATGTCCGGCACCACGCTGATGTAAAACGCAGGTGCCGGCACTTGATGCAGCGGTAATTGCACTTCAACGGCGGCCGAGCGTTTGCTCGCCCCGCCCTGTTGAGCGCCGCTGCGGTCAATCCGTTTGATGCCGTTGGGACCGATAAAACCGATGCCATGGGGATTCTTGCGGATGACGCCGTTAGGCCCCATCCAGCTGTGTTGCGCCGGTTGCATGGCCGCGTGCAGCGGGTGCAAACGGTTACGGGCGATCCATTCGGCGCGTGGGTCGCGGCGGATAATGTCGCTCATCAGTGGGCCTCCGCAGGTTCACGTTGGGCCGGTTTGGTCGGCTTGCTCGGGGCAGCGTCTTCGAGCAACGCATCCGCCACCAGTTCGGCGATGTCCTTGATCAGCGGCCGGGGTTCGACCACGCCTTCGAGCATCGCGGTGCACTGTGGACAACCCACGGCCACCAGTTCGGCGCCGGTTTCGCGGATATCTTCCATGCGCATGTCGGGGATCCGTTGCTTGCCCGGAATGTCGGTGATCGGCGCACCGCCGCCTCCGCCGCAGCAGCGCGAGCGGAAACCGGAGCGTTGCATTTCCTTGATCTCGATACCCAGGGCGCGCAGCACTTCACGCGGAGCCTCGTATTCGCCGTTATAGCGGCCGAGGTAGCACGGATCGTGATAAGTCACGCTGCTGCCTTTGTGCTGGCCGAGGTTCAGGGCGCCAGCGCCGATGATTTCGGCCATGTAGGTGCTGTGGTGCTGCACGAGGTAGTTGCCGTCGAAGGCGCCGTACTCGTTTTTCAGCACGTGGAAGCTGTGCGGGTCGCAGGTGACGATGCGGTTGAAGCTGTACTTGGCCAAGGTCTGGATGTTGCGTTTGGCCAACAACTGGAAGGTGGCTTCGTCGCCCAGACGTCGGGCCACGTCACCGCTGTCGCGCTCTTCAAGCCCCAGCACTGCAAAGTCGACCTTCGCCGCTTTCAGCACTTTGACGAAGGCGCGCAGGGTGCGCTGGTTGCGCATGTCGAAGGCACCGTCGCCGACCCAGAACAGCACGTCGACCGATTTCTTCTCGCTCATCAGATTGAGGTTCAAATCCGCCGCCCAGTTCATCCGCCCACCGGGGGCGAAGCCGCCAGGGTTGTCGGTGGCGATCAGGTTTTCCAGGACTTCAGCGCCCTTGTTTGGGGTCGCGCCTTTTTCCAGGGTCAGATGGCGGCGCATGTCGACGATGGCGTCAACGTGCTCGATCATCATCGGGCACTCCTCGACGCAAGCGCGGCAGGTGGTGCAGGACCACAGGGTTTCAGCGTCCACCAGACCGTTGACGATTGGTTGATGCGGGTTGCCTGCGTGTTCGCCGATGGCTTTGCCTGGATACGGGCTGCCGGCGAACTTGGCGTCGGTGCCACCGGCCAGGCCGACGACCATGTCTTGAATCAGTTTTTTCGGGTTCAACGGCTGGCCGGCGGCGAACGCCGGGCACGCGGCTTCGCATTTACCGCACTGCACGCAGGCGTCGAAGCCGAGCAGTTGGTTCCAGGTGAAATCCTTGGGTTTTTCCACGCCCAGTGGCGCGGTCGGGTCGTTCAGGTCCAACGGTTTCAAACCGGTGGAACGGCCGCCACCAAAGCGTTCGGCGCGACGGTGCCAGGCCAGATGCAAAGCACCGGCGAAGGCGTGCTTCATCGGCCCGCCCCAGGTCATACCGAAGAACAGTTCGCTAACGCCCCACAGCACACCGACGCCAAGGATCGCAGCCACCACCCAACCGCCGAAGTTTTCCGGGAGGATGCCAGCGACCGGCAGGGTCAACAGGAAGAAACTCGCAGAGAACGCCAACAGGCTTTTCGGCAGACGCATCCATGGCCCTTTGGAAAGGCGAGCCGGTGGGTTGCGACGACGCAGGAACATGAAAATCGCACCGACGAACATCACCGCCGAGGCAATCAACAGGGCAACACCGAGAATGCGATTGTGCAGGCCGAAACCGTGAACCAGGATCGCCAGCACAATGGAGGCCACCGCACCGCCAGCCGTGGCAACGTGAGTGTTGGCGATGTATTTGTCCCGCGCGACCACATGGTGCAAATCGACCATGTAACGCTTGGGCATGGCGAACAGGCCGCCGATCAGGTCGACTTTCGAAGCCCGGCCTCGGCGCCACATAGCCACCCGCCGCAACGCGCCAAGGACAGCGAGGCCCAGGGCTGCGAACAACAGGATTGGAAGAAGGGTGTTCAACATGGTGAAGCTCCCAAAGACCGCAGGGTCTTGCAGGCCAAACTACCTGGATACCTTGCCCGATTCCTGTGGGAGCGGGCTTGCTCGCGAAAGCGGTGGGTCAGTCGACATCAATGTCGGCTGACAGATTGCATTCGCGAGCAAGCCCGCTCCCACAGGGTTATCCACAAGCTCTTAGAAATCCTTGCACAACCGCAACGCGTCGTAGATCGCCGCGTGGGTGTTGCGCTGCGCCACGCAGTCGCCGATGCGGAACAGCAAGTAGCCGTCGCCCGCCTGGCTCAGCGAAGGTTGCGGCTTGATCGCGAACAGGGCCTCGATGTCCATCTGGCCTTTGTTGCGCGAGCCTTCCTTCAGGGCGTAGTAGATTTCTTCGTCCGGACGCACGCCGTTTTCGACGACGACCTGGTCCACCACCCGCTCCTCTTTGGCGCCGGTGTATTCGTTTTCCAGCACCGCCACCAGCTTGTCGCCTTCGCGGTAGACCTTCTCCAGCATCATGTCGCCGGTCATGATCACTTCTTTCGGATACATGCTGCGGTAGTACGTCGGGAACGAGGTGCCGCCAATCGCCACGCCTGGTTTGATGTCGTCGGTGACGATCTCGACCTGGCTGCCCTTGTCGGCGAGGAAGTCCGCGGTGGACATCCCGGTGAACTCGCAAATGGTGTCGTAGACCAGCACGTTTTTGCCCGGTGCAACCTTGCCATCGAGGATGTCCCAGCTGCTGACCACCAGGCCTTCAGCCGCACCCCAGTGTTCGTTCTGCTCCAGGAACGGATGACCGCCGACGGCGAGTACCACCACGTCCGGACGCAGGTCGAGAATGGTTGCCGCATCCGCCGCCACGCCTAGGCGCAGGTCGACTTTCAAACGCGCCAATTCCAGTTGGAACCAGCGGGTGATACCGGCGATCTGGTCCCGTTGCGGGGCTTTCGAGGCAGTGGTGATCTGCCCGCCGATGAATTCTTTCTTCTCGAACAGGGTCACGTCGTGGCCACGTTCGGCCGACACGCGAGCGGCTTCCATCCCGGCAGGACCGGCACCGACCACCACAACCTTGCGCTTCACACCGGTCGACTTCTCGATGATGTGCGGCACGCCCATGTATTCACGGGAGGTCGCGGCGTTCTGGATGCACAACACGTCCAGACCCTGGTACTGACGGTCGATACAATAGTTGGCACCGACGCATTGTTTGATCTGGTCAACCTGACCCATTTTGATCTTGGCGATCAGGTGCGGGTCGGCGATGTGGGCGCGGGTCATACCGACCATGTCCACGTAGCCGCCTTCCAGAATCCGGGTCGCCTGGTTCGGGTCCTTGATGTTCTGCGCGTGCAAAACCGGAGCCTTCACCACTTCCTTGATACCGGCCGCCAAGTGCAGGAACGGCTCCGGTGGATAACTCATGTTCGGGATAACGTTGGCCAGGGTGTTGTGGGTGTCGCAACCCGAACCCACGACGCCGATGAAGTCGATCATGCCGGTGTCGTCGTAGTACTTGGCGATCTGCTTCATGTCCTCGTGGGACAAGCCATCCGGGTGGAATTCATCACCGCACAGACGAATGCCGACGCAGAAATCCGGGCCGACTTCAGCCCGTACAGCCTTGATCACTTCCAGGCCGAAACGCATGCGGTTCTCGAAGCTGCCGCCCCATTCGTCGGTACGTTTGTTGACGCGTGGGCTCCAGAACTGGTCGATCATGTGCTGGTGCACGGCGGACAGCTCGACGCCATCCAGGCCACCGGCCTTGGCCCGCGCGGCGGCGCTGGCGTAGTTGCCGATCACCCGCCAGATTTCTTCCGGCTCGATAGTTTTGCAGGTCGCACGGTGCACCGGCTCACGGATGCCCGACGGCGACAGCAGGGTTGGCCAATGCTCGCCGTCCCAGCGGGAACGACGACCCATGTGGGTAATCTGGATCATGATCTTGGCGCCATGCTTGTGCATGGCATCGGCCAGGTTCTGGAAGTGCGGAATGATCCGGTCATCGGCCAGGTTGACCGACTTCCACCAGCCTTGCGGGCTGTCGATGGCCACACTGGAGGAACCGCCGCAAATCGCCAGGCCGATCCCGCCCTTGGCTTTCTCTTCGTAATACTTGACGTACCGGTCGGTGGTCATGCCGCCGTCGGTGGCATAAACCTCGGCGTGCGCGGTGCTGAGCACGCGGTTGCGGATGGTCAGTTTGCCGATCTGGATCGGCTGGAACATTGCTTCGAAAGCCATGGCGGGTTCCTCGACTTACAACGGCTTGACGGTGAACAGGCCGTCGTCGTGGCCTTCTTCGGAGCCACCGTAAACCTGTTCGGCAACGGTGCGGATCTTGCTGCCACGGGCTTGCAGAATCTGGTCCATGGCACCGGCAAACCAGCCAGTGAACATGTAGTCGACCTTGCGCCCGACCTTGCCGTACACGTAGACGAACGCCGAGTGTTCGAGCTTGACGCTGGCAGTGCCTTTGTCGAGGTCGATGTCCTGAATCTTGAACAGGCCCCAGCCGCGCTGCGACAGGCGCTTCATGTAGTGCTCGAACACCGCAACGCCTTCCAGACCGTGGCATTCGGCTTCTTTTTCACACCAGTGCCAGGCGGATTTGTAGCCGGCCTTGTAGAGGATTTCGGCGTAGGCGTCGGCGCCCAGCACTTCCTCGATGCCCATGTGGTTGTTGACGAAGAAATGACGCGGCACATACAGCATTGGCAGGGCGTCGGAGGTCCAGACACCGGTTTCGCTGTCGACTTCGATTGGCAATTGCGGGGCGATCTTGGCCATGGAAACTTAACTCCAGAAAAATTTTGGTGTTGCCCCCGGCACGGACGGCCGGGGGAAAGGATTCAGAGGTGCTGTGGCTTACTCGCCCCAGACGTCCTTCAAGACGTTGACCCAGTTCTCGCCCATGATCTTGCGGACCACGCGCTCGGAATGGCCGCGCTTGAGCAGGGTTTCGGTCAGGTTCGGGAACTCGCCGACGGTGCGGATGCCCAGCGGGTTGATGATCTTGCCGAAACTGGTCAGACGGCGGGCGTAGCCCTTGTCATGGGTCAGGTATTCGAAGAAGTCCTGGCCATGGCCCTGGGTGAAGTCGGTGCCGATGCCAATGGCGTCTTCGCCGACGATGTTCATGGTGTATTCGATGGCTTCGGCGTAATCGTCGATGGTCGAATCGATGCCCTTGGCCAGGAATGGCGCAAACATGGTCACGCCGACGAAACCGCCGTGATCGGCGATGAACTTCAGTTCTTCATCGGATTTGTTGCGCGGGTGAATTTTCAGACCCGACGGCAGGCAATGGGAGTAGCAGACCGGTTTCTTGGATTCGAGAATGACTTCTTCGGAAGTTTTCGAACCTACGTGGGACAGGTCGCACATGATGCCGACGCGGTTCATCTCGGCGACGATTTCGCGACCGAAACCCGACAGGCCGCCATCACGCTCATAGCAACCGGTACCGACCAGGTTCTGGGTGTTGTAGCACATCTGCACGATACCGACGCCCAGCTGCTTGAACACCTCGACGTAGCCAATCTGGTCTTCAAAGGCGTGAGCATTCTGGAAGCCGAAGAGGATGCCGGTCTTGCCCTGCTCCTTGGCCTTGCGGATATCGGCGGTGGTGCGCACTGGAATCACCAGGTCGCTGTTTTCGCGGATCAGCTTCTGGCTGGCGGCGATATTGTTGACGGTGGCCTGAAAGCCCTCCCACACCGACACGGTGCAGTTGGCCGCGGTCAGACCGCCCTTGCGCATGTCTTCGAACAGCTCACGGTTCCACTTGGCAATAATCAGACCGTCGATAACGATGCTGTCGGCGTGCAATTCGGCTGGGCTCATCAGGCTGTCCCCTATTAGCGATTCATGCGCCGAATCGTGTGCCGGCGCTTTGGGGCCAGCATATGCCTGAGGGAGGGGGCAGCCGGGTGCAAAAACGACAGGGGGTTTGCCGAAAGCGTCAATCTGCGACAAAGGGTCGTCGACGGACGTCATGAGCCACCTGTTCAAGGGCCTGCGCATGGGCCAGAATTCGCGCCACTACTGGATGTTTCACTGGATGCTTTACTGGAATAAGGGGCGGCGGCGCAATGAAATCGATCTTCCTGGCTTTGGCACTGATAGCGACCGGCGTACACGCGGCTGAAGAATCCGACGATAACCCCTGCGACAAAGTCGAAAACGAAGTCCAGACCCTGGAATGCTCGGTCTACAGCAAAACCACCGCCGAAGACCTGCTGAAAGCCAACTACCAAAGCCTGACCGAGCGCATGCAAACGCTCTATGGCAAGAACCCGGCGCAACTGACCGACATCACCGCCAAGCTCAAGGCTGCTCAACAGCAGTGGTTGAAGACGCGAGATGCGGACTGTGCGGTTGAGGCGTTTCCGGCGACGAGCGGTAGCAAGGCATTCACGATTGCGCAGAATGATTGTGTCGCGCGGATGAGTGACGAGCGGTCGGAGTTTTTGGAGTCGATTGGGCAGGAGTAGAAACATACACATGGAGAATCATTTGATCCCACACGAAGTAGTCAGTCGCATCGTTGACGGTACTCTACCCATCAGGGCCTGGCGCGAACACCTGAACCTTACCCAGGATGAAGTGGCCAAACGCATGGGCATCTCCCAACCGGTCTTCGCCCAACAGGAGACCGTCGCCATGCCTCGCAAGGCGACCCGTGAGAAAATTGCCGCGGCTTTTGGCATCAACGCCGATCAGCTTGAGCTGTAAGCTGCGCGCCATCAGCCAGTTAAGGAATTCAAATGAAAATCTGCGGCATCGAAATCAAAGGCAGCGAAGCCATCATCGCCGTGGCCTCCCTCGACGATCAGGTCCTGAGCCATGTCGCCCTGGCCACCAAGAAAATCGCCCTCGAAGAGGACGACGAAGCCGCGAACGTCAAAGTGTTTGCCGCTCAGGTGGCGTCGTTTGTGCGCGAGAACGCCATCGACCGGATTGCGATCAAGAAGCGCAGCAAGAAAGGCGAGTTCGCCGGTGGACCGACCACGTTCAAGATTGAGGGTGTTTTCCAGTTGCTGGAAAATTGCGAGGTTACCCTGTTGTCGCCACAGACCATCAATGCGCAGAACAAGAAGTTCGACTTTGCACTGCCGGTTACGCTAAACAAATACCAGCATGAGGCTTACAAGACGGCTTGTTCAGCGTTGATTAGATCAGCTTCGTAACTGCTATTTTCAGCCCATATTGAAACATGGATGTTCACAATGATTGATGACGAAATAGATCGGGAACTTATCAAATTTATACACAACCCTCTTCAACAGGCGAGCTATCTGGATTCTTACATAGCGCAACTGAGCATAGTTTCAAAAAAACTTCTCAAACACCAACGCCTTCAACACCTCATCACATCGGAACAAACGAAGTTCATCATCGCTAAACTGTTGAAAATCCAACTGGAACATCTTCGAACAACCATTCAAGAACACATATTTGAAGACCCACTTCCTCCTGACGAAAGTATTCAGCAGCGATATATGAGAGTGATCAGCGATTACTTCAAGATCGGCATTGCGCTCACATCACGCCCTACTGAGCAAAAACAGGAAATATTAGAGCAGTTCACTGCCTCCAACACTTGGAGCAAACTGGTATATACCTGCAATCGAATATCAGAGAACCTGCATCTGGAAAGCAAACACAATCTATCAATCTTAAATCATAGCAAACTGTGGCTAGCCTACTACCTAAGTGAAGTTTTTTATTTTTTGTCACGCGGCCTGATGACCGCACGCTTTGCCAAGGGTATTATCACGATATCTCCGACCCCCGCTTTTGAGAAAAAGCTAAAAGCCCACTGGATATCAGAAACGTCAGAGTACAGTTCCAATCTATCAGATACTATAACCCTTATAGAAATGGCAAAGATATTTAAAGAATACGGCCATATCCCAACCGCTATCAGAGAACAGCTTATTAACTCAATGATGGATAAATGCTTATCCATACATGCTAATTATCTCTCCGAAAACCTGAAAGAACACCCAACTTATTTTTTCGTCCGCGAACTGGTTTATGTAGCATGCCACATCGAAATCAAGGCGATCCTTGGCAATCGAGAAACATCAAAATATGAACTGCTAAGCTACGTCCGAGCATCTACGATAAATGCGATGACGTCCGCGCTATCGAAAAACGATAAAACGCTATTGAATACAGCAAAGAATTTCATTGAGGTGCGCGCTGACTCATTCCTCCGTGGGGCTCTAGATTTCAAGTACGGGCTTAAAAAGCTTGTAGGATTCATGACAGAGTTCAACAAACAGCCCAAATACAACTTTCAGGGAATGCTCGGAGAAAACTTCGAGAAAGACTACATATCAAACTACATAAAAAACTTAAACAATCAAAATTTAAAGTGCTCGACGGATTCAAAGCCGAAAACAATGCACAAATAACAAGCTACGATATCGACCTCGTACTGCTAGACCAGAAACACAACAACTACTATTTCATACAAATAAAGTACAGATTAACTTCACAACCAACATACCTCTCAGAACAATGCCTATTGATGCAAGACAAAGAATTCAACAAAGGATACATCAAACAACTACTGACACTAAAAGAAAATCTCGACACCGATAGCATCCGGAAGAAACTTGCACGCCACAACCTCGCGGATGCGCGCACTGACAACAGTTTTTTCATACTGCTACACAACCTGCCCTTCCTAAATTTTTTTGAAACCAAAGGTATATATTTTTACGAGTGGAACCTATTTAGAAATATTTTGAAGAACGGGGAATTTGCAATTAAAAAAAATGACAGCTTTCAAACAGCTCACGCACTCACTGACCCACAGCTTCACAGAATAGAAAATATAGCTGACGAATATTTATCCAATATGACCACAAACACATCACTTGAAGAAAATTTCGAAATATATAGAAATGCTCACGCTGTTTTTGAGTTCAGCGATCTAAAATTCATATGCAAACATGTATAACCCGTTACCCAAATGAGTTATTTATGTCATTCGCTTAAAAAACCTTATTTAAGTGCCGATCCTCCCGCGGACACTTTGCAAACTTCGCCCGATAGCTTCGGGTGAAATACGACGGCGATTCAAACCCGCACGCGATACTCACTTCCAACACGCTCATGTCCGTCTGCCGCAACAGCTGCCGGGCCTTCTCCAGCCGCAAGCGCAAGTAAAAATTGCTCGGCGTGTCGTTCAAGTGCAGGCGAAACAGGCGTTCGAGCTGCCGTCGCGTCACCTTGATCGATTCGGCCAATTCCAGCGTACTCAGCGGTGGCTCGCTGTGCTGCTCCATCTCCCCAATCACATGCACCAGTTTCTTGTTGCTGATGCCATAACGCGTGGCGACTTCCATGCGCTGGTGGTCTTTGCGCGGACGGATGCGGCCGAGTACGAATTGTTCGCTGACCTGGATTGCCAGTTCCGGGCCGTGGGCCTGACTGATGAGGTCGAGCATCAGGTCGATGGAAGCGGTGCCGCCGGCGGAGGTAATACGTCGGCGGTCAATCTCGAACAGCTCCTGGGTGACGCTGAGCTGTGGATAGGACTCCTTGAACGCGTCGATGGCTTCCCAGTGCAGGGTCAAGCGGTGGCCGTCGAGCAGGCCGGCTTCGGCGAGGATGAAGCTACCGGTGTCGATGGCGCCGAGGGTCACGCCTTCGTTATCCAGGCGGCGCAGCCAGTGTTCCAGCGCGGGCGTGGCGAATTTCAGCGGTTCGAAACCGGCGACCACCAGCAGGGTTGCACCTTTCTTCAGCGGTTCCAGCGCCGCGTCGGCGTTGACCGACATGCCATTGCTGGCCAATACCGCCCCGCCGTCCGCACTGAGCACATGCCAGCGGTAGAGCTCGCCACGAAAGCGATTGGCGACTCGCAGCGGCTCGATGGCCGAGATAAATCCAATCGCCGAGAAACCCGGCATCAACATGAAGTAGAAATCCTGGGACATGGAGCGCACTCGATGGCAGGTAGCGAGAGGACGGGAAGCGTGTGGACGTTGATACGCCACTTGCCGGCGGCATTCAAGAGCGCAGGTCGCTGCAGTGCAAGAGCTGGTCGCCGCAGTGCGCTTTAGCGGGCCTTAAGCTGCGTAACTTGGCATCACCGGCGCAAAAAGACGACCGGACCCACAATAACGAACTGCCGAGGAACCTGAGATGAAACGACTGATCAGCAGCTGTGTTCTTGCACTCAGCGGTACCGCTTTCCTGAGCGCCAGCGTCATGGCGGCCGAACCTGCTTCATGCCAGAACGTGCGCATGGGCGTTGTGAACTGGACCGACGTGATCGCCACCAGTGCCATGACCCAAGTCCTGCTCGATGGCCTCGGCTACAACACCAAACAAACCAGCGCTTCACAGCAAATCATCTTCGCCGGGATCCGCGACCAGCGCCTGGACTTGTTCCTGGGCTACTGGAACCCGCTGATGACCCAGACCATCACCCCGTTCGTCGCGGCCAATCAGGTCAAGGTGCTTGAAGCGCCAAGCCTGAAAGACGCCCGCGCCACCCTCGCCGTACCGACTTACCTCGCCGACAAGGGCCTGAAAACCTTCGCCGACATCGCCAAGTTCGAGAAAGAACTGGGCGGCAAGATCTACGGTATCGAGCCTGGCTCGGGCGCCAACACCCAGATCAAGGCGATGATCGCCAAGAACCAGTTTGGCCTCGGCAAGTTCCAGTTGGTCGAGTCCAGTGAGGCCGGCATGCTCGCGGCGGTGGATCGCGCCGTGCGACGCAAAGAGGCTGTGGTGTTCTTCGGCTGGGCGCCGCACCCGATGAACGTCAACGTGCAAATGACTTACCTCACCGGCAGCGAAGACGCTCTCGGCCCGAACGAAGGCATGGCCACGGTCTGGACCGTCACCTCGCCAAACTACGCACAGCAATGCCCGAACATCGGCCGTTTGCTGAGCAACCTGACCTACACCGCCGAAGACGAGAGCCGGATGATGCAGCCGCTGCTGGATCACAAGGACGCCTTCGAATCGGCCAAGCAATGGCTGAAAGATCACCCGCAAGACAAGCAACGCTGGCTCGAAGGCGTGACCACCTTCGATGGCAAACCAGCGGCTGACAACCTGAAACTGACCACTAAATAAACCCGATTGAACCACCGACTCGCAGCCCGACAGGGCTGCGAACGGAATCATCACGCCTGCAAGGAACCCGCCTCATGAACCACGACGTCATCATCACCTGCGCACTCACCGGTGCTGGCGACACGACCAGCAAGAGCCCACACGTGCCGGTCACTCCGAAACAAATCGCCGCTGCCGCCGTGGAAGCCGCCAAGGCTGGCGCCACGGTCGTTCACTGCCACGTTCGTAACCCCGAAACCGGCAAATTCAGCCGTGATGTCGCGCTGTATCGCGAAGTGATGGAGCGCATCCGCGAGGCGGACGTCGACATCATCGTCAACCTCACCGCCGGCATGGGCGGCGACCTGGAAATCGGCGCGGGCGAGAACCCGATGGAGTTCGGCCCGAACACTGACCTGGTCGGCCCGCTGACCCGTCTGGCCCACGTCGAAGAACTGCTGCCGGAAATCTGCACCCTCGATTGCGGCACCCTGAACTTCGGCGACGGCGACACCATTTACGTTTCCACCCCGGCGCAGCTGCGCGCTGGCGCCAAACGCATTCAAGAGCTGGGCGTGAAGGCCGAGCTGGAAATCTTCGACACCGGTCACCTGTGGTTCGCCAAGCAGATGATCAAGGAAGGCTTGCTCGACGACCCGCTGTTCCAACTCTGCCTGGGCATCCCGTGGGGCGCGCCGGCTGACACCACCACCATGAAAGCCATGGTCGACAACCTGCCTGCCAATGCGGTCTGGGCCGGGTTCGGCATCGGTCGCATGCAAATGCCGATGGCTGCGCAAGCGGTGTTGCTCGGCGGCAACGTGCGGGTCGGTCTGGAAGACAACATCTGGCTGGACAAGGGCGTACTGGCGACCAACGGCCAACTGGTCGAACGCGCCTCGGAAATCCTCAGCCGTCTCGGCGCCCGTGTTCTGACGCCGGCTGAAGGCCGGGCAAAAATGGGCCTGACCAAGCGCGGTTAATCGACCTTTTCAAATTCTGGAATTGCCATGACTTTTATCACTGAAATCAAAACCTTCGCAGCCCTGGGCAGCGGTGTCATCGGCAGCGGTTGGGTGTCCCGCGCCCTCGCCCACGGCCTCGACGTGGTGGCCTGGGACCCGGCGCCCGGCGCCGAAGCCGCGCTGCGCAAACGCGTCGCCAATGCCTGGGGCGCTTTGGAGAAACAGGGCCTTGCGCCAGGCGCATCGCAGGATCGGTTGCGCTTTGTCGCCACCATTGAAGAATGCGTTTGCGACGCGGATTTCATTCAGGAAAGCGCCCCTGAGCGTCTGGACCTGAAACTGGAACTGCACAGCAAAATCAGCGCGGCGGCCAAGCCCAATGCCTTGATCGGTTCCAGTACTTCGGGGCTGTTGCCGAGCGAGTTCTACGAGAGTTCGACGCACCCGGAACGCTGCGTGGTCGGCCACCCGTTCAACCCGGTTTATCTGCTGCCGCTGGTGGAAGTGGTTGGCGGCAAAAACACCGCGCCGGAAGCTGTTCAAGCGGCAATGAAAGTGTATGAATCCTTGGGCATGCGTCCGCTGCATGTGCGCAAAGAAGTACCCGGTTTTATCGCCGACCGCTTGCTCGAAGCGCTGTGGCGTGAGGCGCTGCACCTGGTCAACGACGGTGTGGCGACCACCGGTGAAATCGATGATGCGATCCGCTTTGGCGCGGGTCTGCGCTGGTCGTTCATGGGTACGTTCTTGACCTATACCCTGGCGGGTGGCGATGCAGGCATGCGGCACTTCATGGCGCAATTCGGACCGGCGTTGCAGTTGCCGTGGACTTATTTGCCGGCGCCGGAGCTGACCGACAAGTTGATCGATGATGTGGTGGATGGCACCAGCGATCAGCTGGGCACGCACAGCATTTCGGCGCTGGAGCGCTATCGTGATGATTGCTTGCTGGCGGTGCTGGAGGCGGTTAAGACCACCAAAGAGAAGCATGGGATGGCCTTCAGCGAATAATAAGCCAGCAGGACCGGCCCCATCGCGAGCAGGCTCGCTCCCACACTAGATCTGCGTCGTTCACAGAACCAATGTGGGAGCGAGCTTGCTCGCGATGAGGCCATCCAGTCACCACACCATTTGGATCCCTCATCATGCCCGCCCTCACCACCTACCAAACCAAAATCATCCCCGACTGGGTCGACTACAACGGCCACCTGCGCGACGCCTTCTACCTGCTCATCTTCAGCTACGCCACCGACGCGCTGATGGATCGTCTGGGCATGGACAGCAACAACCGCGAAGCCAGCGGCAACTCGCTGTTCACCCTCGAACTGCACCTCAATTACCTGCACGAAGTGAAGCTCGACGCCGACGTCGAAGTGCACACCCAAATCATCGGTCACGACAGCAAACGCCTGCACCTCTATCACAGCCTGCATTTGGTAGGCGATGACAAGGAGCTGGCGGGCAACGAGCAAATGCTGCTGCACGTCGACCTCGCCGGGCCGCGCTCCGCACCGTTCAGCGAAGACACCTTGAGCAAGCTGCAAGCCATCGTCGCCGAGCAAACCGACCTTCCCGCCCCCGACTACATCGGCCGAGTGATCGCATTACCCCCTAAAAAATAACAAGGAGATCGCCATTGAACACCGCCGCCGCTTTTGCCGACTTCCGTACCTACCCGTTGATCAGCGCGTTGACCGCCGTACACACCCTGGCGGACCGAATTCAAGTGAAGTGGGCCGATGACCGTGTCAGCCCGTTTCATCATCAGTGGTTGCGGGACAACTGCCCGTGCCCGCTGTGCGTCTACACCGTCACCCGCGAACAAGTGCTGGAAATCGTCGACGTCGCCGAAAACCTGAAGCCCTCGAACGTCAGCATTGATGCCGAAGGCTGCCTGCGTGTCGATTGGCAGGACGGCCATCTCAGCCGCTTCGATCCTGGCTGGTTACGGGCCCACGCCTACGACGATGAGTCCCGCGCCGAACGCCGGGCCGCCAAGCCCAAAAGTCAGCTCTGGAACCATAATCTGAAGCTGCCGGTGTTCGACTACCAGGCGTTGATGAACGACAACGACGCCTTGCTGCAATGGCTGCTGGCCGTGCGCGACATCGGCCTGACTCAGGTCGGCGGTGTGCCCACCGAGCCGGGCTCGCTGAAGCTGATCGCCCAGCGAATTTCCTTCATCCGCGAGAGCAATTTTGGCGTGCTGTTCAACGTGCAATCCAAGGCTGATGCCGACAGCAATGCCTACACCGCTTTCAACCTGCCACTGCACAGCGATTTGCCAACCCGGGAGTTACAACCGGGGCTGCAGTTTCTGCATTGCCTGGTGAATGACGCCGAGGGTGGCGAGAGTATTTTCGTCGACGGTTTTGCCATTGCCGAAGCCTTGCGCGATGAAGATCCCGAGGCGTTCAAAAGCCTTTGCGAAATACCTGTGGAGTTCCGCAACAAAGACCGCCACAGCGACTACCGCTGTCTCGCGCCGATCATCGCGCTGGATGCCTTTGGGCAGGTTTCGGAAATCCGCATGGCGAATTTTCTGCGCGGTCCGTTCGATGCGTCGGCCGAGCAGATGCCCGCTCTCTATCACGCCTACCGCCGCTTTATTGCGATGACCCGGGAAACGCGATTCCGGGTGATGACGCGGCTAAACCCCGGCGAAATGTGGTGTTTCGACAACCGCCGCACCCTCCACGCCCGCAACGCCTTCGACCCCGCCACCGGCGCCCGGCATTTTCAGGGTTGCTATGTCGACCGTGATGAATTGTTGTCGCGCATCCTCGTCCTGCAGCGTTAAACCTCAGGCAAAAAAAACCCCGATCAAGCCGTGACAGGATCGGGGCAGAGGTGGGTACTGTTGAGGAGCCGTTGCGCGAGGGTGACCAAACCTTCGTGAAGCCAGCTGACTCCAGTGTGCCCACTCCTATCCGCAGCAAGTTAGCCGAAAACGACCTGTTCATAGGTATTGCGGCCATTGCGACAAATCGTCCTTGCCGCCACCCCGCACCCCTATGAGAATCGAACCACGACACCGTTCCCTGAAGAAGGATTGCGTCATGATGCACGCCGATTTGATTGACCAGGAAGACCTGTTGGGCCAGCTGAAATCGTTGGGTTTTCAAGTACCGAGTGGCTCTACAGCACAGCAGGCTTGCGAATGTGCAGTGCGAGGCTTGAACGATGAACGGGCGATGACGCTGCGGACCATGGTCAAGCAGATGTACACCAGCAGCGCGACCATTCTGCCGGCCGTGCGCCAGGCCATCGACAGGCAATTGCTGCCCGCGTTGGCGGAGTATCAACAGAGCCGTAGCGCCTGATAAACCGTCTTCGCGAGCAAGTCGAATCGTCGCACCGCCGCTCCCACATTTGACCGCATTCCCCCAGAGAGAACTCGGTTAAATGTGGGAGCGGGCTTGCTCGCGAAGCAGGCGCCTCGGTTTAGAGCCTTACGCTGGCAAACGTCGACTCGTTACGCGCCTGACTCAACGCCGACAACGGCCCGGACAACGGTGACAACACCAGTGCTTGCGGCAGCGGCATCATCGCCACTTGTTGCGTGGTGTTGGAACCTACGCGCTCGTCACGCGGCGGAATGCCGAAGTATTCGCGGTAGCACTTGGAGAAGTGCGGCGTGGACACGAAGCCACAAACAGACGCCACTTCGATGATCGACATCGGCGTTTGCTTGAGCAGCTGCCGGGCGCGGATCAAACGCAGTTTCAGGTAATAACGCGACGGCGAGCAGTGCAGGTATTTTTGGAACAGCCGCTCCAGTTGACGACGGGACACGGCGACATACACCGCCAGTTCGTCGAGGTCGATCGGCTCTTCCAGGTTGGCCTCCATCAGAGCAACGATTTCCTGCAACTTCGGCTGGTTAGTGCCGAGCATGTGCTTGAGCGGCACACGCTGGTGATCCTGCTCGTTGCGAATACGCTCGTAGACAAACATCTCCGAAATCGCGGCTGACAGTTCACGACCGTGATCGCGGCTGATCAGGTGCAGCATCATGTCCAGCGGCGCGGTGCCACCGGAGCTGGTGAAACGGTTACGGTCGAGGGTGAACAGGCGGGTACTCATGGCCACACGCGGGAAAGCTTCCTGCATCGAGGCCAGGCATTCCCAATGCACGCTGCAATCGAAACCATCCAGCAGGCCGGCGCACGCCAGGGCCCAGCTGCCAGTGCAGACCGCTCCGAGACGGCGCGACTGACGCGCTTGGCTTTGCAGCCACGAAACGTGTTCACGGGTAACAGTGCGCTGGATGCCGATACCGCCACAGACAATCACGGTGTCCAGGGGCGGCGCTTTGTGCATGGAGCAATCGGGGGTGATCTGCAGACCGTCACTGGCCCAGACCTGACCGCCGTCGACAGTAAGCGTGCTCCAGCGATACAGCTCGCGACCGGACAACTGGTTGGCCATACGCAGGGGTTCTACTGCGGAGGCCAGAGAAATAAGCGTGAAATTGTCCAGCAGCAAAAAGCCGATGGATTGAGGCGCACGGTTCTGGGGTTGGGCCCCGGAGTTGAACGTCGTCATCGCGGTATCTCCTCACACAAAGCGGGTGATGGCCTCAGGCGGAGGCTCTTGTTATTGCCATCGTTCTCGCGTGGGAGACGGGCTTTGTAATGACAGAGCAATTGCCATGCCTAAAGTTGAATGGCCGTTCAATAACTCCTGAAAACGACGTCGGAATGTGTCTATATATGACGCGCGCGGAGTGGGGGTTATAAGTGCCATTATCGGCGGGAGGCGCTCGGCCCCGTTGGGCGTGAGCAAATCGGTAGCACTTGTGGGAACAGGGCTACAGCGACCTGGTGAAGAGTGTCACCGCAAGCACGGGTGACAGGCGGTAGTGGCCAACCTGGATCCGTGATCCAGGTGAAGCCGCTTGTCTGTAAGCGACGCGCCAAAACGTGGCGCGTTTTGAATCGGGTGTTCACTTAGTGCGCAGTTTTGACTGGTCTGGTCTGGTGTGGCGAGGGAGCTTGCTCCCGCTCGGCTGCGCAGCAGTCGTAAAGATTTTAGGGCCGCTTCGCGCCCCAGCGGGAGCAAGCTCCCTCGCCACAAGTCAACTCGGTATCAGCACTCAACCGCGCTAACCGCCAACCCACCGCGCGATGTCTCTTTATATTTGTCATGCATATCGGCGCCGGTATCGCGCATCGTGCGGATCACCCGATCCAGCGAGATAAAGTGCTGACCGTCGCCACGTAGCGCCATCTGCGCCGCGTTGATCGCCTTCACCGCAGCAATCGCATTGCGCTCGATGCACGGCACTTGCACCAGCCCGCCCACCGGGTCGCAGGTCAGGCCGAGGTTGTGTTCCAGACCGATTTCCGCCGCGTTACACAGCTGCTCCGGTGTCGCCCCCAAAATCTCCGCCAGCCCGGCCGCAGCCATGGCGCAGGCCGAACCGACTTCGCCCTGGCAACCGACTTCAGCACCGGAAATCGAAGCGTTCTTCTTGCACAGAATCCCTACCGCCGCCGCACTGAGGAAATAGTCGACTACGTTGGCGTCGGTCACCACCTCGCTGAACTTCATAAAGTAGTGCAGCACCGCCGGAATGATCCCCGCCGCGCCATTGGTCGGCGCCGTGACCATGCGCCCGCCAGCGGCGTTTTCTTCGTTGACCGCCAGGGCGAACAGGTTGACCCATTCCATGGCGCTCAAGGTCGAGCCGATCACATTGGGCTTGTTCAGTTCTTGAAGGCTGCGGTGCAGTTTGGCCGCGCGACGACGCACATTCAGGCCACCGGGCAGAATGCCTTCGTGCTTGAGGCCTTGCTCCACGCAATCCTGCATGGCGCGCCAGAGTGTCATCAGGCCGGCGCGGATTTCCTCTTCGCTACGCCAGACTTTCTCGTTGGCCATCATCAACTCTGCAACGCGCAAGTTGTGCTGCTTGCAGAGGCTAAGCAGTTCGGCGGCGCTCGAGAAATCGTACGGCAGCACGGTGCGGTCCAGATCGACCACACCGCTGGAAGCCTGTGCCTCATCAACGACAAAACCACCGCCGATGGAATAGTAGGTGTCGCGATGCAGCTCGCCGTCATCACCTTCGACGATCAGCGTCATCGCGTTGGGGTGGAACGGCAGGTTCTCGTCGATCAAGCGCATGTCCCGGGCCCAGATGAACGGGACCGACAAACGACCGTCGAGCAACAGCGTGTGGGTTTCTCGCAGGGTTTCGATGCGAATGCCGATTTGCGACGGATCGATCGCGTCCGGCCATTCGCCCATCAGGCCCATGATCACTGCATTGTCGCTGCCGTGACCGATGCCGGTGGCCGACAACGAACCATAAAGCTGAACTTCGACGCGCCGTACTTGTTCCAAAAGACCCTGCTCACGCAAACCTTGCACGAACAACGCCGCGGCGCGCATAGGCCCCACGGTGTGCGAACTGGAAGGGCCGATGCCGATTTTGAACAGGTCGAAAACACTGATAGCCATTACTGCCGAACTCCTGGATGTGCCAACTCCAGACGCAAAAGCGCCCAGTGACGGAGCTGCTACGCTCAAGCTGCAATCCGCCGAGATGGCCGCATCATCAGGCTTTTGTCATGTCGTTCGACGTCCCACACCGACGCACTCATGCCCGCTAGCGCCGCAGGCCGCTTACGCAGTATTTTCGCCGTTTTTTTGCGGATCAGAGGGTCAAAGGGGGCTGAAAAAAGCTGTAAACGACGTCACCGACACTGGATGCGACCATCCCTGTACTGGTTACGACGCACCCTGTAGGCGTCAGATTTTCACTGGTACATGATCGTATCGACTCGATTGCAAGGCGCCGTGGTAGAGATGTCTCCAAAACGCCATCCAACCGCAACCTATAAGTGCGGTGGTCCAGTCGGAACACTGCCAAAAAAAACACCAAGGAGTCCATCCATGAAAGGTTCCCCGTCGTTGTTGTTGGCCGCCATGCTGAGTCTGCCGTTTCTGGCTCAAGCCGCCGAACCGGCTCAATGCAGCACCGTAAACTTCTCCGATGTCGGCTGGACTGACATTACTGTCACCACCGCCACCACCAGCGTCGTCCTCGATGCCCTCGGCTACAAGACCAAAACCACGATGATTTCCGTACCGGTGACCTACAAGTCCCTGGCCGACGGCAAGAACATGGACGTATTCCTGGGTAACTGGATGCCGACCATGGAAAACGACATCAAGGCCTACCGCGATGCCGGCACCGTGGACACCCTGCGCGCCAACCTGGAAAACGCAAAATACACACTCGCCGTCCCCGAAGAGTTGTATAACAAAGGTCTGAAAGATTTCGCCGACATCGCCAAGTTCAAGAAAGAACTCGACGGCAAGATCTACGGTATCGAACCAGGCAACGACGGCAACCGCCTGATCCAGAGCATGATCGACAAGAACGCCTTCGGCTTGAAAGATGCCGGCTTCAAGGTGGTCGAGTCCAGCGAGGCAGGCATGCTCTCGCAAGTCGATCGCGCCCAGCGCCGCAACACCGCCGTGGTGTTCCTGGGCTGGGAACCACACCCGATGAACACACGTTTCAAGATGAAGTACCTGACCGGCGGCGACGACTATTTCGGCCCGAACTTCGGTCAGGCAACCATCTACACCAACACCCGCAAGGGCTATGCGCAGGAATGCAGCAACGTCGGTCAGTTGCTGAAAAACCTGCAGTTCACGCTGAACATGGAAAGCACCCTGATGGGCAACGTCCTGGACGACAAAATGAAGCCTGACGCGGCCGCCAAGGCCTGGCTGAAAAAGAATCCACAGGTCCTCGATACCTGGCTCGCTGGCGTGACCACCATTGACGGTAAACCAGGCCTGGAGGCCGTGAAAGCCAAGCTCGCGCAGTAATCGCTTACGCCGGGCGAGTTCGCTCGCCCGGGCTGTTTATTTCCTTGCATGCGGACGTTCACTACCATGCTGATTGATCAGAAAATACCTTTAGGCCAGTACATCGCGGGCTTCGTTGAATGGTTGACGCAAAACGGCGCCAGCACCTTCGACGCAATCGCCGTGTCACTGGAAACGATGATCCACGGCGTGACTTTTGCGCTGACCTGGTTCAACCCGCTGGCATTGATCGGCCTCATCGCGCTACTGGCACACTTCATTCAACGAAAGTGGGGCCTGACCGTTTTTGTCATCGCCTCCTTCCTGCTGATCCTCAATCTGGGGTACTGGCAGGAAACCATGGAAACCCTTGCCCAGGTGTTGTTCGCCACCCTGGTCTGCGTGGTCATCGGCGTGCCGTTGGGCATCGTCGCCGCGCATAAACCGATGTTCTACACACTGATGCGTCCGGTGCTCGATCTGATGCAGACCGTACCGACCTTCGTGTACCTCATTCCTACCCTGACCCTCTTCGGTCTGGGTGTGGTCCCGGGTCTGATTTCTACGGTGGTGTTCGCGATTGCCGCACCTATCCGCCTGACTTACCTGGGTATTCGCGATGTCCCGGAAGAATTGATGGACGCTGGCAAGGCCTTTGGCTGCTCGCGACGTCAGCTGCTCTCGCGAATCGAACTGCCCCACGCCATGCCAAGCATCGCGGCCGGTATCACCCAGTGCATCATGCTGTCGTTGTCGATGGTGGTGATCGCGGCACTGGTGGGCGCCGATGGCCTGGGCAAACCCGTGGTCAACGCACTGAACACTGCTGATATCGCCCTGGGCTTCGAAGCAGGCCTGGCGATCGTACTGCTGGCGATCATGCTCGACCGTATCTGCAAACAACCCGAAGCCAAAGTAGGGGGTGACGCATGAGCATTATTCGCTTCGAAAACGTCGACGTAATCTTCTCCAAGGATCCACGCGAGGCACTCAAGCTGCTGGATCAAGGCATGACCCGTAACGAGATCCTGAAAAAGACCGGGCAGATCGTTGGGGTCGAAAAGGCCAGCCTGGACGTCGAAAAAGGTGAAATCTGCGTACTGATGGGCCTGTCCGGCTCCGGCAAGTCCAGTCTGCTGCGCTGCATCAACGGTCTCAACACCGTCAGCCGCGGCAAGCTGTTCGTCGAGCACGAAGGCAAGCAGATCGACATCGCCTCCTGCACCCCGGCAGAACTGAAAATGATGCGCACCAAGCGCATTGCGATGGTGTTCCAGAAGTTCGCCCTGATGCCTTGGTTGACGGTGCGCGAGAACATCAGTTTCGGTCTGGAAATGCAGGGTCGCCCTGAGAAAGAACGCCGCAAACTGGTGGATGACAAGCTTGAGCTGGTGGGCCTGACCCAATGGCGCAACAAGAAACCCAACGAGCTGTCCGGTGGTATGCAACAACGCGTGGGCCTGGCCCGTGCCCTGGCGATGGACGCCGACATCCTGCTGATGGACGAACCGTTCTCGGCACTCGACCCACTGATCCGCCAAGGCCTGCAAGACGAACTGCTGGAACTGCAACGCAAGCTGAGCAAGACCATCGTTTTCGTGAGCCACGACCTCGATGAAGCCCTGAAGCTCGGCAGCCGTATTGCAATCATGAAAGACGGCCGGATCATTCAGTACAGCAAGCCGGAAGAGATCGTGTTGAACCCGGCGGACGACTACGTGCGGACCTTCGTCGCCCACACCAATCCGCTGAACGTACTGTGCGGTCGCAGCCTGATGCGCACCCTGGACAACTGCAAACGCATCAACGGTTCGGTATGCCTCGATCCAGGTGGTGATTCCTGGCTGGACCTGGCCGAAGGCAACACCATCAAAGGCGCTCGCCAGAACGGCGCGAGCCTGGACCTGCAGAACTGGATCCCAGGGCAAGCGGTTGAAGGCTTGGGTCGTCGGCCAACACTGGTGGACTCGAACATCGGCATGCGCGATGCGCTGCAGATTCGTTATCAGACGGGTAATAAGCTGGTGCTGCACGACAACAACAAGGTTGTCGGGATTCTGGGTGACAGCGAGCTGTATCACGCACTGCTCGGCAAGAACCTGGGGTAAAGGCAACACACACAAAAACGCCGCGAGAAGATCGCGGCGTTTTTGTTAGTGCAGATATCAGGCTTGGAATGCTGATAACTGTGGCGAGGGAGCTTGCTCCCGCTTGAGTGCGCAGCACTCACAAATTCTTGGGGTCGCTTCGCAACCCAGCGGGAGCAAGCTCCCTCGCCACAACAGCTTTACCGCATCACTTCTGATCTCAGCTATAGACCCGGCCAAGGAGCTGCCGATGGCTTTCAAACTGATCGAGCACGTCACGGGTGATCTGATCCGAAGTGAAGCCCATCAAGTCGTAGTCCTGGCTGCCGTTGTGCAGGTACACCTCGGCGCGGTAGTAACGTGCACGCGGTTCATCAGCACTTTCCGCCGAAACCATGTCGCTCGCCGCCGCCAGATAGCCGTCCAGACTCACTTCGTAGACAAAAGGGTTGCCCTCTTCCATCTCGATTCGCAGGCCCATGCAACGCTTGGCCTTGCCCAGCAACGTTTGCACGTCCAGACCCTTGCCACGCAATTGCACCACGGCCTCTTCCAGCGCCGGGCTGACTTGCTTGTCCATGAAACGCTGAACAATCGACTGATTCGGCTGCAAGTCCAGCTGCGTCAAACGCTCGCTGAAACCACGACGACCGCGGGCTGCGAGCTCCGCTTGCTCCTGTTCGATCTGCACGTCCTGGCGCATCGCCTTGTGCAGGCCGAACATGAAGAACACCAGCACCACCGAGAACGGCAGACCGGCCAGCACCACCATGGTTTGCATGGCTTCGAAGTTACCGGCGAACAGCAGGCCGATGGTCACCAGCGTGATCACCGCCGACCAGAAGATCCGCAGCCAGTGCGGCGCATCTTCGTCGACGTTGCCGCCCTTGCACGAAAGGTTGGCCATCATCACCGCGCCGGAATCCGCCGGGGTCAGGAACAGCACGAAACCGACAAAGATCGACACGCCGATCACGATTTTCGACGCCGGGTAATGTTCAAGCAATTGGTAGATCGCCATCGACGGCTGTTCCAGCGCCGTCTTGCCAAGTTCCACCGCCCCGTGGTTCATCACCAGGTCAAGGGCCGAGTTGCCGAAGATCGACAGCCACGCCAGGGTGAAGCCCAGCGGGATCAGCAGCACGCCGGCCACCAGTTCACGCACCGTGCGACCACGGGAAATACGCGCGATGAACATACCCACGAATGGGGCCCAGGAAATCCACCACGCCCAGTAGAACAGGGTCCACAGGCCCAACCAACGGTCGGACTTCTCACTGTCGCCTTCGTACACATAGAGGTCGAAGGTCTTCAGCACCACGCCGTTCAGGTAGTCGCCGACGTTTTGCACGAAGCCATTAAGCAGGTGCAGGGTCGGGCCGAACAGCAGCACGAAAATCAGCAGACCACTGAACAGCACGATGTTCAGGTTGGACAGACGGCGGATGCCGTTTTCCACACCGGACACAGCCGCGATGGTCGCCACGGTGCTCATCACGATAATCACGATCAGCAGGTTGGTGTTGTTGTGTTCCATGCCGAACAGGTTTTCCAGCCCCGACGACACTTGCAGCGAACCAATCCCCAGGTTCGTCACCAGACCCAGCAGGGTCACGAACATGCCGAAGCCGTCTACCGCATGACCGGCCGCGCCTTTGACCCAACGCTCGCCGACCAGCGGATACAGCGCCGAACGCAACGCCAGCGGCTGGTTATGACGGTAAGCAAAGTAAGCAACGGCCAGGCCGACCAATGCGTAGATTGCCCAGCCATGCAGGCCCCAGTGCAGGAACGTCAGTTGAACCGCCTGACGTGCCGCGAGGTTACTGCCGGCCACGCCTTCCGGCGGATTGAAGTAGTGGTCCAGCGGCTCGGAAGCACCGAAGTACAGCAGCGAAATGCCGATACCCGACGAGAACAACATCCCCGCCCAAGCGCCGTAGCTGAAGTCCGGGGTGTCGTCCTTGCTGCCCAGTTTGAGCTTGCCGTAGGACGAAAACGCCAGGCCGACCACGAACACCAGATAAGCGGCAATCACCACCATGTAGTACCAGCCGAAGCTGCGGGACAACCAGGCCTGGGCAATACCGAGCAATCTGCCGGCCTCTTGCGGGGCGATGATCAGAATGGCGGTCAACAACAGAATCAACGCGGTAGAGGTGTAGAACACCCAACCGTTGACCGTCACCTTCTCGGGTGGGGTCTTTATTAGAGAGGCAGAACTCATGGCACAGATGCTCCAGGCAGTGCGAGAGAAAAACACAAGGCAACGCGTTACCCGACCAATCGCTTAGTTGGCAGCCGACCAGCGGGTGATATAAAGACAGCCCGAAAAAAGCCCGAAGCCCCTGAACGCCTGAGCGTGTGGGTTTCGAGCGTTTTCAGATGTCGTTTTTCCGCCAACTACATGTAGGAAAAACCTGTAGGCAGCGACGAATTGTCGCAGATCTTATTCTTTGTTGATTGAACGTTCAATCAAAACAAAATAGACTGGCCTTCAATCCGATAGACGTTTCACGTCCGCCGGAAGGCCTAAGGAGATGTGCAAGATGCCCAAGGTCGGTATGCAACCCATCCGCCGCCAGCAGTTGATCGAAGCCACGTTGCAGGCTGTCGATAAGGTCGGCATGGGGGACGCCAGCATTGCGCTGATCGCCCGTTTGGCCGGTGTCTCGAATGGCATCATCAGTCACTATTTTCAGGACAAGAACGGCCTGATCGCTGCCACGGCGCAGTATCTGATGAGTGTCCTCAGCGAGAACGTCACCGCGCGCCGTCAGGCGCTGGAGGACAGCAGCCCGCGGGCGCACCTCCAGGTGATTATCGAAGGCAACTTCGACGCCAGCCAGGTCAATGGCCCGGCAATGAAAACCTGGCTGGCCTTCTGGGCCACCAGCATGCACCACCCGTCTTTGCACAGGTTGCAGCGGATCAACGATCACCGTCTGTATTCCAACCTGTGCTGCCAGTTCCGCCGTGTATTGCCGCTCGATGACGCGCGCAGTGCAGCCCGCGGCCTGGCAGCCCTCATTGACGGTTTGTGGTTGCGCGGCGCGCTGTCGGGAGATGCTTTCGACACCGGGCAAGCGCACCAGATCGCTTACGAATACATGGATTTCCAACTGGCCAAGCAGGTGAGTTAGAGCACACAGAACCGCTCAGCACCTGAACCGCCACTGACCAGCGTTGCCAAGGCTTTACGGCACGCCCGGTGGTTAACGCCAACCAACTTATGCTCTTGCGAGGACTTTATGGCCCGTTTCGAACTGCAAAAACTCTACATCGATGGCGGCTACAGTGACGCCAGCAGCGACGCCACCTTCGAAGCCATCAACCCGGCTAACGGTGAAGTCCTCGCAACCGTACAACGTGCGACCCAGTCAGACGTTGAGCGCGCTGTAGTCAGCGCCGAAAAGGGCCAGAAAATCTGGGCCGCGATGACCGCCATGGAGCGTTCGCGCATCCTGCGTCGTGCCGTCGACATCCTGCGCGAGCGCAACGATGAACTGGCTGCCCTGGAAACCCTGGACACCGGCAAGTCGTTCTCCGAAACCAAGTACGTCGACATCGTCACCGGCGCTGACGTGCTGGAGTACTACGCAGGTCTGGTGCCGGCCATCGAAGGCGAGCAGATTCCACTGCGCACCACTTCTTTCGTCTACACCCGTCGCGAGCCGCTGGGCGTCGTGGCCGGTATCGGCGCGTGGAACTACCCGATCCAGATCGCCCTGTGGAAATCCGCACCTGCCCTGGCGGCCGGTAACGCAATGATCTTCAAGCCAAGCGAAGTCACTTCCCTGACCACGCTGAAACTGGCCGAGATCTACACCGAAGCAGGCCTGCCAGCAGGCGTGTTCAACGTGCTGACCGGCAGCGGCCGTGAAGTCGGCACCTGGTTGACCGAACACCCACGTATCGAAAAAATCTCCTTCACCGGCGGCACCGACACCGGCAAGAAGGTCATGGCAAGCGCTTCCGCCTCGTCGCTGAAAGACGTGACCATGGAACTGGGCGGCAAATCCCCGCTGATCATCTTCGACGACGCCGACCTCGATCGCGCCGCCGACACCGCCATGATGGCCAACTTCTACAGCTCCGGTCAGGTCTGCACCAACGGCACTCGCGTGTTCGTGCCAAGCCACCTGAAAGCCGCTTTCGAAGCCAAGATCGTTGAACGCGTTGCGCGCATCCGCGTTGGCAACCCGGAAGACGAGAACACCAACTTCGGTCCTTTGGTCAGCTTCGCCCACATGGAAAGCGTGCTGGGTTACATCGCCAAAGGTAAGGAAGAAGGCGCTCGCGTGCTGTGCGGCGGCGATCGTCTGACCGACGGCGAATTCGCCAAAGGCGCGTTCGTGGCACCGACCGTGTTCACCGACTGCACCGACGAGATGACCATCGTTCGCGAAGAAATCTTCGGCCCGGTGATGAGCATCCTGACTTACGAAACCGAAGAAGAAGTGATCCGTCGCGCCAACGACACCGAGTTCGGTTTGGCGGCTGGTGTCGTCACCAAAGACCTGAACCGCGCTCACCGCGTGATTCATCAACTGGAAGCCGGTATCTGCTGGATCAACGCCTGGGGCGAGTCCGACGCCAAGATGCCGGTCGGCGGCTACAAGCAGTCGGGCGTGGGTCGTGAGAACGGCATCAGCTCGCTGAACAACTTCACACGCATCAAATCGGTACAGGTCGAACTGGGCGATTACGCCTCGGTTTTCTAAGCCCCGGCTGAAAACCCTGTAGCAGCTGCCGAGGCACGAGGCTGCGTTGCGTGTCCGCAGGACCGCCCTCAGAGGGTCGCTGCGCGACCCAACGCAGCCTCGTTCCTCGGCAGCTGCTACAGGTGACCTGACCAACTTCAAAGAGGGTGCATTCAATGTCCCAAGAATTCGATTACATCATCATCGGTGCCGGCTCGGCCGGTAACACCCTGGCGACCCGTCTGACTGAAGACGAAGGCGTCACCGTCCTGCTGCTCGAAGCAGGCGGCCCGGACTACCGTATGGATTTTCGCACGCAAATGCCGGCTGCTTTGGCGTTCCCGCTGCAAGGTCGTCGCTACAACTGGGCCTACGAAACCGATCCAGAGCCACACATGGACGGTCGCCGGATGGAATGCGGTCGCGGCAAGGGCCTGGGTGGTTCTTCGCTGATCAACGGCATGTGCTACATCCGCGGCAACGCGATGGACTACGACAACTGGGCCAAACTGCCAGGTCTGGAAGACTGGGACTACCTGAACTGCCTGCCGTATTTCCGCAAGGCTGAAACCCGCGACATCGGCCCGAACGACTATCACGGTGGCGACGGTCCGGTCAGCGTGACCACGCCGAAAGCCGGCAATAACCCGCTGTTCCACGCGATGGTTGAAGCAGGCGTACAAGCCGGTTACCCGCGTACCGAAGACCTGAACGGTTACCAGCAGGAAGGTTTCGGCCCGATGGACCGCACCGTGACGCCGAACGGCCGTCGCGCCAGCACCGCTCGCGGTTACCTGGACATCGCCAAGAAGCGCTCGACCCTGACCATCGTCACCCACGCCCTGACTGACAAGATCCTGTTCGAAGGCAAGCGTGCGGTCGGCGTGCGTTACCTGATCGGCGCCGCTGAAGAACGCGTTGAAGCCCGTGCCCGCAAAGAAGTGCTGCTGTGCTCCGGCGCCATCGCTTCGCCGCAGATCCTGCAACGCTCCGGTGTCGGCCCGGCCGAGCTGCTGAAAAAACTCGACATTCCGGTGGTCCACGACCTGCCGGGCGTGGGTGAAAACCTGCAGGATCACCTCGAGTTGTACCTGCAATACGCCTGCACCCAACCGGTCTCGCTGTACCCCTCGCTGCTGCTGCACAACCAACCGGCCATCGGTGCCGAATGGCTGTTCAAAGGCACCGGCATCGGCGCCAGCAACCAGTTCGAAGCCGGCGGTTTCATCCGTACCCGTCCGGAATTCGATTGGCCGAACATCCAGTACCACTTCCTGCCGGTCGCGATTAACTACAACGGCAGCAACGGTGTGAAAGAGCACGGTTTCCAGGCACACATGGGTTCCATGCGTTCGCCGAGCCGTGGTCGCATCCAGGCCAAGTCCAAGGATCCGCGCGAGTACCCGAGCATCCTGTTCAACTACATGGCCACCGAGCAGGACTGGCAGGAATTCCGCGACGGCATCCGCCTGACCCGTGAAATCATGCAACAGCCGGCACTGGACGCTTTCCGTGGCCGCGAAATCAGCCCGGGTATCGACGTGCAAACTGATGAGCAGTTGGACAAGTTCATCCGCGAACACGCCGAAACCGCGTTCCACCCGTCCTGCTCGTGCAAGATGGGCACCGACGAAATGGCGGTGGTTGACGCTGAAGGTCGTGTGCACGGCATGCAGAGCCTGCGTGTGGTCGATGCCTCGATCATGCCGATCATCACCACCGGCAACCTGAACGCACCAACGATCATGATCGCCGAAAAAATCGCCGACAAGATCCGTGGTCGCAAGCCATTGCCGCGTAGCAAGGCTGCTTACTTCGTAGCCGGTGATGCTCCGGTGAAAGGCAAGCCGTTGCGTGATGTGAGCCTGACTGCTCAGTAATACAGCTACACCGCGGTGCTGCCTTCGCGAGCAAGCCCGCTCCCACAGGGGATCTTCAGTGAACACACATTCTGTGAACACCAAAGATCAAATGTGGGAGCGGCGGTGCGACGATTCGACTTGCTCGCGAAGGGGCCCGACCAAACGATACACATCCGCCTGACCCAACCTGGTAATCCTTTCCTACACCGCTCCGCGCTTGATCCTACCCCCCGCGCAGGCCTAATCTAGCGCCACGCAAACGTTTCACCCCCCTCGCAACATCGATACACCGCCACTCCATACCAAGGAGGTTCCCGAATGTTCGATTTCCATCCCCAGCTCAAGCAGCGCTTCGCTGCCTTGCGCACGGGCGCTGAATTCTTTTCGCTGCGTTATGTGCGCGAGTCCGGTCAGTACCTGTCGGTGCGCAAGAATGTCGCCGAACCTCCGAGCCTGAGCCGTGACGAAGGCGCGATGCTGACCGTTCGGGTCAACGGCGTCGAAGCCTATGCCGCGACCAACGACCTGTCGCAGTCCGGGCTGCAAGCAGCGCTGGAGCGAGCCGAGCAGCAAGCCCGCCGACTCAAGCCCCACGCCCTGCTCGACTTGCGCGAGCAAGCCGTCTCCAGCGACCGCGCCGACTACTTTTCGCCGAACTTTGACCAGCCCTTCCCGTCCCTGAGTGATTGCTACCAACTGCTCGGCGCCGAATCCGCGTCCGTGCCCAAGGATGAGCGACTGGTGAACTGGCAGGTGAGCATCGGCATCACTAACGTCGAGCAGATCTATCTCAACAGCGCCGGCGCCGAACTGCGCCAGGCCCAGCGTTTCGTCTACCCGAGCGTGGACGTCACTGCCTACGACGGCAACGACAGCCAGACCCGAACCCTGGGCCGCGAGAACTTCGGTCAACAGGGCGGTTTTGATGTGATCAGCCGCTGCGGCCTGGTCGGCGCCGGTCCGAAAATCGCCGATCAGGCGCTGCAATTGCTGCTGGCGCCGAACACCCCGAAAGGCCCGCGTGACCTTTTGTTGATGCCGGACCAGATGATGCTGCAGATCCACGAATCCATCGGTCACCCGCTGGAACTGGACCGTATCCTCGGTGATGAGCGCAATTACGCCGGCACCAGTTTCGTCAAGGCAGAAGACTTCGGCAGCCTGCAATACGGCTCCAAACTGCTCAACGTGACCTTCGACCCGGACATCCCCGAGCAGCTCGCCAGCTATGGCCATGACGACGACGGTACTGTCGCGAGCAAGCAATTCCTGATTAAAGAAGGCTTGCTGCTGCGCCCATTGGGCGGCGCGCTATCGCAATTCCGTGCCGGCATGGACGGTGTTGCCAACAGCCGCGCCTGCAGCTGGAACCGTCCGCCGATCGATCGCATGGCCAACCTGAACATCGAGCCCGGCGATCAACCGCTGGAGCAGATGATCGGCAACATCGAGCACGGGATTTTGATGAGCACCAACCGCTCGTGGTCCATCGACGATGCGCGCAACAAGTTCCAGTTCGGCTGTGAATGGGGCCAACTGATCGAAAACGGCGAACTCAAAGGCGTGGTCAAGAACCCGAACTACCGGGCGATTTCTGCGCAGTTCTGGAAAAGCCTCAGCGCCGTCGGCGATGCCAACTCCGTCAAGGTCCTGGGTACACCGAACTGCGGCAAGGGCGAACCTAATCAGGTGATCCGCGTCGGCCATGCGTCGCCGGCCTGTGTATTCAGCAATGTGGATGTGTTTGGGGGAGATGCCTGATGAGTACTTCAAAAGGTCAGGCCGATGCGTTCAAGGCCTTGGTCAATTGGCTGCGCGATGCGATTCGCGAACCGGAGCAATTCACTCTAAGTTACGCCGCGGAATCCTCGGCCTTCGTGCGCTTCAACCACGCCAAGGTTCGTCAGGCCGGTCAGGTGCAGCAGGCGAGCGTCGGTTTCAAACTGATCAACGACGGTCGCCATGCCGACCTGAACATCACCCTTTCCGGTGATGCGGAAGTCGACGTTCAGCGTCTGGCCGAAGGTCTGCAACAGTTGCGCGAAACCTTGCCGCTGCTGCCGCAGGATCCGTACCTGCTGCTCAACTACAACGGCTGGCAGAGCAAGAACGTTCAGGCGCATCCGCTACCGGACACTGAGCAAGTGGTCGCTGAAATCACCCAGGCGGCCGAAGGGCTGGACCTGGTGGGTTTCTACGCCGCAGGCCCGATCAGTCGCGGTTTCGCCAGTTCTTCGGGCGCGTTCGGCTGGCATCAGGCCAACAGCTTCAACTTCGATTTCAGCCTGTTCCATGACAACGGCCAGGCGGTGAAAGCCAGCTACGCCGGGCACGACTGGAACAGCGAAGGGTTTGCCAAGCGCTTTGCTCAGGCGCGCGAGCAGTTGGCGTTCCTCGGCAGACCGCAACACACCCTGGCGCCCGGTCAGTACCGCGCCTATCTGGCACCGGCAGCCCTGGGAGAAATCATGGACATGCTGGGCTGGGGTGGTTTCTCGGCGCAGTCGATTGCCAGCAAAAACAGCCCGCTGCAGAAGCTTTACGCGGGCGACAGTGCGTTCAGCCCGTTGGTGTCGGTCGATGAAAAGGTCAGCGGTTCGTTGAGCCCGGCATTCTCCGGCGAAGGTTATCCGCGCAGCGATCTGGGGTTGATCGTCAACGGCAAGGCTGGCGCGCAGATGGTCAGTTCACGCAGTGCAGCCGAGTACGGCCTGACCGCCAACGGTGCCAGCGGCGGTGAAATGCCGAGCGCAGTGAACATGGCGGCCGGCACGTTACCTGACGCAGAGATTCTCAAGCAATTGGGCACGGGCTTGTACATCAGCAACCTGTGGTACCTGAACTACTCCGATCAGCCGGCGGCACGCCTGACCGGCATGACGCGGTTTGCGACCTTCTGGGTCGAGAACGGCGAGATTCAGGCGCCGGTGAGTACGATGCGATTTGATGACAGTGCCTACAGTTTGCTGGGTTCGCAGCTGGAAGCGTTGACCGAGGAACGCGAGCTGATGTTGTCGGCCAGCACCTACAGCCAGCGGGCCACAGCGTCGGCGTTGTTGCCGGGTGCACTCGTCAGCCGATTGACCTTGACTCTGTAAACACAAAACCCTGTGGCGAGGGAGCTTGCTCCCTCGCCACAGAGATGATTGCCAGCCATGACCTTGCAATAACTTCAACCCACAAGAGGTCCCATGCCCAACCGCCCGCCTCTCGACGCTGTCACCGCCCGCTGGGTGCCGTGGGTCGTCGCCATCGCGTTCTTCATGCAATCCCTCGACGGGACCATCCTCAACACCGCCCTGCCCGCCATGGCCCGAGACTTGGCCGAAGACCCGTTGCGCATGCAGGGCGTGATCATCGCCTACATGCTCACCGTCGCCTTGCTGATCCCCGCCTCGGGCTGGATCGCCGACCGTTTCGGTACCAGGAAAATCTTCTTCGGCGCGATACTGCTGTTCAGCCTCGGCTCGTTGCTCTGCGCACTGTCGAGCACCCTGAGCCTGCTGATTGGCGCACGGGTGATTCAGGGCCTGGGCGGTGCGCTGATGTTGCCGGTCGGGCGACTCGTGGTGTTGCGCGCCTACCCTCGCTCGGATCTGGTGCGAATCATGGGTTTCATCACCATTCCCGGATTGCTCGGCCCGTTGATCGGCCCGACCATGGGCGGCTGGATGGTGGAATACCTGACCTGGCACTGGATCTTCCTGATCAACCTGCCGGTGGGCGCCGTCGGTTGTTACGCGGTGTGGAGATTTATCCCCGACCTGCGCGGCACCGAACGCACCCGCTTCGATAGCCTGGGCTTTTTACTGTTCGGCGCGGCGATGGTGCTGATCACCATCGCCATGGAAGGCCTCGGCGAGCTGCACCTGCCGCACTTACGGGTGATGTTGCTGCTGTTCGCCGGCATGGCCTGTCTGGCGGCGTATTGGTTGCGGGCCGGGCACATCGAAAATCCACTGTTCGCACCGTCGTTGTTCAAGACCCGGACGTTTGCCGTGGGCATCCTCGGCAACCTGTTCGCCCGACTGGGCAGCGGCGCCCTGCCGTTTCTCGTGCCGTTGCTGCTGCAAGTGGCGCTGGGTTACTCGCCGTCCCAGGCCGGGATGAGCATGCTGCCGCTGGCGGCGGCAGCGATGGTCGCCAAGTCGGTGGCGCGACCGCTGATCGAACGTTTGGGCTATCGCATCGTGCTGACCGGCAATACGTTGGCGCTGGGGCTAATGCTGGCGAGCATGGGCCTGGTCAGCGAGCAAACGCCGTACTGGTTGCTGTTGGTGATGCTATCGATTCTGGGGGCGATCAACTCCTTGCAGTTCACCGCAATGAACACCGTAACCCTGATCGACCTCGACGACGCCAGCGCCAGCAGCGGCAACAGCTTGCTGTCGGTGGTCGCGCAATTGTCCCTGAGCCTTGGCGTTGCCTGTGCCGGCGCCTTGCTTGGCGGCTTCACGGCGGAGATCGGCAACGACGGCGTGGACACGGTTTTGGGCGCGTTCCAGCTGACCTTTGTAACGGTCGGAATCATGGCGATGCTGGCCGCAACGATCTTTTCTCAGCTCTCAAAGGAAGACGGACGGCGCGTCAAGCGTCCGGAAGAGCACATAGAGCCTTAGGGCGAATGGCCACCGGGCTGGTACACTGCGCGACATTTTGTTTTGCAGGCCAGTCCCGTGACCACCATCGCCACCGCTTTTAATACTTTGCCGCTGTCCGCCGCCATGCTGGCTAACCTCGACTCTTTGGGTTATGCCGAGATGACGCCGATCCAGGCGCAAAGCTTGCCGGTGATCCTCAAGGGGATGGACCTGATCGCCCAGGCCAAGACCGGCAGCGGCAAGACCGCCGCCTTTGGTATCGGCCTGCTGAACCCGATCAATCCGCGCTTCTTCGGTTGCCAGGCGCTGGTCATTTGCCCGACTCGCGAACTGGCCGATCAGGTCGCCAAGGAACTCCGTCGTCTGGCCCGAGCCGAAGACAACATCAAGATCCTGACCTTGTGTGGCGGCGTGTCCTTCGGCCCGCAGATCGGCTCTCTGGAGCATGGCGCGCACATCATCGTCGGCACCCCGGGCCGCCTTCAGCAGCATTTGCGCAAAGGTTCGCTGGTGCTCCATGGCCTGAACACGCTGATCCTCGACGAAGCCGACCGCATGCTCGACATGGGTTTCTACGATTCCATCGAAGAAATCATTGCCCAGTGCCCGGAGCGTCGCCAGACCCTGCTGTTCTCCGCCACGTACCCGACGGGCATCAAGCAGTTGGCCGCGAAGTTCATGCGCAACCCTCAGATCGTGAAGGCCGAGGCGTTCCACGACGACACGCAGATCGAGCAGCGCTTCTACGAAATCTCCCCGGAAGAGCGCATGAGTGCCGTGACCAAAGTCCTCGGCCACTTCCGCCCAGCGTCCACCGTGGCGTTCTGCTTCACCAAGCAGCAGGTTCAGGAAACCGTCAATCACCTGACCTCCAAAGGCATTTCCGCCGTCGGCTTGCATGGCGATCTGGAACAGCGTGACCGTGACCAGGTACTGGCCATGTTCGCCAACCGCAGCACCTCGGTGCTGGTTGCTACCGACGTCGCCGCGCGCGGTCTGGACATCGATGCGCTGGACATGGTGATCAACGTCGAACTGGCCCGTGATTCGGAAATCCACATCCACCGTGTTGGCCGTACCGGTCGTGCTGGTGAGAAAGGTATTGCGATCAGCCTGGTCGCACCGTCCGAAGCGCACCGCGCCCAAGCCATCGAGCAACTGCAGAAGTCGCCGTTGAGCTGGGATCAGATCGACAACCTCACTTCCCAGGGCGGCGCACCGCTGCTGCCGGTGATGAGCACGCTGGTCATCGGCGCGGGCCGTAAAGACAAGGTGCGTCCGGGCGACATTCTTGGCGCACTGACGGGCGATGCGGGTATTCCGGGCGCTCAGGTTGGCAAAATCGCGATTTTCGACTTCCAGGCTTATGTGGCTGTGGAACGCGGGATCGCCAAGCAAGCCTTGCAGCGCCTGAATGACGGCAAGATCAAAGGCCGTTCGCTGCGCGTGCGTATTTTGTAAGGATTCTTCGACCCAACGAAGATCCCCTGTGGGAGCGGGCTTGCTCGCGAATGCAATCTGTCGGTCGGCTTAAATGTTGACTGACACACCGCTTTCGCGAGCAAGCCCGCTCCCACATTAGTTTTGTGGTGAAACAGAGAGGACACCGTTTTGCGCTCTACCGAAGTCGTGATCATTGGCGCTGGCGCCGCAGGTTTGATGTGTGCGCTGACCGCCGCCGGGCGCGGGCGCAAGGTGATGTTGCTCGACCATGCGAACAAGGCCGGCAAGAAAATCCTGATGTCGGGCGGTGGCCGCTGCAATTTCACCAACATGTACACCGAACCGAGCAATTTCCTCTCGCAGAACGAACACTTCTGCAAATCTGCCCTGGCCCGCTACACCCAGTGGGATTTCATCGGCTTGGTCGCCAAACACGGCGTGCCATACCACGAGAAGAAACTCGGCCAATTGTTCTGCGATAACAAATCCAGCGACATCCTTGAAATGCTGCTCAACGAGTGCGATCAGGTCGGCGTCAGCCTGCACCTGGACACCTCGATCCAGCACATCGAGAAAATGGAAAGCGGCTACCTGCTGCAAACCACCCTCGATCAGATCACCTGCGACTCCCTGGTCATCGCCACTGGCGGCTTGTCGATCCCGACGCTGGGTGCGACCGGTTTCGGTTATCAGGTGGCCAAGCAGTTCGGCCACGACTTGCTGCCGACCCGCGCCGGGCTGGTGCCGTTCACCATCACCGATCAGCTCAAGGAGCTTTGCACCGAGCTGTCCGGTACGTCGGTGGATTGCCTGGTGAGCTGCAATGACCAGAGTTTCCGCGAGAACATCCTGTTCACCCACCGCGGCCTCAGTGGTCCGGCGATTTTGCAGATTTCTTCGTTCTGGGAATCCGGCGATACGGTTGAGATCAATCTGATGCCGGACTATGACGTACCGAGCTGGCTGCAACAGCAGCAAGCCGAACGTCCGAACAGCGAGCTGAAAACCCTGCTCGGGGAAATCTTCACCAAGAAGATGGCCAACCTGCTGGCAGACAACTGGTTCGTCTCCAAACCGATGAAGCAGTACACCCACGCGGAAATTGCCGACATCGCCGAAAAACTGGCGAGCTGGAAAGTGGTTCCGGCCGGCACTGAAGGTTATCGCACCGCTGAAGTGACATTGGGCGGCGTCGATACCAACGAGGTGTCGTCCAAGACCATGGAATCACTGAAAAGCCCCGGCCTGTACTTCATCGGCGAAGTACTCGACGTGACCGGGCATCTGGGCGGTTTCAACTTCCAGTGGGCCTGGGCCTCCGGCTACGCTGCCGCGCAATTCGTCTGACCCGCACCGCTCCCCGCATGTAGGAGCTGTGTAGGAGCTGTCGAGTGAAACGAGGCTGCGATCTTTTGACTTTGCTTTTTAAAAACAAGATCAAAAAATCGCAGCCTCGTTTCACTCGACAGCTCCTACAGGGGATTTCATTTCAAGGTAATGTTTGCCAGGGAAGGAACAGATTTTGCTGTCAGATGTGATCGGCGCCATTGCGTCGGCGTCATTACTGGCTCAATTTAGCGTCATTGCCTCGGAAGGCCTTCGCACTTCATGTCATCGACCCCCTTTAGTCAGTCTCTGCGTCGCCTCTGGGCGCTGGATAAATTCAGCTACAGCGTGCGGGTGTTCATCGCCCTGACCGGCAGCATGGCGCTGTGTTGGTACAAGGATGAAATGGGGCTGCTGATCCCGCTGTTCCTCGGGATCATCGCCAGCGCCCTGGCCGAGACCGACGACAGTTGGCAAGGCCGCCTTAACGCACTGGCCGTGACGTTGGTGTGCTTCAGCGTCGCCGCCCTCTCCGTCGAATTGCTCTTCCCCTACCCCGTTATTTTTATCATCGCCCTGGCTATGGCCAGTTTCGGCCTGACCATGCTCGGCGCCTTGGGTGAACGCTATGGCGCGATTGCCTCGGCGACGTTGATTCTGTCGGTCTACACCATGATCGGCGTGGACCAGCGCGGCGGTGCAGTCACCGATTTCTGGCACGAACCGGTGCTGCTGGTGGCCGGTGCGGCCTGGTACGGTTTGCTCTCGGTGCTGTGGCAGGCGATGTTTTCCAATCAGCCGGTGCAGCAAAGCCTGGCGCGGTTGTTCCGCGAGTTGGGTTACTACCTGAAGCTGAAATCGTCGCTGTTCGAGCCGATCCGGCAGATGGACGTGGAAGCGCGCCGACTGGAACTGGCGCAGCAAAACGGCCGTGTCGTGGCCGCACTGAACGCCGCCAAGGAAATCATCCTGCACCGCGTCGGCAACGGTCGACCGGGCTCGAAACTCAGCCGTTACCTGAAGCTGTACTTCCTCGCTCAGGACATCCACGAGCGCGCCAGCTCCTCGCACTACCCTTACAACGCCCTGGCCGATGCTTTCTTTCACAGCGACGTGATGTTCCGCTGCCAGCGCTTGCTGCGCCAACAAGGCAAGGCCTGCCGGGCGCTGGCCGAGTCGATCCAGATGCGCCAGCCGTTCATCTATGACGCCAGCTTCGCCGAAGCCCTGAGCGACCTGCACGCCTCTCTCGAACATTTGCGCATTCAGAGCAACCCGGCCTGGCGCGGGCTGTTGCGATCGTTGCGGGCACTGGCGGCCAACCTCGGCACGCTCGATCGTTTGCTCAGCGATGCCAGCAACCCCGACGCCTTGGCCGATGCCACCGACAGCAGCCTGCTCGACCGTTCGCCACGTAACCTGAAGGATGTCTGGATACGCCTGCGCACGCAGCTGACACCGACGTCATTGCTGTTCCGTCACGCACTGCGTTTGCCCCTGGCCTTGAGCATCGGCTACGGGATGGTGCATTTGATCCACCCGTCTCAGGGTTACTGGATCATCCTCACCACGCTGTTTGTCTGCCAACCAAACTACGGCGCAACCCGCCGCAAACTCGGCCAACGAATCATCGGCACCGCCATCGGCCTGACCGTGGCCTGGGCGCTGTTCGATCTGTTTCCGAATCCCTTGGTCCAGTCATGCTTTGCGATCGCCGCCGGGGTGGTGTTCTTTATCAACCGCACCACCCGCTACACCTTGGCGACGGCCGCGATCACCTTGATGGTGCTGTTCTGCTTCAACCAGGTCGGGGATGGTTACGGGCTGTTCCTGCCGCGGTTGTTCGATACCTTGCTCGGCAGCCTGATCGCCGGGCTGGCGGTGTTCCTGTTCCTGCCGGACTGGCAGGGCCGACGCCTGAACAAAGTGCTGGCCAACACCCTGACCTGCAACAGCATTTACCTACGCCAGATCATGCAGCAATACGCAGCCGGCAAAAGCGACGACCTGGCGTATCGTCTGGCCCGACGCAATGCGCACAACGCTGACGCGGCACTGTCGACGACGCTCGCCAACATGCTGATGGAACCGGGGCATTTCCGTAAGGAAGCAGATGTCGGGTTCCGCTTCCTGGTGCTGTCGCACACCTTGCTCAGTTATTTGTCCGGACTGGGCGCACACCGGGAAACCCAGCTACCGCCCGACGTGCGCGAGCATTTGATCGACGGTGCCGGCGTGAGACTGGCCGCCAGCATCGATGAAATTGCCCAAGGGTTGGCGAGCAAACTGCCGATTGCGATTCAGAGCGATGAGGAAGAGGCACTGGCCAATACGCTTGAACAGATGCCGGACGAACTTGATGAAGGCCAACGGCTGGTGCAGACGCAATTGGCATTGATGTGCCGTCAGCTTGGGCCATTGCGGACGTTGGCAGCGCACCTCATCAAGGAAACGAGTGAGGATTGAGATCTGCGGTGGCTGAGCTTGCTCGCGATGAGGCCATCAGCCACACCTACAATCCGTGCTGTTCCATCAACCGCTGATAACTGCCATCCACTTTCATTGCCGCGATCTCGCGGTCGAAACCGGCGACGATCTGTTCATGCCTGGGGTTCTTCAGGCTGACCAGGATGTGCAGGCTGTTCTCGCTCAATGGCTTGGGCAAAAACTCCACAGCATTGCGCACCTTGGTTGATTCCCGGGCCAGGTAGTAACGCGCGACGTATTCGTCTTCCAGGGTCAATTTGACCCGGTCGGCGGCGACCATGCGCACCGCCATGGAGAAGCTGTGCACCGGGACTTTCTGCAGCGATACATCGTCATCGAACTCTGGCGAATAGGCGTAACCGCGCACCACCGCTATCGGGTAGGTATGCAGTTGTTGCAGGTTGTTGTATTCGATCGGCGTGTCTTTGCGCTTGAGAAAGCGCACACGGTTGAGCAGGTATTCGCCGGAAAACTGGCCAAGCTTCGTGCGCTCGTCGGTGTACCAGGCGTTGACCAACACGTCGTATCGACCCTCGCCAACCCCCAGCAAGGCCCGCGCCCAAGGCACTTGTTCAAAGTCACTGGCATAACCGGCCCGGGCCAGTGCTGTGCTGACGATGTCCGTGGCCAACCCACCGTTGACCAGCGTGGAGTCGGTAAAGGGCGGCCAGGCATCGGCTACCAAACGCAGCTTTTCCGCTGCCGCACTTTGAGTCAGCAACAGCAATCCGATCAAAGCAAAGGCTCGATGTAATCGCGGCATGCTAGAAAATCCTTAGCGGGCGGGACGCCCGACGTGTTTTCAGCCAAAACTCCAAGGCCCCCGTACTGCCAAACACAGGTGCCAACATTAGCTCATCGAAGCCACTGCACAGCGCTTCATCTCAGATTACACAAACAAGACAAGGCCGCGCGAAATGAATGATGGCATTTTGGCCTTTGTCACAGATTTCTCTGCCATAAAGACATCTTTCGCCTGGGCGCTTAGTATCGGAGCAACGATGTTCAAGGAGTGTGAAGATGACAATCGATTGGGTCTGCAAACACCACAGCGATCTGGGCAAAGAGCAGCTGTACGCCATTCTGCAGCTTCGTGCAGAGGTGTTTGTCGTTGAGCAGAAATGCGTCTATCAGGACATCGATGGCCAGGATCTGGAAGGTGACACCTGCCATTTAATGGCTTGGGACGGGGATCGACTGGTGGCGTACCTGCGGTTGCTCGACCCGGAGTTGCAGGGTGGCGACGTGGTCATCGGGCGGGTGATCATTGCCCCACAAGCGCGCGGTACAGGGCTTGGGCATGAGTTGATGGCGCAGGCGTTGAAGCAGGCTGAAAAGCGCTGGCCTGAAGTACCGATCTATCTCTCGGCCCAGGCGCATTTACAGGGGTATTACGCTAAATACGGGTTTGTGGTCGCGGGCGAGGAATTTCTCGAGGATGACATTCCGCATATCGGGATGCGCCGTCCCTGAGGGCCCTATCGCGAGCAAGCTCGCTCCCACAGGGGAACGCGGTCAATGTGGGAGCGAGCCTGCTCGCGATGACGTCAGCTCAGTCACCGCGTCAGTTCAGGGATACTCAAGCACCGCTTTGATCTGCCGAAGATTGCGCTCGATCCACCCCCGATCAATCGCCCCCCACTCACGAATCCGATAGCGCCCGGCATGATTGCGCGCTCCTTCTTCCTGCTGGAACTCGCAAACAATATCCAGATCCGCCAACGCTGCGATGGTGTCTTGCGCCGTGCGGCGGGGCATGCCGGTCACTTCGGTCAGCGCCGGGACGCTACTGGCCAGCCCGCTATCAATCAGGTACGCCACGTACAACCGACGATAGAAGCTGCTCTTGGTCTTGCTTACATCCATCTAAACACTCCCGGCTGCGATATTTTGATCTCTATTGCATATCCCGCCACGTCAGGTACACCCGCACATCGAACTCCACCTGGTGATACCCCGGCAACATGTGTTCGCAAAGCTTGTAAAACGCCTTGTTGTGATCCGACTCTTTAAAGTGCGCCAGTTCATGCACCACGATCATTTTCAGAAACTCGGCAGGTGCGTCCTTGAACAATGAAGCTACACGAATTTCTTTCTTGGCCTTGAGCTTGCCGCCCTGCACCCGGGATATCGCGGTGTGCAATCCGAGGGCGCGGTGGGTCAGGTCCAGGCGGTTGTCGAACAACACCTTATCGATGGCCGGGGCATTTCGCAGGTATTCCTGCTTGAGGTCCAGCGTATAGGTGTACAACGCCTTGTCGCTCTGCACCCGGTGTTTTTCCGGGTAACGCTGGCTCAGGTAGTCGCCCAGCCGACCGTCGGCGATCAGCTGGCGCACTTGGTCCTGCAGTGCTGCAGGATAGGCCTGGAGGTATTTCAACGCGGTCATTGGGGCGGCACGACACGATTCACGAAAAGGTCGCCAGTGTAGCGAATTCAGGCGGTCAGCGTGTTCCAGTCGAACGGCCGCACAAAGTCACCGACGTCCTCGGCCATCATCGGCCGTGCGACCAGAAACCCTTGCACGTACTCGCAACCATTGGCTTGCAGCCACTGATATTGCGCAACGGTTTCCACCCCTTCGGCAATCACCAGCATCCCGTACTCCTTGCACAACTCGATCACATTGCGCACCAGCGCCGCATCGCGTGAGGACTCCAGTAGCCGGGCAATCAAATGCCGGTCGAACTTGAGCGTGTCCAACTCCAGATCGCGCAGATGAGACAGCGAACACGGCCCGGAACCAAAGTCATCCAGGGCCACGCGCACACCCAGGTTACGCAGCAGGCGCAGCTGTTTACGGGTTTCCTCGGGGTTTTGCATCAAGGCCTCTTCTGTGACCTCGACTTCCAGATGGCGCGCCTGCAAACCATGGCGCTCCAGTACCTGGCGCAACTCGGTGACCAGATTGGGCATGCCGAACTGCGTGCTGCTCAAACTGACGCCCAGCACCAGGTCGTCGGCAAACACGGTTTCCCAGGCTTTTCGCTGGCTCGCCCCTTGTTGATAGATCCAGCTGCCCAGGTGACTGATCAACCGCGCCTCTTCCAGCAATGGCAAAAACAGCCCCGGTGGTACATCGCCGACGCTCGGGTGCTGCCAGCGGATCAGCGCTTCGAACCCGCGAGTCTGCCCGCTGGCAATGGCCACCTGCGGTTGATACACCAAATTGAAATCACGGTTCTCGATCGCCGCGCGCACACTTTCTTCGAGCATCAACCGCGAGCGTGCCCGGCCGTTCATTTCGTGATCGTAGAAACGATATTGCTGACGGCCGGCGCGCTTGGCTTCGTACATGGCGATGTCAGATGCGCGCAACAAACCGTCGAGATTGGAACCGCAATCCGGGTACGTCGCAATGCCGATGCTGGCGCCCAAGGCGATATCCAGACCATCGATCTGCTGACAGATCGACACCCGCTCAATCAGCTTCTCGGCGATTTTTGCTGCTTGCTCGGGGAACTCCAGATCCAGCAACGCGGTGAACTCATCACCGCCCATGCGCGCCAGAATGTCGAAGGGCCGCAGACAGGCCTTCAACTGCTCGGACACCCACCGCAGCACCCGGTCGCCGGCATCGTGACCGAGGGAGTCGTTGACCCGTTTGAAGCCGTCGAGGTCCAGATACAGCAGCACCCAGGCACTATCGGAGCGGTCGCCACGCAACAGCAGGTTTTCCGCCGTCTGGTAAAAGCCACGACGATTGAGCAGCCCGGTCAATGGGTCAGTGACCGCCTGGAACTCCAGTTGCTGATGCAGATGGCGCACCACCGACATGTCCAGCACCGTCACCACCATCGCATGTTGCTCGCTGGGCAACGGCGCGCAGGACAGCGCCACGGGCACCTGCTGGCCGGGCGCCGTACGCAGCAATGCATCATGCAGGCGCAGGATTTCGCCGCGTTTGTAACCGGCGAGCAGCTCGGAGTCGGCCCAGATAGGAATGTGCGGCTTTTGCAGGAAATCCAGGAATGCTTTGCCTTGCAGGTCTTGCAACGTGGCATTGAGCAGCCGCGACATCGCCGGATTGGCAAAGCGGATCAGACCGTCCTCACCGACCACCAGGATGCCTTCGGCGGCATTGTCGAGTACCGAGGCATTAAACGCGCGCGCGACCTCCAGATCGTGGCTCAGGCGCTGCAACGCACGGCGATTGCGCTGATGCTCGAGCAGCGCCTGGACTTTGGGCTTGAGAATTTGTGGGTCGAACGGTTTGAACAGGTAATCCACCGCACCACTGGCATAGCCCTTGATCACGGCGTCCTGGGACTGTTCGTTGGCGGTAAGGAAAATGATCGGCGTGAGGCAGGTTCGTTGGCTGCCGCGCATCAGGCGTGCCACTTCAAAACCGTCCATGCCCGGCATCTGCACATCCAGCAGCACCAGGTCGACATCGTGTTCGAGTAACAGACTGAGCGCCTCGAAGCCCGAGGCGGCGGTGATGACCTGCCAGTCCTGGCGCTGCAACAACGCGCGCATGCTGATCAGGTTTTCAGGGTAATCATCGACGATTAAAAGAATTGAACTGTCTTCAGCTGGCGTGGGTTGCGCGCATTCCATGCTGCTTCTCTTATGCGGGACGTCAGGCCGGGTTCTCGTGAAAACCGGACAAATACTAAGCCTTCACTCTAGACCGGGTTCCGCAAAAGCAGAAGCTATCAATACGCCATCATTTAACTAAAGCGTCCATTTGCCGACTAACGGTCGGCGCCACAGGCCCCTGAAACCGGGAAAGATGGCCTTTTAACAGGATTTTGACGTCACCCGTTTGTCATTTACGCATTAACAAATTGAACTTCTGCGATTATAAGGATTGCCCCCAAGGCGCGCGCCAGAGCTTCTGGAACGTGCGTGCAGCAAAAAATCCGTGGAAGCTTTTGTCTATGATCGATCTCGCAACCTGGAACCTCAGCGTTCCCGTCGGCAATCCGCCGTACACCGTTGAAACGTCAAAACTGGTGGATGGCTTCAAGGACCAATACTTCCACTCCGACACCGGCACCTTGTTTTTCTGGACCCCGGTCACCGGTTCTACAACTGAAAACGCAAAGTATCCCCGCACCGAACTTCGCGAAACCTACAGCAATGGCACCCTGAAAAACTGGCTCTACCCGGACGCCGACAATACCCTGCGTGCCACCCTGGCGGTGAACCAGGTACCGACCTCGGGCAAGATCGTCATTGGCCAGATCCACGCCTATGAAAGCCAGAAACCGATGGTGAAGCTCGAGTATCAGTACTCGACCAGCACACAGTCGGGCAACCTCGTCGCCAAGGTTCGTATGCACCCTGATGACGATGCCGCACGGATAATCACCATTGCTACCGGGGTGAAACTGGATCGGGAGTTTTCCTACCTCATCCACCTGAGCCCGGGCGGCGCGCTGGGCATCAGTGCGGCGGGCTACCAGTGGGACACCGAAATCAGCAAGACCTGGAGCGTCAAACCCCTGTACTTCAAGGCCGGGGCTTATGTTCAGGACAACACCGGGTACACCAGCGAAGGCGGGAAAGTGACGTTCAGCAAGCTGGATATTGATCACGACAAGTAACCCCTCACACCCCGGAACGCTCCCAAGAACAACTCGATCTCTGTAGCAGCTGCCGAGCCTGCGAGGCTGCGTCCGAGGACGAAGTCCTCGCAAGCCCGCAGAACCCGGTCTAACCGAATAAATGCGTTGTCTGATTTACGACTGCTCCGCAGCCGAACGCAGCCTCGCAAGCTCGACAGCTGCTACAAATCCCAGCGTCCGCAAAACTCGTAGGACCACTCCGACCGTGGCGAGGGAGCTTGCTCCCGCTGGGCTGCGAAGCAGCCCCAAACCCTGCTACGCAATTTCCTCAGACACACCGCAGTGCCCGGTTTTACGACGGCTGCGCCGCCGAACGGGACGATGCGGCGTTCCGACAAGTTCCCTCGCCACATAACCGGAAAGGCGTCCTACAGCCCGGTTGCGGCTACCCGAATCGCAGCCTAAAGTTGGCCTGTCGCTGACATCGTTGGCAACAGGGTTTCGCAGCCCTTACGGTACGAGTAGCTCTTCTTTAGATTCGAGGAAGATTTACTTATGAAAATGAACAATCCGCCCCGCCGCTTCACCCCCATGTCCCAATTCGCCACCGACTACCCCGTCCTGCTCATCGACAGCGACGCCCCGCTACGCGAACTCCACAATTGTGTCAGCAAACGCCTCACGCCGTTCTCAAATACCTCAACCTCATGGCCTGCACCAGCCTGCCGGACTATGCCGAGAACGACATCAACACCGTCACCAACATCGCCCGGATCATGGTTCAGGATGTAAGCGATGTGTTTCGGGTGATTGAGCAGCGGGGGTTTGATACGCCCAAGAATCAGTAGTCAATTTTCAGGCAATAAAAAACCCGCATCGCTGCGGGTTTTTTAATACCGGTAGTAACGCTTAAGGCTTAGTTGACCTTAGCGTTCAACTCACCCTTCAAATAACGCTGATACATCGCTTCCAACGAGATCGGCTTGATCTTCGAAGCATTACCCGCCGTACCAAACGCTTCATAACGTGCGATACACACATCACGCATTGCCGTCACGGTCGCGCCGAAGAACTTACGCGGATCAAACTCGCTCGGGTTGGTAGCCATCAGGCGACGCATCGCACCGGTGGATGCCAGACGCAGGTCGGTGTCGATGTTGACCTTGCGCACGCCGTGTTTGATGCCTTCGACGATTTCTTCAACCGGTACGCCGTAGGTTTCTTTGATGTCGCCGCCGTACTGGTTGATGATCGCCAGCCAGTCTTGCGGAACCGAAGACGAACCGTGCATCACCAGGTGGGTATTGGGGATGCGTTTGTGGATTTCTTTGATGCGGTCGATGGCCAGCACGTCGCCGGTAGGCGGCTTGGTGAACTTGTACGCGCCGTGGCTGGTGCCGATGGCGATGGCCAGGGCATCGACCTGGGTGCGTTTGACGAAGTCAGCGGCTTCTTCCGGGTCGGTCAGCATTTGGCTGTGATCCAGAACGCCTTCGGCGCCAATGCCGTCTTCTTCACCGGCCATGCCGGTTTCCAGCGAACCCAGGCAGCCCAGCTCGCCTTCTACCGATACGCCACAGGCGTGAGCCAGGGCTACAGTTTGTTGGGTGACGCGGATGTTGTAGTCGTAGTCGGTCGGGGTCTTGCCGTCTTCGCCCAGGGAACCGTCCATCATCACCGAGCTGAAGCCCAGTTGGATGGAGCGCTGGCAGACGTCAGGGCTGGTGCCGTGGTCCTGGTGCATGCACACCGGGATGTGCGGGAATTCTTCGATTGCCGCCAGGATCAGGTGACGCAGGAACGGTGCGCCGGCGTATTTGCGAGCACCGGCCGAAGCCTGGACGATCACCGGGGAGTCAGTCTTGTCAGCGGCTTCCATGATGGCGCGCATCTGCTCAAGGTTGTTGACGTTGAAGGCTGGAACGCCGTAGCCGAACTCGGCTGCGTGGTCCAGCATCTGGCGCATGCTGATAAGTGCCATTGTGTGTGTATCTCCCGGTTGAGGGTCGTTAATCGTGCCAGCCTGCCGTAGCGGCGGCGGCTATTCAAGTTATTGCAGATCGGGGGTCAGCCCTGCCTGCCAATTCGGTGTTGCCTCAATCTTGTGGCGTTACTGCGCTTTGCAACCGCGGCCGATCAAATCATTGGTGGCGACCCAGTACACCAGGCCTTCCTCACCTTTTACGTGAAACGCCAGCATGTCGTTGCTGTACAGCGAACCTTCGGCGCCCGGCTCATGCTTCAAGCGGTAGACCTGATCGGCACCGCCCAGGCGAACGTCGACTTCCTTGCGGCTTTCGTCGGTGTAGCGCCAGAGTACTTTGGCCTGACTGTCGCAGGTCCAGGTGGTCCAGCTGTCCGTCGATTCGGCAGGCTTGAACAGGTTCAAATTAGCGCAACCTGCCAGCAGAGCCAGCGCCGTAACGGCGATAAAACCTTTCATCCATGTTCCTCGACTGACGGCGCACGCCGCCAGCCCTGAGTAAAGTGTCAGACCCGTCAAGGGCAACCATGTTCCTTGGCCGGGGTCTGTGTCTCGTATTTGTCCAGGCCATCAGGCCCGGAACGCTTGTTGATCACCGGGTTGGTTTCGGCCTGCCAGTCGGCCTGGTAGCAGCCTTTTTCCTGTTCAGGCGTCTCGGACACCTTCGGAGCTTTCGGGTTACTCCCGCAAGCTGCCAGCGACCCCGCGATAATCAACAGCGCTAACGTTTTGACCATCTGAACACTCCTTCGCCTGGTCAAATGGGCGGCCTCAGGCCTTGGCCCGGCTTTCCAGGACTTCAACGGCCGGCAGAACCTTGCCTTCGACGAACTCGAGGAACGCGCCGCCACCGGTAGAAATGTAGGAGATCTGATCAGCAACGCCATATTTATCGATGGCGGCCAGGGTGTCGCCGCCGCCCGCGATGGAGAATGCCGAGCTTTCAGCGATGGCCTGGGCCAGCACTTTGGTGCCGTTACCGAACTGGTCGAATTCGAACACGCCCACCGGGCCGTTCCACAGGATGGTCTTGGACGACTTCAACAGCTCGGCGAAATTCGCCGCGGTCTGTGGGCCGATGTCCAGAATCATGTCGTCTGCGGCCACATCAGCGATCAGCTTGACGGTAGCGGTCGCGCTTTCAGCGAATTCCTTGGCAACCACGACGTCGATCGGCAGCGGCACGCTGACCTTGGCGGCGATGGCGCGAGCGGTGTCCAGCAGGTCCGGCTCGTACAGGGACTTGCCGACCGGGTGACCGGCAGCGGCCAGGAAGGTGTTGGCAATGCCGCCGCCGACGATCAGCTGGTTGCAGATCTGACTCAGGCTGTTCAGCACGTCGAGTTTGGTCGAAACCTTGGAGCCGGCAACAATGGCAGCCATTGGCTGAGCCGGGGCGCCCAGGGCTTTGCCCAGTGCGTCCAGTTCGGCAGCCAGCAACGGGCCAGCGGCGGCGACTTTGGCGAACTTGGCCACGCCATGGGTCGAACCCTCGGCGCGGTGAGCGGTGCCGAAGGCATCCATCACGAACACGTCGCACAGGGCGGCGTATTGCCGGGCCAGTTCGTCAGCGTTCTTTTTCTCGCCCTTGTTGAAGCGCACGTTTTCGAACAGCACGATGTCGCCGGCCTTCACGTCAACGCCGTTCAGGTAATCGGCGACCAGCGGCACTTCACGCCCCAGAGCCTTGCTCAGGTAATCAGCGACTGGCTTGAGGCTGTTCTCGGCCGAGAATTCGCCTTCGGTCGGACGGCCAAGGTGCGAGCAGACCATCACGGCCGCGCCTTTTTCCAGGGCCAGCTTGATGGTCGGCAGCGAGGCCAGGATTCGCGCATCGCTGGTGACAACACCGTCCTTGACTGGGACGTTGAGGTCTTCGCGGATCAGTACGCGCTTACCTTGCAGATCGAGGTCGGTCATCTTCAACACGGTCATGGGTCGCATTTCCTACTGTTTTGGAGAGGCAGCTGTTTGCAGATAGTGCTCTGCAACATCCAGCATTCGGTTGGCAAAACCCCATTCGTTGTCGAACCAGGCCAGGATGTTCACCAGCCGTGGGCCGGAAACTCGAGTCTGACTGGCATCGACGATGGCCGAATGTGGGTCATGGTTGAAATCACAACTGGCGTGAGGCAACTCGGTGTAGGCCAGAAGGCCCTTGAGCGGGCCAGCAGTGGCGGCCTCGCGCAAAATCCGGTTGACCTCGGTGGCGTCGGTATCGCTCACGGTCTGCATCGTAATGTCGAGGCAAGACACGTTAACCGTCGGCACCCGCACGGCTTTGGCCTGAATTCTCCCGGCAAGTTCCGGTAACAGGCGTTCGATGCCTCGTGCCAGACCAGTGGACACCGGAATCACTGACTGAAACGCCGAACGGGTGCGGCGCAAGTCTTCGTGATGATAGGCGTCGATCACCGGCTGATCGTTCATCGCCGAGTGAATGGTGGTGATCGATACGTATTCCAGACCAATGGCCTGATCCAGCAGGCGCAACAGCGGCACGCCACAGTTGGTGGTGCAGGACGCGTTGGACACCAGCAACTCATCACCGGTCAGGCAATCCTGGTTCACGCCGTAGACGATGGTGGCGTCGACATCCGCCTCGCTGGCCATCGGCTGGGAAAACAGCACGCGCGGCGCGCCGGCGTCGAGGAAACGCTGGCCGTCTTCACGGGTGTGGTAAGCGCCGGAGCATTCCAGCACCAGATCGACGCCCAGCGACGCCCAATCGATGCCTTCGGGGGTGGCACTGCGCAGGACCTTCACGCAGTCGCCATTAATATGCAGACAATCGCCGTCGACCTTCACTTCCCCGGGGAAACGCCCGTGAGTGGAGTCGAAGCGTGTCAGGTATTCGATGCTGGCCATGTCAGCCAGATCGTTGATCGCAACAATTTCAAACCCGGCCTTATCGCCTCGCTCAAACAACGCACGCAAGACGCAACGACCAATCCGGCCGTAGCCGTTGAGTGCAACTTTGTAAGGACGCGGTTGAGGCATGGGGTTCTCGATTACCGTGGTGAATCCGTTATTGCAGCGTTGCCCGGACTATCGCTTTCGCGAGCAAGCCCGCTCCCACATTGGAATGCATTTCCCTGTGGGAGCGGGCTTGCTCGCGAAGACGTCAGCCCGGACAACGCAACTGTCGGATTTAGTCTTCCAGCAGCTCTTCAGCCTGACCCAGGATGTTTTCCAGGGTGAAGCCGAACTCTTCGAACAAGGCAGGCGCAGGCGCCGACTCGCCGTAGGTGGTCATGCCGATCACGCGGCCTTCCAGGCCCACGTACTTGTACCAATAGTCCGCGTGCGAGGCTTCGATAGCGATACGGGCGCTGACCTGCAACGGCAGAACCTCTTGCTTGTAGCCGGCGTCCTGAGCATCGAACACGCTGGTGCAAGGCATCGAAACAACACGCACCTTGCGACCCTGTTCGGTCAGCTTGTCGTAGGCCTGAACCGCCAGGCCGACTTCCGAACCGGTAGAGATCAGGATCAGCTCAGGCTCGCCGTCGCAGTCCTTCAACACGTAACCGCCACGGGCGATGTCGGCGATCTGGAACGCATTGCGGGTTTGGTGCTGCAGGTTCTGACGCGAGAAAATCAGCGCCGAAGGGCCGTCCTTGCGTTCCAGAGCCATTTTCCAGCACACCGCCGATTCAACGGCATCGGCTGGACGCCAGGTGTCGAGGTTCGGCGTGCTGCGCAAGCTGGTCAATTGCTCGATCGGCTGGTGAGTCGGACCGTCTTCGCCCAGACCGATGGAGTCGTGGGTGTAGACGAACACGACACGCTGCTTCATCAGCGAGGCCATGCGCACGGCGTTGCGGGCGTATTCCATGAACATCAGGAAGGTCGCGCCGTAAGGCACCAGACCTCCGTGCAGGGTCACGCCGTTCATGATCGCGCTCATGCCGAACTCGCGAACGCCGTAGTACATGTAGTTGCCGCTGGCGTCTTCAGCCGTAACACCTTTGCAACCTTTCCACAGGGTCAGGTTGGAGCCGGCCAGGTCAGCGGAGCCACCCAGCAGTTCAGGCAGCAGCGGGCCGTAGGCATTCAATGCGTTCTGGCTGGCTTTACGGCTGGCGATGGTTTCGCCTTTGGCAGCGACTTCAGCAATATAAGCGGAGGCTTTTTCAGCGAAGTCTTCCGGCAGTTCGCCGCTCAGACGACGAATCAGCTCGTTGGCCAATTCAGGGAAGGCAGCAGAGTAGGCAGCGAAACGCTGATCCCATTCGGCTTCGGCCGCGCGACCGGTTTCCTTGGCGTCCCACTCGGCATAGATGTCGGCCGGGATTTCGAACGGACCGTGGTTCCATTTCAGAGCAGCACGGGTCAGAGCGATTTCCGCGTCACCCAGTGGGGCGCCGTGGCAGTCTTCCTTGCCTTGCTTGTTCGGCGAACCGAAACCGATGGTGGTCTTGCAGCAGATCAGGGTTGGCTGATCGCTTTTGCGCGCAGTTTCGATCGCGATCTTGATCTCTTCAGGATCGTGACCGTCGACGTTGCGGATCACCAGCCAGTTATAGGCTTCGAAACGCTTAGGCGTGTCGTCGGTGAACCAGCCTTCGACTTCGCCGTCGATGGAGATACCGTTGTCATCGTAGAAGGCGATCAGTTTGCTCAGGCCCAAAGTACCGGCCAGGGAGCCGACTTCGTGGGAAATGCCTTCCATCATGCAGCCATCACCCAGGAACACGTAGGTGTGGTGGTCGACAACGTTGTGGCCCGGACGGTTGAACTGCGCCGCCAGGACTTTTTCTGCGAGGGCAAAACCAACGGCGTTGGCCAGGCCTTGGCCCAGTGGACCGGTGGTGGTTTCAACGCCTGGGGTGTAGCCGAATTCCGGGTGACCCGGGGTGCGGCTGTGCAGTTGGCGGAAGTTCTTCAGGTCTTCGATCGACAGGTCGTAGCCGGTCAGGTGCAGCAGCGAGTAGATCAACATCGAACCGTGACCGTTGGACAGCACGAAGCGGTCACGGTCGGCGAACGATGGATTGCTCGGGTTGTGCTTCAGGTAGTCACGCCAAAGTACTTCGGCGATATCCGCCATACCCATAGGGGCACCGGGATGGCCGCTGTTGGCTTTTTGCACGGCATCCATGCTGAGGGCACGAATGGCGTTGGCACGCTCACGACGGCTGGGCATCGCTGTTCTCCTGCGGATATTGAATCGAGAGTGAATAAAACGAAACGGAAAAAAGGCGAGCATTTTCCCTCACCCACCCGCCTCGGGGCAATGACAGATAGTCATCTGAGGGCGTTTTTCCGGTGGATAAAGTCGCATTTGCCTGGTGAAACCTTTCCGCTGACGATTTGTAGAGTGACCCTTTCCCCGAGAAGTGCCATCTATCGAGCAATATCAAAACTTTTTGATATTGCTCTTGCGGTGTTTTCTGACCGTCACTAGACTGCTGGCCTTATGAATTTACGTGCGCCTTCCATTCGACCTGACGATTGCGATGAGCTGGCGGCCCTGTGCAAGGCCGGCGGCGATCCTCTGCGGCTGAATGTATTGCGCGCGCTGGCCAACGATTCGTTTGGCGTACTGGAGCTGGCGCAGATCTTTGGCATCGGCCAGTCCGGCATGAGTCATCACCTCAAGGTATTGGCCCAGGCCGATCTGGTGGCGACGCGCCGTGAAGGCAACGCGATTTTCTACCGTCGTGCCCTGCCCCACACCGACCTGCTGGGTGGCAAGCTGCATGCCGCGCTACTGGAAGAAGTGGACAACCTGACCCTGCCTGCCGAGGTGCAGTCGCGGATCGCTCAGGTCCATGGGCAACGAGCGGCGGCCAGCCAGGACTTTTTCTCACGGGTCGCGGAGAAGTTTCGCGCCCAGCAAGACTTGATCGCCGGCCTGCCGCAATACCGCGAAAGCGTGGTGACACTGCTCGACAAGCTGAGTTTCAGCGAAGGCGCCACGGCCATCGAAGTCGGCCCCGGAGATGGCGCATTTTTGCCGGAACTGGCGCGCCGCTTCACCCAGGTCACGGCGCTGGACAACAGCCCGGCGATGCTCGAACTGGCGCGCCAGGTTTGCGAACGTGAAACGCTGGCTAACGTCAGCCTGCAATTGGCCGATGCATTGAACGGTGTCCGCCTCAAGGCTGACTGCGTTGTACTGAACATGGTGCTGCACCATTTCGCCGCGCCGGCCGAAGCACTCAAGCACATGGCCGACTTGCTGCAACCGGGCGGTAGCCTGCTCGTGACAGAGTTATGTAGCCACAACCAGAGTTGGGCCAGGGAGGCCTGCGGTGATCTCTGGTTGGGGTTTGAACAGGACGATTTGGCCCGTTGGGCCACCGCTGCGGGACTCGTTCCCGGGGAAAGCCTCTATGTAGGCTTACGTAATGGTTTCCAGATCCAGGTCCGCCATTTTCAGCGACCGGCTGGCGACACTCACCATCGGTAAATTCAGGAAAAAATCGAGATGAGCGAATACTCCCTCTTCACCTCCGAGTCCGTGTCCGAAGGGCATCCGGACAAAATCGCCGACCAGATTTCCGATGCGGTGCTGGACGCCATCATTGCTGAAGACAAGTTCGCCCGTGTAGCGGTCGAGACCCTGGTAAAAACCGGCGTGGCAATCATCGCAGGTGAAGTCACCACGTCGGCCTGGGTCGACCTGGAAGAGATCGTGCGTAACGTCATTCTGGACATCGGCTACAACAGCTCCGATGTCGGCTTCGACGGCGCCACTTGCGGCGTGATGAACATCATCGGCAAGCAGTCCCCTGACATCAACCAGGGTGTCGACCGTGCCAAACCTGAAGATCAGGGCGCCGGCGACCAGGGCCTGATGTTCGGCTACGCCAGCAACGAAACCGACGTGCTGATGCCAGCACCGATCACCTTCTCGCACCAGCTGGTTCAGCGTCAGGCCGAAGCCCGTAAATCCGGCCTGCTGCCTTGGCTGCGCCCGGACGCCAAGTCGCAAGTGACTTGCCGTTACGAAGGCGGCAAGGTTGTCGGTATCGACGCCGTTGTACTGTCGACCCAGCACAACCCTGACGTGTCCTACAAAGACTTGCGCGAAGGCGTGATGGAACTGATCGTCAAGCACGTACTGCCTGCCGAGCTGCTGAGCAAAGACACCCAGTTCCACATCAACCCGACTGGCCAGTTCATCATTGGTGGCCCGGTAGGCGACTGCGGTCTGACCGGTCGCAAGATCATCGTTGACAGCTACGGCGGCATGGCCCGTCACGGCGGCGGCGCGTTCTCCGGCAAGGATCCATCGAAGGTTGACCGCTCGGCCGCCTACGCCGGTCGTTACGTAGCCAAGAACATCGTGGCAGCCGGCCTGGCCGAGCGTTGCGAGATTCAGGTTTCCTACGCGATCGGTGTTGCTCAGCCGACGTCGATCTCGTTGAACACCTTCGGCACCGGCAAAATCAGCGACGACAAAATCGTCAAACTGGTTCGCGAAGTGTTCGACCTGCGTCCATACGCAATCACCACCATGCTCGACCTGCTGCACCCGATGTACCAGGAAACCGCTGCGTACGGCCACTTCGGTCGCACCCCGGCTACCAAGACTGTGGGCGAAGACACTTTCACCACCTTCACCTGGGAAAAAACCGACCGCGCCGATTCCTTGCGCGCTGCTGCCGGCCTGTAAGACTTCCCCGGCGGTACCAAAAGCCCCGCACGGTTCGCCGTACGGGGCTTTTTATTGCGCGAAAATCTCTTGATCTTCCTGCCTCTCGAAACACACCGAAAAACATCCTCGCTACCGCCGCCCGAAAGCTGACTAACCTTGAAAGCATTCTCCCTGAGCAAGGATGCTCATGATGCTTCTGCGCCTGTTTTTCTGTTTTTTCCTGACCTTTCTTTGCCTGAGTTCAAACGCTGCCGAGTGCCCCGACTGGCCACCCGCACGCGCCCTGGACGAAATCACGTCACTGCAGAAACAAATCGATCTCTGGGACGACAGCTATCACCGGGGCGGCCGCTCATTGGTTGCCGATGAACTCTACGATCAGTCCCGTGCACGATTGACCGAATGGCGCACCTGTTTCGACCTGGCCCCATCCGCGGAACCGTTGCGTACCGCGGGCGGCACGACCGCTCACCCCATCGCCCACACAGGCCTGGAAAAACTCCGCGATGGTCGCGCCGTCGAAGCCTGGCTAAAAGGACGGAGCGATGTCTGGATTCAGCCCAAGATCGACGGCGTTGCGGTGACGCTGATCTACCGCAAAGGCCTGCTGACTCAGGCAATCAGCCGCGGTGACGGAATAAATGGCCAGGACTGGACGGCTTCGGCGCGCCAGATCGCCGCCATCCCCCAACAATTGCCAGAGCCGCTGGACCTGCTGCTGCAAGGTGAGCTCTATTGGCGCCTGACCGACCACGTACAGGCCCGTGCCGGCAGCCTCAATGCACGCGCCACAGTGGCCGGATTGATGGCCCGCAAAAAGTTAAGCACCGAGCAAGCCGCCGGGATCGGCCTGTTTGTCTGGGACTGGCCCCAAGGCCCGGCCAGTTTGCCCGCCCGCGTCGCAGCCCTGGATGAGTTAGGTTTCCCGAGTACCACACCTTACAGTCACTCGATCAAGGTATTTGCCGACGCAGAACGTTGGCGCGATCACTGGTATCGCTCGCCCCTGCCCTTCACCAGTGATGGCATCGTCCTGCGCCAGGATCAGCGCCCACCCGCCGAGCGCTGGCAGGCTAAACCGCCTTATTGGAGCGTCGCCTGGAAATACCCTTTTGCCCAGGCCCTGGCCGAGGTGCGCAAAGTCCATTTCAAGATTGGACGGACCGGACGAATCACCCCGGTACTGGAACTGACACCGGTAATGCTCGATGACCGGCAGATCAAGCGAGTCAGTGTGAGCTCGTTGCAACGCTGGGAAACACTGGACATCCGGCCCGGAGACCAGGTCGCCATCAGCCTGGCAGGCCTGACCATTCCCAGGCTTGACGGTGTCATGCTGCGCAGCACCCAACGCGCTGAATTGAGCGTACCGCTGGCGGAGGACTTTCATCATTTGAGTTGCTGGCAGCCGACACCGGGGTGCGAAAGCCAATTCCTCGCCCGACTGACCTGGCTCAGCGGCAAGCAGGGATTGGCCCTGCCCCATGTCGGCCCTGGCACTTGGGAGAAACTTTTCGAAACAGGCCGTCTGAATGGCCTGCTGGATTGGTTGACCCTCGATGCTCAAGAGCTTGCTAACATTGACGGCTTCGGCGAACGCAGCAGCGCTCGTCTTTTGAACAGTTTCAACAGTGCCCGACAACGCCCTTTCGCTCGCTGGCTCAAAGCCCTGGGTTTACCGCCGACCGGCCAGGCGCGACTTGCCGATTCATGGCAGGAACTGGCACAACGAAATATCGAACAATGGCAGGCAGAAGCCGGCATCGGCCCGGGACGCGCAGCGCAATTGAGCGCGTTTTTTCGCGACCCGCAGGTCCTGGCCTTGAGTGAAACATTACGTCTTGCGGGGATTGACGGTTTTTAGCGGCCGACGATGCCCGCCACCCGGGAACCCAATGGTGCCGCTGGGCTCAAACACCCCATCGCCACATCGACCCGATCGCTTTTTCACATGGAGCTTTTATGAAACTTCTTTCACCGCTCGCCCTGTTGACCCTTTGCAGCGTGCTGGCCGCTCCACTGATGGCCGCCGAAGAAGCTCCGGGCCTGACCGGCTGCGCCGCAAAGAAGCAGGGCATCATCAATCAGATTGAACTGGCCAAGTCTCACGGTAACGCCGATCAGCAGGCAGGCCTTGAAACGGCCCTGAGCGAAATCACTGCTCATTGCACCGATGCTTCCCTGAAGAAAGAACGGGAGAACAAGGTGCTCGACGCCAAGCACGAAGTCAGCAAGCGTCAGGCTGACCTCGACAAGGCCATGAAGAAAGGCGACGCCGAAAAGATCAACAAGCGCAAAGACAAACTCGCCGAGTCCCGCAAGGAACTGCAGAACGCACTCGATGAGCTGGACAAGTAAGGATCAGTTCAGGAATCAATGATCCCGAAACTCTTTATGGCAGGCACTGCAGGCATCTTCGACCTTCTGCACCGCCGGCCCAAGGTTACTGACCTTGTAAGGCTGAACCTTGCTGGCAATCACCAATTCACCGGTGGCGGCTTCAAGGGTGCGGGCCATGTCCTGGAAGTGTTCCTGTTTCTGCCAGACATCGCTCTTGGCGCTGGTGTGATCTTCTTCGCGCACCTGCGGAAAATGTTTCCAGGGTTCACGGGACAACGCATCGAGCTTCACGGCACCGTCAGCGAATTTCGGACCGTCAAACGGGATGCGACCACGCAACATGCCGCCCAGGTCTTCGCCGGTCTTGAGCATTTGCTTGAAGATCGCCTTGCGCTGGCCCAACGGCGAGTTGGGATCGACACCACCGCAGGCAGACAATGTCAGGCAGGCCAGCAATACAACAGAAAGTCTTTTAAGAGTCATGGTGGCTTCAGGTCACGGGAAACGGCGGCCAGTATCCTCGCGTCATCGGCAAAGACCAATAGCCCTATTATCAATACGGGTTGTTTGAGCGCATGGAGCACTCAGGCAACCGACAAAGGAATTACTCCATGATCAGCCGTTTCAAGGCATGGCGTCACAACCTCGCCTGGACCCTTCCGATGGTGGCCGTGCTTGCGGGCTGCACCGGTGGCGACAACAACACACCGAAAACCCACGCCCTGGCGACCTACTCCAGCGCCACCTGGGAAGCACTTCCGACGGTGTCCGACAACGACCTGGTCGCCGGCTTCGGTTCGTGGCGCAGCGCCTGCACCCGACTCAAAGCCGACCCGGTGTGGGGCTCGACGTGTGCGGCTTCCGCCAACGTGCCGCAAACCGCCAGCGACATTCGCGGCTTCCTCAAGCAGAACCTCGACGTCTACGGCCTGCGCGCCGCCAATGACAATCCCAACGGCTTGATCACCGGCTATTACGAGCCGGTCTACCCCGGCAGCCTGACCCAGACTGAAGTGGCGAACATCCCGGTGTACGGTGTGCCCGAGGACATGATCATCGTCTCTCTGGACAGCATCTACCCGGAACTCAAAGGCAAACGCCTGCGCGGACGACTCGAAGGTCGCGTGCTCAAGCCTTACGACGATGCGGCCACGATTGAAACCAAAGGGGTCAAGGCACCGATTGTTGCCTGGCTGACCGATCCGATGAACCTGCAATTCCTGCAAATCCAGGGCTCGGGTCGTATCCAGCTCGATGACGGCCGACAGTTGCGCATTGCGTATGCCGACCAGAACGGTCACCCGTATCGACCGATCGGCCGCTGGCTGGTGGACCAGGGCGAGCTGAAAAAAGAAGAAGTGACCATGGGCGCCATCAGCAATTGGGCCAAGGCCAATCCGACCCGTATTCCGGAACTGCTGGGCAGCAACCCCAGCTACGTATTCTTCACCCGCAACCCGGACAGCAACGAAGGGCCTCGCGGCTCGTTGAACGTACCGCTGACCGCCGGCTACAGCGCGGCGGTGGATCGCAAAGTGATTCCGCTGGGCAGTCTGTTGTGGTTATCGACCACCAAACCGGACGGTACCGCACTGGTACGCCCGGTTGCCGCTCAGGACACCGGCGGCGCAATTGCCGGCGAAGTCCGTGCGGACCTGTTCTGGGGCACAGGTGAGGCGGCCGGGCAATTGGCCGGCGACATGAAACAGCAGGGGCAAATCTGGATGCTCTGGCCTAAAGGCGCAGCGTTGCCTCAAGTGCCTCAGGTGACCGACAAGCTTTAAAGTCAAAAGATCGCTGGCTCGCCGCAAAATCGCGGATGAGCGTAGGAGCTGGCGAAGCCTGCGATCTTTTGAGCTTGCTCTTAAACAGAAACCACAAAAAAACTGACGATCAACCCCAGCCCCACCAACCACACCAGCGACCGCAAAATAGCCCAGTCAGCCAAGTAGCAAATGATGTACAGCAGCCGACTGGTGATGAACAACACCGCCAGCACATTGATCGTCACCAGTTCGGCATTGCCCGCCAGGTGCGCAACGATCACCGCCGCTGCGAACGCGGGAATCACTTCAAGACTGTTCAGATGCGCCGCATACGCGCGTCGGCCAAAACCATTCAGTGACTCAAGAAAGTCACGGGGATCATGGTTGTCTTTCAGCCTGAACCCGCCACTGGCCCTGGCGATGCCCGTGCAGATATAGGGCAGGAATATCGCGATCAAAATGCACCACAGAGCCACCGTCATAACGCATTCCCTTCTTCAAGTTTCAAGAGTCGAGCTCCAGTCAAAACTTCATCACCAGCATGCCGATCAGCACCAGCCCACAGGCCAAGAGCCGTGGCCTGCCAAAAGGTTCTTTCAGGTAACGCATGCCGAACAGCACCACCAGGATTACGCTGATCTCGCGCAATGCCGCCGCTTCGGCAATCGAGCCCAGCTGCATGGCCCACAGCACCAGAGCGTAGCTGAACAACACGCAAAACCCGACCGCCAACCCCAGTCGCCACTGCTCTCGCCAGAACAACATGAAGGCCGGTCGCTTACGCACCAGCGCCAGTAACGGAAACGGCCAAGCGCTGAGCAAGGTGACCCACACCAGGTAATCCAGCGGATGCGACCAGCGCCGCAACGCCTGGCCATCGATGAAGGTGTAGCAGCCGATGCACAGGCCGATCAACGCCACCACAGGCAGCATCGACCACGGCAATCGCGCACCACCGCCGCCCTGCCAGAGCAGGCACAGCATGCCGAACGGGATCAGCAGAATCCCGAAGATCTGCTGGTTCGTCAGCACTTCCCCGGCAAAAATCAGCGTCAGTGCCAGCACTACCAGCGGCGACAAGCCACGCATCAGCGGATAGACCAGCCCGAGATCACCAACCCGATAGGCCTGGATCAGCAAATAGCGATAGAGCAATTCAAACGCCGCCGACGCCAGAATCCACGGCCAGATGTCCAGGGGTGGCAACGCCACGAACGGCAGCATCAGCGCGACAAACAGCATTGCAACGCTGTCCATGCAGGCCACCACCAGCAGCCGTTCCGCACTGAATTTGATCAGGGTATTCCACGCCGCGTGCAACAGCGCCGCGACTAACACCAGTGCTGTTGCAAGCACGGCACACTCCTTATTTTGTCCCGCCCTCTACGAAGTTCAGCTGGATAATTGATTCGCCATAGGTCAGCAGCTGTTTATACTGCAAGCGACCACGCCGCACTCAGTTGCGCACAGGCTAATTCCAATAAATTTTTGCCACCGCCCGCTCTCGTCGAGAACGGGCGTCGGCATGCGCATGCCTGATCAGAGCGTCAAGACTACCGACAGAGACCTTGCGCATGCCACTCGCCTTGCTTGCCCTCGCTGTTGCCGCGTTCGGCATCGGCACCACTGAATTCGTCATCATGGGCTTGCTGCCCGATGTCGCCCGCGACCTCGCCGTGAGCATCCCTCACGCGGGCCTGCTGATCACCGGCTACGCGCTGGGCGTGGTGTTCGGTGCGCCGATCCTCGCGGTCGGCACCGCCAACATGCCGCGCAAAGCCACGCTGCTGGGCATGACGTTGATGTTCATCCTCGGTAACATTCTTTGCGCATTGGCGCCAAACTACGCCACGCTGATGGCCGCGCGAGTGGTCACCGCGCTCTGCCACGGTGCGTTCTTCGGCATCGGTTCGGTGGTCGCCGCCGGTTTGGTGGCACCGAACAAACGCGCCCAAGCGATTGCCATGATGTTCACCGGCCTGACGCTAGCCAATGTGCTGGGCGTGCCTTTGGGCACCGCGCTCGGGCAATACGCCGGCTGGCGCTCGACGTTCTGGGCGGTGTCGGTAATCGGCGTGATAGCCGCGATCGCGCAGTGGGTCTGGTTGCCGAAGGACATCGCCATGGACAAGGCCAACCTCGCCAGCGAGTTCAAAGTGCTGGGCAAGGTCAACGTGTTGCTGGCGCTGGGCATGAGCGTGCTGGCGTCGACCAGCCTGTTCAGCGTGTTCACTTACATTGCCCCTATCCTGCAAGACATCACCGGTGTCAGCCCGCATGGAATCACCATCATGCTGCTGCTATTCGGGGTCGGCTTGACCGCGGGCAGCATGCTCGGCGGTCGCTTGGCTGACAGTCGATTGCTGCCGTCGCTGGTGGGCATGGCGTTGGCCGTGCTGGTTGTGCTCGCCGCGTTCACACAGACCAGTCACTCGGTGATCCCGGCAGCGATTACGCTGGTGTTGTGGGGCATTTTTGCTTTTGCCCTGTGCCCGATTTTGCAATTGCTGATCATCGATCAGGCCCATGAAGCGCCGAATCTGGGTTCAACGTTGAACCAGAGCGCGTTCAACCTCGGCAACGCGGCAGGTGCGTGGATTGGTGGATTGGTGGTCGCCAGTGGTGCGGATCTGGCGGACTTGCCGTGGACCGGCGCGCTAGTCAGTGGCTTGACGGTGCTGACGGCGCTTTTCTACATCTATCTGCAACGTCGCGGCGTTGCTGCGGTCAATGTGTCCGGCTGAAAGATTGCATCATTGCTGAAACCGATCGCAGTCCTCGGCGTACTGCGGACCGCCAACGCATCCAAGCCTCTGAAAACCACCATCGTCGGCGAGTCGCTGTTCAACGATGGCACCGCCGTGGTGGTGTTCACCGTGCTGCTGGGCATCGCGCAACTCGGCGAAACCCCGACTGTCGGCGCCACGGCCATGCTGTTCGCCCACGAGGCGATTGGCGGCGGCCATGGCGAACTGCACGTCTCCGCTCCGATCGACCAAGGATGAGCCTGCGCCAGCGGCACAGGCCGAGCATCACTGACTACTTTTCGGTCTTCTGCGGGTCGGGCTCCTGGCCTTGATCCGTAGACTTCTTCGGTGGGCCACTCTCGCTGCGAATCTGCGCATGGCTGATCAGCGCGAAGATGAAGCTGCCGCCAATGATATTCCCCACCAGCGTCGGCCCGGCGAACACCAGCCAGAAATCCTTCCACGGCAACTCGCCGGCAAACACCAGATACGAGACCTCGGCCGAACCGACCACGATATGGGTGAAATCCCCCAGCGCCATGAGGTAGGTGATGAGGATGATGATCCACATCTTCGCGCTCTCCATGGACGGAATCATCCAGACCATGGTGGCGATCATCCAGCCTGACACAATGCCTTTGGCGAACATCTGGCTGGCGTCGTTCTCCATGATCTTGCGCCCGATATCGAGGAAGGCCAGGTCGGTCTTGCTGTCGAAAATCGGCAGATTCAGCATCACATACGCCACCAGCAACGTGCCGCAGAGGTTGCCCACCAGCACCACCGACCACAGGCGTAGCAATCGACCGAAATTACTCAGCGTGGGCTTGGTCATGATCGGCAGCACCGCCGTCAGGGTGTTCTCGGTGAACAACTGCTGACGGGCGAGAATCACCGCGAGAAAGCCTGCGCAGTAACCGAAACTGGCGATCACCTTGAAGCCTTCGCCGTCCGGCAGACGGGAATTGAGCAGCCCCATGGCCATCAGCGACAGACCCATGGTCAGGCCGGCGGCCAGCGCCGACCACCACAAGGCGGCGACACTGCGCTCGAGTTCCTGATCGCCCTGGGTGCGGATGATTTCGTGCAGCACCGCCGCCCGCGGTGGCTGGCTCTTTTCAACGTCGTGCTGTTCTTCAGGCGAGAGGTTCGGGGTCTTGCCGTCTTTTTGCGCGTCCATAAAGCTCCGGAACCCGTGGTGTGTCATGTAGGTACGACACGCAGGGTTCGGAGCTGTTCAGTGGTCGGCTAAATCATCGTTGACCGGTAGACCGCCTTCGACTTGCTCGCGAAGGGCGCACCGCCGATCTCACTCGCTGACGACATCATCCTTGAACTGGTCTTTGACGTATGTGATCTCGGTCCGGCCGTGCGGCGCTGGCAAGCCGTCTTCGCCCAGATTGACGAAGACAATCTTGTCCACCGTCAGGATGCTTTTGCGGGTGATCTTGTTACGCACTTCGCACTTCAGGGTGATGGAGGTGCGACCGAACTCGGTGGCGGTGATGCCCAGTTCGATGATATCGCCCTGGCGCGAGGCGCTGACGAAGTTGATCTCGGAAATGTACTTGGTGACCACACGCTGATTGCCCAACTGGACGATGGCGTAGATCGCCGCTTCTTCGTCGAGCCAGCGCAACAGGCTGCCGCCGAACAGCGTGCCGTTGGGGTTGAGGTCTTCGGGTTTTACCCATTTGCGGGTGTGGAAATTCATATTCACTCCTGAGCGTCTTGCCGAATGATGGAGGGCATCATGGCAGAGCCCGAACTAGAGCTCTATCAAGCATCGACTATGGTCTCGATTACCGTTCAGACATTGACCAACAGAAACGCTTTGGAAGTATCGCTCACACGGCTATAATCGCCACCGTTTCAAAACGGTCATCTTCGGTTGATACCGTTTTCCCGCCACCTGTCCGAGGGGCGCTGCAGCAGGTTCGACCTGTCAGGCTCGGATGGGGCGTTGCTTGACCGTCATCGGTCAGACACTAAACGCACAACGGCGCCCATTCGCATACATTACGAATGGAGGCTCATCATGAGCGCTGTTATCACGCCTGCAGATTTTACCGATTACAAAGTCGCCGACATGTCCCTGGCTGCCTGGGGCCGTCGCGAAACCATCATCGCCGAATCCGAAATGCCAGCCCTGATGGGTCTGCGCCGCAAATACGCCGGTGAGCAGCCGCTCAAAGGCGCGAAGATCCTCGGCTGCATCCACATGACCATTCAGACTGCCGTGCTGATCGAAACCCTGGTTGCCCTGGGTGCCGAAGTACGTTGGTCGTCCTGCAACATTTTCTCGACTCAGGACCAGGCCGCTGCTGCCATCGCCGCTGCCGGCATCGCGGTTTACGCCTGGAAAGGCGAGACCGAAGAAGAGTACGAGTGGTGCCTGGAGCAAACCATCCTCAAAGATGGCGCGCCTTGGGATGCCAACATGATCCTCGACGACGGCGGCGACCTGACCGAGTTGCTGCACAAGAAATACCCGGCGATCCTGGACCGCGTCCACGGCGTGACCGAAGAAACCACCACTGGCGTTCACCGCCTGCTGGACATGCTGGCCAAGGGCGAGCTGAAAATCCCGGCCATCAACGTCAACGACTCGGTGACCAAGAGCAAGAACGACAACAAGTACGGCTGCCGTCACAGCCTGAACGACGCGATCAAGCGTGGTACCGACCACCTGCTGTCCGGCAAGCAAGCGCTGGTCATCGGTTACGGTGACGTGGGCAAGGGTTCGGCCCAGTCCCTGCGTCAGGAAGGCATGATCGTTAAAGTCTCCGAAGTTGACCCGATCTGCGCCATGCAAGCCTGCATGGACGGTTACGAGCTGGTTTCGCCGTTCATCGACGGCATCAACAACGGTACTGAAGCAAGCATCGACAAAGCGCTGCTGGGCAAGATCGACCTGATCGTGACCACCACCGGCAACGTCAATGTTTGCGACTCGAACATGCTCAAAGCCCTGAAGAAGCGCGCTGTTGTCTGCAACATCGGCCACTTCGACAACGAAATCGACACTGCTTTCATGCGCAAGAACTGGGCATGGGAAGAAGTGAAGCCACAGGTTCACAAGATCCACCGTACCGGCCCTGGCGCATTCGACGCTCAGAACGACGACTACCTGATCCTGCTGGCCGAAGGCCGTCTGGTTAACCTGGGTAACGCAACCGGCCACCCAAGCCGCATCATGGACGGTTCGTTCGCCAACCAGGTTCTGGCTCAGATCTTCCTGTTCGGCCAGAAGTACGCCGACCTGTCGCCAGCCCAGAAAGCCGAGCGCCTGACCGTTGAAGTACTGCCGAAGAAACTCGACGAAGAAGTGGCCCTGGAAATGGTCCGCGGTTTCGGCGGCGTTGTGACTCAACTGACCAAGACCCAGGCCGACTACATCGGCGTGACCGTCGAAGGTCCGTTCAAGCCGCACGCTTACCGCTACTGATTGGACCCGGCGGGCTTTGCGCCCGCCGATCCTGACCAGGCGGACCGGCCATCACCGGCCCGCCTTTTGCGATTGCAAAGGGTATTCCCATGTCCGAAGACCGTCGCTACAGCTTTGAGTTCTTCCCTACGAAGACCGATGCTGGGCATGAAAAACTGATCGCCACTGCCCGTCATCTGGCGACCTACAATCCTGACTTCTTCTCCTGCACCTACGGCGCTGGCGGTTCGACTCGTGATCGCACCCTCAACACCGTGTTGCAGCTCGAAAGCGAAGTCAAAGTCCCTGCCGCACCGCATTTGTCCTGCGTGGGCGACAGCAAGGACGACTTGCGCGGCCTGCTGACCCAATACAAGGCGGCCGGCATCACCCGTATCGTTGCCCTGCGCGGTGACCTGCCTTCCGGCATGGGCATGGCCAGTGGCGAAATGCGCCACGCGAATGACCTGGTTGAATTCATTCGTGAAGAAACCGGCGATCATTTCCACATCGAAGTCGCCGCCTACCCGGAAATGCACCCGCAAGCGCGCAATTTCGAAGACGATCTGACCAACTTCGTGCGCAAGGCCAACGCTGGCGCCAACAGTGCGATCACCCAGTACTTCTTCAACGCCGACAGCTACTTCTACTTCGTCGAGCGTGTACGGGCGAAGGGCGTGAACATTCCGATCGTTCCGGGGATCATGCCGATCACCAACTACAGCAAGCTGGCGCGCTTCTCCGATGCCTGCGGTGCGGAAATCCCGCGCTGGATCCGCAAGCAGCTGGAAGCCTACGGCGACGACACCCAAAGCATTCAAGGCTTTGGTGAGCAAGTCATCACCGAGATGTGCGAACGCCTGCTGCAGGGTGGCGCTCCAGGGCTGCACTTCTACACGCTGAACCAGGCCGAACCGAGCCTGGCGGTGTGGAACAATCTGAAGTTGCCGCGCTAAAAGCCGTCAAAAGCAAGATCAAGAGATCGCAGGCTTCGCCAGCGCCTACATCGGGCGTGTTTAATCCTTGTAGGAGCTGGCGCAGGCTGCGATCTTTTGCTTTTAACGCCCTTTTATTGTGCAACACACACTGAGTTAGAGCTTCTGGATCCCGTTTCTGGCTCTTTCCGGTTTCTCGTCGTAATCTCAAGCCATGCCTTTGATCGCGCAGTTACTGACCGTGTTTCTTTTTACTTGCCTGAGCTTCGCCGCTCGGGGCGAGAAGCTGCGCATTGTCACTGAGCCCTGGGCGCCGTACGTGTATGAGGAAAACGGCAAATCCCTGGGACTGGACTACGAAACCACTGCCATCGTCTTCAAACGCCTGGGCATCGAAGTGGAATGGCAGTTCCTGCCGTGGAAACGCTGCCTGTCGATGCTCGAAACGGGCCAGGCAGACGGCGCGCTGGACATCTTCCACAGCGATGAGCGCGACGCCACCCTGCTTTATCCCGGCGAACCGCTGTCGGAAGTGGAGTTCGTGATGTTCTACGCCAATGAGCGGCCCTACCCTTTTCACACCCTGGCCGACCTGAAAGGGCTGACCATCGGCACTTCCCCGGGCTATCTGTACAGCCAGGACTTCAGCGAATCGACCCTGTTCACTCGCGAGCCGGCACCGACCCATGAGGCCAACTTCGGCAAACTGGTGCGCGGGCGGATCGACCTGCTGATCACTGATCGCCGGGTCGGACAGCACTTGCTCGACGAATTGGGCATCCGCGACAAGATTACCGAGAACCCGACCGTCATCAGTCACCAGAGCCAGTTCCTGGCAGTACGCCGCAACGCCGGCATGGACTTGTTGGTGCAGCGCTTCGGCGCCGAACTCAAACGCTTCAAGCGCGAGCCTGCGTACGCTGAATTGAGCGCCCGTTATGGCGCCGATCCGGCGGCCGAGGTAAAAACCACCAGAGCCACCGCCGCCAGCGGAAAAACCGTTGAGCAGCAGGAAAGCGGCGCGCAGTGATTGCTCTGTTATACTCCGGCCTTCCCGCCAGGCTCACGCCCGGACGCTCGGACTTGTTCAAGGCATCTCGACCCCGCTACAGCGCAGCTTTTCAGCCCGCGCGAGCACTCCAGATAAGCCTTCTTGGCCCAGCAGGACCGGACGGGATTGCGTTCCTCTTAAACGCCATTCGCGCCAGGCAAGACTCCCATTGGGCCAAGCCCTAACTAAAACAGGATTACTCATGTCCTTTGCTTCCCTCGGTCTCTCCGAGGCTTTAGTCCGCGCCATCGAGGCAGCGGGCTATACCGAGCCTACTCCGGTGCAACAGCGGGCTATTCCCGCCGTGTTGCAAGGTCGCGACCTGATGGTCGCGGCTCAGACAGGTACTGGTAAAACCGGCGGCTTCGCCCTTCCGATTCTGGAGCGGTTGTTCCCCAACGGTCACCCGGACAAATCCCAGCGTCACGGCCCGCGCCAACCGCGCGTACTGGTCCTGACCCCTACCCGCGAACTCGCGGCTCAAGTACACGAGAGCTTCAAGGTCTATGCCCGTGACCTGAAGTTCGTCAGCGCCTGCATCTTCGGCGGCGTCGGCATGAACCCGCAGGTTCAAGCCATGTCCCGCGGTGTTGACGTGCTGGTAGCCTGCCCCGGCCGCCTGCTCGACCTCGCCGGTCAAGGCAGCGTCGATTTGTCCCACGTGGAAATCCTCGTGCTGGACGAAGCCGACCGCATGCTCGACATGGGCTTCGTCCATGACGTGAAAAAGGTCCTCGCCCGTCTGCCGAGCAAACGCCAGAACCTGCTGTTCTCGGCGACTTTCTCCAAAGACATCACCGACCTCGCCGGCAAGCTGCTGCACAACCCGGAACGCATCGAAGTCACACCGCCGAACACCACGGTCGAGCGTATCGAACAGCGCGTATTCCGCCTGGCCGCCAGCCACAAGCGCTCGTTGCTGGCGCACCTGATCACCGCTGGCGCCTGGGAACAGGTGCTGGTGTTCACCCGCACCAAGCACGGCGCCAACCGCCTGGCCGAGTACCTGGACAAACACGGCCTCAGCGCCGTTGCAATCCACGGTAACAAGAGCCAGAACGCTCGCACCAAAGCCCTGGCCGACTTCAAGGCCGGCGAAGTGCGCATCCTGGTCGCCACCGACATCGCCGCTCGCGGCCTGGACATCGATCAGTTGCCACACGTGGTCAACTTCGAATTGCCAAACGTCGACGAAGATTACGTTCACCGTATCGGTCGTACCGGCCGTGCCGGTCGTTCGGGCGAGGCAATCTCGCTGGTCGCTCCGGACGAAGAAAAGCTGCTGAAAAGCATCGAACGCATGACCAAGCAGAAGATTGCCGACGGCAACCTGATGGGCTTCGATTCCAGCGCTGTAGAAGCCGAGAAACCAGAAGTCCGCGAGCGTCCGGATGTGCGTAACCCGCGCAACCCACGTGGCCCGCGCGGCGACGGTCCGAACGGCACTGGCGGTGGCGGCGGTCGTAAAGACAAAGGCAAGGACAAGGGCGGCAAGGAAAAACCTGCAGCCACTGGCCGTGGCGATCGCCCGGCGCGTGAACACAAGCCACGTGAAGGCACTCCGGCTCGCGAGCAACAGCGTCCAGCGCCACGCGCTGCTTCTGCAGACCGTGCTCCGGACGAGTTCCTGGACGACGATATCGATAACTTCGGTAACCGCGTCGACTACGTTCCTCAAGCCAAACCGGCTCAGGGCCGTGGTCGTCGTCCGGGTGCTCCGGCACAAGGCACGGCAGCTGGCGCAGGTGCTCCGCGCACCGGCGGCGCCAAGCCTCAGGGTCGTCAAAGCGGCCCTCGCAGCAGCGATGGCGCCACCACCGGCACGCCGCCGGCCAAGCGCAGCGGCCCACGCAACGGTGCTCCACGTGACGGCCAGGCCCGTCGCGAAGAGTCCCGCAACCGCCGCCCGGCTCGTGACGATCAGCCGCGTTCGGAACCGGCCGTGCAAAACCCGCGCGGCCCGGCACCGAAGATCATTCACAAGGAGTCGAAAACCGATCGTTTCCCGACTCCCGAGCAACTTGATCAACTGCCAGGCCGTCCACGCGGCGAGAAACCAGCGTTGCTGACCCGCAATCGCTGATTTAACGCTGATATGAAAAATGCCCCGGATCTCGCGATCCGGGGCATTTTTTTGGGCGCTGCAAACTGCTTTTGTAGGAGCTGGCGAAGGCTCGGGCCGCGTTCGGACGATCTTTATAAGATCAAAAGATCGCAGCCTGCGGCAGCTCCTACGGTCTCAGCATTACTTCGCTTTCACACCTTCAAACGTTACGTACAACTCGACCGCGTCGGACGCTGGACCCAGGTCTTTCTGCTTGCCGAAATCGGAACGCTTGATGCTGGTAGTGCCTTCGAAGCCGGCACGGTAGCCGCCCCATGGATCCTTGCCTTCACCCAGGAAAGTGGCCTTGACCACGACTGGCTTGGTCACGCCCAGCAGGGTCAGGTCACCGGTCACGTCAGCAGTGTCTTTACCCGCGGCGTTTTTACCGGTGGGTTTGACGCTGGTGGAAACGAACGTGGCTTTGGCGAACTTGCTCACATTCAGGAAATCACCGCTGGCGATGTGCTTATCGCGCTCGGCATGGTTGGTGAACACGCTGGCGGTGTTTACGTTGAACTCGATCTTGCTGGCTTCAGGCTTGGCAGCATCGAAGCTGAACTTGCCGTCGATGTCCTTGAAGGTACCGGTGATGAAGCTGTAGCCCAGGTGGCTGATCTTGAAGTCAACGAAGGCGTGCTGGCCTTCCTTGTCGACAACGTAGTCAGCTGCCATCACGTTAGCGGACAGCAGAGCAGAACCGATTGCCAGAGCGGCGAACGTCTTTTTCAACATGCTTTCTATTCCTTTGGAGTCGAGATTGAACATCAGGCTTTGCGCCCCAGCATTCGCGTCAGGGTCGCATCACGATCAATAAAGTGGTGTTTCAGTGCTGCCAACGCATGGAGACCGGAAAAAATTACCAGCGCCCAGGCCAGGTACAAATGAATCACACCGGCTGTGTCTGCCTGATCCGGTAGTCCGGATATCAGTGCAGGAACTTCAAACAGGCCAAACACCGGAATCCCGACACCGTCTGCGGTGGAAATCAGGTAACCGGCAATCATCACAGCGAACAGACTGAGGTACAGGAACGAGTGCCCGAACTTGGCGCCAATGCGCGTCATGCGGTTATAGCTTTCCAGTACTGGCGGCGGCGGGCTGATGAAACGCCACAGCACCCGTAGAACCATGACGGCTAACAACACCAGGCCAATGCTCTTGTGCAAGTCGGGCGCGTCTTTGCGCCAGGTGCTGTAGTAGTCGAGACCGACCATCCACAAGCCCAACGCAAACAGACCGAAGACCGCCAGCGCCACGCCCCAGTGCATGAAGATGCTGACCCAACCGTAGCGCGAAGAAGTATTACGTAGCTGCATTGCCCAAATCCTGTGAGAACTGCGAACAAGACTATCGAGTTATCTATCGAGTAAAAGCGGAAAATTTCGCTTTGAAATATCGAGAAATACGATGAAGAGTCTGAAATAGGCGAGTTAAGGAAAGATTAAAGATCCCTGTGTAAGAAAAAATGAAGTCCAACTAAAGAACACCTGCGCCTCAGGATTTATTCGATTCTTGATAGTGGTTTTTCTTCGGGCATAAAAAAACGCGGCATTTCTGCCGCGTTTTTTTAGTCCCAAAGCTTACTGCGCTTTAGTAACTGTCGCCGGAGTCGCAGCGGGCTTGGCCGCTACTTTCTTCGCCGGTTCAGCCTTCTTCGCCGGGGTCTTTTTAGCCTCGGCTTTGGCCGCAGGTTTTTTCACCGCTGCCTTGGCCGGGGCTTTTTTGGCGGGTTCGGCTTTCACCGGTGCCGCTGGTTTCGGCGCTTCGACCGGCGCTGGTACTGGGGCCGGCTCAGGTGTTGGAGCCGGTGCCGGAGCAACCGGTGCCACTGGCTCTGGCGCCTTGACCGGTGCCGGTTTGTCGTCAGAACCACCGAACAGGTTGGTGAAGAAGTTACCTTTCTTCGCCGCCACCGCGCCGGCCGCCGCAACGGTCGCTGCCGGAACAACCTTCGCCGGTTCAAACGACTTGCCGGCCGCCAGGTCTTCTACCTGACTGGCTGCCCGCTGACCGGTACGCAATGCGCCTTCCAGCGTGCCCGGGTACAAGGTATCAGTGTGTTCGCCGGCAAAGGCTACACGCTGAATCGGACGCTCCCACAGACGCCAGTACTTGCTGATCTGGCCAGGGCCGAACGCCAGGTAAGCGCCGCCCATCGATGGGTCGTTGCTGTAACGGCGGATCTCATAACCGGTGAACGAACCGCGTGCCTGTGGATAAAAGGCGTGCAGACGGATCAGCACCTGATCGGCGATCTGCTTGTCGCCGAAGGCCTGCATCACGCGCGCGTTGTCGCCGGACAGATTGATCACCACGTTGGCGCCGCCCTTCAGCGCCGGCTCAACCCACAACATGCCCAGACCGGTGTTGCTGTAGATCTCGCCGGTCATCCGCGCCTTGCTTTCCCACACGGGCGTCTTGAACTTCAACATGATCTGGTCGCGCCAACCGTAGTTGGTGCCCTTGATCGCGCCCATGTGCTGGGCATCCAGCGACGGCGTCATCTGGATCTTGTTCAGTGCACGCAGTGGCACGGCCACGACGACGTAGTCAGCCTGATAGCCAACGCTGCCGACTTTGACGGTCACACCGTCCTTGTCCTGGGTGATCGCCGAGACCGGAGAGCTGGTCTTGATGGTTTTCAGTTGTTTGACGAACGCCTGAGCCAACACCGGGCTACCGCCGAGCAGACGCGAAGCGCGCAGGTCACGGTCGGCAACGCCACGGTAAACGCGGCTTTGCTGTGCGAAGTACAGCAGCGACAGGCGCGACGGTTCGTCATAACGGGTACGAATCTGCTGATTCACCAACTGACGTGCCGTGGCTGGCAGATTCAGACGGTCGAGCCAGTTGGACACGTTGATCTGGTCCAGGGCGAACAGTGTGCTGTTGGCCGCCGGGTTCTGCGGGTCTTCGATCGAACGCGCCAGATCGTCCAGAGTCTTTTCGTAGCGTTTAAGCGCGTCGCTGGTAGCTGGCTGCTTGGTGGCCAGATCGGCGGCAGTGAAATACTCACCGTCAATCAGGTAGCCCGGTGTCCGCACGAACTCTGGGGCCGGCGTGGTGCTCAGCTTGAAGGTCGATACGTACTTGTTCAGAACCGGTTGGGTCTTGTCGTTGCCGATCCACTCACTGGTGGCCATGCCGGAGCGACCGCCCAAGCTCGGCTTGGCTTCCAGCAGGGTGACCTGCCAGCCCTTGTTTTGCAGTTCGTAAGCCGCGGTGAGGCCAGACAGCCCTCCGCCGATCACGATCGCCGTTTTATCCTTGGCCAGCGCAGACACGCTGAACAGCCCCAACATCACCAGCGCACAGGCGCGCAGCCAACCAGCAGACATTCAGCGAACTCCGGAAATACACGTAGGAAATAGCGGTTTTGCGAGTCAGACGACTCAAAGAACCGCGAAGAATACGTCAGGCATCAAAAGGCCGCCAGCGACGTCTATCCACCTATACAAAGTAGCTCAATCGACACAATGGGTTGTCCCCACGTCACGCATTGCATAGGCTTGCGCGATTGTTTGCCCGCGCACGTCGCGAGCCGCCTCGAGGAGACTGAAAATGGGCCTGAATAATCAGTGGATGCAACGCGATCTCGCGGTGTTGTGGCATCCCTGCACCCAGATGAAAGACCACGAACAGCTGCCGCTGATCCCGATCAAACGCGGTGAAGGCGTCTGGCTGGAAGACTTCGAAGGCAAACGCTACCTCGACGCCGTCAGCTCCTGGTGGGTCAACGTGTTTGGTCACGCCAACCCGCGGATCAACCAGCGCATCAAGGATCAGGTCGATCAGCTGGAGCACGTGATCCTTGCCGGTTTCAGCCATCAGCCAGTGATTGAGTTGTCCGAGCGCCTGGTGAAAATGACGCCGGAAGGCCTGACCCGGTGCTTCTACGCCGATAACGGGTCGTCCTGCATCGAAGTCGCGCTGAAAATGAGCTTTCACTATTGGCTCAACCGCGGCCAGCCGAACAAGAAGCGCTTCGTCACCCTGACCAACAGCTACCACGGCGAAACCATGGCGGCGATGTCGGTGGGCGATGTTCCGCTGTTCACCGAAACCTACAAGGCCCTTTTGCTGGACACCATCAAGGTGCCGAGCCCCGATTGCTACCTGCGTCCGGAAGGCATGAGCTGGGAAGAACATTCGCGCAACATGTTCGCCGCCATGGAACAAACCCTGGCCGAGAATCACGACACCGTCGCCGCAGTGATCGTCGAGCCGCTGATCCAGGGCGCCGGCGGCATGCGCATGTACCACCCGGTTTATCTGAAACTGCTGCGCGAAGCCTGCGACCGCTATGGCGTGCACCTGATCCACGACGAAATCGCCGTCGGCTTCGGCCGCACCGGGACGATGTTCGCCTGTGAACAGGCTGGCATCCGTCCGGACTTCCTCTGCCTGTCCAAGGCCCTGACCGGCGGTTACCTGCCGCTGGCGGCTTGTGTGACCACCGAAGATGTCTACAGCGCTTTCTACGACGACTACCCGACCCTGCGCGCCTTCCTGCACTCCCACAGCTACACCGGCAATCCGCTGGCGTGCGCGGCAGCCTTGGCGACGCTGGATATCTTCGAAGAAGACAACGTCATCGAGAACAACAAGGCGCTGGCTCAGCGCATGGCCAGCGCCACCGCGCATCTGGCCGATCACCCGAACGTTTCGGAAGTGCGTCAGACCGGCATGGTGCTGGCCATCGAGATGGTCAAGGACAAGGCCACCAAGGAAGCGTATCCATGGCAGGAACGTCGCGGCTTGAAAGTGTTCCAGCATGCGTTGGAGCGTGGTGCTTTACTTCGACCGTTGGGCAGCGTGGTGTACTTCCTGCCGCCGTACGTGATTACCCCGGAGCAGATCGATTTTCTGGCCGAAGTGGCCAGCGAAGGCATCGACATCGCGACTCGTGACAGCGTCAGCGTGGCGGTGCCGAAGGACTTCCACCCGGGCTTCCGAGATCCAGGCTAAAGACCAACGCAGTTCCCTGTGGCGAGGGGGTTTACCCCCGTTGGGTCGCGAAGCGGCCCTAAAAATGGGACTGCTGCGCAGTCCAACGGGGGTAAACCCCCTCGCCACAAAAGCAACTCCGATCCAATTTTTTAGAGACCCAGCATGAGACTGTCCCGCTTCTTTATCGACGCCCCCTTGAGCACCGGCGAACACGAGTTGCCTGAGGCCCAGGCCCATTACATCAGCCGCGTGTTGCGCATGGCCGAGGGTGATGCGTTGCAACTGTTCGACGGTTCGGGCCAGGAGTTTCGCGCCACGCTGGTGGAGGTCGGCAAGAAGCGCGTCGTGGTGCAGATCGATGAAAGCTTCGCCGGGCAGGTCGAGTCGCCATTGTCGATCCATCTCGGCCAGGGCTTGTCCCGTGGCGAGCGGATGGATTGGGCGATTCAGAAAGCCACCGAACTGGGGGTGACTGAAATCACCCCGATCTTCAGCGACCGCTGTGAAGTCCGGCTGAAAGATGAGCGCGCCGACAAACGCCTGATGCACTGGCGCCAGGTGGCAATCAGCGCTTGCGAGCAGTGTGGGCGTTCACGGGTGCCGGTGATTCACCCGCCGCTGCTGTTGGCGGATTGGTTGAAGCAGACGGAGGCCGAATTGAAACTGGTACTGCATCCGGTGGCCGAGCCGCTGGTGAGCCATGCGAAACCGGCGACGCTGGCGTTTTTGATCGGCCCGGAAGGCGGGTTGTCCGACGCTGAAGTCGAGCAGGCCAAGGCTGGCGGTTTTCACGCCGCCCGCCTCGGCCCTCGCGTGTTGCGCACCGAAACCGCGCCCGTCGTGGCATTGGCGGTAGCCCAACAGCTTTGGGGCGACTTCTAGGGCCTCTTCGCGAGCAAGCCCGCTCCCACTCTTGATCTCAGGTGTTCACAGATACTGTGTTGACCGCAGATCTAATGTGGGAGCGGGCTTGCTCGCGAAGGCCGGCGACGCGGTTTACAAGACATAAAAAACAAAAAAACTACTGCACCGGATCACTCACCGGTTTAGCGATGATTGCTTTCAGTTCGCTGGTCATCGGGAATTCCAGGTTCAGGCCTTTGGGTGGAATCGGTTGCTGGAACCAGCGCTGATAGATGCCATTGATCTCACCCGAACTGTACAGATCGGCGAGGGTCGAGTTCACCAACGCAAGAAACTGCGGATCATCCTTGCGCACCATGCAGCTGTAGATTTCCCGCGACTGCTCCTCACCCACCACAACCCAGTTATGCGGATCGCGAGCCTTGGCGCGTTCGCCGTAAAGCAGCGCGTCATCCATATAGAACGCCGCCGCCCGACCTGACTGCAGCATCTGGAACGCTTCGCCGTGGTCCTTGGCGCTGATCACGAACATATCGATCTTGTTATCGACGTTGTAGCTCTTCAGAAACCGCTCGTTGGTGGTGCCGGCGGTGGTCACGACGTTCTTGCCACGCAGGTCGGCGAAACTCTTGATGCCGCTGTCCTTCGCCGTGAGCAACTGACCCTTCACGTAGATAAACCCGTAGGAAAACGCCACTTGCTGCATGCGCTCGGCGGTCACGCCGGTGGAGCCGCACTCAAGGTCGACCGTGCCGTTTTGCACCAGCGGAATGCGCGTTTGCGAGGTCACCAGGTTGTACTTCACCTGCAGATCCGGCAGCTCAAGCTTCTGCTTGATTCGCTCGACAATCTTACTCGCCAGGTCCACCGAATAGCCCATCGGCTGCCCCGTGTGATCACCCACGTAAGAGAACGGCACCGACGCATCGCGATAGCCCAGCGTGATGCTCTTGGCATTGGCGACCTTGTTCAGCGTGCCGGTCAATGGCGCTTCGTTGGCCTGGACCTGACTGGCGAGCAGCAGGCCGAGGGTGCAGCCGATCAACGTGATTTTTTGCATTGTTATTCTCCGTTGTGGGTAGAGCGATTAGCGGCGGGCGGCGATCACGGTGATTTCCACCAGAACCTCTGGTCGGGCCAGTTGCGCTTGCAAGGTAGTGCGGGTCGGCGCGTTGCCCGGTGACAGCCACTGCGACCAGACCTCGTTCATGGCAGCGAAATCGCGGCCAATGTCGTTCAGGTAAATGGTCGCGTTGAGCAGATGATCCTTGTCACTGCCAGCTTCGGCCAACAACGCATCGATTTTCGCCAGCACCTCAGCGGTTTGGCCGGTGACGTCGGTGCTGTCACCCGGAACCTGTCCCGAGAGAAACACCAGATCGCCAAAGGTCACCGCGCCAGAGAGTCGGCTGTTGCTGTTGATTCGGTTGATGTTCATCGGTTTTTCCTTTTCAAGTCAGGCAACGCGGGGGGCGAGGCCCTGCATTTCGATTGAAGGTGCGCGCCGGGCGATCAACTCGCTGAGCACCCGGGCGCTGCCACAGGCCAGGGTAAAACCCAGGGCGCCATGGCCGAGGTTGAGCCACAGGTTGCGGTACGCCGTGGCGCCGATCAACGGCACGCCGCTGGGGGTGGCCGGGCGCATGCCGGCCCATTCGATGGCGGCGTCGTAATCGCCGGCATTGGGTAAGGTTTCCTGCGCCTGGCGCTTGATCAGCGCCAGCCGTTTGGGGTCGAGCGCCGTGTCGAAACCGACAATGTCGACCATCGCCGCCACGCGCAGCTGTTCACCGATGCGGGCGTAAACAATCTTGCGGTTGTAATCGGTGATGCTCAGCTCCGGCGCACGATGTTCGGCGCGGATGGGCAAGGTCAGGCTGTAGCCCTTGAGCGGGTACAGCGGCAGGTTCATGCCGGGCAGCGTCAACGCCGGACTGCGATGACCGGCGGCAATCACCAGTTGCTCGACCGCCAGCACCTGCGACCCCATTTCGACGGCCTGCACCGCGCCGTCCGCGTGGCGAATGCCGGTGACCTTGCGCCCGAGCAAAAACTCGCAACGCCCCGACGCCTGAAGCCGAGCCTGCAGTTGCTGGCAGAAAGCATGGCAATCGGCGACCTCTTCGTCAGGGGTATAAATCGCGCCCACAAACGGCGCCTCGGCCAGTGCAGGCTCCAACTGTGCGCATTCGGCCCGCGACAACACGTGCTGCTGTTGCGGATCGGCCAGGCCATGGCGCGCATGCTCAAAACTCGCGGTTTCACGAAATGTCACCAGTTTGCCGTTGCGTCGCCAGTCGAAACCGTCGAGGCGGTCTTCTTCGCGCCAGCCTTGCAGCGTGGCCTGGCTCAGCAGCGCCAGACGCAGCAGGTGCGCGCTGTTGCGCTGATTCACCGAGCGACGGCAGGCTGCCAGGAAGGACGCCATCCAGCGCCATTGCGCCGGGTCCAGGCGCGGGCGCAGCTTCAACGGCGAGTCACCGCGCAGCATCCAGCCAAGCGCCTGCAACGGTACGCCGGCATCGGCCAGTGGCGCGACGTAACGGTAGGACAACTGGCCGCCGTTGGCGAAACTGGTCTCGCTGCCCAGCGAGTCCCGGGCCTCGATCAGCGTCACGTCGATGCCGTCGCGAACCAGTGCGTAAGCCGTCGTCAGCCCGATGACGCCACCACCGATGATGCAAACCCGCTGAGCCATGTCTGTCCTTAACCGTTGTTGAAACAGACCTCAGATTAGGACCAGGTGACAGACCTTGAACAATGCTTAAAGATGCCTGACCCATAAACAAAGGTTATGGACTTGCCATGCGACTGCGACACATCGAGATTTTCCAGGCCATTCGCCAGACCGGTTCGGTCAGTGGCGCCGCGCAGTTGCTGCACGTGTCGCAGCCGGCGGTGAGCAAAGTGCTGCAACACGCCGAGCAGCAACTGGGCTTTCCGTTGTTCCTGCGGGTACGCGGTAAATTGCAGGCTACGCCCGAAGCCCTGGAGCTTGAGCGCGAGGTCGACAAGGTCACCGAAAGCCTGCAAGGCGTGCGACGCCTGGCCCAGAGCCTGCGGCGCGAGCCGGGTCACAGCGTACGGATCGGCGCGATCCCGGCGCTGGCCCTGTCGCTGCTGCCGCCGGCCATCAACGAGTGGACGCAACGCTACCCGGACATCGTCTGCGAATTGTCCAGCGCCCACAGCCGTGAGCTGATGCAGAACTTGTTGATGCGTGAAGTGGATGTCGCGCTGACCTTGCAGCCGCCGGATCATCCAGGCTTGAAGGCGCAAGTCTTGGCTTGCGGAGTTTTGGTGGCGCTGGCGCCGTTGGGCTATTGGACCGACGACGCCTTGGGCCAACCGTTGCCATTGATCGAACTGGCCGGTGCGCCGCTGATCGGCCTGTCCAGCGCCGACCCGTTGGCGGCCAGACTCGACAGCTACCTTGAGGCGGTCGATCCGCCGCCACGGGTTCGCATTGCCGTGCAGACCTATTCGCTGGCGCGGGCGATGGTTGAATCCGGTGCCGGGCTGGCGGTGATCGATCCGTTTACCGCGCTCGGCGCATCCTCCGCCACCACGGCGATTCGACCTCTGGCGCCAGCGTTACCGATCACGTTGTATGCGGTCACCCGCGCCGACGAACCGCCGCCCCACACTCTGAGCGACTTGTTGCAGGTGTTCAGCCGACGGGCGCAGGCACAACTGGACCGCTTGATCCCCTAGAGGCCTCAAAGGACATAAAACAGAATCGCCACGAAGTGCAGCAAACTCCCCGCGATCACAAACAGGTGCCAGATCCCGTGGGCATGGCGCAGGCGATGATCGAGGGCAAAAAAGATAATGCCCACGGTGTACAGCACGCCGCCCGACGCCAGCCAGGCGAAACCTGTACTGCCCAACGCCGCCAGTAACGGTTTGACCGCCACCAGCACGATCCAGCCCATCACCGCGTAAATCACGATCGACAGAATCCGCGCTTCCGAACGCGGTTTGATCTCTTGCAGGATACCGATCAGCGCCAGCCCCCAGACAATCCCGAACAGCGTCCAGCCCCACGGCCCGCGTAGCGTCACGAGACAGAATGGCGTGTAGCTGCCGGCAATCAGCAGGTAGATCGAAAAGTGATCGACCTTCTGCATGATCGCTTTCTTGCGCCCACGCACGCTGTGGTAAACGGTCGACGCGCTGTAAAGCACCAGCAAGGTAAACCCGTAGATCGCCACGCTGACGATCTTCCACGGGCTGCCATCCATGCTGGCGATCACCAGCATCCACACCACTCCAACAACCGCTGCCACCGCCCCGACCAGATGCGTCCAGGCGTTCAATCTTTCCCCGTGATACATGTGTTGCTCACCTCAAGATTCGTTGCAACATCGCGTAAGGCTCACGCCTGAAGGTTAAAAGCGCAATGTTTCAAAACACAAATCCCCCAAGAACCCACATACGTGCACAATCGAGCCATTCGAATAAGAGTCTGCATCATGCTGATCGATGAAGAGTTGACCCTGAAAAAACTCGAGGTGTTCCTGGCCTTCATGCGCACCGGTAACCTGGCCCGTGCCGCCGCCGAGTTGCAGACCAGCAATGTCAGCGTGCACCGGGCGATCCACTCCCTGGAAAGCGCCCTGCGCTGCCCGCTGTTCAAGCACGAAGGCCGCAATCTCACACCGCTGGAAAGCGCTTATGTGTTGGAAGAACGGGCGCAGAAGCTGATTCAGGACGTGGTCGAAACCGTGCGCCTGACCCGCGAAGCCGCCGGGTTCTCCGCCGAGCGCTTCAAGCTCGGCTCGCTGTATTCGCTGACGGTGAAGACCGTGCCGCAGCTGATCATGGGCCTGAAGATCCGCCGCAGCGAACTCAATATCGACCTGATCCTCGGCTCGAACTTCGACCTGCTGTACAAGCTCAAGAACATGGAAGTCGACGCGATCCTGGTGTCGCTGGACGAGAGCGTCAACGACCCGGACTGCGAGCAGATTCCACTGTTCTCCGACGACATCTTTCTCGCCACACCGGCGGATTCAAAGTTTGCCCAACGGACCGAAGTCGACCTTGCCGAAGTGCGCGACGAGACGTTCATTACGCTGACCCAGGGCTTTGCCACGCACCAGGACGGTAATCGGGTGTTCAAGCAGGCGGGGTTCGAACCGAAGGTGGCGATGCAGGTCAACGACATCTTCACTCTGCTGAGCATGGTCAGCTCGGGCGTGGGTTATGCGTTGCTGCCGGGACGGATTGCGGCGGTGTATGAGAACCGGGTGAAGCTGATTCCGTTGCAGGAAAAGTATCGGTTGCAGCAGCACATCGGGGTGGTGTTCTTGAAGGCCAAGGAGCGGGATCCGAATCTGCTGGCGTTGCTGGCTGAGTGTCGGATGTATGCGAATCGGAATGCTGCGGTGTGACTAAGAACCACCCCTCACCCCAGCCCTCTCCCCAGAGGGGAGAGGGGGAAAGGGAGCCGATCTCTAGCGCTTTCAGAACCTGAGTACGACTCAGATTTTTCAGGTCGATGTAGCTCCAAGAACAACTCGGTCAGTCCCCTCTACCCTTTGGGGAGAGGGTTAGGGTGAGGGGTGGTTTTCGAGCCCTACCCCACAATCCCGCGAACAATGAAGTACAGCAGCGAAGGCCCAAGCAAGCACCCAAGCCCGGTGTGAAACGTCGCCGTCAACGCGCCATAAGGCACCAACCGCCGATCCGTCGCCGCCAACCCGGCCGTCACACCGCTGACGGTGCCAGCCAACCCACCAAACACCATCGCCGAGCGCGGGTTATCCAGCCCCATCCAGCGCGCCGCCATCGGTGTGCCGACCATCACCAGAATCGCCTTGATCAACCCGGTGGCAATCGACAACGCGACCACATCCGAACTCGCGCCAATCGCCGCCCCGGTCACCGGCCCGACGATGTAGGTCACCGCACCCGCGCCGATGGTGGTCATGCTGATCGCATCGCGATAACCGAACACCCAGGCCATGCTCGCACCAACAATGAACGGCAGAATCGTGCCCAGCAGCAGCGCAATCACGCCGATCAAACCAGCCTTTTTCGCTTCGGTGGCCTGCACTTCAAACGCCGTGGCGACGATCGCAAAGTCCCGCAGCATGGCGCCGCCCATCAGACCGATGCCGGAAAACAGCGTCAAATCTGCCAGGCCTTTTTGCCCGCCAGTCAGGGTGCCGCCGACCCAGGCCAGAACAAGCCCAATCACAATGGCAATCGCCGAACCGTGAATCCGCCCAAACGTCAGGCGCTTGGACAGCACCACCGACACCCACATGATCACGCCGACGAACGCGAACGCCGTCACCAGACCGTTATGTTCCAGACCTTTTTCAATGAGATCCCACATATCAGCGACCTCCTACTGGAGTGCCAACCGGCGTGATGTCCGCCGGTTCATCGGGCAACGGTTCGCCTTTGTGAGTCCGGCTGATCAGCGCAATGGTGCAGCCGCAGATCACTACCGAACCAATCGCCGCGAGCACCGCCACCGGACCACCGTGCAGGGCGGTGACGACGTTCTGTTGCGCGGCCATCGCGACCACGACGGGAATGTACATGGCGCCCCAGAAACCGACGCCCATCTCGCAATCCTTGGTCATGCCGCCGCGTTTATGCATCCACAACCGCGCGCAGATCAGCAGGATCATCGCGATCCCGACGCCACCGACGTTTGATTTCACGCCCAGCAACACGCCGAGCATGTCCCCCACGATCACCCCTGCCAGCGTACAAATCGCCAACAGCGCCACACCATAAATAATCATTGTTGTTGTCCTCAAAGTGCATCGTCGAATGTTGTTTTTGTTGTTCGAAGGCCTGAGTCGGTGTTCTAGGGTTGGCGGCTTCCCTCCTCACGCAACAGCGCCTGCAAGGTATCGAGCCGCGCACCGTCGAAGGCAATCACGGTGCCCTGCTCGAACACCCGGCGCGCCAGCCCGGTCAGCACCGCACCGGGCGGCAGTTCGATCTGTAGTCGTACGCCGCGCTCGTAGGCGCTTTGTACCGTGCCGCGCCAATCCACCACGCGGCACATGTTGAACGCCAGGTCGTCGCGCAAGGCTTCCGTGTTGATAACAGGCCGGGCGCGACTGCCGCTCAGGTAACCCAGCGTCGGTGTTCTCAACTGCACCTTGGCGAAGGCTTTGGCCAGGGTTTTCGCCGGTGTTTCCAGCAGCGGGCAGTGGGACGGCACGCTGACGGCCAGACGTTTGGCCAGACCTGCACCGCGACTTTTCGCCAACTCGGCCACTGCTTTCATCGCGCCATCGCTGCCGGCAATGACCACCTGGTTATCGGCGTTGATGTTGGCCAGGTAAACCGGTGTTGCGTCGCTGTGAACTTGCGCGAGCAAGCCTTCCACTGTGGACAAATCCAGCCCCATGATCGCGGTCATGCCGTAACCCTGTGGATAAGCCTGCTGCATCAACTCACCGCGCAGGCTCACCAGATGCAGCGCATCGCTGAAACTCAAGGCGCCGGCGACCACCGCTGCCGGGTAAGCGCCGATGGACAATCCCGCCACGTAATCTGCCGTCATTAACAACTGTCGTGAAGCCGCGACGCCGGCGATCAGCAGGCAGAGCTGAACCGCTCTTGTCGACTTCAGCGCTTCGGCAGAATCCAGAAGAAAAGCGTCTTCCCCGAGGACTTCACTTGCCTCGATCACTGTTTCCACAGGCAAACGATGCAGCATGCCCGGCTGCTGCGCGCCCTGGCCGGGGAACACCAGCAAACTGCTCACGCTGCTTGCTCCTGTGGGTTCCAGGGATTGGTGACCAGACAGGCTTCACTGGCGTTTTTTAGCAGGACCCGTTTCGAGGGACCGGCCCATTCGCGCAGGGCGACAGCACCGAAAGGTGTCTGCAATTGCATGTCCACCTTGCAGAAAGACGCATCAAGCACCCTCAGCATTTCCTGTGCCTGAGAACGATCCAACGGCTGCGGTGTACGCAGGATCAAGTCGAGATCGCTGCCCTCATGCAATGCCTGAAAACCGCTGGCCAATTCAAACCCGGCGCTGCCGCTGACACCCCACACCCACTCACAGGAATCGAGCATCGGCCGCAGTTGATTGAGGGCGCGCACTGCCGGCAAGTCCCGATCAATCGAAACATGGCAAAGCGCTTCCGGCCGAACTTGACGCTGGATCGCATCGACCGACATCACCGTTGCAAAACGCTGCTCACGCAAGCGCCCACGCACCCCGACCGCGATGTGATCCGCCGCACTCAACGCACGCCGAACCACCACCGGTTGACCCGCACTGATCGACTCGATCACCCACGAAGGTGTATCCGCAGGCAACTGCTCCGGGGTCAGCCCCCAGAGCAGGTCGTGAGCCAGAAGCGTGTTCACCACTGCTCTCTCAGCAATTGGCGAACCTGACTCGACGCTGCACGGTTGCTCGCGCCCAAGCGGCTACTCAGGTCGCGCCCTTTCGCGGCAACATCGCCAATCGCCTGGTTCAGGCATTCAGTCACCCGCGTCACATCCGCCGCCGTCGGCTGCTCAATCTGTTCCACCGACAAGGTTTCCCAGAGCAAACCAAGGCTCGCGTAACTGTCGATGTCATACGCCATCGGCGGCACGCTGGCGGCCAGTGCTTCGAGTTCTTCGACGCTGCGCAACGTCACCCGCGCTGCCGACGCCTTGCCCATCGCATGAACCATCACGCCGGGATCGCGCAGGGCGATCAGCCGATTGGCCTGATACCCATGAGCCAGAAACGCCCCGGACATCGCCTTGCCCACCAGCAAACCGATCACGGCATGGCCGGCCAGTCGGGCGCGGGCATAACTGTCTGCCGCACCGGCCAAGGCCTGATGAATGCCGAGCGCTTCTTCGCGCCGACCGTAGGCCTGACTCGGCACGTCGACGATGGCGATCAAGGCACGTTTCTGCGGTTTATCCAGATCCGCCGCGATGACTTCATCCACGGCTTTGGCCAGTCCCCAACCTTCCAGCAAACCGACCTCGCCATTGCGGGCGCGGACGAAACGGTTGTCGGGATCAGCCACCACCGCGATAAAACGAACGGGCTGGTCACCCAAGACACCGTCGGCAACCATCAATGAAGCGGGTAAACCATCCACCGGTTTCGCGCCCGCACTCAAGGCGTTGAACCAGTTCAAACCTCTCAGGGAATACGAACTCATGAGCGCTCTCCTTGATACAGATCGCGAACCGTCGACGGCTCGATTTGCGGTTCGGCGTCCAGACGGGCCAGCCGTTGCAGGAACAGCTCGGCCTGACGGCTGCGTTGCTGTTCCGGCAAACCTTGCTTAAGCAATTCGCTGACCTGCTGCTGAACCTGCGCCACGTCGTCAGCGACAAAACGATCCACCAAACCGCTGGCGAAACGTTGCTCGCCACCGGTCAGGCTCCAGATGAAGGGACGATCACGGGAGTCGTATTCCTCAAGCCCGGCTTCCTGTTCGATCACTTGCGGACCGTTCAGGCCAAGCCGCGCTTCCTGAGTCACCAGCAAATAGCTGCACAACCCTGCGGCAATCGACATCCCGCCAAAGCAGCCGACGCTGCCCGCCACCACACCAACCACTGGCTGGTATTGGCGCAGATCGACAATCGCCGCATGAATATCGGCAATCGCCGCCAGCCCGAGATTGGCCTCCTGCAAACGCACGCCGCCGGTTTCCAGCAGCAACACGGCACGCGTGGGAATACCATTGCGGTTGTCTTCGGCGGCGAGTTCCAGCGCACCGGCAATCTTCGCCCCGCCGACCTCACCGAGGCTGCCACCCTGGAATGCACCTTCAATGGCGGCGATCACCACCGGCAAACCACCGATGCTGCCCTTGGCGATCACCACACCGTCATCGGCTTGCGGCACCACACCCTGGCGCGACAGCCATGGCGACATGACGCGCTGAAACGGGTCGAGTAATTCGCGGAAGGTGCCGGCGTCGAGCAAGGCCTTGGCACGTTGCCGGGCACCAAGTTCAACGAAGCTGTGTTTGTGGAGGAGATCAGTCATGGCCGATCTCCTCAAAGCCTTGTTCCAGACGCAAGCGCACCACACCCGGCGTCGCGCCGAAGTCGTGGATATCGATCGCCATCGCGGGCGGTGTCTGACCGTCGAACATCCGCGCAAACAGATGCTGCCAGCGTTGTTCGGCGCCGTTGACCGAGGTCTGCACCTTGATCGTCAGTTTGCCGGCCTGACCCGGTTCGATCAGCACTTCCAGATCGCCCGAGCCGACACAGCCCACCAGCGTCCGGCCGCGTGGCGGCTGCCCGGCGGGGAATTCAAAAGATAAGGTTTCCATCAGAAAGCTCCCTGGATGAGGCCGTCGCCAGACTCGATGCGGTCGATGAACAGGCAGGCTGCGAGTAAGTCAGCAGCACCGCCGGGCGAGGCATTCAACGCGATGAGTTGTTGGTCCAGCTCATGCAAACGACGGCGGCCGGCGAGGCTGGCACTGCCGCCCGCATCGAGCACGGCTTGGGCGCCGAGTTGCATGGTCTGCAGGCCTTGTTCGCCTGCGCGGTAGAGCACGCAGGTGTCGGCCAGATTCGTCATGATCGCCAGCAAGGCATCGAGGCGAGCGTTCTGCTCACCATGACCGGCGGCGCGGCTGCGTTTGAGTTGCGGCAGTGCGCGCTGGATCACTGCCGGGAAGCCGAGCTGGGCTTCTTCACGGGCACCGCGAGCGCCGTAACGTTGGACGACTTGCACACCGTGGCTCAGAGGACGCGGCGCGTAACGGTCGTCGAGCAAGGCCAGACGTGCGGCGCGCAAGGTAATGGCGCCTGCGCCAGTGGATTCAGGCTCCAGCGCAGTCGCCGCGACCAACAGACCCAAGGCCCAGATGGCGCCGCGATGGGTGTTCACGCCGCCCGTGGTGGCGAGCATCACTTCCTCGCCTTCACGACCGATCAGGCCAATCGCTTCGCGCAGCGGCAGACCGACCTCGCCGAACTCGATGGCCGCTTCCGCCATTTCCTTGAACGCAGGCCACAGGGACAGCGCCGAGGCGTGCATCAGCCCAAGGTGCAAATCGGTGTGCGCGCCATTGCCACGACGATCGACCAATGCCGGTTTCGGCGACAGGTCCGCTTCGTCGATCAGCACATCGACGGCCAGATCCGCCAACTGCTCAGCCAGGGACAGGGTTTTCGATTGCAGGTTAAATGCGTGCATTACCAGCTCCTGAACTTGGCGGGCGGGTTGTAGAGGCCACCGGACCACTCGACCAGATCGGCCACGCTTTTCGCCGCCAGCAGTTCGCGGGTGGCGTCGGTGCGGCGGATGCCGAGGTCTTCGGGCAAGGCGATCAGGCCTTCGCGGCGCATGCGCGCGGTGTCTTTCGGGTTGTGGCGCAGACCGATCACGGTGACTCCGGCAACGGCCGCGATCATCGCCTGACGTTCTTCCAGCGAACGCGCTTTGTAGAGATAGGCGATGCCTTCTTCAGTCAGCAGGTGAGTGACGTCGTCGCCGTAGATCATGATCGGCGCCAGCGGCATGCCGCTTTTCTTCGCCACTTCCACGGCGTCGAGGGTTTCGACGAAGGTCGGTTTGCCGCCCTCCTGGAAGGACTCGACCATTTGCACCACGAGTTTCTTGCCTCGCTCCAGTAGCGCTTCGGGCGCATCGTCATGGCGCATATCGAGCCAGGCCGGCGTGCCGTGACGGCGGCCGCGCGGGTCATGGCCCATGTTTGGCGCGCCGCCGAAACCGGCCAGGCGACCGCGTGTCACGGTGGAGGAATGGCCGTCGCCATCGACTTGCAGCGTCGCACCGATGAACAGGTCCACCGCGTATTGCCCGGCCAGTTGGCAGAACATCCGGTTGGAACGCAGGGAGCCATCGCGACCGGTGAAGAACACGTCGGGCCGGGCGGCGATGTAGTTTTCCATGCCCAATTCGGTGCCGAAGCAATGCACGCTTTCGACCCAACCGCTTTCGATGGCCGGGATCAAGGTTGGGTGCGGATTGAGCGTCCAGTTGCGGCAGATCTTGCCTTTAAGGCCGAGGGATTCGCCGTAGGTCGGCAGGATCAATTCGATGGCGGCGGTGTTGAAACCGATGCCGTGGTTCAGGGACTGGACGTTGTGTTTTTCGTAGATCCCGCGGATCGCCATCATCGCCATCAACACGTGCACAGGCTTGATGTGGCGCGGGTCGCGGGTGAACAGCGGTTCGATGTAGAACGGCTTGTCGGCCACCACCACGAAATCGACCCAGGAGGCCGGGATATCGACGCGGGGTAACTCGCTGACATCGTCCACCAGTTGATTGACCTGGACGATGACGATGCCGTCGCTAAAGGCGGCCGGTTCGATCAATGCCGGCGTATCTTCGGTGCTTGGGCCGGTGTAGATGTTGCCGGCGCGGTCGGCCATGAAACCGGCCGAGAGCACGACGTTGGGAATCAGGTCCACCACCAGCCGCGCATAGAGCTCGATGTAGGTGTGAATCGCGCCGATTTCCAGCAGACCATCTTCCAGCAACTGGCTGATCCGCAGGCTTTGGGTGCCGGCGAAAGAGAAGTCGAGCTTGCGGGCGATGCCGCGTTCAAACAGGTCCAGATGCTCGGAGCGTCCGACGCTGGGCATGATCATGTGCAGATCATGCAGCTTCGCGGGATCAGCCTTGGCCAGGGAGCGGGACAGAAAATCCGCCTGCTTCTGGTTATTGCCCTCCAGCACCACACGGTCGCCGGGCAGAATCAACGCCTCCAGCGCCGCAACGATTTTGTCGGTGGGTAAGACCACACCATCGGCGAGACCCCGTACCAGCTCGAGACGCCGCTGCTTTTCGCTGCGCCGCCGCGTCCATCGCGAGTCGGGGGATATTGTTGTTGTCATGACCACTCCACGGGTTCGCTGTCGTGGGAGTCACCTTAGGAGTGTTGGGTGGGGGGCATCAATCAAGCAGAGAGACGGATCGTTACGGTGACCGTAATGGTTTGAGATCTTCGCTGGGTCCCAGATCGACCCCTCACCCTAACCCTCTCCCCAAAGGGGCGAGGGGACTGACCGAGGTGTCTTTCGTTATACATCGACCTGAAAAACCGAGTCGAGCTCAGGTTACGAAAACCATGAAGATCTGCTCCCTTTCCCCCTCTCCCCCGTGGGGAGAGGGCTGGGGTGAGGGGTGGATTTCGAACACGCCTAGTTTTTGTGTTGAAACACCTGTTCTGAGAAAGCTCCACAGCAATCATCGACAAGTCCCAAAAAAGGACCAATCAATCCCTTTTTGGGACACTCTGCGTGGGAGCGATCAGGTCCGCGATGAACTGAAGGACGCCATCTGCTCCTGCACTCGAATCAGAAGCTGTTCAGCACTTTCCAATAGCTGCGCCAACAACGCCGGATCTTCATCCATATAGCCTTCGTACTCCGCCAGGTTTCGTCGCTCATGACACAGGGCGAATAGCCGAACCTGTACTTTGCCAATATCAGCGGTATGAACCAGGCACTGAAACACCAGATATCGCTTGTCTGAACGGTAGCCGCACAAGCGAAGAGCCGTCAGTGCAAGGGCATGGGCAGCGTTGTAAGCCAGGTCGAAACGACTCGCGAAGGAAAGCGAAGACGTTTGCGCGTCTTTCAATCGATCCACAGCCGAACGCATGAGCCCTTCGCATTCCTTGCGATCCGGCGGCTCAGCTTTCAGTCCGCCGCTACGTAACAGATTCTCCAGGTTCTCGTTGCTGCCCATCCTTGGACTCCAAAGGGTTTCCCCCCATCAGATTGATCTTGTCCTGCTGCGCTACCCGCACGACAAAACTATTTTCAGCCGCCAGTTTTGCGGCCCAGTCGCCGGGGGTGTAGAGCGTCGGGTTGAGGACGCGGCCCAGTTGTTCCTCCAGAGGCATGAGCCGCTCCATCACTTCACTGTAGTGGAGGCTTTCGCCGATCAGCATGAGATCAATGTCACTGGATGCGTTTGCCGAATCCTTGGCGATTGAACCGTACACAAATGCCCAGGTGATCTGTTCGGCAAAGGGTTGGAGCGCTTGGCGCAAAGGCTCGGCAATACCAAAGGTTTTGCGGGCGATGCCCAGCATTTCGGCATAGATCGGGCAGTCGGGATTGGCTTGATAGTGGGTCTGGTTGCCCTGACGGGTCATGGTCAGCACACCTGCCCGCTGCAATCGATCCAACTCGCGCATGAGGCTGCCTTTACCCACTTGAGCCCAGCGAGCGATCTCGTTGGCGTAAAAACTGCGGTCGGGTTTGCCGAACAACAAGCCCAGCACTTTTTGCTGAGTAGTCGTGAACAGGGCTTCGCTGAGGGAAAGGTTTTTCACAGTGGCAACCGATGAGTCCCAAAAAGGGAACGATAGGTCCCTTTTTGGGAATCTTCAACCTGTCGCGAGCCGAATGGGGTTTTGTGTTGAAAAGTTTGTCCGCAGGAACGGTGTGAGGCTACGCAGTCTGGCGTCGCTGCCTACAGCAATGCCGGAACCCGCTGACTGGTGCGGTTTTGCGTTGATCTTTATTGTTTCCGGGTCGCTGCCAATTCAGCGACCGGGTCTGGAAAACCCGAAGAACAGGATCAATGCACATGACATACTGCGGCGCTTTTTTTGCTTCGTAGTTCTAAGTTATGGCGGCTGTGCGTGGGAGACCTTCGGGTCTGCCGGGTTTGATCCTTTCTCGGTTTTTCCAGTCCGCGCACAGCTACCACCCTTTTCGTCTGGAAAACGAAAAACGGCAGCTCCATCACTACAAGGATCTTTGCCATGTTCAAACCAACTCCCAACCCGCCGGAAACCGACACCGGTTCCGACGCATCCCTCGAAGCCGAAAAACTCAAGGAAGCCGCCGACCGCGTCTTTTCCTACTACTTCCCACCCCATGAAAAACCGGGCAAGCGCCGCAAACATCACCTCTTCAGCGTTTCCCCCGATATCGACACCGAAGCCCTCCTGACCAATGCCTCCGAAGACCTGCTGTCCATCAGCGCCATTGCTGCCGATCTGGCGGACGATGTGGAAGGCTCACGCCGCTCTGTAGCCTTGGCGCTCAGCCGCATGGCGGATGGGGTGCAGTTGTTGGTGGAGCGGGCGCTGGATCATCATGAGTCGTTGCAGATGAAGGCTCGGGCCGGGGTTTAGCGCAGAAACCCTTGTGGCGAGGGAGCTTGCCCCGTTGGGTCGCGAAGCGGCCCCAAAACCTGTAACCGAGGTGTATCAGGTACACCGCACGCAATGGTTTTACGACTGCTGCGCAGCCGAACGGGGGCAAGCCCCCTCGCCACAGGGATCCGGTCAGACCAGACCCGCACTCACTAGCAGTTCTTCCAGCGCCAACAAATTCGGCACCTTGGCCACTTGCTCCCCCACCTGCACCGCCGCCTGTTCGAGCGAACACAACGGCACATCCACATAGCTCAACTGGCTATCAAGCTTGTAAGACCGCGGAATCCCCTGCACCAGCAGCGCAATGAATTTCAAATCGGGCCGCCCACCGAGAGCATTGAGGATGACAATCCGCGCCCGCTCACCGATGACGATTTTCTGCCCACACGCCGACTCAAAACTCAGCAACGGAATCTGCCGGTTCCGCCACATGACCCGCCCGAGGTACCACGGCGGCGTGTCGAGGTCGAAGGCGCTGGGTTGGTAATCAATAAGCTCCGCAACTGCGACATTGGGCAGGATCAGGTTGCGGTCAGCCAAGGGCAACAGCAGCCCGGTGAGGTTGCTGGTGCGGTGCTCAAGCATGGGTTTTGCTCCACAGGGTGATGCTTTCGAGCAGCACCGATTCCTGGTATGGCTTGCCGAGGTAGTCATTGACGCCGATGGCCATGGCGCGGTCGCGGTGTTTCTGGCCGGTGCGGGAGGTGATCATGATGATCGGCAGGTGTTGCAGACGTTCGTCGGCGCGTACCTGGGTCGCGACTTCGAAGCCGTCCATGCGCGGCATTTCGATGTCCAGCAGCATCAGGTCGGGCATGTGTTCTTCAAGCAACAGCATGGCGTCGACACCGTCCTTGGCGGTCAGCACATTCATGCCGTGACGTTCCAGCAGACGGCTGGTGACTTTGCGCACCGTGACCGAATCGTCGACCACCAACACCAGCAGTGGCTTGTGCGGCTCGACCTCCGCCTCCTGAGTCACTGGCTGTTGCGGCACACGGGCCTGCATGGCGCGGATCGGTGCCAGCAAATCGAGAATCAGCACCACCCGCCCATCGCCGAGAATCGTGGCCCCGGACAAACCCTGCACCGCCGCAAACTGCGGGCCGAGGCTTTTGACCACGATCTCGCGAGTGCCGGCCATGGAGTCGACTTGTACCGCGATGTGCCGCTCGTTGCATTGCACCAGCAACACCGGCAGCGGCAGGCTCTGGCCCAGCAGTTTCGGGCGGTGACTGGTTTTCAGCAGTTCGCCGAGGTAGCACAGTTCATAGTGTTGCCCGGCGTATTTGTAGGTCGGCGGATCGAGCCGGTAATGCCCTTCAAGCTCATTGGGCAGCACGCGAACGATGCCGTCGATGGTGTTCAGCGGGATCGCGTACTGATCATCAAAACACTGCACCATCAGCGCCCGGTTGACCGACACAGTGAACGGCAGGCGAATGCGGAAGTGCACGCCCTGCCCGGCCACAGAGTCGATGCTCATGCTGCCGCCGAGCTGCCGGACCTCTTCATGCACCACGTCCATGCCGACGCCGCGTCCGGAAATCTGGGTGATTTTCTCGGCGGTGGAGAACCCCGGTTGCAGGATGAATTGCAGGACATCGCGGTCGCTGATGTCGCTGTCCGGCGCCAGCAACCCGCGTTTGATCGCCTTGCGCCGCACCGCGTCCAGCGGCACGCCGGCACCGTCGTCGCGGATGTCGAAAATGATGTCGCCGCCCTCTCGCGACAGGTCGAGCGTGATTCGACCCTGAGCCGGTTTACCCGCCGCGATACGCACCTCGGCGGATTCCAGGCCATGATCCACGGCGTTGCGCAGCATGTGTTCCAACGGCGCGGCCATGCGTTCGAGGACGTTGCGGTCCATCTCGCCTTCGGCATTGCCGACGATGAATTCGACGTCCTTGCCCAGCTCGCTGGAGACTTGGCGGACGATCCGCTTCAAGCGCGGCAGCATCCGTTCGAACGGCACCATGCGCGTACGCATCAGGCCTTCCTGCAATTCGGTGTTGATGCGGCCCTGCTGTTGCAGCAGGTTTTCCGCGTCCTGATTGCGTCGGTCGAGGGTTTCCTTGAGGTCGAGCAAGTCGGAGGCGGATTCGAACAGCGCGCGCGACAGTTGCTGCAATTGTGAGTGGCGGTCCATTTCCAGCGGATCGAATTCTTCGTAGCCCAGGCGTTCGGCTTCGACTTGCTGACGACTGAGAATCCGCCCCTGAGTTTCAGTATCGAGACGACGCAACTGGTCGCGCATGCGCTCGATGGTGGTCTCCATCTCGCTCAGGGTCACGCGTGCATCATTGACCTGTTGTTCGATCCGGCCACGGAAAATCGACGTTTCGCCGGCCAGATTGACCAGATCGTCGAGCAGTTCTGCCGAGACCTTGACCATGTCCGCGCCGGCATCGGGTTGCAGTGCGGGCGTCTCGATTTTCGGTGTTGCGGACGCCACGACCGGTGCCGGTGCTTCGGGCACGGCCGGATGACTGAAGTTCTTGATCGCGTCGATCAGTTGATCGGCGGACGGCAATGGCTGACCGGCACGGGTCGCGTCGAGCATCTGCGCCAGTCGGTCGTGGCTGCTTTGCAACAAGCCGAACAACGCGGCGGTGGGTTGCAGTACGCCAGCCGACAGGCCTTCGTAGAGGAATTCCAGTTCATGGGCGAGGTCACCGATCGGCGCGATTTCCACCATCCGCGCGCCACCCTTGAGGGTGTGCAGGTCACGCAATAGGGTTTCCACTTCCTGACGATTCGACGGCTCGGCCTGCCAGCGCACCAGCGCCGCGCCGGAGTTTTCGATGATGTCGAAACCTTCCTCAAGGAAGATCTCCAGCAGCTCCGGATCATGGCCCGGTGAATCCTCGTTCCGTGCCGGTTCGACCGTTTCAACAGCGCTGGCGTTGCCCTGGCGAAACTCGCGAATGGCCTCGATCAGCTCACCCGGATCGCCCAATGGCCGCTGGTACTGCAACTGATCAAGCAGCTGCGCGAGCCGGTCATGACTGTGTTGCAGCAGGTGCGCCAAGGCTTCGTTGTAGGCGTAACGGCGGTCCACCAGCCCTTCGTAAAGGCTTTCCAGTTCATGGGCCAGATCGCCGACCGGCTCGACCTCGGCCATCCGCGCACCGCCCTTGAGGGTGTGCAAATCTCGCTGCAACGACAACAGCGGCGCGGCGTTGTCCGGGTCGCTCAGCCAGCGTTGCAAGGCCTGGCCGGCGCTTTCGAGGATATCCACCGCCTCTTCGAGGAAGATCGAAACGATCTCATCGTCCAGCTCAACCTGGGTCGCGGTCTGTTCCAGCTCAGCCGTGGCGCTGCCCAGTTCCCGGATGCTCAACGTGCGGCTGCCATCGCTGCGAATCAGCCCCATCGCCGACGGATCCAGGCTCTCATCGAGCAACCCGCGCAAGGCCCGAATGCGTTCCGGTTGCGGGCTGACTTCCTGGCCGGCGGCCAGTTCGTCGAGCATGTTGATCAGCGCTTCATGGGCACTTTGCGCCTCGTTGAAAAACGCCTCGCTGACCGCCAGGCTGCTTTCTTCCACCGCGCCGTAGAGGTCGAGCAAGGCTTCGCAGAGTTCATCCACCGGATGCAGATCAGCCAGGTGCGCGCCTTCGCCGAGGGTGGTCAATTCGTCCAGCAATGCGCTGAGTTCCTGCCGCTCGCCGGGATGTTGCTGCCAGCGTTGCAACAGGCTTTCGGCGTCGAGCAGGATGTCCATGCCTTTCGCGAGGAAGTTGTTGATCAGTTGCGGATCACGCTTGATGCGCAACCCGGTATTCGGTGAACTCAGGAGCGTTTCCAGACGCTCGGCCAGCAACGCCTGGGTTCGCTCGATCAATGAGCGGGCGCCGGGAATCTCGGCCAACGGGTCGGTTTTGAGCTGTCGCAACCCGAGACGGAACAGTCCTTCGGCTTCGAGTAACAGTTCGACTTCGTCCAGGTCGAGGGCGAGCAGGTGCGCCTTGTACTCACGGGCCAGTTGATCCAGCGGCGTTGCCAGCTCGGCGATCGGCAATACGCCAGCCATTGAGGCGCTGCCCTTGAGGGTGTGCAGCGCCCGCTGCAACTCGTCGCTGGCCTGCAATGGCACGTGCTCGGCGGCTTGATCGAGGAAGCGGTTGAGGCTGCCCAAATGGGTTTCGGCTTCGTTGCGGAAGATCTCGAGCAGCAGCGGATCGAGGGCGGCGACGTCTTGTGCGTCCTCGTCGGGTATCGGCCCATTGCCCTTGGCCAAGGCGTGGGCGCGTGCGGCCAATTGGTCAACGTCGTTGCGCTGGCGCTGGGCATGGTGGGCAAATTCGGCCACCAGTTCCGGCAGCAGATTCAGCGCATCGCCCAGCAGTTGTTGCACCGCTGGCCCCGGCGGAACGCTGCGTTCCAGCACGCGGTTGAGCAGGTTTTCCACCGCCCAGGCCAGTTCGCCCAGCACCAAAGCGCGGACCATCCGGCCACTGCCTTTCAACGTATGAAACGCCCGGCGCAGTTCGCTCAGGGCCGACTTGCTCTCGGGATCGGCCGACCAGCGCGGCAGGTACTCGCGGAGGATTTCCAGGACTTCATCGGTTTCTTCGAGGAACACTTCCCGCAGCTCATCGTCCACCGGTTCTTCACCGGTGGGCGGCGGCAACAGGCTTCCCGGGGTCGTCAGGGCGGGCGGGTTGATGGAGGACACGGGGCTGGCCAATACATCGGCCAGTGACTGGACGGTCTCAGGGTCATCCAGTTCCTGCAGATCCTGCATGACCTGCGCTTCACTCGGGCTGAGCACATCTTCAAGCACCGGCACCTGTTGCTCGATGGGGAAAAAGCCGAGTGAGGCCAGGCTTTTTTCCGCGACGTCGAGCAACTTTTCGCCCGGCGCTTCGGGGTCGTCGCTGAGGCGCTCCAGGTAATACTCGATGCTGGTGATGACGTCGGCCAGGCTGTCCAGTTCCTGCCAACCGGGATGATCCGGATCGAGCAGCAGGTGCTCGCGGATAAAGTGGTTGCACGTTTCGATCAGGCTCGCCGCACGGCTCAACGGAATCATCGCCAGCGCACCGCGCACCTGGGTCAGCAACGCCGGCAATGGCTGCAAGTGCTGGCGATCCCAGTCGGCGTCAATGTAGTCGACGATCATGTCCTTGGCCTGTTGCAGGCAGATGCGCGCTTCCTTGATCACGATCTGATGGATCTGGGTCAGGTCGGTGGTCGGCAGGCGGCTGTCTTCCTGGCTTTCCGGCTCGACGGTGCCGACCATGCCGGCGAGGGTCGCTTCGACGTAGAGCAAGGCACCGGCGACGTCCATCAGGATCGCGTCGTTGGGCTCACGCTGGCCCTGGGCGAGGCTGAGCACCACCGCCAGTTGGTCGATGATGACCTTGCGTGGCTGGCCGAAACCGAGCACCGCCAGGGTGTCGGCGATTTGCCGCAGGGGCGCCAGCAAGCTTTCGAGGTCCGAGGTGTGCTGGCGGTCGCTGCGCACGAACAGGTCCAGGCGTTCCTTGACCCGCACCAGCTCTTCACACAAAGCGGCCAACACCGAGCGCATGGCATCGCGGTCGGGACCGGCCAGCCGTGCTCGTTCTTCGTCGACCATTGCGCTGTCAGGCAGCGCGTCGTCCAGTCCGTAGCGATCTTTCATGGTCAGCATCTGCCCGGTGGGATGTTCGGCCTTGGCAATGTAGAACAGCAAACTCTTGAGTAACTCTAGCGGTGCTGGCTGATTGATTCCGGGCATGCCCTGTTCGAGCAGGCGCTTCAGTTCTTTGTCAGCCTCCTTGAACAGACTGCGCAACGCCGGACTGTTGGCAATCGAGCCGCCGCGCATGCCTTCGACCAGCGCCGAGGCGACTTGCCACAACGGGCTCAAGGGCGCGTTGCCGCACAGCCCCTCGAGGCGCGCAAAAACCTTGGTCAGGTAACCGAGATTGGTTTCGCCGTCCTGCTCACGCAGCAGTCCGACCAGGGCCATCTGCAACATCTGCCGCAACTTGCGCAGCACATTGGGTAAATCCGCCGGTTCCAGCAGTGCCAGCGACTCTTCGTCCAGGGGCGGCAGGTCCGGCAATTGCGGGCTGAACAGGCTGGTTTCCGACAACAGGCTTTCGCCACGGGCGCTGCGCAGGTCGTTGATCAATGGCAACACCACCAGCGGCAGGTCACGGCGCGCACCTTGCACCCGGTCGAGGTAAATCGGCAGCTGCCCAAGGGCTTGCAGCAACAGGTGGAGCGTCTCATCGCGATGACTGACGCGGTTCTGTTGCAAGGCGGAGGTCAGATGTTCCATCTCTTCGGCGAGCAGCGCCGCGCCGTAGAACTCGACCATCTGCAAACTGCCGTGAACCTGATGGATGCACGCCAGGCATTCACTGAGCGCGTGCGTCGCCTGCGGGTCATCAAGCAACGTTTCAATCGCCTGGTGAGCCACTTTCAGCGTTTCGGCAATCTCGCCTTTGACCCACTCGAGGGCCACATAGTCGTGCCGATCACCCATAACCACTCCACTCATAATTCGCGCGCCTCAAGGCGCATCACACTTTATCCGCAGCCTGCGCCTTGGCGGCCGGCAAGGTGAAACCGGATACCGAACGCCGCAGCTGGCTGGCCATTTTCGCCAGGTTGCCAATGCTCTCGGCGGTGGCGGTGGAGCCGGACGAGGTCTGCGTGGTGATCTGCTGGATCACGTTCATCGTCAGGGAAATCTGACCGGCCGAAGACGTCTGTTGCTGTGCTGCGTTAGAAATACTCTGGATCAACGCGGCGAGGGTCTTCGACACGCCTTCGATTTCTTCCAGGGCCACTCCGGCATCCTGCGCCAGACGAGCGCCACGCACCACTTCGGTGGTGGTCTGCTCCATGGAAATCACTGCTTCGTTGGTGTCGGTCTGAATCGCCCGCACCAGGGTTTCGATCTGCCGGGTGGCGGCGGACGAGCGCTCGGCCAGCCGCTGGACTTCATCGGCGACCACCGCAAAACCGCGCCCGGCATCACCGGCCATGGAGGCCTGGATCGCCGCGTTGAGCGCAAGGATGTTGGTCTGGTCGGCAATGTCATCGATCAGGCTGACAATGTCGCCGATTTCCTGAGAGGACTCGCCGAGGCGTTTGATGCGCTTGGCGGTGTCCTGAATCTGCTCGCGAATATTGTCCATGCCGTGGATGGTGTTGTGCACCACCTCGTTGCCCTTGTTGGCGATTTCCACCGAACGCTCGGCCACCGCCGACGATTCCGCGGCGTTGGCCGAGACCTGATCGATGGACTGGGCCATGTCGTTGATCGCGGTGGAGGCTTCGGCAATCTGCTGTGCCTGATGCTCCGAGGCCTGGGCCAGGTGCATGGCGGTGGCCTGGGTTTCCTGCACGGCGGCGGCGACCTGGCCAGCGGTGAGGTTGATGGTCGCTACGAGATCGCGCAGTTGGTCCACGGAATAGTTGATCGAGTCAGCGATGGTTCCGGTGAAGTCTTCGGTCACCGAGGCGGTCACGGTCAGGTCGCCGTCCGCCAGGTCTTCGATCTCGTCGAGCAGGCGCATGATCGCGTTCTGGTTGCGCTCGTTCTTCTCGGCCGTTTCGCGCAGCTGACGATTGGTTTCACGGACCATCACCAAGCCAATGAGGATGATCGACATCAGCGCCAACAGGCCCAACACATAGCCGCCAATGGTGTCGGTGTTGCGCCCACGGGCCAGGTTTTCGAAACCGCCGGCCAGGTGCGAGGCTTCCTCGAGCAGGGTCTGCGACAGGGTGAAAATTTGGGTGGCCGACTCGCGGACCTTGAACAGCTCCGGCGAGGTTTCGAGGATCTCATCCACCGAACCCGAGACGAACTCGAACAACTCAGAAATCTCGATCAACCGCGCGCGAGCATCGCGGTCTTCGACCTGACTGACTTTCAGTGACGGATTGCCCTGGAGCATGCCGTTGAGTACCTGGCCGAATCGCGCCGCATCACGACCGAAGGCGTCGGCGGCCTGCTGCGAGTTTTCATCACCGGACAGCACGGTGTTCACCGCACCGAGAATCCGCTCAGCCAATAGCGACTGGCGCTGCGCCATGGCCACCTGCGCGGCCGGGGCACCGCGCTGGAGGAGCGTTTCGACGACTTTTTCGTACTCGACCTGCAACTGCGGCACGGTTTCGGCCAGGGTCGCGGCGACTTGATGCAACGACAGCACGGTCTGCTCGCTGGAGAGGATCGCGTCGGTGTTTTTCAACAGACGTTCCCAGTCCAGCTGCACGGCGCGCATTTCCGGGCGCACGGTGGACGGCGCCGGCGGCAGGCCGGTGGCGGGATCGCCTTTCTTCAGATAGCCCCAGCGTTGGGCAAAGTCATTGCGCGCATCGCTCAGCAGCTTGAACGCCGCCGCCTTGCCGGCAGCAGCTTCGGTGGCGTTCTTGGCAATGCGCTGGGACAGCACGCGCAGCTCACCGGCGTGGCCGATGTACTGTTTGTCGTACGTGGCCTGGGTGTTGAGGTACGCGAAGTTGGCGAACAGCAGCATGATGAAGACGATCAGCGCGATGAACAGCGCGATGATCTGTGACCGGCTGCGCGACCCTTCTGGCTTGCCTGTTTTTGCTTTTATCATCGGTCCTCGCCTGTTAACCACACCTGTGAACCTTGCCGAGAACCCTGTGGGAGCTGGCTTGCTCGCGAAAGCGGTCATTCATTCGACATCAATGCTGACTGACCCACCGCCTTCGCGAGCAAGCCCGCTCCCACATTGGATCTGCGTCATTCCGTTTACAGCGCTACGTGCATGAAGCTTTGTGACTGCACCAACGCATACGGGCTGAACACCTGCCAGGTCTGCTCGCGCTGAAACCGGCCTTTGATGAACGGTGCAATCGGGCCGCTCAAGGTATCTACCGGTTCCAGGCTGTCCTGGGCAAAGTGCTGCAAGCCGAAAACCTCATCGACCATCAACCCGGTAAACACCTCGTTATGCTCCACCACCAATACCCGGCGCTGCTTGCGCACGGCTGACAGCTCATGCCCGAAGAAGCCGCACAAATCGATGATCGGCAACAGGCGCCCGCGCAGATTGGCCACGCCCTTGACCCAGGGTCTGACCCCTGGCAGCTGGGTGAACCGAGGCTCGTGCAACACTTCGCTGACCTCGCCCATCGGCGCGACGTACCAGTGCTCGCCCAGACGGAAGCCGATGCCGCTCCAGCTGTCTTGCCGGGTCGGCTGGGACGGCAAGTCCGCCGCCAGCAGACGACAACGCTGGTCGATCTGCAGCAGCAGTTCGAAAGCCGTCAGCGACTCGGTCATGGCTGGACGATCAACCGGCCAGCACGTTGTTCAGGGTTTTGATCAGGGTTTCTTCGTCGACCGGTTTGGTCAGGTAGTCCTTGGCGCCCTGGCGGGTGCCCCAGACTTTGTCGGTTTCCTGATCCTTGGTGGTAATGATGATCACCGGGATGTGCCCGGTTTCCGGGTCTTTGGTCAGTTGACGGGTCGCCTGGAAACCATTGAGGCCAGGCATGACGATGTCCATTAGCACCGCGTCAGGTTTTTCCTGACGGGCCAGGGCCACGCCGTCGGCGCCGTTTTCGGCTTTCAACACTTCATGACCGTGCTTTTCCAGCATGCCGGTCAGTTTGTACATTTCGGTCGGCGAATCATCGACGATCAGAATACGTGCCATGGTCTTCCCCATTCTTGTCGACGCCGGGCCCGCTGGCCGAGCGTCACTGTGCGTGTCCTACTGCGGCAAAACGGCGGCGAAGCCCGGTACATGGGCCTGGATCGCGTTCAGCAGTTCTTCCTTGCTGAAAGGCTTGGTCAAAAACTGGTCGGAGCCGACGATGCGCCCCTTGGCCTTGTCGAACAGCCCATCCTTGGACGACAGCATAATCACTGGCGTGGACTTGAACGCACTGTTGTTCTTGATTAAAGCGCAGGTCTGATAACCATCCAGACGCGGCATCATGATGTCGACAAAGATGATGCCGGGGTGATTGTCAGCAATCTTGGCCAAGGCATCGAAACCATCAATGGCGGTGATCACTTCACACCCCACGTTTTTCAAAAGCGTTTCGGCAGTGCGGCGAATCGTTTTCGAATCGTCGATCACCATGACCTTCAAGGCGCTGGAATGCTGTTCCATAAATGCTCTGCCGTCGCCTTTGCGAATCAAATTGTCCATTTCCGATAACCGGAGGCTCGAAACCCTTGATGTTCAAGGGCCAGCGCGATATGGCAGCCTTTTTAGCACAGTCTCCAAAACCAATCTATCGGCCAACCCTGGCAGTGGTTTTTCCTTGACCGGGAACACACTCAGCGCCACTCTGACGCCACTTTTGCAGGTCACTGCGACCCACCCAATTTCGAGGAAAAACCCATGAGCGTTCGCGTCGGGATTGTCATGGACCCTATCGCCAGCATCTCCTATAAAAAGGATAGCTCGCTGGCCATGCTGCTGGCCGCACAGAAGCGCGGCTGGGAACTGTTCTATATGGAACAGGGCGATTTGTACCAGGCTGAAGGCGAGGCGCGGGCGCGGATGCGTCCGTTGAAAGTCTTCGCCAACCCGGAAAAATGGTTCGAACTCGACGCCGAGACCGACGCGCTGCTGAGCGATCTGGACGTGATCCTGATGCGCAAGGATCCGCCGTTCGACATGGAATTCGTCTACTCCACTTACCTGCTGGAGCAAGCCGAACGCGCTGGCGTGCTGGTAGTCAACAAGCCGCAAAGCCTGCGTGACTGCAACGAAAAACTGTTCGCCACGCTGTTCCCGCAGTGCACGCCGCCGACCATCGTCAGCCGTCGCCCGGACGTACTGCGTGAATTCGCCGATCACCACGGCGACGTGATCCTCAAGCCGCTGGACGGCATGGGCGGCTCGTCGATCTTCCGTCACACCGCTGGCCACCCGAACCTGTCGGTGATCCTCGAAACCCTGACCCTGCATGGCAAACAGCAGATCATGATCCAGGGTTACCTGCCGGCAATCGTCGATGGCGACAAGCGCATCCTGATGATCGACGGCGAGCCGGTGGATTACTGCCTGGCGCGAATTCCGGCCGCCGGTGAAACCCGTGGCAACCTCGCCGCCGGTGGCCGTGGCGAAGCCCGTCCGCTGACCGAGAAAGATCGCTGGATCGCCGCACAAGTCGGCCCGACCCTGCGCGAAAAAGGCCTGTTGTTCGTCGGTCTGGACGTGATCGGCGAACATCTGACGGAAATCAACGTCACCAGCCCGACCTGCATTCGCGAGATTGATAACGCGTTTGGCACCGACATCGGCGGCCTGCTGATGGATGCCATCGATCAGAAGCTCAAGGCCCGTTGATATAGAACAGCCAAGAAACGACCAACATTGCGTTATCATCCGCGGCCTGTGAAAAACGCGATGTTGGTTTTTTTGTCATGACGCTCCCGTCCGATCTGCCCGCTGAACTCGCCCATCGTGGCGTGCGCCCGGCTGATCGCCTCGGTTTTACCCTGTTTCTCGCGGCGCTGATTCACCTGGCCTTGCTGTTGGGCGTCGGTTTTACGATGGTCGAACCCAAGCAAATCAGCAAAACCCTGGAAATCACCCTCGCCACCTTTAAAAGCGAAAAGAAGCCTGAGAAAGCCGATTTTCTCGCTCAAGAGAATCAGCAAGGCAGCGGCACCCTGGATAAAAAGGCAATTCCCAAGACCACCGAGGTCGCGCCTTTCCAGGACAACAAGGTGCAGAACGTCACGCCACCGCCAGCGGCCAAGCCTCAAGTGCAGGAAGCCGCCCCCAAGGCAGCCGTGACGACCGTCGCGCCCAAGCCGAAAAAGGCCGCGGCCAAAACCGAAGAACCCAAGCCCGTCACCAAACCCGCAGTCGCCGCGCCGACGTTCGACAGTGAACAGCTGTCCAGCGACATCGCCAGCCTGGAAGCGGAACTGGCCAACGAACAACAGCTGTACGCCAAGCGCCCGCGTATCCACCGCCTGAGCGCCGCGTCGACCATGCGCGACAAGGGCGCCTGGTATAAGGACGAGTGGCGCAAGAAGGTCGAGCGCATCGGTAATCTGAATTACCCCGACGAAGCGCGACGCAAGCAGATCTACGGCAATTTGCGCCTGATGGTTTCGATCAACCGCGACGGCTCGCTCTTTGAAGTGCTGGTGCTGGAGTCGTCCGGACAACCGCTGCTGGATCAGGCGGCGCAGCGCATCGTGCGGCTGGCGGCGCCGTTTTCACCGTTTACCGGGGATTTGTCGGATATCGATCGTCTGGAAATCATCCGGACCTGGAAGTTTGCCCGCGGGGACAGACTCTCCAGCAACTGACACCCCACAAATCCCTGTGGGAGCGGGCTTGCTCGCGAATGCGGTCAATCATTCAACATTGATGTCGACTGACACGACGCCTTCGCGAGCAAGCCCGCTCCCACATTTGACCTGTGCCGACTGCCAAATTGCGCCATCCTCAGCTTGTCAGTTCGCCCCTCCAACGCCACACTAGCGCTCATGAAGAACGTCAGCCCCAGCTACCTCAAGCATCAATTCCTGATCGCCATGCCTCACATGGTCGACCCGAACTTTGCGCACACCTTGACCTACATCGTCGAGCACACGGCCAATGGTGCCATGGGCCTGGTGGTCAATCGTCCGCAAGACCTCAACCTGGCCGATATCCTCGAGCAATTGCGCCCCGACATCGAACCGCCGGTGCTCTGCCAGCATGTGCCGATCTTCATCGGCGGCCCGGTGCAGACCGATCGTGGTTTTGTCCTGCACCCCTCGGGGCAGAGTTATCAGGCCACCGTCGAGCTTGATGAGAAACTGGCCCTGTCGACCTCCCAGGATGTGCTGTTCGCCATCGCCGACGGCGTCGGTCCGGCGAAAAGCCTGATCGCCCTCGGATACGCTGGCTGGGAAGCCGGGCAGCTGGAAGCCGAACTGGCCCAGAACGCCTGGCTGACCTGCCCGTTCGATGCCGATATTTTGTTCAACACCAGCAGCGAACTGCGCCTGGAAGCAGCGGCCAAGCACCTGGGCGTCAATCTCAGCCTGCTGACCAGCCAGGCGGGACACTCCTGATGGCCCTGCGCCTTATTTTGGGTTTCGACTACGGCACCAAACAGATCGGCGTTGCGGTCGGCCAGGTGATTACCGGCCAGGCCCGCGAGCTGTGCACCTTGAAGGCACAAAACGGTATTCCCGACTGGAATCAGGTCGAAGCCCTGATTAAAGAGTGGAAACCCGATGCCGTGGTGGTTGGCCTGCCCTTGAACATGGACGGCACGCCGAGCGACATGTGCCTGCGCGCCGAGAAATTCGCCCGCCGCCTCAATGGCCGCTACAACCTGCCCTTCTATACCCACGATGAACGCCTGACCACCTTCGAAGCCAAGGGTGAACGGCGTGATCGTGGCGGACAAAAGGGCAGCTACCGCGACAACCCGGTGGACGCCATCGCCGCCGCCCTGCTGCTGCAAGGCTGGCTCGACGAAAACACCGCACTGTTCGAATCCTGAAGAGCCGCAACAAGCGTCTCTACTTAGCTACAACCCGAGCCACCTCTCCAGCAGAACCCGGCTCGGGCCCAAGAAGGAGCAACCATGAGCCTGCCCAATCCCGCCGAACTGATCAGCCAGATGGCGACCCGTCTCAAGGCGCACCTGGAACACCGTGGCATCAGCGAGCCGCGCTACATCGGCATTCGTACCGGTGGCGTCTGGGTCGCCCAGGCGTTGCTCGATGAACTGGGCAGCGATTCGCCTCTTGGCACCCTGGACGTCTCCTTCTACCGCGACGACTTCAGCCAGAACGGCCTGCACCCACAAGTGCGCCCGTCCGCCCTGCCGTTCGAGATCGAAGGTCAGCACCTGGTGCTGATCGACGACGTGCTGATGAGCGGCCGGACCATCCGCGCCGCCCTCAATGAGCTGTTCGACTACGGCCGCCCGGCCAGCGTGACATTGGTGTGCCTGCTGGACCTGGACGCCGGCGAGCTGCCGATCCGCCCGAATGTGGTCGGCGCGACCCTGTCGCTGGCCGCCCACGAACGGGTGAAACTGTCCGGCCCGGAACTCAAGCTCGAACTGCAAGACCTCGCCCTTTAATTCGCCCTATTGAGAGTCCCCCTCGCGATGACGCCTCTAGAAACCAAGCGCCCGCTGCAGCTCAATGATCAGGGCCAGCTGCGCCACTTCCTCTCGCTCGACGGTTTGCGCCGCGAGCTGCTGACGGAAATCCTCGACACCGCCGACTCGTTCCTCGAAGTCGGCGCCCGGGCGGTGAAGAAAGTCCCGTTGCTGCGCGGCAAGACCGTGTGCAACGTGTTCTTCGAGAACTCCACCCGCACCCGCACCACCTTCGAACTGGCCGCCCAGCGGCTGTCGGCGGACGTGATCACCCTGAACGTGTCCACGTCGTCGGCGAGCAAGGGCGAAACCCTGCTCGACACCCTGCGCAACCTGGAAGCCATGGCCGCCGACATGTTCGTCGTGCGTCACGGTGATTCCGGCGCGGCGCACTTCATCGCCGAACATGTCTGCCCGCAAGTGGCGATCATCAACGGCGGCGACGGCCGTCACGCCCACCCGACCCAGGGCATGCTCGACATGCTCACCATCCGTCGGCACAAGGGCGGCTTCGAAAACCTTTCGGTGGCTATCGTCGGCGACATCCTGCACTCGCGGGTGGCGCGCTCGAACATGCTGGCGCTGAAAACCCTCGGTTGCCCGGACATCCGCGTGATCGCGCCGAAAACCCTGCTGCCGATCGGCATCGAGCAATACGGCGTGAAGGTTTACACCGACATGACCGAAGGCCTGAAAGACGTCGACGTGGTGATCATGCTGCGCCTGCAGCGTGAGCGCATGACTGGCGGCCTGCTACCGAGCGAAGGTGAGTTCTACCGCCTGTTCGGCCTGACCACCGCGCGCCTGGCCGGGGCCAAACCGGATTGCATCGTTATGCACCCAGGGCCGATCAACCGCGGCGTGGAAATTGAGTCGGCGGTGGCCGACGGCCCGCACTCGGTCATCCTCAATCAAGTCACCTACGGCATCGCGATTCGTATGGCCGTGCTGTCCATGGCCATGAGCGGGCAGACTGCGCAACGTCAATTCGAGCAAGGCCAATTCGAGCAGGAGAAAGCCCAGTGAAGCTCAGCATTCTCGGCGCCCGCGTCATCGATCCGGCCAGCGGCCTGGATCAAGTTACTGATATCCATATTGAAGCCTGCAAGATCATTGCCCTTGGCGCCGCGCCGGCCGGTTTTGTCGCCGTCGATACCCTCGACGCCAAAGGCCTGGTCGCCGCCCCTGGGCTGGTTGACCTGAACGTCGCCCTGCGCGAGCCGGGCTACAGCCGTAAAGGCTCAATCGTCAGCGAAACCCGCGCCGCCGCGGCCGGTGGTGTCACCAGCCTGTGCTGCCCACCGAAAACCAAACCGGTGCTGGACACCTCGGCCGTGGCCGAATTGATCCTCGACCGCGCCCGCGAGGCCGGCAACACCAAGGTGTTCCCGATCGGCGCCCTGAGCAAAGGCCTGGACGGCGAACAGCTGGCCGAGCTGGTCGCCTTGCGCGATGCCGGTTGCGTGGCTTTCGGCAACGGCCTGGACAGCTTCCGCAATACCCGCACGCTGTGCCGGGCGCTGGAATACGCCGCAACATTCGACCTGACGGTGATTTTCAACTCTCAGGACCATGATCTGGCCGAAGGTGGCCTGGCCCACGAAGGCCCGACCGCCAGCTTCCTCGGTTTGCCGGGTATTCCCGAAACCGCCGAAACCGTGGCCCTCGCGCGGGATCTGCTGCTGGTCGAGCAAAGTGGCGTGCGCGCGCACTTCAGCCAGCTCACCAGCGCCCGTGGCGTGGCGCTGATCGCTCAGGCCCAGGCTCGCGGCCTGCCGGTGACGGCCGATGTCGCCCTGTATCAGCTGATCCTGACCGACGAAGCGCTGATCGACTTCAGCAGCCTCTATCACGTCCAGCCGCCGCTGCGCACCCGCGCCGACCGCGATGGCCTGCGTGAAGCGGTGAAATCGGGTGTGGTCTCGGCCATTTCCAGTCATCACCAACCCCACGAGCGGGACGCCAAACTGGCGCCGTTCGGGGCCACCGAGCCAGGCATCAGCAGCGTTGAATTGCTGCTGCCGTTGGCGATGACGCTGGTGGAAGACGGTTTACTGGACCTGCCAACGCTGTTGGCGCGCTTGAGCACCGGACCTGCCGAGGCATTGCGCCTGCCGGCGGGCAAACTGGCGGTAGGTGGACCGGCGGACATCGTGCTGTTCGATCCGGCGGCTTCGACCGTGGCTGGTGAGACCTGGCTGTCCAAGGGTGAAAACTGCCCGTTCATTGGCCACAGCCTGCCGGGCGTGGTGCGTTACACCCTGGTGGATGGACGCATTAGCCACCAGGCGTAAGAATGTGGCGAGGGAGCTTGCTCCCGTTGGGTCGCGAAGCGACCCCAAAACAGGTCTGCTGCGCAGCCCAGCGGGAGCAAGCTCCCTCGCCACAATTTACTGGAAGGCACCTCTGTTCTGGGCGTTGCGAATCGACACCTGGTCATTCAGCGTCCAGAAGTCATACAGCACCCCCAGAAAGAACACCCCGCCCGTCACCAGGTACAGCAATCCGCTGATCCACTTCCCCTGATACATCCGGTGTACGCCGAATACCCCCAGAAACGTCAGCAGAATCCACGCCACGTTGTACTCGATAGGCCCGGCGGTAAAACGCAGGTCCGCTTCACGATCCATGGCCGGGATCAGAAACACGTCGATCAGCCAACCGATACCCAACAAACCGAAGGTGAAGAACCAGATCGTCCCCGTCACTGGCTTGCCGTAATAGAAGCGGTGAGCGCCGGTAAAACCGAAAATCCACAGCAGGTAACCGATCACTTTGCTGTGCGTGTCTTGATGCGAAACGGGCTGTTGATAGGTGTTCATGAAGGACCTCGATTCACACGATAGATAAATATTCTTTAAATCTTTGTGACTTTTTTACAGGTTGCCGACGTATGGCAAATGCTACCTTGTGTCCCGTCAAAGCCTTGTACCACAAGCGTTGTGTCCGACAATCGCGTCTATTTTCCGCTTATTTGGTTCCGTTGACCCCAAGGTTGAATCGACCAACGGCCTCAGAAGGGCCAAAAAAGCTGTTATAAAGTTGCGCGCTAACTTATATGAGCCTTGCCTAATGCGTCCATTTTTCAAGACATGGCTAACCATTTGCCTTTTGATGCCACTGGCCGCCCACGCCACCAATCGTGAGCAACGTCTTCCTAACGTTAATGGTTACACCCAAAAATCCCATGTTTCTGCTCCTTCGAGCAAAAACAAACAGACCGTAAAACACGCTCCACAACTGAGCAGCAAAAGCAGCCTGGTTCCGCCGATGGCGACCAAGGAAAGCAGCAATGTGCTGAGCCGCGCAGTCAACGTCCTCGGTACACCCTACCGTTGGGGCGGCAGCAGCCCAAGTAAAGGGTTCGACTGCAGTGGCCTGGTGAAATACGCGTTCAACGACGCCACGTTTGACCTGCCGCGCACTTCCAACGCCATGGCCAGCGGTCATGGGGAGAAAGTCGATCGCAAGGATCTGAAGCCTGGCGACCTGATTTTCTTCAACATCAAGAGCCGTCGGGTCAATCACGTTGCCATCTACCTGGGCAACGACCGCTTCATCCACGCACCACGTCGTGGCAAGTCGGTGACCATCGACACGCTGAAGAAACCCTACTGGGAAAGCCACTACGTGGTTGCCAAGCGGGTTATGCCGAAAGAGAAGAACACCCTGCAGGTTGTTCAGCGCTGATTTGAAGCAAGATCAAAAGATCGCAGGCTGCGATCTTTTGCTTTTAAGCCTCAAAAACCATCCGGCGTGCGCGCCTTCTCCCGCGCATGCTCGCGGCTGATCAAGCCCTTGCTTACCAGCTCCTTCAAGCACATATCCAGCGTCTGCATCCCCAGGTTTCCCCCGGTCTGAATCGACGAGTACATCTGCGCCACTTTGTCTTCGCGGATCAGGTTACGGATCGCTGACGTGCCGAGCATGATTTCGTGGGCCGCGATCCGCCCGCCGCCGATCTTCTTGACCAACGTCTGCGATACCACCGCCAGCAACGATTCGGACAGCATCGAACGAACCATCGATTTCTCGTCCCCCGGAAACACGTCCACCACCCGGTCGATGGTTTTCGCCGCCGAGGTCGTGTGCAGCGTGCCAAACACCAGATGCCCGGTTTCGGCGGCGGTCAACGCCAGGCGAATGGTCTCCAGATCCCGCATCTCCCCCACCAGAATCACGTCCGGGTCCTCCCGCAGGGCCGAGCGCAGAGCCGTGGCAAAGCTGCGCGTATCACGATGGACTTCACGCTGATTGATCAAGCATTTGCGTGACTCGTGGACGAACTCGATCGGGTCTTCGATGGTGAGGATGTGCTGATGGCGATGGGTGTTCAGGTGATCGATCATCGCCGCCAGGGTGGTGGATTTGCCGGAACCGGTCGGACCGGTCACCAGCACCAGCCCTCGCGGCGCTTCGGTAATCTTGCGAAACACTTCCCCCATACCGAGGTCGTCCATGCTCAGGACCTTGGACGGAATGGTCCGGAACACCGCGCCAGCACCGCGATTGTGGTTGAACGCGTTAACCCGAAAACGCGCCACGCCGGGCACGTCAAAGGAGAAGTCGGTCTCCAGGTGCTTCTCGAAGTCCACCCGCTGCGTGTCGTTCATGATGTCGTAGATCAGCGCCTGCACCTGTTTGTGGTCCAGGGCTGGCAGGTTGATGCGCCGCACATCGCCGTCGACGCGGATCATCGGTGGCAGGCCGGCAGACAGATGCAAGTCGGACGAGCCCTGTTTCGCGCTGAAAGCCAGCAGCTCAGTGATATCCATAGCGTTCCTCAATTCCAGTAGAATGCCGCGAACCTTCAGCCGCCGGCGCCTCTTGATGTCCACGATAGCAGACAACATTGCTCAGGTTAGTTCACGCATCCACGCCGCTGCCGTCGCCGCAAAACGCGACGAAGACAGCGTCCAGCTGCTGGCTGTGAGCAAGACCAAGCCCGCCGAAGCCCTGCGCGAAGCGTATGCCGCCGGGCTGCGCGACTTTGGCGAGAACTACCTGCAGGAAGCCCTGAGCAAACAGCTCGAATTGACCGACCTGCCCTTGATCTGGCACTTCATCGGCCCCATTCAATCGAACAAGACTCGCGCTATCGCCGAGCACTTCGCCTGGGTGCATTCCGTGGATCGTTTGAAAATCGCACAACGCCTGTCCGAACAACGTCCTGCCGATTTGCCCCCACTGAACATCTGCATCCAGGTCAACGTCAGCGGTGAAGCCAGCAAGTCCGGCTGCACCCCGGCCGACCTGCCGGCCCTGGCCAATGCCATCAGCGAACTGCCGCGCATCAAGCTGCGCGGGTTGATGGCAATCCCCGAGCCAACCGAAGATCGCGCCGCCCAGGACGCTGCTTTTGCCGCCGTACAAAGCCTGCAAGCCAGCCTGAGCCTGCCGCTCGACACACTTTCCATGGGCATGAGCCACGACCTCGAGTCAGCCATCGCCCAAGGCGCCAACTGGGTCCGTATCGGTACGGCCCTGTTTGGTGCCCGCGACTACGGCCAGCCTTGAAAAATGGCTGACTCCTCTCTTTATAAGGACCTGACATGAGCAAGACTCGTATTGCCTTTATCGGTGCCGGCAACATGGCAGCCAGCCTGATCGGCGGCCTGCGCGCCAAAGGTCTGGACGCCGCGCAGATCCGCGCCAGCGATCCGGGCGCTGAAACCCGCGCTCGCGTGAACGCTGAACACGGTATCGAGGCGTTCGCCGACAACGCCGACGCCATTCAGGGCGTGGACGTGATCGTGCTGGCGGTCAAACCCCAAGCGATGAAAGCCGTCTGCGAAGCGCTTCGCCCAAGCCTCAAGCCGAATCAACTGGTGGTCTCGATTGCGGCCGGCATCACCTGCGCCAGCATGAACAACTGGCTCGGCGCCCAACCGATCGTGCGTTGCATGCCCAACACCCCGGCGCTGCTGCGTCAGGGCGTAAGCGGCTTGTTCGCCACGGCTGAAGTGAACAACGAGCAACGTAAACAGGCGCAAGAACTGCTGTCCGCCGTCGGCATCGCACTGTGGCTGGATGAAGAGCAACAACTGGACGCGGTCACCGCCGTCTCCGGCTCGGGCCCTGCGTACTTCTTCCTGCTGATCGAAGCCATGACCGCCGCAGGTGTGAAGCTCGGTCTGCCAGCAGACATCGCCGCACAACTGACCCTGCAAACCGCTTTGGGCGCTGCTCACATGGCCGTGGCCAGTGACGTCGACGCTGCGGAACTGCGTCGCCGCGTGACCTCGCCTGCGGGCACGACGGAAGCGGCGATCAAGTCGTTCCAGGCCGGCGGCTTCGAAGCCCTGGTAGAAAAAGCACTTGGCGCCGCGGCGCATCGCTCGGCCGAGATGGCCGAACAATTGGGTCAATAAGGAGCCTTACATGATTGGATTGAACACTGCAGCGGTCTACGTGCTGCAAACCCTCGGCAGCCTGTACCTGCTGATCGTGTTGCTGCGCTTTGTGCTGCAACTGGTACGCGCGAACTTCTACAACCCGCTCTGCCAGTTCGCTGTGAAAGCCACCCAGCCGCTGCTCAAGCCGTTGCGCCGGATCATCCCGAGCATGTTCGGCCTGGACATGTCCTCGCTGGTGCTGGCGATCCTCGTGCAACTGGCGCTGATGGCCCTGACCCTGCTGCTGACTTACGGCACCACCGGTAACCCGCTGCAATTGCTGATCTGGTCGCTGATTGGCGTGACAGCGCTGTTCCTGAAGATTTTCTTCTTTGCCCTGATCATCAGCGTGATCCTGTCCTGGGTCGCACCGGGCAGCCATAACCCTGGCGCCGAGCTGGTGAACCAGATCTGCGAACCAGCCCTGGCGCCGTTCCGCAAGATCCTGCCAAACCTTGGCGGCCTGGATATCTCGCCGATCCTGGCGTTCATGGCGCTCAAGCTGATCGACATGCTGGTGATCAACAACCTCGCCGCCATGACGATGATGCCGGAAATCCTCCGTTTGCTGATCTGACCCGGTGAGCTACTTTCGCTGGGACGGTGATGACCTGATTCTGGAGTGTCACTTGCAACCGGCGGCCCGCAGCGATGATTTCTGCGGGCTGCATGGGGATCGATTGAAGATCCGCCTGACGGCACCGCCGGTTGAAGGCAAGGCCAATGCGTATTTGATGGCGTTTCTGGCCAAGGCGTTCGGGGTGTCCAAGAGTCAGGTGAGCTTGATTAGCGGCGAGTTGAACCGGCAGAAGCGGGTGCGGATTTGTTCGCCGAAGAAGTTGCCGGAGTTGCCGGGTTTGGTGATGCGTTCGCTTTGATTGTGTGTCGCTTCATTAAGCCACCCCTCACCCCAGCCCTCTCCCCATAGGGGAGAGGGGAAAGGGAGCAGATCGGGGACTTTTCAGAACCTGAGTTCGACTCAATATTTCAGGTCGATGTAGCTTGGCCAAACACCTCGGTCAGTCCCCTCTACCCTCTGGGGAGAGGGTTAGGGTGAGGGGGCGATCCAATGCCGAGCACCCATTTCCCAAACACCCCGGCCTTTGCTTGCCGCTAACCCCACCGGTCTTTAGACTTACGCCTCATTTCAACGAGAGCAGGGTCGATGCCAGCTGCCTTTCCCCCCGATTCTGTTGGTCTGGTGACGCCGCAAGTGGCGCACTTCAGTGAACCCCTGGCCTTGGCCTGCGGCCGTTCGCTCCCAGCTTATGACCTGATCTATGAAACCTACGGCACGCTGAACGCCGCGGCGAGCAACGCCGTGCTGATCTGCCACGCCTTGTCGGGTCACCATCACGCTGCCGGCTTCCACAGCCCCGACGACCGCAAACCCGGTTGGTGGGACAGCTGCATCGGGCCTGGCAAGCCGATCGACACCCACAAATTCTTCGTGGTCAGCCTGAACAACCTCGGCGGTTGCAACGGCTCTACCGGCCCGAGCAGCACCAACCCGGAAACCGGCAAGCCGTTCGGTGCCGACTTCCCGGTGTTGACCGTAGAAGACTGGGTTCACAGCCAGGCGCGCCTGGCAGACCTGCTCGGCATCGGCCAATGGGCCGCCGTGATCGGCGGCAGCCTCGGCGGCATGCAGGCCATGCAGTGGAGCATCACGTACCCGGATCGCATTCGCCACTGCCTGGCCATCGCCTCGGCCCCCAAGCTGTCGGCGCAGAACATTGCCTTCAACGAAGTGGCGCGCCAGGCAATCCTCACCGACCCCGAATTCCACGGCGGTTCATTCCAGGAAGCGGGCGTGATCCCCAAGCGCGGCTTGATGCTGGCGCGAATGGTCGGGCACATCACGTACCTGTCCGACGACTCCATGGGCGAGAAATTCGGCCGGGGCCTGAAGAGCGAGAAGCTCAACTACGACTTCCACAGCGTCGAGTTCCAGGTCGAAAGCTACCTGCGTTATCAGGGCGAAGAGTTCTCCGGGCGCTTCGACGCCAACACGTACCTGCTGATGACCAAGGCGCTGGACTACTTCGATCCGGCGGCGAACTTCGACGATGACCTGGCGAAAACCTTCGCCAACGCCCAGGCCAAGTTCTGCGTGATGTCCTTCACCACCGACTGGCGCTTCTCCCCTGCCCGCTCGCGGGAACTGGTGGACGCGCTGATGGCGGCCAAGAAAGACGTCTGCTACCTCGAGATCGACGCTCCGCAAGGCCACGACGCCTTCCTGATTCCGATCCCGCGCTACTTGCAGGCATTCAGCAATTACATGAACCGCATTACGTTGTGAGAAAGCCATGAGAGCTGATCTGGAAATCATCCAGGAATGGATCCCCGCCGGCAGCCGCGTGCTCGACCTCGGTTGTGGCGATGGCGAATTGCTGACCTGGCTGCGCGATAACAAGCAAGTCACCGGCTATGGCCTGGAAAACGACCCGGAGAACATCGCCGAGTGCGTGGCCAAGGGCATCAACGTGATTGAGCAGGACCTGGACAAGGGCCTGGGCAACTTTGCCAGCAACAGCTTCGACGTCGTGGTCATGACCCAGGCGCTGCAAGCCGTGCATTACCCGGACAGAATCCTCGACGAAATGCTGCGCGTCGGTCGCCAGTGCATCATCACCTTCCCCAACTTCGGTCACTGGCGCTGCCGCTGGTACCTGGCGAGCAAGGGCCGGATGCCGGTGTCCGATTTTCTGCCGTACACCTGGTACAACACGCCGAACATCCACTTTTGCACCTTCGAAGACTTTGAAGCGTTGTGTCGCGAACGTGAAGCCAGGGTCATTGATCGGCTTGCCGTGGATCAACAGCATCGGCACGGGTGGGCCAGTAAGCTATGGCCTAATCTGTTAGGTGAGATCGGTATTTACCGTGTCAGCAGCCCCGGGCTGCAGGATCACAAGGTCGCTGTCTGAACCACGACATTCCAAGGAGAACGAACATGGGTCGTCTAGCGCTGTTTTTACTCACTGCCTGCCTGAGCGTCACCGCCATGGCCGCCGACGTCATCAAAGGCGAGCGCAAGGAAACCTTTGGCGACGTGACGGTGCACTACAACACCTTCAACTCCACCTTCCTGACACCCGACATTGCCAAAGCGGCCGGGCTGACGCGGAGCAAGAACCAGGGTGTGATAAACGTCTCCGTGCTCAAGGATGGCAAACCACTGACCGCTGAAGTCAGCGGATCGGTGAAAGACCTGACCAGCCAGACCGTGCCGTTGAAGTTCAAACAGATCACTGAACAAGGCGCGATCTACTACATCGCCCAGTTCCCGGTCGATCAACAGGAAGTCCGCACCTTCGACATCAAGGTGCAGAACGGCGATAAAATCAACACCATCAATTTCAACCAAGAGCTCTTCCCCGGCGAATGATCAACTTCACGCAACTCGTACTGGCCAGCCACAACGCCGGCAAACTCAAGGAACTTCAGGCCATGCTCGGCGAATCGGTGCAACTGCGCTCGATCGGCGAGTTCAGCAGCGTCGAACCTGAAGAAACCGGCCTGTCATTCGTCGAAAACGCCATCCTCAAGGCCCGCAATGCCGCGCGCATCTCCGGCCTGCCGGCGCTGGCCGACGATTCGGGGTTGGCCGTCGATTTCCTCGGCGGTGCGCCGGGTATCTACTCGGCTCGTTATGCCGATGGTCAGGGCGATGCGGCGAACAACGCCAAACTGCTCGACGTATTGAAGGACGTGCCGGAAGCCGAACGCGGCGCGCAGTTCGTCTGTGTGCTGGCGCTGGTGCGTCATGCCGACGATCCGTTGCCGATTATCTGCGAAGGCCTGTGGCACGGGCGCATCCTGCCGGAAGCCAGCGGCGAACACGGTTTCGGTTACGATCCGCTGTTCTGGGTGCCGGAGCGCGATTGCTCCAGCGCCGAGTTGAGCCCGAGCGACAAGAACCTCATCAGCCACCGCGCCCGTGCAATGGATCTGCTGCGCCAGCGTCTGGGCCTGAAATGATCCATGACTCATCCGCATCGCCGCTGATCTTCGGCGGCGATGCCCAATCGCCTCGGGCCGCCCTGCCGGTACTGCCGCCCTTGGCGTTGTACATCCACATCCCGTGGTGTGTGCGCAAATGCCCTTATTGCGACTTCAATTCCCACACCGCCAGCCCGGTGCTGCCGGAAGAAGAATATGTGGACGCGCTGCTGGCCGACCTCGATCAGGACCTGCATGCGGTTTACGGCCGTGAGCTGAGTTCGATCTTCTTTGGTGGCGGCACGCCGAGCCTGTTCAGCGCTGAAGCCCTGGGCCGTTTGCTCAAAGGCGTCGAGCAACGCATTCCGTTCGCCAGCGACATCGAAATCACTCTGGAGGCCAATCCGGGAACGTTCGAGCAAGAGAAGTTCGTCGCCTACCGGGCGCTGGGCATCAATCGCCTGTCGATCGGCATCCAGAGCTTTCAGGAAGAGAAACTCAAGGCCCTGGGGCGGATTCACAACGGTGACGAAGCGGTACGTGCCGCCGGCATGGCCCGTCAGGCCGGGTTCGACAACTTCAATCTGGACTTGATGCACGGTTTACCCGATCAGTCCCTGGACGACGCCCTGAGCGACCTGCGCCAGGCCATCGCCCTGAAGCCGACCCACTTGTCCTGGTATCAGCTAACCCTGGAGCCGAACACGGTGTTCTGGAACCAGCCGCCGACGCTGCCGGAAGACGACACGCTGTGGGACATTCAGGAGGCCGGGCAGGCGCTGTTGGCCGAGCACGGTTACGCGCAATACGAAGTCTCGGCGTATGCCCAGCCCGGCCGTCCGGCGCGGCATAACCTCAATTACTGGAGTTTCGGCGACTTCATCGGCATCGGTGCCGGGGCTCACGGCAAACTCAGCCACCCGGACGGGCGCATCGTCCGCACCTGGAAGACCCGCTTGCCGAAGGACTACCTCAACCCGGCCAAAAGCTTCAAGGCTGGGGAGAAAGCCCTGACCAATGAAGAACTGCCGTTCGAGTTCCTGATGAACGCGCTACGCCTGACCGAGGGCGTGGAATCGCGGCTGTATCCGGAACGCACCGGGATGACCCTGGAAAGCCTCGCCGAACACCGCCGCGAAGCCGAACAAAGCGGCTTGTTGCAGGTCGAACCGTCACGTCTGGCGGCCACCGAGCGCGGACACCTGTTTCTCAATGACTTGCTGCAGACATTTCTGAGCTGATTTCAGCCTTAAGGGAAAACGAATGGATTTGATACTCGACCTGCTCGCCACCGCGTCCCGCTGGAGCCGTAGCAACCTGTCTGAAATCGCTCTGGCACTGGTGGGCTGCCTGCTGGTGTTGTTTGGCGCCGATATCAAAGGCTGGGTCGACCAACGCCTGGGCAGCATCGCTGGCGCCTTGCGCGTCCCGCTGATGGCCCTGCTGTGCATGATCGGCAGCGGCGTCGCGCTGATCTATGCCACGCCGTGGATCATCAAAGGCCTGAGCCAGTTCAACAACTACAGCCTGGCGCCGGTGTTGTTGGTGGTGCTGGTGCTCATCGGTGTCGTCGCCGATCGCCGCTAAATTTCGAACACACCCAAAAACAAATGTGGGAGCGGGCTTGCTCGCGAAAGCGGTAGATCATTCAACAGTGATGTTGACTGATACGACGCCTTCGCGAGCAAGCCCGCTCCCACATTGGGTATTGCGTAGGGTTTAGGACTGTTTTTCGAACTTCAAATCCCACACGCCATGCCCAAGACGTTCGCCGCGGCGTTCGAACTTGGTGATCGGGCGCTCGGCCGGGCGCGGCACGCATTTGCCATCTTCGGCCAGGTTGCGATAACCCGGCGCCACGTTCATCACTTCCAGCATGTACTCGGCGTACGGTTCCCAGTCAGTGGCCATGTGCAGCACACCGCCGACCTTCAACTTGCTGCGCACCAGTTCAGCGAACGACGCCTGAACGATACGGCGCTTGTGGTGGCGACTCTTGTGCCACGGGTCCGGGAAAAACAGCATCAGGCGATCGAGGCTGTTGTCAGCCACGCAGCGATTGAGCACTTCGATCGCGTCGCAATCGTAGACCCGCAGGTTGGTCAGGCCCTGAGTCAGCACGCCATTGAGCAGCGCGCCAACACCCGGGCGGTGCACTTCCACGCCGATGAAATCCTGCTCCGGCGAAGCCGCGGCCATTTCCAGCAGCGAATGGCCCATGCCAAAACCGATTTCCAGCGAGCGCGGTGCCGAACGACCGAACACCTGATCGAAGTCCACCGGCGCATCGGCCAGAGGCAACACGAACAGCGGCGTGCCCTGCTCCAGACCTTTTTGCTGGCCTTCGGTCATGCGCCCGGCGCGCATCACGAAACTCTTGATGCGGCGGTGTTGGCGCTCTTCGCCTTCTTCCGGCTGGATAGGCGTTTCGTTTGATTCAGTCATCAATGGCTCTTACTTGATCAGACCATCCAGCGGCGAGGAGGCGCTGGCATAGAGTTTTTTCGGCATGCGGCCGGCGAGGTAGGCCAAACGACCTGCAACGATGGCGTGTTTCATGGCTTCAGCCATCATGATCGGCTGCTGGGCATGGGCGATGGCCGAGTTCATCAGCACCGCTTCGCAACCCAGTTCCATGGCGATGGTGGCGTCGGAGGCGGTACCGACACCGGCATCCACCAGCACCGGGATCTTGGCTTCTTCGAGGATGATCTGCAGGTTGTACGGGTTGCAGATCCCCAGGCCCGTGCCGATCAGGCCGGCCAGCGGCATCACCGCGATAACGCCGATTTCCGCCAGTTGACGGGCGATGATCGGGTCATCGCTGGTGTAGACCATCACGTCGAAACCTTCCTTGACCAGCACTTCAGCGGCCTTGAGGGTTTCGATCACGTTGGGGAACAGGGTTTTCTGATCCGCCAGCACTTCCAGCTTCACCAGGTTGTGGCCACCGAGCAGCTCACGGGCCAGGCGGCAGGTGCGCACAGCCTCGGTAGCGTCGAAGCAACCGGCGGTGTTAGGCAGGAAGGTGTAGCGATCCGGCGACAGGACTTCGAGCAGGTTCGGTTCGCCCGGGTTCTGGCCGAGGTTGGTGCGGCGCACGGCGAAGGTGACGATCTCGGCACCCGAGGCTTCGATGGCCAGGCGGGTTTCTTCCATGTCGCGGTACTTGCCGGTGCCTACCAGCAAACGCGACTGGTAAGTACGACCGGCCAGGACGAAGGGCTTGTCGCTACGAACGATGCTCATGGGAAATCCTCTGTAGGGGTGAGGTTCTTGCAGAATTCTGTGCCCTTGCGGGCCGGGCGACTAGCCGCCGCCGATGGCGTGTACCACTTCGACGGAATCGCCGTCATTCAGCGTGGTGTCCGCATGCTGGCTGCGCGGGACGATATCCAGATTGAGTTCGACCGCCACCCGGCGTCCGGTCAGTTCCAGACGGGTCAGCAGGGCCGCAACGGTTTCGCCGTCGGGCAGTTCAAGGGATTCGCCGTTCAACTGAATGCGCATACCGAATGCCGCCATCATTTTTAGGGGCTGGCATTCTAGCCCGATCAGTCTTGGCGACCCAAGCCATTCGTCATGAAATGGACCACCCGGTCAGCTCAACCGCCAGGCGGCAAGCCCCAGGCAGAACCAGCCGACCAGAAATGCCAGGCCGCCGAAGGGGGTGATGATCCCAAGCTTGCTGACGCCGGTCATGGTCAACAGGTACAGACTGCCGGAAAACAGCAGGATGCCGACGACAAACGATACTCCCGCCCAGGTGATCAGGCGCCCGGAAATTTGCGTGGCCAGCAGCGCAACGCCCAGCAATGCCAATGTGTGCACCAACTGATAGGTCACGCCGGTGTGGAAAATTGCCAGGTACTCGGGCGTCAGGCGGCTTTTCAAGCCATGGGCAGCGAACGCGCCAAGGGCAACGCCGGTGAAGCCGAAGAAAGCGGCCAGCATCAGAAAGCCACGCAGCATGAAGAACTCCAGTCAGACTCGATCCACAGGGTCTGTATAATGGCCCGCTCAACGGGTTCGGCCAAGCCATCTCTATGCTGCGTATATTTTTGCGACGATTCACGAAGGCCCTGCTCTGGTTCGCGGGTGGCAGCGTATTGCTGGTGCTGATCTTTCGCGTGGTACCGCCACCGGGAACCGCGTTGATGGTCGAGCGCAAGGTCGAATCCTGGTTCGACGGCGAGCCCATTGATCTGCAACGCACCTGGAAACCCTGGGATGAAATTTCCGATGACCTGAAAGTCGCGGTGATTGCCGGCGAAGATCAGAAATTCCCGGAGCATTGGGGCTTTGACTTTGGCGCGATCCAGGCCGCACTGGCCCACAACGAACTCGGCGGAACGATTCGCGGCGCCAGCACCCTGAGCCAGCAGGTCTCGAAGAATCTGTTTCTGTGGTCCGGCCGCAGCTGGTTGCGCAAAGGCCTGGAAGCCTGGTTTACCGGACTGATCGAAGTGTTCTGGCCCAAGCAGCGAATTCTCGAGGTCTACCTCAACAGCGTTGAGTGGGATGACGGTGTGTTTGGCGCTGAAGCAGCAGCCAGGCATCACTTTGGCGTCGGCGCTCGCTCGCTGTCTCGCCAGCAGACCAGCTTGCTGGCTGCGGTGCTGCCTAACCCGCGGGTGTGGAGCGCCAGTCATCCAACTAACTACGTCGCACGGCGAGCGGGATGGATTCGGCAACAGATGAGTCAGCTCGGTGGCGATAGCTACCTTGTAGGGATCAATGATTCACGCCGCGCACCTTGGGCTCAGTGACCTTTTGATGCGCAAACAAAAACGCCCCGATCAATGATCGGGGCGTTTTTTTATGCCTGAGCTGCGGTTAGGCGGCGATCGACAACTTGAGCTTGTTCATCGCGCTCTTCTCGAGCTGACGAATACGCTCGGCCGACACGTTGTACTTCTGCGCCAGGTCATGCAGTGTGGCTTTTTCTTCCGCCAGCCAGCGCTGGTAGAGGATGTCACGGCTGCGGTCGTCCAGCACTTCAAGCGCTTCGTGCAGGTTGTGGTTCGAGTTGTCGCTCCAATCGGCATCTTCCAGTTGACGGGCCGGGTCGTACCGGTGGTCTTCCAGATAGTTGGCTGGCGATTGAAAAGCACTGTCGTCGTCCGCTTCCGCGGCCGGATCGAAGGCCATGTCATGGCCGGTCAGGCGACTTTCCATCTCACGCACTTCCCGAGGCTCTACACCGAGGCTTTCCGCCACACGGTGGACTTCCTCGTTGTTCAGCCACGCCAGACGTTTCTTCTGGCTGCGCAGGTTGAAGAACAGCTTGCGCTGGGCCTTGGTGGTCGCGACTTTCACAATGCGCCAGTTGCGCAGGATGAACTCGTGGATTTCCGCCTTGATCCAGTGCACAGCGAACGAAACCAGGCGCACACCCATTTCAGGGTTGAAGCGCTTCACGGCCTTCATCAGGCCGACGTTGCCTTCCTGGATCAGGTCAGCCTGAGCCAGACCGTAGCCGGAATAGCTACGGGCGATATGTACGACAAAACGCAGGTGGGCGAGCACCATCTGCCGAGCCGCCCCCAAATCCTGCTCATAATAGAGACTCTCGGCCAGTTCACGCTCCTGCTCCGGCGTCAGCAATGGAATGCTGTTCACGGTGTGCACATAGGCCTCCAGGTTCGCACCCGGGACCAGAGCATATGCAGGTTGCAAAGAATTGGTCATACGAAAAAACCTCCGACTTACATAACTCGTGCAGTTCAGCACTGCGAAAATTGACCGGAAACCGAAAGACAAGTTCCCATAAACGCTGAAAGGTCAATACGAGCAAAATGATATTACTTTGGCGCAAGCTCCCGCAGGTGGCGTGCGACTGCAATCCATGCACCGATATACCCCAACAGCACCGCGCCAAGCAAGAGCGACAGACCGTCGGCAACTGGCACTCCGGCCAGCGCAAAATCACTGCCGTACAAACCGGCCAGCCCAACCACCGCGTCGTTCAGCCAATCAAGGCCGAACGCCAATACGCCCCAGGAAAGAATCCCCGCACCGAAGCCATAAAGCGCACCCATATACAGAAAGGGCCTGCGCACATAGCTGTCAGTGCCGCCGACGAGTTTAATCACTTCTATCTCTGTGCGGCGGTTTTCAATATGAAGACGAATGGTATTGCCTATCACCAAAAGTAATGCAGAAACCAGAAGCACGGTCAGACCGAAGACAAAACGGTCACCCAGCTTGAGGATGGCTGCCAGACGCTCGACCCAGACTAGATCAAGTTGCGCCTGTTGTACCTTCGGCAGTTCGGAAAGTTTTTGTCGTAATGCTTCAAGCGCCGGCTTGTCGACTTCGTTCGGGGTGACCAGCACCACGCCTGGCAGCGGGTTTTCCGGCAGTTCCTTGAGCGCCTCGCCCAGACCGGACTGCTGCTGGAACTCTTCCAGCGCCTGATCGCGGCCGACATATTCAGCATCAGCTACGCCAGGCATGCCTTTGATCTGCTCGCGCAACGACTCGCCTTCAGCGGGGCTGGCCTCGATTTGCAGGTACAGGGAAATCTGCGCCGCACGCTGCCAGGAACCGCCGAGACGCTCGACGTTACTTAGCAAAAGTGACAGGCCCATTGGCAAACTCAGGGCAACCGCCATCACCAGGCAGGTGAAGAAGCTACCGATTGGCTGCTTGCCCAAACGACGCAAGCTATCGAGCAGGCTGGCGCGATGACTCTCGACCCAGGCACGGAACAGTGTGGCGAAATCCGGGCCGTCATCATCGTCGCGTTTCTTCTGCGGTTGCTGATCGGCGGCCTTCGGGGCCACGCGCTCGGAAACCTTGGGGCTACGTGTCGCACTCATACGCCGGCCTCCCCGTCACCGATCAATCGGCCGCGCTGCAGGGTCAGCATGCGGTGGCGCATGCGGGCGATCAGTGCCAGATCGTGGCTGGCGATCAGCACGCTGGTGCCCAGACGATTGATGTCTTCGAACACGCCCATGATTTCGGCCGCCAGACGCGGGTCGAGGTTACCGGTCGGTTCGTCCGCCAGCAGCAAGGCCGGGCGGTGAACGATGGCGCGGGCGATGCCGACGCGCTGTTGCTGACCAGTGGACAGATCGCCAGGGTACAAATCGGTCTTGTCCGACAGCGCCACGCGCTCCAGCGCCGAATCCACGCGCTTGGTGATCTCGGCCTTGGACAGCCCAAGGATCTGCAAGGGCAGCGCGATATTGTTGAACACCGTGCGATCGAACAGTAATTGGTGGTTCTGGAACACCACGCCGATCTGCCGCCGCAAGTACGGGATCTGCGCATTGCTGATGGTGCTCAGGTCTTGCCCGGCCAACAGCAATTTGCCGGTGGTTGGACGCTCCATTGCCAGCAGCAGGCGCAACAAGGTGCTTTTACCGGCGCCAGAATGGCCGGTCACAAACAAAAACTCGCCCCGACGGACTCGAAAGCTCAGCTCATGCAAGCCGACATGACCATTCGGGTAGCGCTTACCGACCTGTTCGAAACGAATCATGAACGCTCCCGCTCGGCAAACAATGCCTGGACAAAGGGTTCTGCTTCAAAAGTACGCAAATCATCGATGCCTTCACCGACGCCGATGTAGCGAATCGGCAGGCCAAACTGCTTGGCGAGGGCGAAAATCACCCCGCCTTTGGCGGTGCCATCGAGCTTGGTCAGCGCCAGGCCGGTCAGTTCGACGGTCTGGTTGAATTGTTTGGCCTGGCTGATCGCGTTCTGGCCAGTGCCGGCATCGAGCACCAACAGCACCTCGTGAGGCGCGTCGGCGTCGAGCTTGCTAATCACCCGACGAACCTTCTTCAGCTCTTCCATCAAGTTGTCTTTGGTGTGCAAACGACCGGCGGTGTCGGCGATCAGCACGTCAATGCCACGGGCCTTGGCGGCTTGCACGGCGTCGAAGATAACTGAAGCCGAGTCAGCGCCGGTGTGCTGGGCGATGACCGGGATCTTGTTGCGCTCGCCCCAGACCTGCAATTGCTCGACGGCGGCGGCGCGGAAGGTATCGCCGGCCGCGAGCATGACTTTCTTGCCTTCGAGCTGCAGCTTCTTCGCCAATTTGCCGATGGTGGTGGTCTTGCCGGCGCCGTTGACGCCGACGACCAGAATCACGAACGGCTTGTTCTGCGAAGTGATTTTCAGCGGTTGCTCGACGGGTTTGAGCATCGCCGCCAGTTCCGCTTGCAGGGACTTGTACAGCGCATCGGCATCGGCCAGTTCTTTGCGAGCGACCTTCTGGGTCAGACGCTGAATGATCACCGAAGTCGCCTCGACGCCCACGTCGGCGGTCAACAGGCGGGTTTCGATGTCTTCGAGCAGCTCGTCATCGATGATCTTCTTGCCCAGGAACAGGCTGGCCATGCCTTCGCCGATGCTGGCGCTGGTCTTGGACAAACCCTGTTTCAGGCGGGCGAAGAAACCGGCTTTGGTTTCTTCTGTACGCACGGGCCCGGCAGGCGCTTCGACGGGAACGACAGGTGCGGCGGCAACGGGAGCGACGGGAGCGATGGCCGGAGCCGGCGCTTGGACAACCGGAGCAACCGGAGCAACGAATGCGGGCACCACAGATTCCGGAACAACCGGCTCAGGCTCAACCACCACTGGCGCAACAACCGGCTCAACCACTGGCGCTTGAACGGGCTCAGGAGCAAAGGCAGTCGGCGCTGGAATCGGCGGTGTAACGTGCGGCGCCAGATCATCTTCAACCAATGCCACCGGCTCTTCCGCCACGGGCAACGTCAGCCATGGCTCGGCAACGGGCGTGAGCGGCACCTGGGTCACGACTTCGGCGACAACATCAGGCTCAGGCTCGATGGCCGTTTGCAGCACCGGCTCAGCGATCGGCAGGACAACCGGCGCGGGCTCTTCTTCTATTACCGGCGCAGGCGTGGGCTCAGGAAGTGGCTGTGGCTGTTCGACGACGGGTTCCTGCGGCTTTTTGCGCAGCCATCCGAACAGGCTTTTCTTCTCGCCAGCCGCAGCTGGGGCTTTCTTGTCGTCGTTGGAACCAAACATGGAGGACGGCTATCTCACGGTAGCGACGCGCCAAAGGCGCCTCGGCAAATAAATTTTCGATGCAGAACAGACTGCGATTGACCCAGCTTGTTCACGCGCAACATTTTGTCGAGGTACAAACAGCACCTCAAAGGTCGACTAATACGAAGGACTGGAACGGCATCGTCGGCGAAAACGCAGAGTTTAGCTGACAAACTCAAAGCTTCAGCCGTAAACCCAAACAACCTGCTGACCGATCAAAGGCCTGATAGGCGTGGCCGCCAGTAAAACGGATCAGTATCCTAGCACCCTCTCGCCCGCCGACGCTAAGACCAAGCGGGCAGCCCCAAAGGTTTAAAAACGAATGAATGCTCTAGCCCGCCGCGCTGCAGGCCTGCTGCTCAGCACAGTTTGTCTGCCCCTCTCGGCCCTGGCTGCCGATCCACAACCCACTCACGAATTCACCCTCGATAACGGCCTGAAGGTCGTCGTGCGCGAAGACCATCGTGCGCCGGTGGTGGTTTCCCAAGTCTGGTACAAGGTCGGCTCAAGCTACGAGACCCCGGGTCAGACCGGTTTGTCCCACGCCTTGGAACACATGATGTTCAAGGGCAGCGAGAAAGTCGGCCCTGGCGAAGCGTCGCTGATCCTGCGCGACCTCGGTGCCGAAGAGAACGCGTTCACCAGCGACGACTTCACGGCGTATTACCAGGTGCTGGCCCGCGACCGTCTGGGCGTGGCCTTCGAGCTGGAGGCCGACCGCATGGCCAGCCTGCGTCTGCCGGCCGACGAGTTCGCCCGCGAGATCGAAGTCATTAAAGAAGAACGTCGCCTGCGCACCGACGACAAGCCGATGTCCAAGGCTTACGAACGCTTCAAGGCCATGGCCTACCCGGCCAGCGGTTACCACACGCCGACCATCGGCTGGATGGCTGACCTGGACCGCATGAAAGTCGAAGAGCTGCGCCACTGGTACCAATCCTGGTATGTGCCGAACAACGCCACGTTGGTGGTGGTCGGTGACGTGACCCCGGACGAGGTCAAAACCCTGGCCCAGCGTTACTTCGGCCCGATCGCCAAACGTGACGTGCCGTCCGCGAAAATCCCGCTGGAACTGGCCGAACCCGGCGAACGGCAGATCACCCTGCACGTGCAGACCCAACTGCCAAGCCTGATGCTGGGCTTCAACGTGCCGAGCATCGCCACCGCCGAAGACAAACGCTCGGTCAATGCCTTGCGCCTGATCTCCGCCCTGCTCGACGGCGGCTACAGCGGACGTATCCCGACACAACTGGAGCGCGGCGAAGAGCTGGTCTCCGGCGGTTCGTCGAGTTACGACGCCTATACCCGTGGCGACAGCCTGTTCACCTTGTCGGCAACGCCCAATACTCAGAAAAACAAAACCATGGCCCAGGCTGAAGCTGGCCTGTGGAAACTGCTTGAACAGTTGAAAACCACCGCGCCGTCCGCTGAAGAACTGGAACGAGTGCGGGCTCAAGTGATTGCCGGCCTGGTTTTCGAGCGTGACTCGATCACCAGCCAGGCCACCGCCATTGGCCAATTGGAAACCGTCGGCCTGTCGTGGAAGCTGATGGACACCGAACTCGCTGACCTGGAAAGCGTGACCCCGCAAGACATCCAGAAAGCCGCCAAGCTGTATTTCACCCGCGAACGTCTCAGCGTCGCCCATGTATTGCCGGAGGAGACGACTCATGAGTGAGCGTAAAAAACCGCGCCTGGTCCTGATGGGCCTGATCGCTGTCGCCTTGATCGGGTCTGCCGCGTTCTACTTCTCAAAGACCGACGAATCCAAGGCCAGCGAAGCCCTCGACAAGGCCAAGGCCAGCCAGAAACTGCAATCGCTGGCCGAACTCGACGGCAAGGCGCCAAGCCACCGCACCCTGGACGTGCAGACCTGGAAAACCGCCGAGGGCGCCAAGGTGCTGTTCGTTGAAGCCCGGGAGCTGCCGATGTTCGACATGCGCCTGATCTTCGCCGCCGGCAGCAGCCAGGACGGCGACGCACCCGGCCTCTCCGTGCTGACCAATGCCATGCTCAACGAAGGTGTGGCCGGCAAAGATGTCGGCGCCATCGCTCAGGGCTTCGAAGGCCTGGGCGCAGATTTCGGCAACGGCGCATTTAAGGACATGGCACTGGCTTCCCTGCGCAGCCTCAGCGCCGCGGACAAACGCGAGCCGGCCCTGAAGTTGTTCTCTGAAGTCGTCGGCAAACCGACCTTCCCTGCCGATTCCTTTGCGCGCATCAAGAACCAGATGCTCGCCGGTTTCGAATACCAGAAGCAGAACCCGGGCAAACTGGCGAGCCTGGAGCTGATGAACCGTCTGTACGGCGATCACCCGTACGCGCACTCCAGCGACGGCACGGCGAAAACCGTTCCAGCGATCACACTGGCTCAACTGAAAGCGTTCCATGAGAAGGCCTATGCGGCTGGCAACGTGGTGATTGCGCTGGTGGGCGACCTGTCTCGTGCCGAGGCGGAGGCGATTGCTGCGCAAGTCTCCAGCGCGCTGCCAAAAGGCCCGGAGCTGGCGAAAATCCCGCAACCTGTGGAACCGAAAGCCAGCATCGGTCACATCGAGTTTCCGTCCAAGCAGACCAACCTGATGCTCGCGCAATTGGGCATCGACCGTGACGACCCGGACTACGCGGCACTGTCCATGGGTAACCAGATCCTTGGCGGCGGTGGCTTCGGCACCCGGTTGATGAGCGAAGTGCGCGAGAAGCGCGGCCTGACTTATGGCGTGTATTCGGGCTTCACCCCGATGCAGGCTCGCGGCCCGTTCATGATCAATCTGCAAACCCGCGCCGAGATGAGCGAAGGCACGCTGAAACTGGTGCAGGACGTGCTCGCCGACTACCTTAAAACCGGCCCGACCCAGAAAGAACTCGACGACGCCAAGCGTGAACTGGCTGGCAGCTTCCCGCTGTCCACCGCCAGCAACGCCGATATCGTCGGCCAACTCGGCGCCATGGGTTTCTACAACCTGCCGCTGAGTTATCTGGATGACTTTATGCGCGAGTCCCAGAGCCTGACGGTCGAGCAGGTCAAAACCGCACTGAACAAACACTTGAGCACGGACAAAATGGTCATCGTCAGCGCTGGCCCGACCGTGCCGCAAAAGCCGTTACCGGCCCCCACTGATAAACCTGCCGAGCGACCGCTCGGGGTTCCGGAGCATTAATGGCCACTCGTCCTAAAAAACCCGTACACAACGTCCATAACGGCGTGAACCAACTGCGCATCATCGGCGGTGAATGGGGCAGCCGAAAGCTGAGCTTCCCGGATGCACCGGGCCTGCGCCCTACCCCGGACCGGGTGCGTGAAACCCTGTTCAACTGGCTCGCGCCTTATGTCGCTGGCGCCAAGGTTCTGGACCCGTTCGCCGGCAGCGGCGCGTTGTTCCTTGAAGCCTTGTCCCGTGGCGCGGCCATGGGTCAGGCACTGGACGCCAGTAACATCGCGGTCGCCAGCATCAAGGAGCATCTGGGCACGCTGCGCTGCACCACCGGCCAGATTCAGACCGCCGATGCCCTGCGCTACCTGGAAACCCAGACAGCGACTGCTTACGACGTGGTGTTCCTCGATCCGCCGTTCAACCAGAACCTGTTGCCGGGTGTTTGCGCATTACTTGAAGAGCGTCAGTGGCTGGCCGACGAAGCTTGGATCTACACTGAAAGCGAGAATGCGCCATCGAGCCTTGGCTTACCAGGCAACTGGCGCCTGCACCGGGAGCAGAAATCCGGGCGGGTGTATTACGCGTTGTGGCAACGTATGGCAGAGATTGCCGGTTAATCAACCGGCCTGAAAAAGGTGCGCGCCTCAAGCGAGGCTCGCACCGCTGCATCGAGAACCATCGTGCCCCAAACGCCAGAACGCTTCACTCCCGCCTTCGGCCTCGGCAACCCGCACTTGCAAACCTTGTGGGGACCGCTGTGGCGCAAAACCACGCACATCGAACGCCAGCGCGAACGCTTGTGGCTTGAGGATGGCGACTTTCTCGATCTCGACTGGCACGGCCCGCACAGCGCCGATGCGCCACTGGTGCTGGTGTTGCACGGCCTGACCGGTTCTTCGAATTCGCCTTACGTGGCCGGAGTGCAGAAAGCGCTGGGTGCCCAAGGCTGGGCCAGCGTCGCACTGAACTGGCGCGGCTGTTCGGGCGAGCCGAATCTGCTTCCACGTAGCTACCATTCCGGCGCCAGTGAAGACCTGGCCGAAACCATCAAACACCTGAAGGCCCAACGACCACTCGCGCCGTTGTATGCGGTCGGTTATTCCATGGGCGGCAATGTGTTGCTCAAGCACTTGGGCGAATCCGGCAGCAATAGTGGCGTGGTCGGTGCGGTGGCGGTGTCGGTGCCGTTTCGTCTCGATCAATGCGCCGACCGTATCGGCCAGGGTTTCTCCAAGGTCTATCAGGCGCATTTCATGCGCGAGATGGTGGCCTACATCAAGAATAAACAGCGCCAGTTCCAGCACGATGGGCGCGAGGAAGGACTGGCGGCACTGGCTGCGCTGGGCTCGCTGGAGAACCTGCGCACGTTCTGGGATTTCGATGGCCGAGTCACCGCGCCGCTGAACGGTTTTGCCGATGCCAAGGATTACTATGACCGCGCCTCAAGTCGCTATTTCCTTGGCGAAATTCGTACGCCAACCCTGATCATTCAAGCGGCCGATGACCCGTTTATATTTCCTCATAGCCTGCCGCACGCCGACGAATTGTCCGCCTCCACTCAATTCGAGTTACAGACCAAGGGTGGGCATGTCGGCTTCGTCGAGGGTTCGTTCCGGCAACCGGGTTACTACCTGGAACGCCGCATCCCGCAGTGGTTGACCGCCGTGGGTCGTCAGTAAAGCCATGGACGTCGATCAGGGCGAGTCGATCCGATTCTGGCAAACAGCGCCGTTGGCCGGCGTCGAGTTATTGTCCGCACGCTACATCGAACACCGTTTCGCGCCCCATGTGCATGACGGTTACGTGATCGGCATGATCATGGCTGGCGCCCAGCGCTATCGTTATCGCGGTGCCGAGCACCTGGCCGGTAGCGGCACGCTGGTGCTGATCAATCCGGACGAACTGCACACCGGCCATAAAGGCACGGAGGAGGGTTGGTTGTATCGGGCGTTCTATCCGGACAGCGGTCAGATTCTCTCGCTACTCGATGAACTGGAACTGCCGACCAACGACTTGCCAGCATTTGGCGCCACGCTGTATCGCGATCCGGATCTGGTGAAGGGTTTCTGCCAACTGCATCGTCTACTGGAAAGTCCGTCCACTGCCCTGCAACAACAAACGGTCTGGCGGGAAATGATGCTGTCGCTGCTGCAACGGCACGCGGCCGTGCCGATTGCCGGCAAGCCGGGCAAGGAACATCGCGCGGTGACGCTGGCCAAGGATCTGTTGCAAGCACAATTGGCGACGCCGCCTTCGCTGGAAGAACTGGCAGCGGCAGTCAATCTTTCGCCCTTCCACTTCGCCCGGGTGTTCCGCCGCGCCACGGGCATGCCGCCACACACCTGGCTGATGCAGCAGCGCATCGCTCGGGCGCGGGCGCTGTTACAGAGCGGTTGTTTGCCGCTGGAAGTGGCGACGCAGTTGGGGTTTGCTGACCAGAGTCATCTGAGTCGGCAATTCAAGCAGGTTTACGGCGTGGGACCGGGCGCGTATCGCAGCGCCCGACTTTAGAATCAAAGGATCGCAGCCTGCGGCAGCTCCTACAGGTGTACACATTCCACTGTAGGAGTTGCCGCAGGCTGCGATCTTTTGATCTTCATTCGCCGATGGCGATGCCGTGCGCAGGATCGTTGATCCACTCGCTCCATGAACCGGCATACAACGAGCCCAACGGATAACCCGCCAGGCACAGCGCGAACAGGTTGTGACAGGCCGTCACGCCAGAACCGCAGTACGCCACCAGATCGGTCGGCGAACGATCACCGAGCTTCGCAGCAAAACGCTGCTTGAGCTGATCCGCCGGCAGAAAACGCCCGTCGCTGCCCAGGTTGTCGGTGAACGCCGCACATTGCGCGCCAGGGATGTGCCCGGCAATCGGGTCGATCGGTTCTACTTCGCCCTTGAAACGCGGCAAGCCGCGGGCATCGAGCAGGGTCAGCGCAGGCTGGCCGAGACGTTTCTGGAGCTGTTCGGCGCTCAAGACCAGCGCGTTGTCCGGCGACCCCGTGAAGGTGCCACGCTCAATCTGCGGCGCATCAAGACTCAGGGGCAAACCGGCCGCGTGCCAAGCCTTGAGCCCGCCATCGAGAATAAACACGCCGTCACGTTTGCCCAGCCAGGCCAGCAACCACCAGGCCCGCGCCGCGTACGCACCCGGACCGTCGTCGTACAAAATCACGTCGCTGTCGGCGTTGACGCCCCAGGCTTGCAGACGTTCGATCAGTTTTTCAGGTTCAGGCAGCGGATGACGCCCGGTCACCCCCTTGACCACTGTCCCGCTCAAATCACGCTCAAGATCGGCAAAGCTCGACCCTGCGATATGCCCTTCGGCATAACTGCGTTGACCGTAATCCGGGTCTTCGAGGGCAAAACGACAATCCAGAATCACCAGCCCCGGCTGCTCCTTTTTCAGGTCCAACGCTTGCGGGCTGATCAGTTGCGCAATGGGCATAACGGGCTCCTGTGATTAAGTCTGTTTTGAATCCTACTGCACTTCTTCCAGCGCTTGGGCCAGCGGCACGTAAAACTCCTCGAACAACGCGTTTACCGCGGCGCGAGATTGATCCGTGACGAAACCGGCCTCAAGCACCAGCACTTGATACACGCCTCGCTTGATGGCCTGTTCGCTCAGGTGATTGGAATTTTCACGCGTGGTGCACAGAAAACGCACCCAGGATGTCAGGATGATCCAGGCATTGAGCGTCAGGGATTCGATCTGAACCTTGTCCATTTGCAGGATGCCGGCCTCGACGAAGCCCGCGTAAATGTGCGTGCCATGGATCAGGCAGCGTTGGGAAAAGCGCCGATAACGGGCGGCCAGTTCCGGATCACTGTCGAGCAAATGCTCCAGATCGCGGTGCAAAAACCGGTAGCGCCACATGGCGGCCAGCAATTCCTGGAGGTAGAAGCGCTTGTCTTCGACCGTGGCGGCACGACCCTGGGGCGGGCGCAGGAAGCTGTCCACCAGGCTTTCGTACTCACTGAACAGCACGGCGATGATCGCCTGCTTATTGGGGAAGTGGTAGTACAGGTTGCCCGGGGAAATTTCCATATGGGCAGCAATGTGGTTGGTGCTGATGCTGCGCTCACCCTGCTGATTGAACAGCTCCAGGCTGTTCTGCACGATGCGCTCGCTGGTTTTGATCCGAGGGGCCATGGCTTGGGCTTTAATTCAAAGTGCGTTGACCGGCATCTTACGACCTATCTGCGAGTGGATAAAACAAAGCTGCACCAGGATGTCATTTGACTTTCTAGAGCATAGACTCTAAAAAGTCCCTCATTACAATAAATCCGGAGCCGACCATGACTGCTGACATCGCCTACCTGCAGAACCTTCAGCAGCCATTGGAAGAGCTCCAGACCCTGTTCGACGCCCAACGCGCGGCGTATGCCGCCAACCCGATGCCGCCCGCCGCCCAGCGCCAGCAATGGCTGAAAGCCCTGCGCGATCTGTTGAGCAATGAGCGTCAGGCATTGATCGATGCCATCAGCCAGGATTTCAGCCATCGCAGCGCCGATGAAACCCTGCTCGCCGAACTGATGCCCAGCCTGCACGGTATTCACTACGCCAGTCAGCACCTCAGAGGCTGGATGAAAGCGTCGAAGCGCAAGGTCGGGATTGCCTTTCAACCCGCGGCAGCCAAAGTCGTTTATCAACCTTTGGGTGTGGTCGGGGTGATCGTACCGTGGAACTACCCGCTGTATCTGGCCATCGGGCCATTGGTCGGCGCGTTGTCGGCAGGCAATCGGGTGATGCTCAAGCTCAGCGAATCGACCCCCGCCACCGGTTTGTTGCTCAAGGAACTGCTGGGCCGAATCTTCCCGCAAGACCTGGTCTGCGTGGTACTGGGCGAAGCCGATATCGGTGTGGCGTTCTCCAGATTGCGTTTCGATCACCTGCTGTTCACTGGCGCCACCAGCATCGGCAAACATGTGATGCGTGCGGCGGCCGAAAACCTGACCCCGGTGACCCTCGAACTTGGCGGCAAATCCCCGGCCATCGTGTCCCTCGACGTGCCGCTCAAGGACGCTGCCGAACGCATCGCCTTCGGCAAGACGCTCAACGCCGGGCAGACCTGCGTGGCCCCGGACTATGTGCTGGTGCCGGAAGATCGCGTAGGCGCTTTCGTCGAAGCCTATCGTCAGGCGGTTCGCGGGTTTTATCCGACCTTGACCGACAACCCGGACTACACAGCGATCATCAATGACCGGCAACTCGCGCGCCTCAACGGCTACATCAGCGACGCCACCAGCAAGGGCGCGCTGCTGATTCCATTGTTCGACAAGGGCCAGGGGCGCCGCATGAGTCACAGCCTGCTGCTCAACGTCAGCAACGACATGATGGTGATGCAGGACGAAATCTTCGGTCCACTGTTGCCGATCGTTCCGTACAAGGATCTGGATCAGGCCTTTGCCTACATCAATCAACGACCTCGTCCGCTGGCCCTGTATTACTTCGGCTACGACAAGCGTGAGCAACACCGCGTACTTCACGAAACCCATTCCGGCGGCGTGTGCCTGAACGACACCCTGCTGCACGTCGCTCAGGACGATATGCCATTTGGCGGGATCGGCGCCTCGGGCATGGGCCATTACCACGGCCACGAAGGTTTCCTGACCTTCAGCAAAGCCAAAGGTGTGCTGATCAAACAGCGGTTCAATGCGGCGAAATTGATCTACCCGCCGTACGGAAAATCCATTCAGAAGCTGATTCAGAAGCTGTTTATCCGCTAACGATCGTCCCCTTCGGGTAATAACAATAATGAGCCCAAGTCTGTCCGATACACCCGCGCTGTCACGGCGCGGCTTGCTTAAGTTCAGCCTGGGAGCCAGCGCGTTTCTCGCCACCGCCGGTTTGGGCGCGAGCCTCAGCGGTTGCTCATCGAGCTTGCCGGCCAGCGGTTTCGCGATTCTGCGCAGCGGTGACTTGCTGTTTCTGCGGGCACTGATTCCGGTGATGCTCGACGGCGCTGTGGCCGTTGAAAAAATGCCGACGGCCGTCGGTGAAACCCTGCACTGCCTGGATAACGGCCTGAATCATTTGTCACCGGAAATGCTCAAGTTGACCCGGCAGTTGTTCGATGTGCTGGGAATGGCCGTGACTCGCGGACCTCTGACCGGGATCTGGGGCAGTTGGGAAAACGCCAGTGCCGACGAGATCCGGCACTTTCTCGATCGCTGGGAAAACAGCTCGTTGAGCTTGCTGCGCATGGGCCACAGCTCGTTGCTGCAACTGGTGATGATGGCGAGGTATAGCCGGGCGGAATCGTGGGCGCATTGCGGGTATCCCGGACCGCCAACGGTCTGAAACCGCAGCGCGCCCTTCGCGAGCAAGCCCGCTCCCACAGGGGACCGCGTATACCCATGTGGGAGCGGGCTTGCTCGCGAAGGCGTCAGCCGCCTCACCACTGCATCCAAAACATAACAACAAGAGCCCCTGAAGATGCCCGTACCCGATCCGTTCCGCGAAGGCCTGGCCCGTGGCTGGAAAACCTATAACGGTTCACAACTGACCCAGGACCTGACCCTCGAAGCGGACGTGGCGATTATCGGCAGCGGTGCGGGCGGTGGCACCACCGCCGAAATCCTCAGCGCCGCGGGCTACAAGGTATTGCTGATCGAGGAAGGCCCACTGAGGACCAGCAGCGACTTCAAGATGCTCGAAGACCAGGCCTATACCAGCCTCTATCAGGAAGGTATCGGCCGCATGAGCAAAGACGGCGCAATCACCATCCTTCAGGGCCGGGCGGTGGGCGGCACAACGCTGATCAACTGGACCTCAAGCTTTCGCACGCCGGACCCGACCCTCGACCACTGGGCCAAGGAACACGGCGTCAAAGGCCACACGCCGGCCGAGATGGCGCCGTGGTTCGAGAAAATGGAGCAACGCCTGGGCGTCGCCCCGTGGATGATCCCGCCCAACGCCAACAACGACGTGATCCGCAAAGGCTGCGAAAAACTCGGCTACGCCTGGCATGTGATCCCGCGCAACGTGCGTGGCTGCTGGAACCTTGGCTACTGCGGCATGGGTTGCCCGACCAACGCCAAGCAATCGATGCTGGTCACGACCATTCCGGCGGCCCTGGAAAAGGGTGGCGAGTTGCTCTATCTGGCTCGTGCCGAAAAGCTCTTGATCAGCGGCGACAAGGTCACGGGCTTGCACTGCGTAGCGATGGACGACCGCTGCGTCGCGCCTACCGGACACACGATCACGGTCAAGGCGCGGCATTACGTGCTGGCCGGTGGCGGGATCAACAGCCCGGCGCTGCTCATGCGCTCCGAGGCACCGGATCCGCACAAACGGCTGGGCAAACGGACTTTTCTACACCTGGTGAACATGTCGGCCGGGCTGTTCGACGAGGTGATCAACCCGTTTTATGGCGCGCCACAGTCGATCTATTCCGACCATTTCCAATGGCAGAACGGCACCACCGGAAAAATGTCTTACAAACTCGAAGTGCCGCCGCTGCACCCGGCACTGGCCACGACCCTGCTCGGCGGTTTCGGCAAGGAAAACGCCCAGCACATGGAAAACCTGCCCCACACCCACGCCATGTTGGCGTTGCTGCGGGACGGCTTTCACCCGGACAGCCCCGGCGGCAGCGTCGAGTTGCGCGGTGACGGCACGCCGGTGCTCGACTATCAGGTTTCACCCTATGCCTGGGACGGATTGCGCCGGGCGTTCCACAGCATGGCCGAGATCCAGTTCGCGGGCGGTGCCAATGCGGTGATGCCAATGCACGCCGACGCTCGCTACGTAAAAACCCTGGCCGAAGCGCGCACGCTGATCGACGGCCTGAACCTTGAGCTGTATCGCACACGCCTGGGCAGCGCCCATGTGATGGGCGGTTGTGCCATGGGTGAGGACCCGAAAAACGCCGTGACCGACAGCCTCGGCCGGTACCATCAGCTAAGCAATCTGTCGATTCATGATGGCTCGCTGTTCCCCACCAGCATTGGCGCAAACCCGCAATTGTCGGTCTACGGGCTGACGGCGCAGCTGGCAACTTCTTTGGCCGAACGTTTGAAAAACCCATGAAAATGGAGAATATTCCAATCGGCTGTAGTGCTTTCTTACCCAAAAGGCGACTTGGCCGACCGGGAAGGCTGCGATACCATCCGACTCCCCAACGGACTCCCGCCAGGACGACGCGATGAACCGAGTGTTGTACCCAGGTACCTTCGACCCTATTACCAAGGGCCATGGCGATCTGGTCGAACGCGCCGCGCGCCTGTTCGATCATGTGATCATCGCCGTCGCCGCCAGCCCGAAGAAAAACCCGTTGTTTCCCCTGGAACAGCGTGTGGCGCTGGCCCGCGAGGTCACTAAACATCTGCCCAACGTTGAAGTCGTCGGCTTCTCGACGTTGCTGGCGCATTTCGCCAAAGAGAAGAACGCCAACGTGTTCCTGCGTGGTTTGCGAGCGGTGTCGGACTTCGAATACGAATTCCAACTGGCCAACATGAACCGTCAGCTGGCGCCGGATGTGGAAAGTCTGTTTCTTACCCCGTCCGAACGTTATTCGTACATTTCTTCGACGCTGGTCCGTGAAATTGCAGCCCTGGGCGGCGATATCACCAAGTTCGTCCACCCTGCGGTGGCGGACGCCCTGACCGAACGCTTCAAGAAGTAACAACCGCTCAAGCGGCGCCCGCGTGCACTGTGGGCGCCAATGCGGCACAATTGTGCGCATTGGTTTATTGCGCCCGGGCCTTCCGCCCTGGCTGGAGTTAGCATGTCCCTGATCATCACCGACGATTGCATCAACTGCGACGTCTGCGAACCCGAGTGTCCGAACGCCGCCATCTCCCAGGGCGAAGAGATCTACGTGATCGACCCGAACCTGTGCACCCAGTGCGTCGGCCACTACGACGAACCTCAGTGCCAGCAAGTGTGCCCGGTGGATTGCATTCCGCTGGACGAAGCGCATCCGGAGACTGAAGAGCAGTTGATGGAGAAGTACAAGAAGATTACTGGCAAAGCTTGAATCTGAGGTTTTTGTAGCGCTTATTCGGGCCTCTTCGCGAGCAAGCCCGCTCCCACAGTTGATCGCGATCTAATGTGGGAGCGGGCTTGCTCGCGAAGACGTCATCAGCCACACCGAAGATCCAACTGAATCACTCCCTCTGCTCAAACCCTTCTCCAATACACCCCAGGCACCGCACGAACGCCGCTTTCGCCGGGTCGACCACCAACGCCTGCCCCGCATCGCCGACACCGCCGCCCAACGCGGTAAATGGCAACGACACCACAAACGCCCCCGCACCGATCACTGTTGCCACGACCAACAAAGGTCGGGCAATCAGCAAATCGCCGAGCATGGCGTACGCCGGGGGATTCTGGATGGTGTAACGCGGGTCGCCGCTGCCCGTGTTTGCTGCCAGCGCTGGCGCACCGACGCTCAGCAGCAAAACGACGACAAGGGTTCGAAACAGGTTCATGGCACGGTCCTTGGGCTAGGCAGTCAGAACACTGACTATAGACCGTAGGCGTATCAGCTCTGGCAGCGCGGGCAAAAGACGCTGGCGCGCTGCCCCAGCTTCACTTCCCGCAACTCCGTGCCACAGACCTTGCAGGGCGCACCGCCACGGCCGTACACGAACAGTTCCTGCTGGAAATAACCCGGCTGACCGTCACCGCCGATAAAGTCGCGCAGCGTGGTGCCGCCGCGCTCGATAGCGGCCGCCAGGATGCGTTTGATCTCGATCGCCAGTTTCAGATAACGCCCCCGAGAGATGCTCTTGGCCTCACGACGCGGGTCGATACCTGCCGCGAACAACGCTTCGGTGGCGTAGATATTGCCCACGCCGACCACCACCGCGTTGTCCATGATGAACGGTTTGACCGCCATGGATCGCCCGCGGGACTGCTGGAACAAGCGTTCGCCGTCGAACAGGTCGGTCAACGGCTCCGGCCCCAGGCGAATCAACAATTCGTGGTTGAGCGGATCGAGGCTCCAGAGCATCGCGCCAAACCGGCGCGGGTCGGTGTAACGCAAGGCCAGACCGGATTCCAGTTCGATGTCCACATGCTCATGCTTGGCCACCGGTGTGCCGATTTCCACCAGACGCAGATTTCCCGACATCCCTAAATGGCTGATCAGCGTGCCGACTTCGGCATTAATCAGCAGGTACTTCGCGCGTCGCTCCACCAGCACGATGCGCTGGCCGGACAGCCGCACATCCAGGTCTTCGGGAATCGGCCAGCGCAAGCGCCGCTCACGCACGATCACCCGACTGACGCGCTGGCCTTCCAGGTGCGGCGCAATCCCGCGGCGGGTGGTTTCGACTTCAGGCAGTTCCGGCATGGTACTCTCGAATCAGGCTGTGCAACGCTCAGCGGTGAGCGCTAAGGTCACGAATTGTTTGTTTGAGGGTCTCGAAGTCGTAGTCCGAGAGCCCGACATAATCGAGAACCAGTGGTGCGATGCTGTTCCATTCGTGGTCATCACGCTGGTTGCCCAGCACCCGGAAGGACGCACAAATGTGCTCGGCCATTTTCAGGATCGCCAGCAGGTTTTTCACCTGACTGTTGCGCGACGACTCATCGCTGAAGATCGCCAATGCATTGTGGTGATTGGCGATGGCGGCGGTCACATGCTCCGGCAGACGCCAGGATTTGGCGGTGTAATAACCCACCACTGCATGATTGGTATTGAACACCCGATTCTCGGTGTCCACCACCCGGCATTCGGCGCTGGCACTGGCATAGGCCTCTTCCAGAACGGTCATGTAGTTGGGGAAACGCTGGAGCATCAGCGGCACGCCGCAGTCATGGAACAGGCCCAACGCGTACGCTTCATCGCCGGCCTGGGTGCCAATGCGCTTGGCCAGGGTCAGGCAGGTCATCGCCACGTCCTGGGCGGTGTCCCAGAAACGATTCAAGGTAACGATGGTGTCGTCGTTCATCTCGCCCTTGATCGACTGCGCGTTGATCAGGTTGATGATCGAGCGGCTGCCCAGCAGATTCACCGCACGCTGAATCGAGGCAATCTTGTTGCTCAAGCCGTAATACGGCGAGTTGACGATTTTCAACAAGGCGCCAGAGAGGCCCGGGTCCTGGGAGATCAGCTTCGCGATCACTTCCAGATCCGGATCGGGCATGTACTGTTCCATCTGCAAATCCACCATGATTTGCGGCTGGGCCGGCACGCTGATGCCTTGCAGGGACTGTTGAATCTGTTCGGAAGTCAGCTCTGGGGACATAAGTACACACTCTGGGACAGGCGGCGATTCTAACCCTTATAAAGTTGGATCCGACACCCTGGCCGGGCCTTCGCCTGAAGTTTCATCAAATGCCTGACCTTCCTCACCGCATGTCCATCCGCCAAACCGTGGCCGTGCGCAACACGCTATACTCCCGCTCTTTTTTCCGGAGCGACGTCATGTCCCTGCCTAGCCTGCGCCTCAAAGCCAACGCCGACCGTCGCCTGCGAAACGGCCACTTGTGGGTCTACAGCAACGAAATCGATGTAGCCGCTACTCCTTTGCACGGCTTCAAGGCCGGCGACCAGGCGATCCTCGAAGCAGCCAGCGGCAAGCCGCTGGGCATCGTTGCCATGAGCCCGAACAACCTGATCTGCGCCCGCCTCTTGTCGCGCGACATCAAGTTGCCGCTGGACAAGTCGCTGCTGGTGCACCGCCTGAACGTCGCGCTGTCCCTGCGTGATCGCCTGTTCGACAAGCCGTTCTATCGCCTGGTCTACGGCGATTCCGACCTGCTGCCAGGTCTGGTAGTCGACCGTTTCGGCGACATCCTGGTGGTACAGATCGCTTCGGCAACCATGGAAGCCCATAAAGAAGACGTGATCGCAGCGCTGACCCAAGTGATCAAGCCTAGCGGCATTCTGTTCAAGAACGACTCCGCTGCCCGTGATGCCGAAGGCCTCAACCGCTACGTCGAAACCGTGTTCGGCCTGGTGCCGGAGTGGGTTGCCCTGGAAGAAAACGGCGTGAAATTCGAAGCACCCGTCATCCAGGGACAGAAAACCGGCTGGTTCTACGACCACCGCATGAACCGCGCACGCCTGGCACCTTATGCCAAAGGCAAGCGCGTGCTGGACCTGTACAGCTACATCGGCGGCTGGGGCGTGCAAGCGGCTGCGTTCGGCGCCAGTGAAGTGTTCTGCGTCGATGCGTCGGCCTTCGCCCTCGACGGCGTCGAGCGCAACGCCGCGCTGAACGGTTTCGCCGACAAGATGACCTGCATTGAAGGTGACGTGTTCGAAGCCCTGAAAGAGCTGAAAGCCAGCGAAGAGCGTTTCGACGTGATCGTTGCCGATCCTCCGGCGTTCATCAAACGCAAGAAAGACATGAAGAACGGTGAAGGCGCCTACCGTCGCCTGAACGAGCAAGCCATGCGCCTGCTCAGCAAGGACGGCATCCTGGTCAGCGCTTCGTGCTCGATGCACCTGCCGGAAGACGATCTGCAGAACATTCTGCTGACCAGCGCCCGTCACTTGGACCGCAACATCCAGATGCTGGAGCGCGGCGGTCAGGGCCCGGATCACCCGGTTCACCCGGCCATTGCCGAAACCCGCTACATCAAGAGCATCACCTGCCGTCTGCTGCCAAACAGCTGATTACGCTGGTTTGACGGGGAGCCAGCCGGCTCCCCGTTCTGTTTTCTGTTATTGAATTCTCCAACTTCCTACTCCAGCAGTCTTAATGACTTGCAGGACGTTTCGCTGTGTCTTTTATTTTAGCGGACAGAACTTACAAGATTCATCCAACCCTCAGATCGATCCGACAAAATTACTGGAACATTCCTACCTGATTCCCCCTTGATAAGAACTCATTACAAACTATGATTAAGTCGTCACAACGGAGTGACACTCACTATCAATTACAAGGAGTTAAAAACATGAAAGCAATTACTCTGGAAGCTAACAAAATCGCTAACCTGGCTTTTCTGGTTGCGCCAAAAGCCCGCTAAGTAAATGAAGCGCTGGGGAGTGCCGGCTACCCAGCGCCTTCTATGGCAAAGACCAGAGTGAATCGCCAATCATGCAGATAAACCCTTATATATTCATACTTCCTCGCACGCCCGACCAAATAGTCTGGGATTACAAGAACCACAAACAGTTCGAATTGAACCTTGAATATTCAACCCGCCTTGCACACCTTATCGACAACCCTGAAAAGTTTGATGACAACAACATAATAGACACGCAACTCCTGAGCGCGGGAATACTCACAACGTCAATACAAGACACCCTTGAATGGGGCTGGGATGAACTGTCGAAGATATTTCATATCGGCACCAAGAACATTCCTTGTGATTATGTCCCCCAAGATATTAATGAATGGTCGAGACACTATCTGGACCATTGCGCCGAAGTACTGGCCACTCCTGCCCCGGAGGTCAGACTCACAGAACGCCCGACAAGCGAGCGGATCGCCCTGCCCCAACCTTCCTGCCTGCCGCAAAGCGCACTTGCAAAGACCTTGATCGACCGAAAGACCTGTCGCTCCTTCACGGGTGAAGGGGTTTCTCTCGACGATGTGGGCACTCTTTTGTATTTGTCCCTTGGCTATCTACGTGAGCGCGACAACGACATCGACGAAACCATCGCGGAAGGTCTTGGCGCGCGGCGCAGCAGTCCATCCGGTGGCGGGCTGAATGCCTGCGAAGGTTTTCTGCATGTTCAGAACGTCAGCGGCCTGAATCCCGGGCTCTACGCCTATCACCCCGACGAACATGCGTTGAGCTTCGTCAATCCGGTGCCTGACTCGCCCTTGGGCCAGTTGTTGTGTGGGCAGCATTTCATCAACAACCTGCCAGTCGGCCTGTTCATCACCGCTCGCTTCGACAAACTGTGGTGGAAATATGAACACTCGCGGGCCTACCGAATGGCTTACGTCGAGGCAGGTCATATTTCCCAGACCTTTCAACTGGTGGCCACCGCACTCGGGTTCAGCACCTGGCTGACCGGTGCGTTGGCGGACGATCAGGTCGAAACGTTGCTGGGGATCGAGGACAGCGCCGAACAACCGTTGTTTTTTGTGGGTTGCGGCCAGAGTGACGGGCAAGTGATGTGCAAGGAATTAAAAGCACTGCTAAGCAGTCGAGGCTCACAACAATGACCGGGCCCCGCACAGACGACCTGTCACTGCCCGACGCCTGGGCACAGCGCTTCACCCTCGGCGACTGGAACACCCGAGCCTCGGTACGCACCAGCGAGCACACCTATCAATTGCCATCAGATCTGGAACGGCAACTGGAAACACGACACTGGTTCCCGCCCGCCTTTCTGTCCTACCTGAATCACCCGGCCATCGAAGCAGCCGGTAGCGCGATCACTCATCGACTATCGGCAAACCATCTGGTGTATTTCCTCGACTACACCACCCGGCTCGAACATCGAATCGTCAACCGCTCCGTGGAAACCATCGTCCACGATGAGCTCGGTGCGTCCATCCCCCGACGGATGAAAACGGCCGCCCTCCAGCTGTACACCGATGAGGGTTATCACGCCCTGTTCTCCAATAGTCTCGCCGAGCAGATAGCCGACCTTTACGGCATGACCCAACGCCCGGCGATGCCACACCGCATTACCCGACTGAACACCCTGCTTGGCCACACCCCAGACAGGCATAAGGCACTGGCCTGGTTTCTCGTCGGCTTCGTGTCCGAGACCATCATCGCCAGGGAGCTGCTCGAGGTTTGTCGCAACGAGCTGGTGTCCAGCGTCCAGGAAATGCTCAGGGACCACCTCACCGACGAGGCCCGACACAGTCGTTTTTTTTGCGAAGTGTTCCATTATCTGTGGCTGACCCTGAACAGCAGCCAACGCACGTTCGCCGCGAAGTTGCTGGTGGACATCATCCTGATGTTCTTTGAGGTCGATGAGCGATGGCTGAAGGAAAGCCTGAACAGCGTGGGCCTCGGGGAGAGTTGCGTCGCACAAATCCTCAGTGCCCTGATCGGCCCGCAAGCCTGCCTTCAGCGCGCCCGATCAGGTGCAGGCGCGACGCTACAGGCAATGGAAAAGGCAGGTTTTTTCGACCTGCCTTTTAACCAGCAGCTCTTCGCACAGGCAGGACTTGTCGATGGATGAAGGAAAATCTGCGGTCAGTGTCAAACACCGCCGCTCTGCGATCACCCTGTTAATGACCATGGTGATGCTCGGGGTCTTCCCTCTGGATGTTCTGTTGCCATCGTTCCCGGCGCTGGCCGAACACTTCCGGACCACGCCAGGCGACATCGCGTTTTCCATCAGCCTGTTTGCCATCGGGATCGCACTTTCCCAACTACTGGTCGGGCCGCTCTCGGATGTCATCGGGCGCAAAAGTCTGCTGTTGGCGGGAATGGCGGTCTCGATTGTCGGTGCGACGGGTTGCGTGCTGTCCACCGACTACGCCTGGTTCCTGATGTTCCGGGTGGTGCAGGCCATCGGCTGCGGTTGCTTCGTACTCTCGCAGGCGCTGGTCCAGGACCTGTTCGACGGCAAGGAGCGGGATCAACTGCGGATTCTGATGGTCACCGCCAGCGGAATCTTCATTTCCGTCTCGCCACTGGCTGGCACCCTGTTGCAACAGGCACTGGACTGGCCCGCAAGCTTCATTGTCTTTATTGCCCTCGCCGCCGCCGTGTTCCTTAAGGCCTGCTTCTTTCTTGAAAACCGGCACACCGCCACAACCCCGCGCCGAAGCATTCTTCAGTCCTACCGGTGCGTCTGTCGCGATGCGGGTTTCCTCGGCTATTGGCTGATCGCCGCAATCGCCTTCACCTGCCACTTTTCCTTCATTGTCATCTCGCCCCTGATCTTCATGGAGCAGTTGCAGCTTTCGGCCTACAAGTTTTCCCTGACACTGCTGCTGTATGGCGTGGCCTACATCGTCGGCGGCATCGTCGCTCGAGTCCTGGCTGGGCGGATCTCACCCAATACACAGATCATTGTTGGTTTGAGCCTGATCTTCTTTTCGGGGCTGGTAATGCTCATGCTCTCAAACACGATGGGGCTGTCGACCCTGACGGTGCTGATCCCGATGATTGTCTGCACCGCTGGCACCACCATCGCCAGGCCAGTCGCCACCTCGAAGGCGATGGAGGTTTTTCCGGACATGGCCGGTACCTCGGCGTCGGCCGGGAACACACTGATATTCATCTTCGGTGGCCTGATCAGCGCCCTGATCAACCTGAGTCCCTTCGAACTGCAACTGACGCTGGCCCTCAGCTTCATCGCCTTGAGCAGCGTCGGGCTGGTCATGATCTGTCGCATCCGCCTACGCAACCCGGCCTTGAGCAAAGCCTGAGGCAGTGGGTCCGGTGTCATTGCTCCTCAGGTTCGGGGACCAGCGAAAGCGTACCTATTTGAACGTTCTTGAAGCGCGGCTCGATGATTTCGACCTCTCCCGCACGCAGCTGGTCAAGGTTCTGCGGCGTGACATTCGCGCCCTGGAGCACGGTGACATATTGCCACTCACCGTCGGCGGCACGTTTATAGAGGAACGTCCTGTGGTCCCACGGCTGTTGATTGAATTGCAGCACTTCGGCTTGACCATCACCGTCCAGGTCGGCCGCCCACATCACGCATCCGTCATCCTGGCACTGACGCTTTTTGCTGTTGAGGCCGACAAATTGCTCGCTGCCGTCCACTTTCGGCCCCACCCATTCAATGTTCACGGGTGTCGGTTCCGCCGGCGGGTACGTAAAGGTGGTTTCACCGGGCGTTTGTTTCATCTGGGCGCGCAGCACCTCTCGCGCGGGCGCATCGAGAATTTCATTGCGTTCAAGCCGCTCGGACAATGCCTCGAATTGCTGCCGTCCAGACACGCCGAGCCCGTTTCGCAAGTAGTTGGTATCGAACGTCAACACCGACGTGCGGCCATCGAGCAAGCGTCGCACCTGATCCCGTGCGCTGAACGATTGCGCATTGAGCCAAGGTGTATTGATCAGCACCAACACCACGCACACTGCCAGGGCAAGGGCCGGGTTACTGCGCCGCAGACCCTCCAGCCATTGGGTCTTGCGTTGCACCACGGCCCACGTCGCGGCCAGGCTATACGCCGCGATGACCGCGACCAGCAACAGGCTGACAAACCGCCGGGGCGACAGGCCGTACTGCTCAACCCGCAGCCAGCTTGAGTACCCGGCCACCGCCACCAGCACCGGCCAGCAAAGCAAACCCGCCTCGACACAGCGCATCAGCCACGCCGGATAAGGCTGAGCCTGACGCCCGTCCTGAAACACCCCATTGAGCAAAAAAAGATACGTCCCCACCAAACACAACAAAATCGGGGTCGAGTAGCCGGTGGCCCAGATCTGTTGCAAGCCGGTAAAGGGAAGCGTCACGGTAAACAAAACGGTAATGAGCGTGATCATCGGCAACAGAAAATGACACGCCGCGAGGAAGACACCCCGCAGCATGCCGATGACTTTTTCGTTGCGCAGCCCCAGGCGCATGGTCAGGGAAAACACCACCGGCCCACTCAGGCAAAAAAACATCGGGGAACTGAACAGCTCGGCAAAGAACCCGATGCCCAGCATGAGAAACAGCTTGCTCCAGAGCAGAAGCAGCAAACCAAATACACTGGTTAGCGTCAGTGCAAAAAACACCACGAACACATGGCTCCAGGCGTACTGGAACAGATCGTCGTAGCGCCAGCTGCGGCCTTCACCGGAAGGCCAACTGGCCAGAAACGCACACACCACGTAACACAGCGGCACGCTGGTCAACAGCCAAGTGTTCGTCAGCCAGTGATTGCCATACTCCATCGCGGACACCAGGACCCAGCTGCTGATTGACATCGTCAACACGCAAAACACCAGCGTCAGCGCCAGAACCCTCGGGTTTCTGAGTTTAGGACCGAGCAATTGCAAAAACAGGCCACCCACCAACACCAGCGTCAGGCTTGCCGCCAGCACCCCCGCGCCCAAGGTCTTGAGTGATTCGAACTGCCAGAACACTAACCCTTGGCACAGGCCGGTCAGCAGGTAAAACCACAACGAACGATTCAACAGCGACATTCCAATTCCTTTTGGTGGGGTTGCGCGAGGCCGGGCAGTTTAGCCAAGCGTCCGGTGCGGTGATATCCCCACAAAGCGATTGCTCACCTACCGATGGTCATCCCACACGTTCCGTCAGCGCTGGATCACCCTTTTCCGGCATTCCCTCCTGACGCCAGCCGTGTAGAATCGCGACATTCATCGCCAGTCATCCCCCGGCGGGTTTATGAGCTCAAGCTGAAGCGCGCGGCGATCCCGCAAAGTTATCGGCAACTTCCGGACACACGGCCATTTCTGAGTGTTCCAGACGTCAATAGAAGCTCACTTCCCTTTTGATACCTGATTAGCCGCCCGGAGTGCTTCATGCCTGATTACCGCTCGAAAACATCCACCCATGGCCGCAACATGGCCGGCGCCCGCGCACTGTGGCGCGCAACGGGGATGAAAGATGACGACTTCAAAAAGCCGATCATCGCCATTGCCAACTCCTTCACCCAGTTCGTACCGGGCCACGTCCACCTCAAGGACCTGGGCCAACTGGTCGCCCGCGAAATCGAACGCGCCGGCGGTGTAGCCAAAGAATTCAACACCATCGCCGTGGATGACGGCATCGCCATGGGCCACGACGGCATGCTGTATTCGCTGCCGAGCCGCGAGATCATCGCCGACTCCGTCGAATACATGGTCAACGCTCACTGCGCCGATGCGATCGTCTGCATCTCCAACTGCGACAAGATCACCCCTGGCATGCTGATGGCTGCCCTGCGCCTGAACATCCCGGTGATCTTCGTTTCCGGCGGCCCGATGGAAGCCGGCAAGACCAAACTGGCCAGCCACGGTCTCGACCTCGTCGACGCCATGGTGATCGCCGCCGATTCCAGCGCTTCTGACGAGAAAGTCGCTGAGTACGAGCGCAGCGCCTGCCCGACCTGCGGTTCGTGCTCCGGCATGTTCACCGCCAACTCGATGAACTGCCTGGTCGAAGCCCTGGGCCTGGCATTACCGGGCAACGGTTCGACCCTCGCCACCCACAGCGACCGCGAACAGCTGTTCCTGCAGGCCGGCCGTACCATCGTCGATCTGTGCAAGCGTTACTACGGCGACAACGATGAGTCGGTATTGCCGCGCAACATCGCCAACTTCAAGGCGTTCGAAAACGCCATGACCCTGGACATCGCCATGGGTGGTTCCACCAACACCATCCTGCACTTGCTGGCCGCGGCTCAGGAAGCCGAGATCGATTTCGACCTGCGCGACATCGACCGTCTCTCCCGTCACGTGCCGCAACTGTGCAAAGTCGCGCCGAACATCCAGAAGTACCACATGGAAGACGTGCACCGCGCCGGCGGGATCTTCAGCATCCTCGGCTCGCTGGCCCGTGGCGGCCTGCTGCACACCGACCTGCCGACCGTGCACAGCAAGACCCTGGCCGAAGGCATCGCCAAGTGGGACATCACCCAGACCGACGACGAAGCGGTGCATCACTTCTTCAAGGCCGGTCCGGCGGGCATCCCGACGCAAACCGCGTTCAGCCAGTCGACCCGTTGGGAAACCCTGGACGACGATCGTGAAAACGGCTGCATCCGTAGCGTCGAACACGCTTACTCGAAAGAAGGCGGCCTGGCCGTTCTCTACGGCAACATCGCGCTGGACGGCTGCGTGGTGAAAACCGCCGGCGTCGACGAGTCGATCCACGTCTTCGAAGGTAACGCGAAGATCTTCGAAAGCCAGGACAGCGCCGTACGCGGCATCCTCGCTGACGAAGTGAAGGCCGGCGACATCGTGATCATTCGTTACGAAGGCCCGAAAGGCGGCCCGGGCATGCAGGAAATGCTGTACCCGACGTCGTACCTGAAATCCAAAGGCCTGGGCAAAGCTTGCGCCCTGCTCACCGATGGTCGCTTCTCCGGCGGCACCTCGGGCCTGTCCATCGGCCACGCTTCGCCAGAAGCGGCGGCGGGTGGCGCGATTGGTCTGGTGCAGGATGGCGACAAAGTGCTGATCGACATTCCGAACCGCTCGATCAACCTGTTGATCAGCGACGAAGAAATGGCCGGCCGTCGTGCCGAGCAGGATCAGAAGGGCTGGAAGCCTGTGGAAAAACGTCCACGCAAGGTGACCACCGCACTAAAGGCCTACGCCCTGTTGGCGACCAGCGCCGACAAGGGTGCTGTGCGTAACAAGGCGATGCTCGACGGGCTCTAAGCGTCAGTCGCAGAAATAAAAATGCCCCGCCAAGTGCGGGGCATTTTTGTTGTACTCGGTTAAATGTGGGAGCGGGCTTGCTCGCGAAAGCGGTCTGACATTCAACATTGATGTTGAAAGTTCTGGCCCCTTCGCGAGCAAGCCCGCTCCCACATTTGGATCTTTGGTGCTTACTGGATTTCTTCTGGCTTCACGATCACCCAGTTCTTGTCCGCCGTGACCTGCAACCCTTCCTTGGCCTGAGCTGCGGCGTGCTTGGCCATCATGCCGTTAATCTGGGTCATGTATTTGTCTTTGCGGTTGACCCACAAGTGGATGCCGCCCTTGGCCACATCGACGCTGTGGAACAGCATGAAGCCATCGCTGGTTGGCGTATCACCGCCGACCAGCACCGGTTTTTTCCACTCATCGATGTAAGTCAGGATCGCCGCCTGCTTGCCCGCCATCCAGGTTGCCGGGGTCCACAGGTATGGAGTCAGTTCAAGGCCGAGGTTAGCCTTCTCGTCATACTTGCCCGCGGTGATCTGCTTGCGCGCCGTGGTCAGCTCGCCGGTCTTCGGGTCCTTGAGCAACAAGCTCACGCCGATCACGTTCTGCGGTTTGACGTTGTAGCCGTACTTAGGATCGGCAGCGACCATCCGCACCAGTTCTTCGGAGGCAGCGGTCATCACGTAGACCTCGATGCCGTTCTCCATCAGCTTGTTGTAGAGCTCTTTCTGGCCGGTGAAGATTTTCGGCGGGTTGACGTCGAGCTTCTTGACCACGTCGCCTTCGTAATACGTCGCCGGCACCGGTTTACCGGACGCCATCAACTCATCGACGTAGCCTTTGAGTTCCTGGAGGGTGAAGCCGGAGAACACTTGGGCGACCCATGGATAGCAGACCATGTCGTCGACTTCGCAGAGGCGATAGTAGTAACTGAACAGGCTTTCCTTGTGGTCGGCAGTGTCTTTGAACGGCATCAGTTTCAGGGAGGGGTCGAGTTTCTCGCGGGTGATCAGGCCCTTGTTTTCCATGAACGGCAGCAAAGACTCTTCGAGGTCGTAGCGGTAACTGGTGTTGTCCATGTCGAACACCGCGTAGTTACCTTTGTTGGCGTTGGCGGCAATCATTGCGTCCAGCGCCTTGGCCTGATCGGCTGGCCAATGCTTCAAATCCGTGGCGAATACCTGGCCGGCAAGGCCCAGGCAGAGTGCAGCGACCAGAAATTTCGGTGCGAGCTTCATCGGCATACTTCCCTTATTAAAAGACCCTGAATCAAAGAGATCGACGCTATCAAATTAATATGACACCTCTCGTCTACCTGCGACCGCTAACGTGCCTATTGCGCCAGCTGCATCTCTGTCAGCGACACTCGCTTATTCCAAAAACGACAGTATTCAGATGTTTTTGATATTAATTCATTAGATATCAAGCTGTTAGGCTTGCCGGTTCGCGGCTGCCCCGGAAGGTAGCTGGCACAAGTCTTTATCGGAGTTCCAATGAATCTGCCGCCGATCCTCAATCTGCTGGTGTTCCTCGCCCTGCTCTTTGGCCTGGCGCAAACCCGTCACACCACCTGGAGCCTGGCGAAAAAAGTCCTGCTCGCGTTGGTGCTGGGCGTGGTGTTCGGTGTGGCTCTGCACACCGTTTACGGTGCCGGCAACCCGGTACTGAAAGCCTCGATCGGCTGGTTCGATCTGGTGGGCAACGGTTACGTGCAGTTGCTGCAAATGATCGTGATCCCGCTGGTGTTTGCCTCGATCCTCAGCGCCGTGGCCCGTCTGCACAACGCCTCGTCGCTGGGCAAGATCAGCTTCCTGACCCTCAGCACGCTGTTGTTCAGCACCGCCATCGCGGCGCTGATCGGTATCGGTTTGACCAACCTGTTTGGTCTGACCGCCGAAGGCCTGGTGGCCGGCACTCAGGAAATGGCGCGTCTGCAAACCATCCAGACCGACTACGCGGGCAAGGTTGCCGACCTGAATGTGCCGCAGCTGTTGCTGTCGTTCATTCCACAGAACCCGTTCGCCGACCTCGCTCGCGCCAAGCCGACCTCGATCATCAGCGTGGTGATTTTTGCTGCGTTCCTTGGGGTCGCGGCGCTGCAACTGCTGAAAGATGATGTCGAAAAAGGTCAGAAAGTGGTCAACGCCATCGACACCCTGCAAGCCTGGGTGATGCGCCTGGTGCGTCTGGTGATGAAGCTGACCCCGTACGGTGTATTGGCGCTGATGACCAAAGTGGTCGCCGGCTCCAACCTGCAGGACATCATCAAACTCGGCAGTTTCGTGGTGGTTTCCTACATCGGGCTGGGCCTGATGTTCGTGGTCCATGGCTTGCTGGTTTCAGCCGCTGGGATCAACCCGCTGCGCTTTTACCGCAAGATCTGGCCGGTACTGACGTTTGCTTTCACCAGCCGCTCCAGCGCCGCGACCATTCCGCTGAGCATCGAAGCCCAGACCAGCCGTTTGGGTATTCCACAGTCCATCGCCAGTTTCGCCGCGTCGTTTGGCGCGACCATTGGCCAGAACGGTTGTGCCGGTCTGTACCCGGCGATGTTGGCAGTGATGGTTGCGCCGACTGTGGGCATCAACCCGCTGGACCCGCTGTGGATCGCGACGCTGGTGGCGATTGTGACGCTGAGTTCGGCCGGTGTGGCCGGCGTGGGCGGTGGCGCGACGTTTGCCGCGTTGATCGTGTTGCCGGCGATGGGTTTGCCGGTGTCACTGGTGGCGTTGCTGATTTCGGTTGAGCCGCTGATTGATATGGGCCGTACGGCGTTGAACGTGAGTGGTTCGATTACCGCCGGTGCGATCACCAGCCAGATCATGCAGCAGACCGATAAAGAGCTGCTGGATGCGGATGAGCATTCGGAGTTGGCTCAGGCTTAAGTAGCGCCTGATAGTCCGCCTTCGCGAGCAAGCCCGCTCCCACATTGGTCCTGCGGTGTACATAGAATTTATGAACACCCGAGATCAACTGTGGGAGCGGGCTTGCTCGCGAAGCTTTTAGGCCTTTTCCCACACTTCGAAGTTGTACGCAGGCTTGTCGCCTTCAGCAGGATTCGGGGTGTTGGACACCAGTTTCCACTGGCCCGGATCAAACTCCGGAAACCACGCATCCCCTTCCGGGCTCAGCGCCACACGCGTCAAATACAGCCGATCAGCCTGCGCCATCCCCTGCGCATACAACTGCGCCCCACCAATCAGCATCAGCTCATCGACGCCCTGTTCCCGAGCCCACTCTTCAGCGCGAACAACGGCAGCCTCCAGCGACGGATAAACCTCCGCGCCTTCCAACAGCAGATCCGTCTGACGGCTGACCACGATGTTCAACCGCCCCGGCAACGGGCGACCGAGGGAATCCCAGGTCTTGCGACCCATGATGATCGGCTTGCCCAGGGTGGTGGCCTTGAAGTATTTGAAGTCCCCCGGCAAGTGCCAGGGCATGCTGTTGTCGACGCCGATCACACGGTTTTCACCGAAGGCTGCAATCAGGCTGAGGGGGAGTGATTTAGTCATGCCGGCGAGGATACCAGAGCCTCCCGTACCCCGATAAGCGCCACAGCGGTTATGCTCACCGTTCAATTGAGCGACGGGATGCCGCGTGACTGAACTGACTCCACTGCAAAACCTCTGGCTGACCGAGACGGTGCGCCTGCGTGAAGAACACGCCGGTCCCCTGGATGATCTGGAAGCCAACCGACTGGCCCGCAGCGCGGGCGGTGATCTGCCGACACGCATTCAACGCCGTGCCCTGTGGCTGGCCGAGCGCGATGGACTGACCAGCGCCCTCAAACATTGGCTGCAAGGTGCGCGGCTGGCACTGTTGGTGCTGGCTGTTCTCGCCGTCGCCAGCGGCGCCGGTCTGGCGTTTGCCGCGTTGGGCGACGGACAAACTCCGGTGAATGTGTTCTGGGCCTTGGGCAGCCTGCTCGGCCTCAACCTGATTCTGTTGCTGAGCTGGGCATTGGGCCTGGTCTTCGCTGGCGAACACGGCACCACCCTCGGCCGCTTATGGATATGGCTCAGCGAAAAACTCGCTCGCGATGCCAAAGCTGCACAACTGGCGCCGGCCCTGCTGCTCTTGCTGCAACGACAGAAACTCAATCGCTGGGCGGTCGGTGTACTGGTCAACGGTTTGTGGTTGTTGGCGATGCTCAGTGCGCTGGTGATGCTGTTGATGCTGATGGCGACCCGGCGTTACGGCTTCGTCTGGGAAACCACGCTCCTGGGCGGCGACACCTTCGTCGCCATGACCCAGGCCCTCAGTGCCCTGCCGACCATGCTTGGTTTCAACGTACCGACGGTGGAGATGATCCGCGCCAGCGGCGATGCCGCGCTGAACATCGAAAGCGCCCGTCAGGCCTGGGCAACATGGCTGGTCGGCGTGCTGGTGGCCTACGGCGTTTTGCCGCGACTGTTGCTGGCGCTGTTTTGCCTGTGGCGCTGGAAAATCGGGCAAGCGGCATTACGTCTGGATTTGAACCTGCCCGGTTATGCCCAACTGCGCGAACGGTTGATGCCGACCAGTGAACGCCTGGGCATCAGCGACGCTGCGCCAGAGCAATTGCATCGTATTGAAAGCGGAGTCAGCGACCTGCAAAGCGATGGCGCATTGTTGGTCGCCATCGAGCTGGACGATCAACGCCCCTGGCCGCCGCAATTACCGAAAACCGTGGGCAACGCCGGGATTCTCGACAGTCGCGAATCGCGGCACAAACTCCTCGAACAGCTGAGCCGCTTCCCCCCGGCCCGTCTGGCCATCGCTTGCGATCCGCGACGTTCGCCGGACCGCGGCAGTCTGGCACTGATCGCCGAACTGGCCCGCAGTGCCAGCGCCACCCGCATCTGGCTGCTGCAAGCCCCGCCGGGCGAAGCGCTGGACGCCGAACGGCTGGGTGACTGGCACGTGGCGTTGCAACAGCTGGACTTGCCGTTCGCCGATTGCGCTCCACTGAATTGGCTGGAAAGCGGTCATGACTAATCCATGGAAAGCGCCCTTGAAGCTCGCGGTAGTCGGCCACACCAACGTCGGCAAAACCTCATTGCTGCGAACGCTGACCCGCGATGTCGGCTTCGGCGAAGTCTCCCATCGCCCCAGCACCACCCGCCACGTCGAAGGCGCGCGGTTGTCGGTGGACGGCGAGCCGTTGCTCGATCTCTATGACACCCCCGGCCTGGAAGACGCCATCGCCTTGCTCGACTACCTCGAACGTCTGGAACGACCGGGTGAACGCCTCGACGGCCCGGCGCGTCTGGCGCGTTTCCTTGAAGGCAGCGAAGCCCGGCAGCGTTTCGAACAGGAAGCCAAGGTGCTGCGGCAACTGCTGACCTGCGACGCCGGTCTCTACGTGATCGACGCCCGGGAACCGGTGCTGGCCAAGTACCGCGACGAACTGGAAGTGTTGGCCAGCTGCGGCAAACCGCTGCTGCCGGTGCTGAATTTCGTCAGCAGCGCCAACCACCGCGAGCCGGATTGGCGCGAAGCGTTGGCGCGTCTGGGCTTGCACGCCTTGGTGCGCTTCGACAGCGTTGCACCGCCGGAGGATGGCGAACGTCGACTGTATGAAAGCCTCGCGCTGCTGCTGGAAAACGCCCGCCCGCAACTGGAACGTCTGATCGCCGATCAACAAGCCCAACGCCAGGCCCGGCAACAGAGTGCGGCGCGGCTGATTGCCGAATTATTGATCGACTGCGCCGCGTGCCGACGTAGCGTGGTCAGCGAAGCCGAGCAAGAACAGCAAGCCATCAACGAACTGCGCAAAGCGGTTCGACAGCGGGAACAACGCTGCGTCGAAGCCCTGCTCAAGCTCTATGCCTTCCGCCCACAGGACGCGGCGGCCAGCGATCTGCCACTGCTCGATGGCCGCTGGGGTGACGACCTGTTCAACCCGGAGACCCTGAAACAGCTCGGCGTACGAGTCGGTGGCGGTATCGCGGCCGGCGCGGCAGCCGGGGCCGGGGTCGATTTGTTGGTGGGCGGCCTGACCCTTGGCGCAGCGGCACTGGCCGGCGCAATTGCCGGCGGTGCCCTGCAAACAGCCCGCAGTTACGGCGGCCGCTTGCTGGGCAAGATCAAGGGCCAGCGAGAGCTAACCGTTGACGACAGCGTGCTGCGGCTATTGGCATTGCGTCAGCGGCAACTGCTGCAAGCGCTCAATGCGCGTGGGCATGCGGCGATGGACAGCATTCAGGTGGCCACACCCCAGGACAAATCCTGGCGCGAAGGCAAACTGCCCGAGGCACTGAACAAGGCTCGGGCGCATCCGCAGTGGTCGTCGCTCAATGCGCATCCGAAGTTGAATCAGGCGGAGCGACAGGAGCAGGTGGAGGTGCTGGCGCAGCAGCTGTAAACCTTGGTGACTGAGGTGTTTGGGCTGGCCCCATCGCGAGCAAGCTCGCTCCCACATTGAAATGCGTTCGTCTGTGGGAGCGAGCCTGCTCGCGAAGGCAGCGCCTCGGTCTCGCTGCGTCAGCTACCAGCCGAGCTTCAAAAATTCTCGCACCAGCGACGCGACTCGTCGCCGATCCGTGCGATCAGCACGCCCGTCGTTGTCCACATCCGAACTCAATATCAGCTCAAAATCCCCATCATTATCAAGATCACGGGCAGCTGCTTTATAGGCAATCGTCTGCCCTTCATGAAAATGCAGTCGCACTGTTTCCGGCGTGCCATCACCGCCTGGATTTTCCGAGAAGATCCGTAAGTGGCGCTCCTCGCCTTGCCCCTCGTTGTACCAGGCACACTTCAAATACGTCTTGCCGAAGGTCTTGAGCCACCGAAGTTCAGCGTCCGTTGCCTCACGCTGTAAATGATCACTTTCAGAAAACCGGTAACGCACGATTCCATCCTGCCCTTGACCGATCGGCGCTTGGGCGATCACTTTCAAGTAGCGCGTCCTCGCGCTCACTTCCATTTGAACTTCAGGTAAGTGGCGCTCAGCAACGACACCAAACCACGGTCCAGTGCATCAATATCGCCATCGTTATCCACATCAAAGTGGATCGACCAGTCCAGTGTGCCGTTGTTATCCGTGTCGTAGGCAGCTGCAGTGTGGGTCAACGTCTTGTCGGTCGGTTTCCCGTTGCCTTCGTGAAAATGCAAACGCACGGTATCCGGGCTGCCATCTTCGGCAAAATCCTCGGCGAAGATCTTCAGATAGCGTTTTGTGGAAGCACCGGGATTGAACCAGTTGAGTTTGAGACAGGCATTGGCGAAGGTTTTCAGCAGACGCTGGTCCACACTGTTTTCCCTGCCGTCATTAGTGACATCGCCCATTTTGTAATCGACGTTGCCATCGGCGTCGAAATCCAGAGCAAAGGCTTTGTTGACCAGAACATCTTCGCCTGGCGTACAAGCAGATTCATAGAACTGCAGTAACACAGAGTCTGCCAAGCCGTTGCCGATTCGATCCTGAACGGTGACTTTCAAATAGCGCATGAGCATTCCTTGCCAATTAAAGAAGCTCAAACACTAACGACTCCACCGCGTTGCGCGCCATGGCGCCAATTCGCCGCGAGGGGTAGGGAATTTCGCTAAACATTGCCCGTAGAGTGATCAGTGAACGAAGGGCATTCCCCCTGGACCAGTAGCGCCGCTGCTTTCACCTTCAGCACTTCAAGATCAATCAGCGGCACGTTCATCTCCTTGGCTTGTTCATCCCACTGACGCATGCGCAAACTGACCCCACATAACGGATCGCGCTCGAACGCCTCAGCCTCGCCAACCGTCATCACCCCACCCTGATACGCCAGCGTCCGGCGGCTGGCTTCGCTCAAGCGCTCGTAATACCCCGATTCCTTCAGCGTCAGGTAACGCTTGGCCTGAACGTGATATTCCACCAGCCGCGCCATGCGCTCGCTGAAACCTGCGCGGCGCAAATAATCCGCACCTAACAGCTCGTGACTGACCACGCCGAAGCCGCCCATGTTCTCGGCACTCTCTGCGCAGATATGCCCGATGTCATGGAAGAACGCCGCCAGCACCACTTCGTCATCGAAGCCCTCGGCCATGGCCAGTTCGGCGGACTGTGACATGTGCTCGATCTGCGACACCGGCTCGCCGATGTAATCGCTGTCGCCAAAGCGCTCGTACAGCGCGAATACCTCGGCGATCACTTGCTCATTGCGGTCCATCAACGCTCTCCCAACAACGCCGCTACATTACGTTCAGCCATCGCCGGCCCGACGCTCATGCCGACACCGGTATGCATCAGTGCCACGCTCACACCCGGCATCGGACGTAGAAACGAGAACGGCCCCGGCCCACGAGAACCATAGACACCCTGCCAGCGTTCCACCACTTGCACCTTGCAGCCCAGGGTGTGTTCCGCGAGCTCAATCATCCAGTTGTCCACCTGTTCGGCATTGAATGGCGACGGATCGCGGCCGTAATGGTGGGAGTCGCCGATGATTAATTCGCCATAAGGTGTTGGGCTGATCAGCAGGTGAATGCCGTTTTCATGCAGGTGCGGTTCGTCTCGCAGAATCTGCGCCTGCACCGCCGCCGCTTCCGGCAGATCGGCGAAGGCGCCGTAGTGCACGCAGCTCAAACCGGTGAGCAACGCGTGTTGCAGGTTGAGGTTGATTTGCGGTCGAGCGCGGAGCATTTGCAGGCGGCAGATTTGCGGGTTGAGTTCGGCGATCGGCTCGGCCAGCAGCGTCTGATAATCGTGGCCGGAACAGACGATGATCTGTTCGGCGCTGAAGGATCCGGCGGTGCTGTGCAAGCGGCCGGGCTCGATGTCGCGCGCCAAGGTGGAGAAGTGAAACGCGACGCCGAGTTCGCGGCGCAGGTAGTCGATCAGCGCTGGAATCGCTTCGCGGGAATACAGTTGCTGATCGTCCATGCCGTGCAACGCGGCGCGGTGATGGCTGAATTGGCCGCGGTACAAATCGCGCAATGCAGCGCCGCGCAGCAGGTCGACGCGGTAACCGTGTTCCACGGCGCGACCGGCGCAGAAGGCTTCCAGCAGGTGTTCTTCGGCTTCGGTGCGGGCGAAAAGGTACGAGCCGTTGCGCTTGAGTTGCAAGCCGGCGAGTTGCGCCCATTGGCCCCAGATTTCGCGACTGGCCTTGGCCAGCTCGAGCATCGGGCCTGGTGGTTGGCCTGTTACCAGAGCCTGACCGAAGTTGCGTACCGATGCGCCTAAGGGGGTTTCGCTGCGTTCGAAAACGGTGACTTTCAGACCGCGCCTGGCGGCGGCGTAAGCGTGGGACAGGCCGAGAATGCCCGCGCCGACGATCAGCATGTCGTTGTTGTGTGTCATGAAGATAATCCCGCTTTTTGTGGCGAGGGAGCTTGCTCCCGCTGGGGCGCGTAGCGCCCACCCTCTCTATCTGAAAAGAAGGGGCCTGCTGCGCAGTCCAGCGGGAGCAAGCTCCCTCGCCACAAGGTGTGAGTCAGTTACTTGGCAGCCACTTTCTCGGACTTGCCGTCATAGCGTTTGCGCCACTCGGTCAGGATTTCGTCGCGATTCTTCGACGCCCAGGCGAAGTCGTTCTTGATCAATCGCTGCTCATAATCCGCCGGCAATTCAGTCTGCGGCTTGGCAATACCCGGTTGCGCGAGCACGGCGAAGTTCTCTTTATAAAGCTCCATCGCCGCTGGACTGGCAGAGAAGTCAGCCAGTTTCTTCGCGGCCTCTTCGTGCGGCGTGCCCTTGATCACAGCAGTCGCTTCGATCTCCCAGCCCAGACCTTCTTTCGGCAGGATGATGTCCAGCGGCGCGCCTTGGCGTTTCAGCTGAACGGCCGGGTATTCAAAGGAAATGCCGATCGGGAATTCACCGGCCGCCGCTAATTTGCACGGCTTGGAACCGGAGTGAACGTACTGGCCGATGTTCTGGTGCAGGTCGTCCATGTACTGCCAGCCCTGCTTCTCGCCGAAGGTTTGCAGCCAGGCACTGACGTCAAGGAAACCGGTACCGGACGAGGCCGGGTTCGGCATCACGATCTTGCCTTTGTACTCAGGCTTGGTCAGGTCCTGCCAGCTAACGGGTTTGCTCAGGCCCTGCTTTTCGGCTTCGACGGTGTTGAAGCAAATGGTCGCGGCCCAGACGTCCATGCCGACCCAGGCTGGCGGGTTGGCGGCGTCGCGGTAGTTGCCGCCGATCTTGCCCAGGTCCTTCGGCGCGTAGCTTTGCAGCATGCCTTGCTGATCGAGGATCGCCAGGCTTGAAGCCGCCAGGCCCCAGACTGCGTCAGCCTGCGGACGGGCTTTTTCAGCCAGCAGTTTGGCGGTGATGATGCCGGTGGAATCGCGCACCCACTTGATCTCGACGTCCGGGTTGGCCTTTTCGAAAGCCTCTTTATAGGTCTTCAGTTGTTCGGCTTCGAGGGCGGTGTACACCGTCAACTCGGTTTTCGCCGCGAAGGCGTTCAGGCTGAAAGCGGTGAGGACAGCAGCGGCCAGGGCCAGGGGCTTGAACATGATCTTTTCCTGTTTTTGAGTTGAGGGGCTTTCTGTTTTAGGAGCAGCGAATCAATTGCCTGGCGCGGTCTGCCGCCAGGCCTGGGAGCGGCGCAACAAACCGCGCGACGCCCAGGCCAGCAGCAGGGACACGCCCGCCGAGGTGAACAGAATCAAAGTCGACATCGCCGCCGCGCCGCCGACGTTGCCGGCATCGTCCATGTTCAGCACCGCCACCGCCGCGAGGATGGTGTCGGGGCTGTAGAGGAAGATCGCCGCCGAAACGGTGGTCATGGCCGAGACGAACAGGTAGCGCACGATGTCCAGCAGCGCCGGCAGACAGATCGGCACGGTGACGCGCAGGTAATGCCGATACAGCGGCGCCTTGAGCGACAGCGCAGCGGCTTCGAATTCGGCATCGAGTTGGCGCAGCGCGGTGGTGGCGGTCATTTGCGCGGTGGTCAAATAGTGAGCAATGGTGCAGACCACCAGCAGGGTCATGGTCCCGTAGAGCACATGCAGCGGGTTGCCGGTGAGGTTGAAGAAGAAGACGTAACCCAGGCCCAGCACCAGACCCGGCACCGCCATCGGTACGAAACTGAGCATGCGCAGTGTCAGATTCAGCCCGCGCTGACCCTTGGTTTTTTCCATCAGGTACGCGCCGGTGAAGATCAGCACGCTGCCGATCAGCGCCGTGCACAACGCCATCTTCACGCTGTTGCCGTAGGCCAGCCAGCCACCGCCCGCCGTGTCGTTGAACTGGTAATGATTGAGCGACAGCGACAGGTTGTACGGCCAGAATTTCACCAGCGACGAATACACCGCCATGCCGAACACCAGCAGCAACACCGCGCAGATCAGCAGCACGATGGCCAGGTAGCAACCGTCCCGCAGTTTCGACGGCGCCGGTTGAAAGACCTGCGCCCGGCCGCTCATGGAGTCGCCGTGACGGCGACGCAACCAGGCGTCGACCCCGAAGCTGAACAGCGCCGGCAGCAGCAGGACCATGCCGATCAACGCGCCGCGACCGAATTGTTGCTGGCCGACCACGGCTTTGTAGGCTTCCAGCGCCAGCACCTGATAATCACCACCGACCACCACAGGCACGCCGAAGTCGGTGATGGTCAAGGTGAACACCAGACAGAACGCCGCGAACACAGCCTGACGGGTTGCCGGCCAAGTGATGCTGCGAAAAGCTTTCGCCGGACTGGCGCCCATGCTGGAGGCAGCATCGAAGAGTCGCGCATCCGCCAGGGACAGCGCCGACAGCAGAATCATCAGCGCGTGTGGGAAGGTGTAGATGACCTCACCGAGAACAATCCCCCAGAAGCCGTAGATATTGTCCGAAAGCAAACCGCGCAGCATGCCTTGGTTGCCGAACAGATAAACCAGCGCAATACCCGGCAACATCGACGGCGCCATCAGCGGCAACAGCGACATGCCGCGCCAAATGCCTTTGCCTGGAATCAATGTGCGTTGCAGCGCGTAGGCAAACAGGTAGGCCAGCGGTACGACAATCGCTGCGACGCTGAGGGAAACCTTCAGGCTGTTGCCCAGCAACCAATGGAAATTGGCACTGGTCACCAGTTCACGGGCGGCCACCAGACCGCCGCCCTGCCCGGCTTCCGAGCTGAAGCCGCGCCAGAAGATCGCCAGCAACGGCATCAGTACCGCAACGCCGAGCAACACCAGCAAAAGGACTTTGCCTCCGACCACGAACACCCGATCGCCGATTTCGGCACGGGAGGTCTGCCGAACCTGCTTGTGCGGTATCGGCAGCGCGAGGTTCGCGCTCATCAGGCAAACACCTGCAGGCTGCGCGGTGGCAAGGCGACCATGATCTGCTGGGCGCCGAGGCGTGGCATGGCTTCTGGCGCCAGTTCCGCCAGCAATGCATGGCCTGGCAGTTGATCGAGTTCGAAGCTCATGCGGCAGCGGTTGCCGAGGAAGGTGATCTCGCGAACCTTGGCCGGGAACAGGTTTTCTTCATGCACGGGCGGGTTGACGTTGATCGCTTCCGGGCGGCAGAACAAACGGCCGGACGCGGTTTTGGCGCTGCCGTCGGCCAGGCGCATGTTCATCCCGCCGACTTGGGCATGGCTGTCGCTGCTGCGCTGGAATGGCAGCCAGTTGCCCTGACCGACGAACTCCGCCACAAACGGTGTGGCCGGGCGATCGTAGATTTCCTGCGGCGTGGCGTATTGCTCGACCTTGCCGTTGTTCATCACGGCAATACGGTCGGCCATCAGCATGGCTTCGTCCTGGTTGTGGGTGACCATCAGGGTGGTGATGCCGAGGTTGCGCTGCAGTTGGCGCAGTTCGGTGCACAGATGCTCGCGGACCCGGGCATCGAGCGCCGACATCGGTTCGTCCAACAGCAGCAACGAAGGCGCCGGCGCCAAGGCCCGAGCCAGTGCGACGCGCTGCTGTTGGCCGCCGGACAATTGGCCGGGGTACTTTTTCTCACTGCCGATCAGGCCGACCAGTTCCAGCATCTGACCGACACGCTTGCGCACTTCATCGCGACCACTGCCGGCGAGGCCGTAGGCGATGTTCGCTTCGACGGTGAGATTGGGAAACAGCGCGTAGGACTGAAACAGAATGCCGTAGTCCCGAGCCTGAGGCGCCAGGTGGGAAACGTCGCGATCGCCGAGGTACAACTCGCCGCTGTCCTGCTTCTCAAGACCGGCGATGCAGCGCAGCAAGGTGGTTTTTCCGCAGCCCGACGGACCGAGCAAACACACCAGTTCGCCGGCCGCCACGTCGAGGGAAACGTTATCCAGCGCGGTGAAGGCGCCGAAGCGTTTCTGCACGCCACGCACTTTCATCGGGGCGCCGGGGTTGGTCAAGGCAGTTGCGATCGAGTGGTTCATGGACAGACCTCATCAAGCAGATGAAGGCCATCCTGGACTTGTAATGCGTCCGTCATGTGGCAGTGAGGCAAAAACGGCTGATAGTGGTATTCAGGGATTTGGGTTGGATGGAACGAACAATGAATAACCTGTGGCGAGGGAGCTTGCTCCCGTTGGGCTGCGAAGCGGCCCCTCTCTCTACCTGAAAAGAAGGGGCCTGCTGCGCAGTCCAGCGGGAGCAAGCTCCCTCGCCACAGGGATCTATGCCGGAGCCATTTCCTGCGCCAACCCCAGAAACGCCGCCGGCAGCCGCGCGCCTTTTCGCTCCTTGAGGCAGTACAAATACTCGGGAATCTGCGGCGCATTCTCGATGGTCAGCACGCGCAGTTGCGGATCATGCGGCACTTCCTGACGGGCAATGATGCTGATGCCGATGTTGCGCAGCACCGCCTCACGGATCGACTCACGGCTGCCAATCTCCAGTAGCGGCCCGAAACTCACCCCGGCGCTGGCCAGCAATTCCTCGGTCAGACGTCGAGTGGTCGAGCCCGACTCGCGCATCAATAGCGTATGCCCGGCCAATGCACTCAGAGGAACATGCTCGTGGACCGCCAGCGGATGATTGCGATGCACCGCCAGCACCAGCGGATCGCTGCCGAGCACCCGGCGAATCAGCCGCGCATCCTCCAGTAACTGCGAAGACGCAGCGATATCGACCCGGTAATCCTCCAGCGCTTCAAGCACCTGCTGGGAGTTGCCGATTTCCACCGACACTTCCACCTGCGGCAAGCGCTCGCGAAAGGTCTTCACCAGATCGAGGATGTAGTACGGAGCGGTAGCGGCGATGCGCAACGTGCCTTGGACCTGACCGCCGTTACGCAGGAAAAACTCAATGTCGGCTTCCTGCTGCAACAGCGCCTTGACCATCGGCAGCAACCGCGCGCCTTCATCGCTGACGCTGAGGCGGCGGCCACCACGGTAGAACAATTCAACCGAGTACTGACTTTCCAGATTGCGAATCTGCGTGGTCACCGTGGGTTGGCTCAGACCGAGTTTTTTCGCCGCCAGGGTAATGCTGCCCAGACGGGCAACCATGTAAAACGCCTTCAGCTCGGCACTCAGCACACCCTTTCCTCATCGCTTATTTGCGCAACAGGCGCAAACCGTTGAACACCACCAACAGGCTCACGCCCATGTCGGCGAACACCGCCATCCACATGGTGGCGATCCCGGCGAAGGTTACCCCAAGAAAGATCGCTTTGATGACCAATGCCAGGGCGATGTTCTGTTTGAGGATGCTCGAGGTTTGCCGGGACAGCCGGATGAAGGTCGGAATCTTGCGCAGATCATCGTCCATCAGGGCGACATCGGCGGTCTCAATGGCGGTATCGGTGCCCGCCGCCGCCATGGCAAAACCGATCTCGGCTCGCGCCAGCGCCGGAGCATCGTTGATGCCGTCGCCGACCATGCCGACGTTATGGCCCCGTGCATAAAGGGCGTCGATGGCTTGCAGTTTGTCGGTCGGCAGCAGATCGCCCTTTGCCTCGTCGATGCCGACTTGCGCGGCAATCGCCTGAGCGGTGTGGACGTTGTCACCGGTGAGCATCAGGGTTTTGATGCCCAGCTCGTGCAGTTGCTGGATCGCCTCGCGGCTGGACTCTTTCACGGTGTCGGCCACGGCGAACAGCGCCAGCGGGCCGGATTTGTCGAGCAGCAGCACCACGGACTTGCCCTGTTTCTCCAGCGCGAACAGCTTTTCCTCCAGCGCAGGCGAACACAAGTTCAGTTCTTCCACCAAACGGTGATTACCCAAATGGTAAACCTGACCGTTAATTTCGCCGCGCACACCGCGACCGGCCAGCGCCTCAAAGTTATCCACAGTCAGCGGTGCGAGTTGTTTATCCACAGCCGCGTTGGCGATGGCCAACGACACCGGGTGATCAGAGCGACCGGCCAGCGCTGCCGCAATCGCCGGAGCTGATGCGTCAGCGGTTGGATCAAGCGACAGGTAATCGGTCTGCACCGGTTTGCCGTGCGTGATCGTGCCGGTCTTGTCCAACGCCAGGTAATCGAGCTTGTAACCGCCCTCCAGATAGACGCCGCCCTTCACCAGAATGCCTTTGCGCGCCGCCGCCGCGAGGCCGCTGACGATGGTCACTGGTGTAGAAATTACCAGCGCACATGGGCACGCAACTACCAACAACACCAGCGCCCGGTAGATCCAGTCGAACCACAACGCGCCCATAAACAGTGGCGGAATCACCGCCACTGCGAGCGCGAGGATAAACACTGCGGGCGTATAGATTTTCGAGAAGCTGTCGACGAAACGCTGGGTCGGCGCCCGCGCGCCCTGGGCCTGTTCCACGGCGTGGATGATTCGCGCCAGGGTCGAGTTGTTGGCCGCTGCGGTTACCGAGTACTCCAGGGAACCGGCCTGGTTGATGGTGCCGGCGAAGACTTTGTCACCGACAGTCTTCTCAACCGGCAGGCTTTCACCGGTGATCGGCGCCTGATCGATGGTTGAACTGCCCGAAACCACTTCACCGTCCAGACCAATCCGCTCACCGGGACGCACTCGAACACGTGCGCCCAGCTCGATGGTTTTAACGTCCTGAGCGATCCAACGACCGTCGGCCTGCTGCACAGTGGCCTGTTCCGGGGTCATCTGCATCAGGCCGCCGATGGCGTTGCGCGCCCGGTCCAGAGACTTGGCTTCGATCAACTCGGCCACGGTGAACAAGAACATCACCATCGCCGCTTCCGGCCACTGGCCGATAAGGATCGCGCCGGTCACCGCGATGCTCATCAGCGCGTTGATGTTCAGGTTGAGGTTTTTAAGCGCGATCCAGCCCTTTTTATAGGTGCCGAGGCCGCCGCTGAGGATCGAGATCAACGCAATGACCGCCACAACCCAGTTCGGCGCGGCGCTGGTGAAGTGGATCACTTCGGCGGCGAGTGCGCCGATACCGGACAGAGCCAAGGGCCACCAGAGCTTTTTCTCGGGGACCGGTGCTGACGGTTCAGCGCCCTGCTCCAGCGACTCGGCCTGCATGCCGAGGGACTTGATGGCGTCGATGATCGGCGCGGTGCTCGGCAAGTCATGGGTGACGCCCAACACGCGGTTGATGAGGTTGAATTCCAGTTGCTGCACGCCCACGAGTTTGCCGAGTTTGTTCTCGATCAGTGTCTGCTCGGTCGGGCAATCCATGGCGTCGATGCGGAAACTGCTCAGCCGCGCGCCAGCCGTTGGGGTTTCGCTGAGTTTGATCAGCGACGGCGCCGCCACTTTTGAGGAACAGCAGGAATCCCCGTGGCCGCCGTGGTCATGTTTCTTCTGCACAGGCTGCAGTTTGAGATCGTGATCATGCCCGTCTTCGGGTTTGTGCGTGTGAAGGGAATCGCTCATTGGGTCGCGTCCGGAAAGGTGCCTGTTGCCAAGTAAAGACCCTGTAGCCACTATAGGGTCAAGCACCTATTTGGAGATTGCCGTCATGAAAATCGGAGAACTGGCCAAACTCACTGACTGCGCCGTGGAAACCATCCGCTACTACGAGCGCGAAAACCTGCTGCCGGAGCCGGCCCGCAGCGACGGCAACTACCGCGTCTACACCCAGGCTCATGCCGAGCGCCTGACTTTCATCCGCAACTGCCGCACGCTCGACATGACGCTGGAAGAAATCCGCAGCCTGCTGGCCCTGCGCGACAGCCCGCAGGATCAGTGTGAAAGCGTGAATGCGTTGATCGACGAACACATTCATCACGTCAAGGCGCGGATCGATGGGTTGATGGCGTTGCAGACACAACTGCTCGACCTGCGCCAACGTTGCAGCGAAGGGCCGGATATTGATCAGTGCGGGATTTTGCAGCGGTTGGAGGTCAGCGGCGGGGTTGTGGCGACGGAGGTTGAGCATTCCCATGTTGGCCGCAGTCACGGGCATTAAGAACGCCACAAAACCCTGTGGGAGCGGGCTTGCTCGCGAATGCGGTGTGTCAGACAACATCTCTGTCGACTGACACTCCCTCTTCGCGAGCAAGCCCGCTCCCACATTTGGTCGGTGTTGAGGGCTAGACCGCCATCGGCGCGGTCATTGGGGCGTGGTGCTCGTAGCCTTCCAGCGAGAAATCGCTCGGCTCGATCAACTCCAGCCATTCCGGCTGATACACACCGGTCTTGGCAAACTCCGGCACACGATCACTAATCACCAGTTTCGGCATCGGGAACGGCTCGCGCTTGAGCTGTTCATTCAGCATGTCCAAATGGTTTTCATAGACGTGGGCATCACCGATGAAATAGGTGAACCAGCGCGGCGTGTAGCCGGTCAGGCGACCGATCAGGCTCAGCAGCGCGGCGCCTTCGGTGAGGTTGAACGGCGTGCCCAGGCCCAGATCGTTCGAACGGATGTAGAGGGTCAGGGAGATTTCCTTCGTTTCGACGTTCGGGTGGAACTGGTACAGCAAGTGGCACGGTGGCAAAGCCATTTCATCGAGCTGGGCGACGTTCCAGCCGTGGAACAAGATGCGGCGGCTGCCCGGGTCTTTGATGATGGTGTCGACGCACTGGCGGATCTGGTCGATCGCCTTGTACAGCACCACATAAGCTTGGCCGTCCTCTTCGCCTTCAGCAATCTGACGATAACCTTGGCTCAGAGTCTGTTCGATGGCGGCCTGGTTGCTGACCAGGATCTGCTTGTACGCCGGCCATTTGCGCCATTGCACGCCGTAGATCTCGCCGAGGTCGTCTTCGCCCTGACGGAACGGGTTGGCCAGCCACTGGGCGTTTTCGTTGGCGTTCTGATCCCAGACCTTGCAGCCCAGCGCACGGAATTCAGCGGCGTTGTTCACCCCGCGCAGAAAACCACACATCTCGCCGATGGCCGATTTGAAGGCCATCTTGCGCGTGGTGATCGCCGGGAAACCTTCCTTCAGGTCATACCGCAGCATCGCGCCAGGGAAGCTGATGGTGTTCACGCCGGTACGGTTGGCCTGTTTGGTGCCGTTCTTGATGACGTGGGCGACCAGTTCGAGATATTGCTTCATGAGTTACCTGTGTCCTTGAACCCGGGACCGTCGCCCCGGGGTTCGAATTTATACGGCCGCCGCCGGAGCCGCCGGTGCACGGTGATACGCCAGCCAGATCAGGTACAGACCGCCGACGATCATCGGTACGCACAGTACCTGACCCATGGTCAGCCAGTTCCAGGCCAGATAGCCCAGTTGCGCGTCCGGTACGCGGACGAATTCGACGATGAAACGGAAGATGCCATAGAACAGCGCGAACATCCCGGACACCGCCATGGTCGGCCGCGGCTTGCGCGAGAACAACCAGAGAATGGCGAACAGCGCGACGCCTTCGAGGGCGAACTGATACAGCTGCGACGGGTGACGCGCCAGTTGCGCCGGATCGGTCGGGAAGACCATCGCCCACGGCACATCGGTGGCCTTGCCCCACAACTCGGCGTTGATGAAGTTGCCGATACGTCCGGCGCCCAGACCGATCGGCACCATCGGTGCGACGAAGTCCATCAGCTGGAAGAACGACTTGCCGTTCTTTTTACCGAACCACAACGCGGCCAACATCACGCCGATGAACCCGCCGTGGAACGACATGCCGCCCTTCCACACTTCAAAGATCAACAGCGGGTTGGCGAGGTAAGCACTCAGATCATAGAACAGCACATAGCCCAAGCGGCCGCCGAGAATGACCCCCATCGACATCCAGAACACCATGTCGGAGAGTTTCTCTTTACTCCAGGTCGGGTCGAAGCGGTTCAACCGGCGCGATGCCAGCAGCCAGGCGCCGCCGATGCCGATCAGGTACATCAAGCCGTACCAGTGGATTTTCAGCGGACCGATGGCCAATGCCACCGGGTCGATCTGCGGGTAAGGCAGCATTGCGACTCCTTGTTAGAGTTGAAACTTTCAAAATTCCCGGGCGACGCTGTCACGTCAGGATTAAGTCAGGATTGCGGTACACGTCAGAGCAAGAAGTTCAGGCCCACGCAGAACAGCAAAGCGGCGAACAGTCTCTTCAGCAATTTCGGCGACAGGCTGTGGGCCAGTCGTGCGCCGAGTCGGGCGAAGAACATGCTGGTCAGGGCGATCCCCAGCAACGCCGGCAAATAAACAAAACCGAGACTATGGGCCGGTAGCAATGGATCGTGCCAGCCCAGAATCATGAAAAATAATGCACTGGACAAGGCAATCGGCAGACCGCAGGCGGATGAAGTTGCCACGGCTTGCTGCATCGGTACGCTGCGCCAGGTCAGAAACGGCACCGTCAGCGAGCCGCCGCCAATCCCGAAAATCGCCGAGGCCCAGCCAATCACACTGCCGGCCACGGTCAGACCGACTTTACCCGGCACCGTTCGGCTAGCCTTGGGTTTGACGTCCAGCGCCAGTTGCGCAGCGATGACCAGCGCGAAGACGCCAATGATTTTCTGCAAGTTGGGCCCGGAGATCGCTTCAGCCGTCAGCGCGCCGAAACCGGCACCAATGAGAATACCGAGGGTCATCCAGGCAAAAATCGGCCAACGCACAGCACCGCGGCGGTGATGTTCGCGGATCGCATTGACCGAGGTAAATATGATTGTCGCCAGGGACGTGCCGACCGCCAGGTGCGTGAGGATCGACGGATCGAACCCTTGCAGCTTGAAGCTGTAGACCAGCACCGGAACGATAATGATCCCGCCGCCGACCCCGAACAGCCCGGCCAGCACACCTGCGCAGGCGCCGAGCGCCAGATAGAGCAGAAATTCCATGCGCATCCCCAAATGAGAGCGGCATGGTAACGGATGCATGGCCTCAAGCTCCACTGGATGGCGATGGATACCCACACGATGACTGAGTAGAGTGGGCAGAAAACACACAAGGACTACCTTATGTGCCTGATTGTTTTCGCCTGGCGACCGGGTCACGCCCAGCCGCTGATCGTGGCGGCCAACCGCGACGAATTCTATGCCCGGCCCAGCCTGCCTCTGGCGCAATGGCCCGAAGCACCGCACGTCCATGCCGGTCGCGATCTGGAGGCGGGAGGCACCTGGCTCGGTGTTGGCGCCAATGGGCGCTTCGCCGCGCTCACCAACATCCGCGATCCGCATCAGCCGCCCGCACGCAAGTCGCGAGGTGAACTGGTGGCGCGATTCCTGACCGGCGACATGTCGATAGATGACTACTTGGCGGACGTTGTCGGACGTTCGCTGGAATATGCCGGATTTAACCTGCTGGTCGGCAATGCCAACGAACTGTGGCACTTCAATGCCCGGGAGACTGAGCCGGTGATGCTGCCACCGGGAGTTTATGGTTTGTCGAATGCGGGGCTGGATACGCCGTGGCCGAAACTGCTCAAGGCACGGGCAGCGCTGGAGGAGGTGCTGGACGATCCGCAACCCCAGGCTTTATTAGCGTTGCTGAATGATCCGCAGACGGCGCCATTTGCCGAACTGCCGGATACCGGGGTCGGGTTGGCGACCGAGACGTTGCTGTCGAGCGTGTTTATTGCCAGTCCGACTTATGGGACGCGAGCGAGTACGGCGTTGATTGTTCAGGCGGATGGGACGCGGTGGATGGTTGAGCGGAGTTTCGGGCCGTATGGCGGGCATTTGGGGGAGGTAGAGGTGCGGGTTTAGATTGTGAGGTGTCAGTTAGAACCACCCCTCACCCTAACCCTCTCCCCAGGGGGTAGAGGGGACTGACCGAGGTGTCTTTCGCTATCCATCGACCTGAAATATCGAGTCGAACTCAGACTTTGAAGACGATAGAGATCGGCCCCCTTTCCCCCTCTCCCCGCTGGGGAGAGGGGTCGATTTTAGAGTCGCCGCAGGTTTAGAGAGTCTTCGCCGAAGCCGGATTAATCATCCGCGCCAACCCAAGGTTCTTCAGCGCCAGTTGCAGCGAGCTGTGGATAACTTGCGGGTTGTCGATGGTCATCAGTTCGGCGAGCAATTCCCTGGCTTTGCTCAGGTTGATCTGACGCAGCATCCACTTCACTTTCGGCAAGTTGGTGGCGTTCATCGACAGGCTGTCGAAGCCCATCGCCATCAACAGCACCGCCGCCGCCGGATCGCCAGCCATCTCACCGCAGATACTCACTGGCTTGCCTTCGGCATGAGCATCACGCACCACGCTCTGAAGGGCTTGCAGCACCGCTGGGTGCAGGTAGTCGTAGAGATCGGCTACCCGCGGGTTGTTTCGATCCACCGCCAACAAGTACTGGGTCAGGTCGTTGGAGCCGACCGACAGGAAGTCCACTTGCCGCGCCAGTTCCTTGGTCTGATAAACCGCCGCCGGAATTTCGATCATCACGCCGATCGGCGGCATAGGCACGTCGCAGCCTTCGTCGCGGACTTCGCCCCAGGCCCGGTGAATCAGGTGCAGGGCTTCTTCCAGTTCGTGAGTGCCGGAGATCATCGGCAGCAGGATCCGCAGGTTGTTCAAGCCTTCGCTGGCCTTGAGCATGGCGCGGGTCTGCACCAGGAAGATTTCCGGGTGGTCGAGCGTGACGCGAATACCGCGCCAGCCGAGGAACGGGTTGTCTTCCTTGATCGGGAAGTACGACAGCGACTTGTCGCCACCAATGTCCAGGCTGCGCATGGTCACCGGTTGCGGGTGGAACGCGGCGAGCTGCTCGCGATAAATCGCCAACTGCTCTTTTTCACTCGGGAAGCGCTGGTTGATCATGAACGGCACTTCGGTGCGGTACAGACCGACGCCTTCAGCGCCACGCTTCTGCGCCCGCGCCACGTCCGCCAGCAGGCCGGTGTTGACCCACAGCGGCATGCGGTGGCCATCGAGGGTCACGCACGGCAAGTCACGCAGTGCATCCAGCCCGAGGGCCAGTTGCTTCTCTTCCTCGACCACTTCGGCGAACTGCTTGCGCAGCACTTCGCTGGGGTTGGTGTAGACCTCGCCGTGGTAGCCGTCGACGATCATCTGGATGCCGTCGACCTTGGAATACGGCAAGTCGACCAGGCCCATCACTGTCGGGATACCCATGGCTCGCGCCAGGATCGCCACGTGGGAGTTGCCGGAACCGAGTACCGACACCAGACCGACCAGCTTGCCTTCCGGCACTTCGCCAAGCATTGCCGGCGTCAGTTCTTCGCTGATCAGGATGGTGTTGTCAGGGTAAACCAGGGTCTGTTGACGCTCTTCCTGCAGATAAGCCAGCAAGCGCCGACCAAGGTCTTTGACGTCGGAGGCGCGCTCACGCAGGTAGGCGTCGTCCATCAATTCGAAACGGTTGACGTGTTCGGTGACCACCTGACGCAACGCGCCCTGGGCCCACTGACCGGTCTTGATCACGGTGGTGATTTCGCTGCCGAGCGAGGCATCGTCGAGCATCATCAAGTAGACATCGAACAGCGCGCGCTCTTCCGGGCGCAACTGGTTCGCCAGCTTGGCGGACAAGGCGCGCATGTCGGCGCGCACGCCTTCGATGGCGGTCTTGAACAACCCAAGTTCGGCGGTGATGTCGGTGATGGTCTTGTCGGGCACCACATCCAGATCGGCCGGCGGCAGCATGACCACCGCAGTACCGACCGCCGCACCCGGTGAACCCGGTACGCCGATGAACTTGGCTTCCTGAATGCCCTTGCCCTGACGCCCCAGGCCCCGGATCGAACCGGTGGCTTCGGCGTGGGCGATAACGCCGGCAAGCTGCGCGCTCATGGTCACGAGGAAGGCTTCTTCACCCTCATCGAACTGCCGACGTTCTTTTTGCTGAATGACCAACACGCCGACGACGCGGCGGTGGTGAATGATCGGCGCCCCGAGGAATGAGGCGTAGCGCTCTTCACCGGTCTCGGCGAAGTAGCGGTAGCGCGGGTGATCCGCGGCATTTTCGAGGTTCAGGGGTTCTTCACGCGTGCCGACCAGGCCAACCAGACCTTCGTTGGGTGCCATGCTGACTTTGCCGATCGAGCGCTTGTTCAAGCCCTCGGTGGCCATCAGCACGAAGCGGTTGGTCTCAGGGTCAAGCAGATAGACCGAGCAGACCTGGCTGCCCATGGCCTCTTTGACGCGCAACACAATAATCCCCAACGCCGCCTTGAGATCCTTGGCGGAGTTAACTTCCTGGACGATCTTGCGCAGCGTATTGAGCATGGCTCGGGGTCGAACTCCGTCGTCAGTCGCGCGATAAAAGGCGCGGGGCAAGCTCTTTGAGAGCGCGTCGATACACTTCGCGCTTGAATGTCACCACCTGGCCCAACGGATACCAATAACTGACCCAGCGCCAGCCATCGAATTCCGGTTTACCGGTCAAATCCATCCGCACCCGCTGCTCGTTGGAGACCAGGCGCAGGAGAAACCATTTCTGTTTCTGGCCGATGCACAGCGGCTGGCTGTGCGTGCGGACCAGACGTTGCGGCAAACGATAGCGCAACCAGCCCCGGGTGCAGGCGAGAATTTCAACATCTTCGCGCTCAAGACCCACTTCTTCGTTCAACTCGCGGTACAAGGCGTCTTCCGGCGTCTCCTGGGGGTTGATCCCGCCCTGTGGAAACTGCCAGGCATCTTGATTGATACGGCGAGCCCATAGCACCTGTCCGGCATCATTCGTGAGAATGATCCCGACATTGGGGCGGAAACCATCGGGGTCGATCACGGCAACAACCTCGCAAACGCATGTCGCCGCATTGTTCCACAAAGGTTGTGATAGCAGCAACGAGCCGGTCTACCTTATGTGCACTCTTGTGAAAAGTCCGTATTCTGGACGCCTTTCTACAGACTTTTCAGCGAGTAACTGCAATGCGGCTGGCTTTATTCGACTTGGACAACACGCTCTTGGGCGGTGACAGTGACCACGCCTGGGGCGATTACCTGTGCGAACGCGGCTTCCTCGACGCCGTCGCCTACAAGGCGCGCAACGATGAGTTCTATCAGGATTACCTGGCCGGCAAGCTGGATAACGATGCCTACCTGAACTTTTGCCTGGAAGTCCTCGGCCGCACCGAGATGGCCACGCTGGATCAATGGCATCTGGATTACATGCGCGATTGCATTGAGCCGATCGTGTTGCCCAAGGGTCTCGAACTGCTGGCCAAGCACCGCGAGGCCGGCGACAAACTGGTGATCATCACCGCGACCAACCGTTTTGTTACCGGGCCGATTGCCCAGCGTCTGGGCGTCGAAACCCTGATCGCCACGGAATGTGAAATGGTTGATGGCCGCTATACCGGACGCAGCACCGACGTCCCGTGCTTCCGTGAAGGCAAGGTGACGCGGTTGAATCGCTGGCTGGAAGAGACCGGGTATTCGTTGGAGGGCAGCTATTTCTACAGCGACTCGATGAATGATTTTCCGCTGCTGGAGCGGGTGACGCATCCGGTTGCAGTCGATCCGGACCCGAATTTGCGCACCGAAGCCGAGAAGCGTGGCTGGCCGGTAATGTCTCTGCGCGACTGATATCGCCTGTAGCAGCTGCCGAGGTACGAGGCTGCGTTGGGCTGCGCAGCGGCCCCCGGGGGCGGTCCTGCGGACACGCAACGCAGCCTCGTACCTCGGCAGCTGCTACAGATTCCGCGCTAAACCGGCTTGGCGCCCATCAACCCCGCAATGGCGATAAAACAGACGAAACTGAACAGTGCGAGTGCGAAGGTGAACTTGCCGTTGCCTCCCGGAGCAGTGCGCAACTTGTTAAGCCGCACCAGCAACCAGAACCAGCCCAACGCCGCGACGGTGTAAAGCACGCTGGACACCAGCAACCAGGTCTGCCCCAGCGGCCAGCCCACCAGATGCACCATCCACCAGCCGGTAAACGGCATGCTCAGCAGCGCCAGCCCCATGACCAGCCAGATAAACACCCGCGGCCGCTGCAACGTACGCGCGTGAGCCGTTGCGTCACCATTACGGCGCGTGCGCCAGACCCAGATCGCCAGACCCAGTGCGCTGACCAGCAGCAACACCGTCGCCACCATATGAGCGACTTTCAGGGCGGTTAACGTTTCCATTGTTCGATTTCCTTATGGTCTGGCCATCAGCGTAGCCGCTCAGCCGAGAAACAGCTGATAGGCCGGGTTGTCACTTTCGTCCCAATACGGGTAGCCGATTTCTTCCAGCGCTGCGGGCACCAGGTGGCGTTCATCGTGAGGCACTTGCAGGCCCGCGACCACACGACCATCCGCCGCGCCATGGTTGCGGTAGTGGAACATCGAGATGTTCCAGCGCCCGCCGAGCTTGTTGAGGAAGTTGAACAGCGCGCCCGGGCGCTCCGGGAATTCGAAGCGCAGAATCACTTCATCAACCACATGAGCCGCACGGCCGCCGACCATGTGGCGGATGTGCAACTTGGCCAATTCGTTGTCGGTCAGGTCGAGCACCGGGAAACCCTGCTCGGTCAGGCTGGCCAGCAGCGCACTGCGCGGATCGTTTTCCGGGTGCGTCTGCACGCCAACAAAGATGTGCGCCTCGCTGCCGGTGTTGTAGCGGTAGTTGAATTCGGTGATCTGGCGCTTGCCGATGGCTTCACAGAACGCCTTGAAGCTGCCCGGTTTCTCGGGGATGGTCACGGCAATGATGGCTTCGCGACCCTCGCCCAGTTCGGCGCGCTCGGCAACGTGGCGCAGGCGGTCGAAGTTGACGTTGGCGCCAGAGTCGATGGCCACAAAGGTGTGACCGGTGACGCCGCGTTGCTCGACGTATTTCTTGATCCCGGCCACGCCCAATGCGCCGGCAGGTTCAGTGATCGAGCGGGTATCGTCGTAGATGTCCTTGATCGCCGCACAGATTTCATCGGTGCTGACGGTGATCACTTCATCGACATAGTCTTTGCAGATATCAAAGGTGTGCTGACCGATCTGCGCCACTGCGACGCCATCGGCGAAGAGACCCACGGTCGGCAGGATCACGCGCTCGCCAGCGGCCATGGCGGCTTGCAGGCAGTTGGAATCGTCCGGCTCGACGCCGATGATTTTGATTTCAGGCCGCAAGTACTTCACGTACGCCGCGATGCCGGCGATCAATCCGCCACCGCCCACCGGGACGAAGATCGCGTCCAGACGGCCAGGGTGCTGGCGCAGAATCTCCATCGCCACCGTGCCCTGCCCGGCAATGGTGTGGGGATCGTCGTAAGGGTGGATGTAGACGTAGCCTTTTTCGTCGACCAGTTTCAGCGAGTAAGCCAGGGCTTCCGGAAACGAATCCCCGTGCAGCACCACTTTGCCGCCACGGGAACGCACGCCTTCGACTTTGATTTCCGGGGTGGTCTTGGGCATCACGATGGTCGCTTTCACGCCCAACACTTTCGCCGCCAGGGCCAGGCCTTGCGCGTGGTTGCCCGCGGAAGCAGTGACGACACCGCGAGCACGCTCTTCATCGGAAAGCTGGGTGAGCTTGTTGTAGGCGCCACGAATCTTGAACGAGAACACCGGCTGCAAGTCTTCGCGCTTGAGCCAAATGTTGTTGCCCAGCCGCTCGGAGAGCTGGCGGGCAGTCTGCAATGGGGTTTCTACGGCAACGTCATAAACGCGCGAGGTGAGGATCTTTTTGACGTACTGTTCGAGCATCGGAAAGCATCACTGAGCGGGTTGGGCAGGGCCAAGGAGTCTAACCCGGCTTTCGGGCGGGCGACCACACGAATCAAGAGGTTTTAGCCCGGCATGGGGCTATAATGCCGGCCTTTCCGTTCTCCCCTTGCCCGCTTCGGAGCCCGCATGACCCAGGATCAACTCAAACAGGCAGTGGCTCAGGCCGCCGTCGACTTCATCCTTCCGAAACTCGACGACAAGAGCATCGTCGGGGTCGGCACCGGCTCCACCGCCAACTGCTTCATCGACGCACTGGCCAAGCACAAAGGCGCGTTCGACGGCGCGGTCGCCAGTTCCGAAGCCACCGCTGCCCGCCTCAAGGGCCACGGCATTCCGGTGTATGAGCTGAACACCGTCAGCGACCTGGAGTTCTACGTCGACGGCGCCGACGAAAGCGACGAGCACCTGAACCTGATCAAGGGCGGCGGCGCAGCCCTGACCCGCGAGAAGATTGTGGCGGCCGTGGCCAAGACCTTCATCTGCATCGCCGACGCCAGCAAACTGGTGCCGGTACTCGGCGCGTTCCCGCTGCCGGTGGAAGTGATCCCGATGGCCCGCAGCCACGTGGCCCGCGAACTGGTGAAGCTGGGCGGCGACCCGGTCTACCGTGAAGGCGTGCTGACCGACAACGGCAACATCATACTCGACGTGTTCAACATGCAGATCACCAACCCGGTGGAGCTGGAGACGCAGATCAACGCCATCGTCGGCGTGGTCACCAATGGGCTGTTCGCGGCACGTCCGGCGGATTTGCTGCTGCTGGGCACCAGCGAAGGCGTGAAAACCCTGCGCGCCCAATAATCAGACACGCAGATAAACCTGTGGGAGCGAGCCTGCTCGCGATAGCGGTCTTTCAGTCAACATCTCTATCGACTGACACGGCCTCATCGCGAGCAGGCTCGCTCCCACATTGGTTTTGGGGCGTTTGTCAGGGTTGTGCTAGTTTTTTGAAGACGTAGAACAGGTTCGGCTCGCTCACCAGGTACATCGTGCCGTCGTCATCCATGGCGATCCCTTCTGCTTGTGGCACTGTCTTCTGCAACCCCTGACGCCCCTTGCTCAGTGACAGGGTACTCAGCGGTCGCCCGCCCACATCCAGTTCCAGAATCAGCCGCGACTCATCCGACAACGCCAGCAAATGGCCGCTGCGCTCGTCGTATTGCAGGCTCGACAGGTCCGTCACGAACATCCCGGCATCGCGCTTGGGGTTGTTCACTACGTGCACTGCGTAGGATTTTTCCGGGTTGTAATGGGGAAAGCCGTGCACTTCGTAGATCAGCATCGGGTCGCGTTCCTTGGCGACAAACAACCGCTTGCCCACCGAGTCGTAAGCGAGACCTTCGAAGCCCTTGTTGCCGCTCATGTGTACGCCAAGGGTCATCTGCTCGGCATCCGCTGCGTCGAGGAACGTTGTGTCGCTCTCCAGATGAATCTTGATCAGCCGCTGCTGACGCTCGTCAGTGATCACGTAAGTGTCGGCGCTGATGAATTCCACGGCTTCAGGGTCGCCAAACCCGATCAGCGCAATGCGTCGAATAATCTGGCCGTCCAGCGACAGTTCGATCAGCTCTGAGTTTTTGTTGGTGACGGTGAACAGGCTTTTGCGCACCGGATCGAAGGTCAGCGCCGAAACATCGTCGGCCAGCCCGACAATGACTCGCGCCTCGACCGCTACCTGGTACTGATCCAGACCGATGGACTGACCGTTCATGGGCTGCCAAAGGGTGTGCAGGTTGAACCAGGCGCGCTCGAACAGGCGCAGGTACTGGCCGGCCGCAACCAGCGCGATCAACGCTATGACCGACAGGATCAAAAGCAGAGGCTTGGGGCGGGCAAGTCGACGCATTCAGGCCTTATTTCTGCTTTTCGAAGCGATAGAACAGGTTCGGCTCACTCACCATGTACAGCGTGCCCGCCTCGTCCATGGTCACGCCTTCGGCGCGAGGAATGGTCTTCTTCAAACCATTGAAGCCGCCCAGCAAGGTCATGAAACTGACCTGCTCGCCCTTCTCGTCCAGCTCCAGCAACAAGTGGGAGTCGGCAGACAGCACCAGGGTATGCCCGGTGCGCGGGTCGATGGCCAGCGCCGAGAGGTTGCGGATGTCCAGTTCATCACTGGTGAGTTTTTGCTTGTCGCCCTTCAGGCTCTGGCTGCCATCGCTTTTCCAGCTAAACAGTGCTGGCGGACGCTCTTCACCCAGCAGGATTTGCTGATTGCGCGAATCCCAGACGATGGCTTCGAAGGCCTTGTTCTGGTCTTTCGAAGGACCGAGGTCGTATTTCGGGAAGTCAGCGATGTTCAGCTCGCGGGTATCGGCATCGACCTTGACGATGGAGAGCATGTGTTCGCGCTCATCGACGATGGCCAGCAAACCGTTGCCCATCACAGTCACGCCTTCCGGGTTGCTCCAGCCCACCAGCGGCATCTTGCGCAGCACGTCACCCTGCAATGTCAGCTCTACGAGGAACGGGTTCTTGCCCATGACCGAGAACAGGGTTTTGGTTTGAGGGTTGTAGGCCAGGTCCGACGCTTCGTCCTTTTCCATGCCCGGCAGCAGTTTGGCGTCGATCACTGCCCGGTAATCCGGTAGCCAGACACTCTGCTGACGTTCGGCGGGGCTTTCGAAACGCTCCAGCACCCAAAGCACACCACGGTCATCCCAATGCATCGCAAACGCGAGGCCATACGCGGCAGCGGCTACCAGCAAAAGCCAGGAATACCAACGCAGGACAAAGCGCGAGCGGCGGGCAGTTTTAAGCTTGGGCAGTGGTTGGGTGACCATCGAGGGATGCGTTCCAGAAATTCAGGCTAAGGGTAATAGCACAATTGGGACCGGCTAAGACGCCGCAAGTCCCGGAATTATCCGGACGAGATGTGAAAAAAACGGGAAATGGCGGGAAAGCCCTGCATGGGCAGCCAAGATCAAAAGATCGTCCGAACGCGGCCCGAACCTGCGGCAGCTCCTACAGAGATTGGTGTAGGAGCTGCCGCAGGCTGCGATCTTTTGCTTTTTTAGCGGACGCTGCTGGTGAAGCTGCTGGCGCCTGGCAATTCAATCACCAGTTCGTCACCGACATTCAGCGGACCGACGCCAACCGGCGTACCCGTCAGGATCACGTCACCGGCCTGCAGCGAGAAGCAGCCGGCCATGTGCTGGATCATCGGCACGATCGGGTTGAGCATTGCGCTGCTGTTGCCATCCTGGCGCACTTCGCCGTTGATGGTCAGGCGGATGCCAATGTCGGTCAGGTCAGCGAACGTGCTGCCGGACACGAACGGCGCAATCACCGCCGCACCGTCGAAGGACTTGGCGATTTCCCACGGCAGGCCCTTGGCTTTCAGCTCGGCCTGCTTGTCGCGCAGGGTCAGGTCCAGGGCCGGGGCGAAACCGGAGATGGCATCCAGCACTTCTTCACGGCTCGGTTTGGTCGACAACGGCTTGCCGATCAACACCGCGATTTCCGCTTCGTAATGAACCGAACCACGCTCGGTCGGAATGCTGAAACCACCTTCCAGCGGCACCACGCAACTGCCCGGCTTGATGAACAGCAGCGGCTCGGTAGGCACCGGGTTGTCCAGTTCCTTGGCGTGTTCGGCGTAGTTACGGCCAATGCACACCACTTTCCCCAGCGGGAAGTGAATACGCGTACCGTCGACATACTGGTGCTGATAGCTCATTACCGACTCCTGTTTCGTAGCTCTTAAATTCAAAAGTCAAACAGCGAAAATTTTGCCCGGGTTCATGATGCCGTTCGGGTCGAACACCGCTTTGACGGCTTTCATGTACTCGATCTCGACCGGCGAGCGGCTGTAGGTCAAGTAGTCACGCTTGGTCATGCCCACGCCATGTTCGGCGGAAATCGAACCGTTGTACTTCTCGACGGTTTCGAACACCCACTTGTTGACGGTCGCGCACTTGGCGAAGAACTCGTCCTTGCTCAGGTTTTCCGGCTTGAGGATGTTCAAGTGCAGGTTGCCGTCGCCGATGTGGCCGAACCAGACGATTTCGAAATCCGGGTAGTGTTCGCCGACGATCGCGTCGATTTCCTTCAGGAACGCCGGGACTTTCGACACAGTGACCGAAATGTCGTTCTTGTACGGCGTCCAGTGGGAAATGGTTTCGGAGATGTATTCGCGCAGCTTCCAAAGATTTTGCAGCTGGGTTTCGCTCTGGCTCATCACGCCGTCCAGCACCCAGCCCTGCTCGACGCAGTGCTCGAAGGTTTCCAGGGCGTGGTTGGCCACTTCTTCGGTGGTCGCTTCGAATTCCAGCAATGCGTAGAACGGGCAATCTGTTTCGAATGGCGCCGGAACATCGCCACGAGCCATGATTTTGGCCAGGGCTTTATCGGAGAAGAATTCGAAGGCAGTCAGGTCGAGCTTGCTCTGGAACGCGTGCAACACCGGCATGATCGAGTCGAAATCGGCCGTGCCGAGGACCATGGCGGTGAGGTTTTTCGGGGCACGGTCCAGACGCATGGTGGCTTCGACCACGAAACCGAGGGTGCCTTCAGCGCCGATGAACAGCTGACGCAGGTCGTAACCGGTGGCGTTCTTGATCAGGTCTTTGTTCAGTTCCAGCAAATCGCCTTTGCCGGTGACCACTTTCATGCCAGCGACCCAGTTACGGGTCATGCCGTAGCGAATCACCTTGATCCCGCCGGCATTGGTGCCGATATTGCCGCCAATCTGGCTCGAACCTGCCGAAGCGAAGTCCACCGGGTAATACAGGCCTTTTTCTTCGGCGACGTTCTGCAGGTGTTCGGTGACTACGCCCGGCTGGCAGACCGCGGTGCGGTCGGTCATGTTCACGTCAAGGATCTGGTTCATGTAGTCGAAGGACACAACGACTTCGCCATTGGCGGCCACGGCAGCGGCGGACAGCCCGGTGCGACCGCCGGACGGTACCAGCGCAATTTTGTGCTCATTGGCCCAACGGACAATGGCCTGGACTTGCTCGGTGGTCTTGGGGAACACGATGGCGGTCGGGGCCGGGGCGAAATGCTTGGTCCAATCCTTACCGTAAGCATTCAGGGAGTCGGCATCGGTCAGCACCTTGCCAGGCTCAACCAGGGTCTTCAGCTCTTCAATCAGGGCAGGATTGGTCATCGACAGAACTCTCGAACAATTCATGGTCATCCTGAGAACGCTTCACGTCGCAGGAATGAGTGTTTAGCGGGGTGCATATGCTAGCATACCGACCCCGCAGGATAGTGCCCAACGGCTATTCTGTGGCGACGGCTTTCCTGCCGTCCGGGTCAGCGTCTGCTGGCTATTTCCTGCCATTTTTCTCCGGGATACAGGTTTACGCAGATGAGCAAGACTTCTCTCGATAAGAGCAAGATCAAGTTCCTTCTTCTCGAAGGCGTCCACCAATCGGCTGTCGACGTCCTCAAGTCGGCGGGCTACACCAGCATCGAGTACCTCACAGGTTCTCTGCCGGAAGCCCAGCTGAAGGAAAAGATCGCTGATGCTCACTTCATCGGCATTCGCTCCCGCACTCAACTGACCGAAGAGATCTTCGATCACGCGAAGAAACTGGTCGCTGTCGGCTGTTTCTGCATCGGCACCAACCAGGTTGACCTTAATGCTGCCCGCGAACGCGGCATCGCAGTGTTCAACGCTCCGTACTCCAACACTCGCTCCGTTGCCGAGCTGGTGCTGGCCGAAGCGATCCTGTTGCTGCGCGGCATCCCTGAGAAGAACGCTTCCTGCCACCGTGGCGGTTGGATCAAGAGCGCAGCCAACTCCTTCGAAATCCGTGGCAAGAAGCTCGGCATCGTCGGTTACGGCTCGATCGGTACTCAACTGTCGGTCCTGGCTGAAGGCCTGGGCATGCAGGTGTACTTCTACGACACCGTGACCAAGCTGCCATTGGGCAACGCGACTCAGGTCGGTAACCTGACCGAGCTGCTGGGCATGTCCGACATCGTCACCCTGCACGTTCCGGAAACCGCAGCGACCCAGTGGATGATCGGCGAGAAAGAAATCCGTGCGATCAAGAAGGGCGGCATTCTGATCAACGCGGCTCGCGGCACTGTTGTTGAACTGCAAGCGCTGGCGGACGCGATCAAGGACAAGCACCTGATCGGCGCGGCCATCGACGTATTCCCGGTAGAGCCTCGCTCCAACGAAGAAGAGTTCGAAAGCCCGCTGCGTGGCCTGGACAACGTGATCCTGACCCCGCACATCGGCGGTTCTACCGCTGAAGCGCAAGCCAACATCGGTCTGGAAGTGGCTGAGAAACTGGTCAAGTACAGCGACAACGGTACCTCGGTGTCCTCGGTCAACTTCCCGGAAGTGGCCCTGCCGGCTCACCCTGGCAAGCACCGTCTGCTGCACATCCACGAGAACATTCCGGGTGTGATGAGCGAGATCAACAAGGTCTTCGCCGAAAACGGCATCAACATTTCCGGTCAGTTCCTGCAGACCAACGAGAAAGTCGGCTACGTCGTGATCGACGTCGACGCCGATTACTCGGAAATGGCCCAAGAGAAGCTGCAGCACATCAACGGCACCATTCGTTGCCGCGTGTTGTTCTGATAGTGACTTGAGCGACAAAAAAAGGAGACCTTCGGGTCTCCTTTTTCATGGGCGCGACTGATGTTACTTAACGTTGACGGTGATTTTCTCCGACACGATCGGCGGATCGAACGGCATGTGGCCGCTATCGCCCAGTTCCAGCTGCAAGGTGTGTTTGCCCGGCGTCAACGTTACTTCAGCCTGGGTCTGCGCCTTGCCGAAATGCAGGTGGTTGGCATCGTTGGGGATCGGCGCACCGGCGGCTGGCAGTTCATCGACATCGATCAGCAAGTGGTGATGGCCGGTGTTCTTGGTGACATCGCCCGCTGGCGCCAGCGCAATGTTCTCGACAGCGAACTTGACGACGACGGTTTGCGGAACACTAGCTCCGTCCGCAGGAGAAACGATGGACACTTCTGCACCTTTGGGAGCCGGTGTAGCAGCCGTTGCCAGCATCGAAGCACCCATCAACAGGCCAGCCAATGCTGCTCGTGACATAAAGGTTTTCATTCTCTTCTCCAGTTTTTCCGTAAAATCCGCGTGGCCATGACAACTTCATGGCCATTCGTTGTCGAAGGCACTCGACAACCATAGCAAAGCGAGCCTGAATCAGAGCATCGCGATAAATGAATTCAAGGAGTGACCATGCGTTTTTTGCCTGGCCTGATCTGCCTGCTACCCCTTCTGAGCCCTTTGGCTCATGCCGAACTGATTGACGATGTAAACGACCGAGGCGAATTGCGTATTGCCCTTGAGGCTAATACACCGCCCTTCAATTTCAAGGAAGACGGCAAACTTACGGGTTTCGAAGTCGAATTGGGGCAACTGCTGGCTGACGAACTGGACGTACGGGCCGACTTCGTCGTTACCGATTCCAGCGATCTGTTGCAAGGTGTTGAATCCGGCAAGTACGACGTCGCCATCAACCACATAGCAATGACCCCGGACCTCGAGGATCGTTTCGACTTCAGCGAACCTTACATTCACACCAACGCGCAATTGATCGCGCAGAAGGAAGAGCCACGCTCAATCCTGCTGGTGCAATCGCTGACTGAAGAAAAGCCAAAAGACCGCTCGCCGGTTAGCCTGGCGATTCCGTTTCAGAAAGGTAACCCGGCGTTTCATGCCAGCCTGGAGAACGCGCTACAGCGGATCAAGGCGGATGGGCGATTGGAGGCACTGGAACAGAAGTGGTTGGGGGCGGATACGGGTGTGGCGCCCAAGCCTTAAGAATTTTGTCGCTCTTTAGATCCAGCCCCTCACCCTAACCCTCTCCCCAAGGGGTAGAGGGGACTGACCGAGGTGTTTGGAGCTATCCATCGACCTGAAAAATCGTGTCGATTATGGATTCAGTAAAAATCGTTCAGGTCGCGAAATTTCTTCAGTTCCCCTCGATCAGTCCCCTCGCCCCTCGCCCCTCGGGGAGAGGGTTAGGGTGAGGGGGATGGATTCTGGATCAGCCCAAAGCATCCAAAGCCACCGCTGCCTCAACCAACTCCAGCTCACTGAAGACTTGTACGCCATGGCGCCTGAGCAACGCCGCAGTCACGCCCTCGCCACTCACCTTCACACCACTGAACGTCCCGTCATACGTCAACAAATTCCCGCAAGACGGGCTGTTGGCCTTGAGCACGGCAATGCGGATGCCGTGCTTTTGCACCAGCTCCAACGCCTGATACGCCCCCGAGAGAAACTCGGCGCTGACGTCCTCGCCCTCGGTGGTGAACACTGAGGCGTGGCCATCAAGCACTTCACCACCCTGCCCGCCCGGAATCTCTGCCGCCGCCCTCGGCGTCGGCAACCCGCCAGCAACTTCCGGACACAACGGCACCACCCGACCTTCATCAAGCCACTGCTGAAGTTGATCGAACGGCCCACTGGCCCCTCCGTCGTAACGTACGCGGTGGCCCAGCAGACAGCGGCTTACCAGAATTTTTTGCATGATCAGAACGGCTCGTTGCCACGCCGCCGGAACCAGCCGGTCAACGACAGGCGATCCCGGGTCGCGGGCAGGACTTCGTGGGGCACTTCACCCGACAGAAACACCACCAGACATCCGCCGGCGGGCACCACATCATGTTCGACGCCTTCACCCAGGTACATACGCAACTGGCCGCCGTGCTCGGGCAGCCAGGCGTCATTGAGATAGACCACCGCCGACACCGTGCGCCGGTCGTCGTCGCGGAAACGGTCGACATGCTTGAGGTAGAACGCGCCGGGCGGGTACAGCGCGAAATGGCTTTCGAAATCTTCCAGGCCCAGAAACAAACCGCGATTCATCGCCTCGCGCAAGCTGTCCATCAAATCCAGATAGCTGTCGCACGCCAACGCCTGGCCGGGCTCGATCCACTGGATATGGTCGCCGCGAATCCCCTCGCGAATCTCGGATGTTGCCCCTCGACCCACGGCGGCCGGGGCCAATTCGCCCTCGGCAGCACGTTTACGGCACTCAGCCGCCAGTTCCCGGGTCAGACCCAGAGGAAGGAAAATATTCTGCTGCGACCAGCCGTGCTCAGCCAGGTCGTCGACGATACGTAACAGCAGCGGGTGATCAGAGGGTATTCGCATGCCGCGCATAGTATTCCTGTGCCTGAAAATCCGACAGAGCCGCGCAGCGGGTTGATACGAATTCTCGACAAGGACGAATGCCACACGGAGAATAGTCGCCTGCTGACAGGAGTCCCTATGCGCCGTTTGCTTTTTTCACTGTTGATGTTCTGTGTATTGCCCGCTTGGGCAGACGGCCACGACCAGTTGTACAAGGTCGCCGGTTGGCCAGAACAACGCGCGCATTTCAATGACGCTCTTTCGGCCGCTCAGCAGCGGTACCAGAACAGCCTGCCGCCGGCAGTGTTCCAGGCGCTGGTGAATAACAGCAATCAGCGCTTTGCCCCCCAAGCGGTGGACCAGCGCGCCGAAGCGCAATTGCGCGAGACCCTCGCCGATCCAAAACCTGCGCTGACGTTCTTTCAGTCACCCTTGGGCAAGAAAATCGTGGCCGCCGAATTGCTCGCGACCCGTCGCGATCAGCTGGCAAAAAACGCCAAGGGTTTACCCAGGATCCAGGCCAGCGACAGCCGCATGCTGATCATCGGCCATCTGGCCCAGGCCTTGCCCGCTCGCGAGGCTGGCGCGGAAGTCAGCCTGGCGATTGCCGGCGTCGCGGCCGACAGCCTCAGTTCGATGATCCCCGGCCTGCTCGGCGGTGGTCAGGCTCAAGGCATGTTGAACGGTCAGCGTCAGCGCTTGATGGACCAGATCGGCAGCGACCTGAACAACACGCTGTTGTATGTCTATCGCGACCTGTCGGATGAAGAACTGGAAGAGTTCGCGACCTTCGCCGAGTCCACCGAGGGCAAGGCTTATTACCAGGCAGCATTGGCAGCGATTCGCGCAGGGCTGGCGGTGGGGCAGGATACTTCAAGTCTTCGCCAGTGATATTCGGCGCCTGAAAGGGCCCCTTCGCGAGCAAGCCCGCTCCCACAGTGACCGAGTACGTCTGAACAACTCGGTCACTGTGGGAGCGGGCTTGCTCGCGAAGGGGCCGCCACAGCCGCTAAAGATTCCGGCCTTTAATCCGCTTCGTCAAAAACCCGAAATACTCCCGCCGCAACGCCTGCGTCTCATTCGCCAGGTGATGCCGCGCCTCAGGCAACATCAACACCTGCGGCCGATCGAACTTGCTCCGCAATACTTCAAGGTTATGCTCCCAGTCCACGGTCATGTCCGCCTGCCCCTGCACAATCAGCGGTCGCCGCATGCTGTACGGTGCGGCTTCGATGCGTTTGATCCAGCGCGCCAACGCACCGACCCAGGCGGTCGGCAAACGGAGCGGCTGCAACGGATCGGCTTGCAGGAACGGCAGAAAATCCGGGTCGTTGGAGTTCTCGCTGAAGCGCCGGGCGATGGCTTTGACGAAAGGCTTGAGCAGGTAATAGCTGAGTTGCGACCAACCCCAGGCCCGCGGCCTTACCAACGGCGACAGCAGAATGACCTGACCTTGCGCCGGACTGCTGGCGCCCTGATTGAGCACATGATCGATCACGATCGCGCCGCCAGTGCTTTGCCCGCACAAGTGCCACGGCTGCGGCAGATCGAGGGATTGCGCTTCGGTGAACAACCCTTGCAGCGTGTCCTGATACTCGGTGAAATCCTTGATGCTGGCCCGTTCGCCACTGGACAGCCCGTGTCCCGGCAGGTCGCAGGCAATCACCGCGAAATTCTGATCCAGCGCCCATTCGATCACATGCCGGTAAAGCCCGGTGTGATCGTAAAAACCGTGGAACAAAAACAGCGTCGCCTTCGCCCGCTCGGGCCACCAGACCTGGCTGACCACTTCATAACCATCGACCGCGAAACGTCCAAGGCCACTGCGCACGTTGCGACCCGCAAAATCCAGCCCGTAGAAACGCTGGTAAGCCAGCGCTTCCACCGACAGCGGCTGCCAGTCGGCCAGCGGCCGCAGGCTGGCACGCAGATGATCGGAGTCGAAAGTGGCAGACATGAGCAATTCCAGAACGCGAAACGGACTTTATGGGCCTGCGATATTCATCTGTTGGGGCAAGCATGGCAAGCTAGCGCACCTTCGAGGACTGAAATCCATGCGCTCGCCCTACCGCGCCACACTGCTTGCCAGCCTGCTCGCCCTCGTGTGTGCCGGCGTGCTGTGGGCTGCTTACGACTGGTTTGAGGGGCGCTACTTGCGAGCATTCAGCGAGCACACCGCGGTGTTCTCCGGCGACCCGCTGCGCCTGCCCGACAATCTCGCCGGCCCCGGCGCCATCCGCCTCGTGCACTTCTGGGACCCGGCCTGCCCGTGCAACGTCGGCAACCAACAACACTTGAGCGAACTGGTTGAGCACTATGCACCGCAAGGCGTGGAGTTTTATGCGGTACAAAAGCCTGGCAGCCACGGTCAGTTACCGAGCACCTTAAGCAGCCTGAAAAGCATCGCCGTCCTGCCAGGCTCCGAACAGATTCCCGCCAGCCCGGCCGTCGCGATCTGGGATCGCAGCGGCAAACTGGCGTATTTCGGCCCGTACAGCGAAGGCCTGACCTGCAATTCGAGTAACAGCTTTATCGAACCGATTCTGCAAGCGTTGAGCGAAGGCCGCGCGGTGAGTGCCACGCACACACTGGCCGTGGGTTGTTACTGCCCGTGGCCCGTCGACGCAGTGAAGTAAGGCGGACAGGAGACGCGAATCCCTCCTAAGTGCGATGGCCATGTCGCCAAGCCGTGTTAAACAGTGGCGCCAGGGAACTGCAGCCACTGATAACAACAAGGAATCACCATGAAACGTAGCCTGACCGTCCTCGCCCTGCTGGTTGCCGCGCTCGCCGCAGGTGCAGGCTGGTACGTTTTCAGCAAGCAGCCGACACGCCAGGGCATGGTGGAGCTGCAACACCTGCAAGGTTCGGTCACCGTGCGCTACGACGAGCGCGGCATCCCGCACATCCGCGCCGAGAACGAAACCGACCTGTACCGTGCGCTCGGGTACGTGCACGCCCAGGACCGGCTGTTTCAGATGGAAGCCCTGCGCCGCCTCGCCCGGGGTGAACTGGCCGAAGTCCTGGGCCCGAAACTGCTCGACACCGACAAGCTGATGCGCAGCCTGCGCATTCGCGAACGTGCCGACATCTACCTGGCGAACATGGACAAACAGTCGCCGGCCTTTATCGCCATGCAAGCCTATCTGGATGGCATCAACCAGTATCAGGACAGCCATCCAAAACCTGCGGAGTTTGATGTACTGGGCATCCCCAAACGCCCGTTCACCGCCCAAGACACCATCTGCATCACCGGTTACATGGCCTACAGTTTTGCCGCAGCGTTTCGCACCGAACCGTTGCTGACCTACGTGCGCGATCAGTTGGGCGCCAACTACCTGAACGTCTTCGATCTCGACTGGCAGCCCAAGGGCGTGCTGGCGAAAAACCGCAGCGGTGCCCTGCCACCCCTCGCCAGTACCGACTGGAAAGACCTCAACGCCCTCGCCCGTCTCAGCGAACAGGCACTGGCCGACAACGGTTTGCCGCAGTTTGAGGGCAGCAATGCCTGGGCCGTCTCCGGTAGTCGGACCAAAAGCGGCAAACCGCTGTTGGCCGGCGACCCGCATATCCGTTTTTCCGCGCCGTCGGTGTGGTATGAAGCGCAGCTCTCGGCGCCCGGTTTTGAGCTCTACGGCCACTATCAGGCATTGATGCCGTTCGCCTCTCTCGGGATGAACCGCGACTTCGGCTGGAGCATCACCATGTTCCAGAACGACGACCTGGACCTGATCGCCGAAAAGGTCAACCCAGACAACCCCAATCAGGTCTGGTATCGCGGCAAGTGGGTGGACATGGTGACCAGCGAACAGCAGATCGCGGTCAAGGGCCAGGCACCGGTGACACTGGTGCTGCGCCAGTCGCCCCACGGGCCGATCGTCAACGATGCGCTGGGCAGCAGCGTCGGTAAAACCCCGATCGCCATGTGGTGGGGTTTTCTCGAAAGCCAGAATCCGATCCTTGAGGGCTTCTACCAGCTCAACCGCGCCGACACCCTGGCCAAGGCGCGCAGTGCCTCCGCAAAGGTTCAGGCGCCGGGTCTGAACATCGTCTGGGCCAACGCCAAGGGCGACATCGGCTGGTGGGCAGCGGCGCAATTGCCGAAACGTCCGGCGGGTGTGCGTCCGGGGTTCATTCTCGATGGCAGCACCGCCGACGCGGACAAGGAAGGTTTTTACCCGTTCAGCGCCAACCCACAGGAAGAGAATCCGGCACGCGGTTACATCGTCTCGGCCAACTTCCAGCCAGTGTCGCCGACCGGCATGGAGATTCCCGGTTACTACAACCTGGCCGATCGAGGTCAGCAGCTCAATCGCCAACTCAGCGACAAAACCATCAAGTGGGATCTGGACGCCAGCCAGAAGCTGCAACTGGGCACCACCACCGCCTACGGCCCGCGCCTGTTGGCGCCTTTGTTACCGGTATTGCGTGAGGTGGTGAGTGATCCCGCCGAACTCAAACTGGTCGAGCAACTGGCCCAGTGGAAAGGCGACTACCCGCTCGATTCCACCAGCGCCACGCTGTTCAACCAGTTCCTGTTCAACCTGGCTGACGCGACGATGCACGATGAGCTGGGCAATGACTTCTTCGAGACGTTGCTGTCGACCCGGGTGATTGATTCTGCACTGCCTCGCCTGGCCGCAACGGCCGATTCACCGTGGTGGGACAACCGCAACACCCTCGGCAAGGAAACCCGCGCCGATACGGTCAAGGTTGCCTGGCAGGCGAGCATTGCTCACCTCAAAACCACCCTCGGCGCCGATTTCGCGCAATGGCAGTGGGGCAAGGCGCACACGCTAACGCATGGCCATCCGCTGGGGCAGCAAAAGCCGCTGGACCGTATCTTCAATGTCGGCCCGTTCGCGGCACCTGGCACTCACGAAGTACCGAACAACCTTTCGGCCAAAATCGGCCCGGCGCCGTGGCCAGTAACTTATGGTCCTTCGACCCGCCGCCTGATCGACTTCGCCGACCCGACCCACAGCCTGACCGTCAACCCCGTTGGCCAGAGCGGCGTACCGTTCGACAGCCACTATGACGACCAGGCTGAGGCGTACATCGAAGGGATCTACTACCAGGCGCATCTCAATGATGAAGAAGTCACCGCCAACACGCGGAGTACGTTGAAGCTGTTGCCGGCGCGGGCTGCGCAATAGATTTTCGTTGGCCGGGCTGACGCCTTCGCGAGCAAGCCCGCTCCCACATTGAACCGTGTCTGCCTGGGCAACTCGGTCAACTGTGGGAGCGGGCTTGCTCGCGAAGAGGCCCTGACAGGCAACAAAAGTAATGGCTCAAACCATCGCCGCAAAGTTCAGCCTGAACTGCTGTGGCGTCACGCCCAGCCTGCGGTTGAACACACTGCGCATGTGCTGGGCATCGCGAAATCCGCACTGATAAGCCACGGTCTTCAGCGGCGAGTGGGTGCTTTCAAGCAGCACCCGCGCTGCGTCCACTCTGGCCCGTTCGACGAATTCCGCCGGGGTGATTTTCGCCTCTTTGGTAAACACCCTGGAAAAGTTGCGGGCGCTCATGTTGGCGGCGTTGGCCAGGTCGGCAATCGTCAGATCGCCCGTCAGGTTGGCCAACACGTAGAGCTGCGCCAACGCCACCGCCGAAGTGGGTTCGGCGTGTGGCGTGAGGAATGGGCTGAACTGTGACTGCCCGCCCGAGCGCTGAGTGAACACCACCAGTCGCTTTGCCACACTCAGCGCTACTTCCGGCCCGTGATCCCTGGCCAGCAGGTACAGCGACAGATCAATCCCGGCCGTGACACCCGCCGAGGTGTAGAGCTCGCCGTCCTCCACGTAAAGGCGATCCGCCTCGACCTGAGTCGACGGGCACAACTGCGCCAGCGCCGCGGCGTCGCCCCAGTGGGTGGTGACCGTTCGCCCTTCCAGCAATCCGGCCCTGGCGAGCATGAACGCGCCGTTGCAGATCGAACCAAAGCGTTGCGCCTGCGCGCAGGCATCGCGCAGCCAGGCATCGAATGCCGCACCGAAATCCATGAACGGCAACTGCGGCCCACCGGCCACCAGCAGCAAGTCATAGGCCTCCAGTGCTTCACTGAAATGCCGATGGGCATTGAGCGACAAACCGTTGGAACACGCCATCATCCCGCGCTCGACGCCGATCACCTCCAGTCGATAGTGATCGGCCGGCTCAAGGAAACGATTGGCTTCGCAAAACACATCCATGGGACCGGTGACGTCCAGAGACTGAACGCCGGCGAAGACCACGATGGCAACGGTTTTACTCATGGCTCAATTGCCTCTATGGATCACGCTTACCTGTGGCGAGGGAGCTTGCTCCCGCTCGGTTGCGCAGCAATCGCAAAACCGCCAGACACTGTGCGCCTGACAAAACTCGGTTGTAAATCTTGGGGCCGCTTCGCAGCCCAGCGGGAGCAAGCTCCCTCGCCACAAAAGCGTGCTCATCGACAGCAACCCTAGCCAATCCGTGACCAACAAGCGAGGTTGGCACGATATGCATGCTCATTGGCCGGGATCGCAGCCATGGATCGATTGTCCGGTTTCGGGTGCGCGGACAGACTGATCCCATCAGCGCCGCCACGGCGTTCCCCACGAGGACAGCACCATGAGCAGCACCATCGCCGGTATCAAAATCCCTGACAGCGCGTTGGCCAAGGCCACCACGGAATACATTCGCGACGTCGAATCAGACCTGTTGTATCACCACTCGCGTCGGGTGTTTCTGTTCGGCGCCTTGAGCGGTGAACGCAAGCAACTGGCCTACAACCCCGAACTGTTGTACGTCGGCGCGATGTTCCATGACTTGGGTTTGGTGGAGGGTCATCGCACTGACGACGAGCGTTTCGAAGTCGATAGCGCCAACGCTGCCAAAGCGTTCCTCAAACCTTACGGTTTGTCCGACGACGATATCGAGCAAGTGTGGCTATCGATTGCTCTGCACACCACACCGGGCGTGCCGCAACATTTGCGGCCAAACGTGGCGCTGGTCACCGCTGGTGTCGAAATGGATGTGCTGGGCATCGATTACGCGGCGTTCCCCAGCGCGCAACGCGAAGAAGTGGTGCATGCCCACCCGCGTGGCGAAGGGTTCAAGGAGTGCATCCTGTGTGCGTTCGCCAATGGCTTCAAACACAAGCCGGACACCACTTTCGGCACCGTAAACGCGGATGTGCTGGTCGACAGTGAGCCGGGGTTCAAGCCGATGAACTTCGTCGAGATTATCCGCAAATCCCCTTGGGTGGCATAAACCAATGTGGGAGCGGGCTTGCTCGCGAAAGCGGTGTGTCAGTCAACATGGATGTTGAATGTCAGTCCGCCTTCGCGAGCAAGCCCGCTCCCACATTGGATCTGGGTTGACCACACTGTTGTGGTCAACCCGGCATTACTTCAAGCAGCTTCCGGCGCCTGCTGGGCGCGACGCACGTCCGGTTGTTTCCAGGAGTCGGCAGCGCCTTCTTCGATCGCCTGCTGAATCGCGCGTTTGCGACTTTCTTCGGCACGACGGCTGAAGAACCAGACCAGGAAGGTCATCAGCGATACCGCCAGCAAAATCAGACTGGCCACGGCGTTGATCTCGGGTTTCACGCCCAGACGCACCGCCGAGAACACTTCCATCGGCAGGGTCGTGGAACCCGGACCGGACACGAAGCTCGCCAACACCAGGTCATCCAGCGACAGCGCGAACGACATCATGCCGCCGGCCCCCAACGATGGTGCGATCATCGGGATGGTGATCAGGAAGAACACCTTCCACGGCCGCGCACCAAGGTCCATGGCCGCTTCTTCGATGGACAGGTCCAGCTCACGCAAGCGCGCCGAGACCACCACCGCCACATACGCCGCACAGAACGTGGTGTGGGCGATCCAGATGGTGATGATGCCGCGCTCCTGCGGCCAACCGATCATCTGCGCCATCGCCACGAACAGCAGCAACAGCGACAGACCGGTGATCACTTCGGGCATCACCAGCGGCGCGGTGACCAGGCCACCGAACAGCGTGCGACCTTTGAAGCGGGTGATACGGGTCAGGACGAACGCGGCCAATGTACCCAGCGCCACCGCCGCCACCGCCGTGTAGCAGGCGATTTCCAGCGAGCGCACCACCGAGCCCATCAGTTGGGTGTTGTCCATCAAGCCGACGTACCACTTGATCGACCAGCCGCCCCACACCGTCACCAGTTTCGAGGCGTTGAACGAATAGATCACCAGGATCAGCATCGGCGCGTAGATGAACAGCAAACCCAGCACCAGCATCAAGCTTGAGAAACGGAAGCGCTTCATTCTTTACCCTCCATTTCTTTGGCCTGACTGCGGTTGAACAGAATGATCGGCACAATCAGGATCGCCAGCATCACCACCGCCAGGGCAGACGCCACCGGCCAGTCACGGTTGTTGAAGAACTCTTGCCAGAGCACTTTACCGATCATCAGGGTTTCCGGGCCGCCGAGCAGTTCCGGGATCACGAACTCGCCCACCACTGGAATGAATACCAGCATGCAGCCCGCGACGATGCCGTTCTTGGACAGCGGAATGGTGATTTTCCAGAAGCTGTTGAAGGTGCTCGAGCCCAGGTCAGATGCGGCTTCCAGCAAGCTGGCGTCGTGTTTCACCAGGTTGGCGTAGAGCGGCAGGATCATGAACGGCAGGTACGAATAAACGACGCCGATGTACACCGCGAGGTTGGTGTTGAGGATCTGCAGCGGTTCGTCGATCCAGCCCATGCTCATCAGGAAACCATTGAGCAGACCGTTGTTGCTGAGGATGCCCATCCACGCATAAACGCGGATCAGGATCGCGGTCCAGGTCGGCATCATGATCAGCAGCACGAGTACCGTTTGCAGCTCTTTGCGGGCACTGGCAATGGCGTAGGCCATCGGGTAGCCGATCAGCAAACAGAGGATGGTGCTGATCAGCGCCATCTTCAACGAGCCGAGGTAGGCGGCGATGTACAACTCGTCGCCGGCCAGCATCGCGTAGTTGCTCAGGTTAAGCAGCAACTGCACTTTTTGGTCGAGGTAGCTGTAGATCTCGGTGTACGGCGGAATGGCCACGTCGGCTTCGGCGAAGCTGATCTTCAGGACGATGAAGAACGGCAACATGAAGAACATGAACAGCCAGATGAACGGAACCCCGATGACCAACTGGCGGCCACCGGGAATTATTCGATTGAGACGGCGTTTGAGTTTGCGCATGTTCATGAGCGAAGTACCACGCCGCTGTCGTCTTCCCAATACACGTAGACCTGGTCACCCCAGGTTGGGCGCTGACCGCGGCGCTCGGCGTTGGCGACGAAAGACTGGACGATCTTGCCGCTCGGCAGTTCGACGTAGAACACCGAGTGGCCACCGAGGTAGGCGATGTCGTGCACCTTGCCGCTGGACCAGTTGTATTCGCAGGTTGGCATGGTCGGCGTCACCAGCAGTTTTTCCGGACGGATCGCGTAGGTCACGGATTTGTCCTGCACCGACGTGCTGATGCCGTGGCCCACGTAAATCTGACGGTCCAGGTCCTTGCAGGTGATGGTCGCGTGACCTTCGGCGTCGTCGATCACTTCACCGTCGAAGATGTTGACGTTGCCGATGAACTCGCAGACCAGACGGCTGGTCGGGGTTTCGTAGATGTCGATCGGGCTGCCGATCTGGGCGATCCAGCCCAGGTGCATGATCGCGATGCGCTCGGCCATGGTCATGGCCTCTTCCTGGTCGTGGGTCACCATGACGCAGGTTACGCCGACCCGCTCGATGATCTCGACAAGCTCAAGCTGCATTTGCGAACGCAGCTTCTTGTCCAGAGCACCCATCGGTTCGTCGAGCAGCAACAGCTTCGGTCGCTTGGCCAGGGAACGCGCCAGGGCCACACGCTGACGCTGGCCACCGGACAACTGATGCGGCTTACGCTTGGCGTATTGCGTCATCTGAACCAGCTTGAGCATGTCCGCGACACGGGCATCGACTTCAGCTGCGGGGATTTTGTCCTGCTTGAGGCCGAACGCGATGTTCTGCGCCACGGTCATGTGCGGGAACAAGGCGTAGGACTGGAACATCATGTTGATCGGCCGCTCGTACGGCGGCATGTCGGTGATGTCTACGCCATCGAGGAAAATGCGCCCCTCCGTGGGCCGTTCGAAGCCTGCGAGCATACGCAGCAACGTGGATTTGCCCGATCCCGAACCGCCGAGCAGGGCGAAAATCTCGCCTTTCTTGATTTCCAGGGACACGTCGTCCACGGCAATCGTCTCGTCGAACTTCTTCGTGACCCGGTCGATTTTGACCAACACCTGTTTAGGTGATTGGTCGCCCTCGAGGGCTTTCTTATAGGCGCCGGAGGCAACTGCCATTTACGAAACTCCCAGAAAAAAAGAGTGCAGTTCGCTCAAGGTGAGCCAACCTTGGATAGTTTGAGCCTTGTAGCTATTTACCCGACTTGACCTTGGTCCAGCTGCGGGTCATCAAACGTTGAATGTTTGGTGGTAACTCGATAGACACGTAAGTCTTGTCGAGAACGGCTTGCGGTGGATAAACCGATTCGTCGGTGCGAATGGACTGTTCCATCAGTGTGTCCGACCCTGGGTTAGGGTTGGCGTAACCCACGGAATCACTGACCTGGGCGATCACGTCGGGTTTCAGCAAATAGTTGATGAAGGCGTGCGCTTCTTTCACGTTGGCCGAGTCTTTTGGAATCGCCAGCATGTCGAACCACAGCGCACCGCCTTCCTTCGGAATCGAGTAGGCGATGTTCACGCCTTTCTTCGCTTCAGCCGCACGATTGCGGGCCTGGAACATGTCGCCGGAGAAACCGATGGCGATACAAATGTCGCCGTTGGCCAGGTCCGCGATGTATTTGGAGGAGTGGAAGTAGGTCACGTAAGGCCGCACTGCCAGCAACTTGGCTTCAGCCTTCTTGTAATCTTCGGGGTTGGTGCTGTTGGCATCGAGGCCCATGTAATTGAGGACGGTGGGCATCATTTCATCAGCGGAGTCGAGGAACGCTACGCCGCAGCTGTGCAGTTTCTTGATGTTCTCCGGTTCGAATACCGCAGCCCAGGAATCGATCTTGTCGACGCCCAGCACAGCCTTGATTTTGTCGACGTTGTAACCGATGCCATTGGTGCCCCACAGGTACGGCACGGCGTACAGGTTGCCCGGATCGTTCTGCTCCAGCCGCTTCAGTAATACGGGGTCGAGGTTCAAGTAGTTCGGCAACTTCGACTTGTCGAGTTTCTGGAACGCACCGGCCTTGATCTGCTTGCCAAGGAAGTGGTTGGACGGCACGACCACGTCATAACCGGTACGCCCGGCCAGCAACTTGCCTTCCAGGGTTTCGTTGGAATCAAAGACGTCATACACCGGTTTGATGCCGGTTTCTTTCTGGAAGTCGGCCAGGGTGGTCTCGCCGATGTAATCCGACCAGTTATAAATATGCACAGTGCCAGCGGCCTGGACACTAACGGCAAGCGTCAGTCCGGCGCCGACCAGCAGTGCATTGCGCAACAAAGAAAAAATAGGCACGTCGAGGTCCTCTAAAATTAGTTGGGCCCAAGTTGCCCCGCGTTACATGACAGCCATGGCTGCCTGGCAACAAAACCGGCGCGCAACTTACCCTCGAAAAACCGTTCCAGCAAAACTTTTATGCAGATACCTGTAGCAGCCTGCGGCAGCTGCTACAGGGTTTTACTTACTTACCGGATTTGATCTTGGTCCAGCTGCGAGTCATGATCCGCTGGGTCGCGGCCGGCAAGTCGGCAATCGCGTACAGCTTGGCCAGCACGTCCGCTGGCGGGTAGATGCCTGGGTCGGCGGTGATTTCTTTATCGACCAATGCGGTGGCGGCCGCGTTACCGTTCGGGAAGCGTACGGCGTTGGTGATCTCAGCCATGATTTCCGGCTTCTGCAGGAAGGTCATGAACTTGTAGGCGCCTTCGACGTTTTCGGCATCTTTAGGGATGGCGACCATGTCGTAGAAGCTACCTGCACCTTCTTTCGGAATGTTGTAGCTGACCTTCACCTTGTCACCGGCTTCAGCCGCGCGGGACTTGGCCTGGTAGATGTCACCCGAGTAACCCACGGCCACGCAGATGTTGCCGTTGGCCAGGTCGGAGATGTACTTGGACGAGTGGAAGTAGCCCACCGAAGGACGAATCTTCAGGAACAGTGCTTCGGCTTCGGCCAGTTGTTTTTTGTCCTGGCTGTCGGTTGGATAGCCCAGGTAGTGCAACGCCACCGGAATCATCTCGGTTGGCGAATCGAGGAAGCTGATACCACACGACTTCAACTTGGCGGCGTTTTCAGGTTTGAACAGCAGGTCCCAGGAATTGGTTGGCGCATCGGCCCCCAGTGCAGCCTTGACCTTCTCGGCGTTGAAGCCGATACCGATCGAACCCCACATGTACGGGAAAGCGTGTTCGTTGCCCGGGTCGCTCACCGATACTGCTTTAAGCAGGTCAGTGTTCAGGTTCTTCCAGTTAGGCAGCTTGGACTTGTCGAGCTTCTGGTAAACGCCGGCCTTGATCTGCTTGGCCAGGAAGTTGTTCGACGGTACGACGATGTCGTAGCCGGACTTGCCTGCCAGCAACTTGGCCTCCAGGGTTTCGTTACTGTCGAATACGTCGTAAACAACCTTGATCCCCGACTCGGCTTCGAACTTCTTGACGGTATCCGGTGCGATGTAATCGGACCAGTTGTACACGTGAAGAACTTTGTCGTCCGCCTGAACTGCGCCCGCCATCACGCCCATCAGGGACATGGCGAGGAGGGTCTTGCCAGCTATCTTCATACCTAATGCCTTCATGGGTAATGCTCCAATTTTTCTTTTTAACCACGTGTTCAGCGGCCTTTCCCGGGCACCCGAACAACCGGTAGTCTGGCAAGATCCAAGGCAGGCTTTCAAGGAAAGACCCATCCTTTGTTTGCGCTGAGCGAAATGCGAACTTCGCACCCCGCTCAGAGCCTAGCACTTAGCCCTGCAATGCACTCAGGGTCAGGTCCAGACACTTGCGTGCCTTGGTCACCAACTCATCGATTTCAGCCGGTGTAATCACCAGTGGCGGAGCAATGATCATGGTGTCGCCCACGGCGCGCATGATCAGGCCGTTCTCGAAGCAGAACGTGCGGCAAATCATGCCAGCGCCCTTGCCTTCGTAACGCTTGCGAGTGGCCTTGTCCTGCACCAGCTCGATCGCCCCCAGCAGACCCACCCCACGCACTTCACCCACCAGGGGATGATCGTTCAGTTCCCGTAGACGCTTTTGCAAATAGGGTGCCGTTTCTGCATGAACGCGCTCGATAATTTTTTCTTCGCGCAGGATGCGGATGTTCTCCAGTGCCACCGCAGCGGCCACCGGGTGCCCGGAATAGGTGAAGCCGTGGTTGAAATCGCCACCTTCGTTGAGCACCGCCACCACTTCGTCACGCACGATCAGGCCACCCATCGGGATGTAGCCGGACGTCAGGCCTTTGGCGATGGTCATCATGTCGGGCTTGAGGTCGTAGAAATCGCTACCGAACCACTCACCGGTACGGCCGAAACCACAGATCACTTCGTCAGCCACGAACAGGATGTCGTACTTGGCGAGGATTTCCTTGATGCGCGGCCAGTAGGTGTCTGGCGGAATGATCACGCCGCCGGCACCCTGGATCGGCTCGGCAATAAAGGCACCGACGTTGTCCACGCCGACTTCCAGAATCTTCTCTTCCAGCTGATTGGCCGCCCAGATACCGAACTCTTCCGGTGTCATCTCGCCGCCTTCAGCGAACCAGTACGGCTGCGCGATGTGGACGATGCCCGGGATCGGCAAGTCGCCTTGTTCGTGCATGTACGTCATGCCGCCCAGGCTCGCGCCGGCCACGGTGGAACCGTGATAACCGTTTTTGCGGCTGATGATGACTTTCTTCTTCGGCTGGCCCTTGATCGCCCAGTAGTGGCGAACCATACGCAGCATGGTGTCGTTGCCTTCAGAGCCGGAACCGGTGAAGAACACGTGGTTCATGCCTTGTGGCGCGATGTCGGAGATGGCCTTGGCCAGTTCCAGCACCGGCGGGTGAGCGGTCTGGAAGAACAGGTTGTAATAAGGCAATTCGCGCATTTGTTTACTGGCGGCATCGGCCAGTTCATCGCGACCGTAACCGATCGCCACGCACCACAGGCCGGCCATGCCGTCGAGGATCTTGTTGCCTTCGCTGTCCCAGAGGTAAACGCCCTTGGCGTTGGTGATGATCCGCGGGCCTTTCTCTTTCAGCTGCTTGAAGTCGCTGAACGGGGCCAGGTGGTGATCGTTGCTCAGGGTTTGCCATTCACGGGTTTTCGGGTTGTTGCTGGTCATGCGAATCTCCTTAAAAAAATCAGGTGAAAGCGCCGCCCAATAACGGCGGCGCCCGGCGCATCAGACGGCGAAGAGCAGGAATTCCCGCTCCCACGAACTGATCACGCGCTTGAAGTTTTCATGCTCGGCCCGCTTGACCGCGACGTAGCCAGTGATGAATTTCTTGCCCAGGTATTTCTCGATGGTCGCGCTGTGTTCCATGCGTTCCAGCGCGTCTTCGATGGTCAGTGGCAGGCGCAGGTTGCGGCGTTCATAGCCACGGCCCACCACCGGCGCACTCGGGTTCAAGCCTTCGACCATGCCGATGTAACCGCAGAGCAGGCTCGCGGCAATCGCCAGGTACGGGTTGGCGTCGGCGCCCGGCAGGCGGTTTTCCACCCGACGGTTTTGCGGCCCGGCATCCGGAACCCGCAGGCCCACGGTGCGGTTCTCTTCGCCCCACTCCACGTTCACCGGTGCCGAAGTGTCCGGCAGGAAGCGGCGGAACGAGTTGACGTTAGGCGCGAACAGCGGCAACAGCTCGGGGATCAGTTTCTGCAAACCACCGATGTGGTTCAGGAACAACTGGCTCATGGTCCCGTCTTCGTTGGAGAAGACGTTCTTGCCGGTCTCCATGTCGATGATGCTCTGGTGCAAGTGCATCGCACTGCCCGGCTCGCCGGTCATGGGCTTGGCCATGAACGTCGCCGCCACGTCGTGCTTGAGCGCGGCTTCGCGCATGGTCCGTTTGAACACCAGGATCTGGTCGGCCAGGGACAGGGCATCGCCGTGACGGAAGTTGATTTCCATCTGCGCCGTGCCGTCCTCGTGGATCAACGTGTCGAGGTCCAGCTCCTGCAATTCGCACCAGTCGTAGACGTCTTCGAACAGCGGATCGAATTCGTTCGCCGCTTCAATAGAAAACGACTGGCGACCGGTTTCCGGGCGACCGGAACGGCCAACCGGCGGTTGCAGCGGGAAGTCCGGGTCTTCGCAGCGTTTGGTCAGGTAGAACTCCATTTCTGGCGCCACAATCGGCTGCCAGCCCTTGTCGGAATAGAGTTTCAGCACCTTTTTGAGTACGTTGCGCGGCGACAGCTCGATCGGGTTGCCTTGCTTGTCGTAGGTGTCGTGGATCACCTGAGCGGTGGGCTCGATGGCCCAAGGCACCAGGAATACCGCGTTCTGGTCGGGGCGGCAGATCATGTCGATGTCGGCCGGGTCGAGCAGTTCGTAATAGATGTCGTCTTCGACATAGTCGCCGGTCACGGTCTGCAACAGAACGCTCTCGGGCAGGCGCATGCCTTTTTCGGCAATGAACTTGTTGGTCGGCGAGATCTTGCCCCGGGTGATCCCGGTCAAGTCGGCGATCATGCATTCGACTTCTGTGATCTTGTGGTCTTTCAACCAATCGGTGAGCTGGTCGAGGTTGTTACTCATAAATGCCTCTTAGGCTGAGTTTCCTGACTCTTATAAGTCAGGCGTTGTTTGACGCATCGGCGTCGCGTTGTAATGCGTGCTTACGGCAGGCATCGCCAAATGCCTGGAAGATCGCAAGGTAATCCGGGTTTGAGCTTACCTGCCATTCGGGATGCCATTGCACTCCTAAAGCAAAACCATTGCCCTGCGGGACCGATACAGCCTCGATCAACCCGTCAGGAGCCAAAGCCTCGACGCAAAGGCCCGGCGCCAGACGTTCAACGCCCTGACCATGAATCGAATTGACCTGTATCTCACTCGCCAGGCCCAGACCTGCAAGCACACCACCCGGTTGAATGTGCACCGGGTGACTTGGCGCATACTGTCCTTCAAGCGGTAGGCTATCGTCTTCACGGTGATCCATGAATGGACCGGCTTCGTGGACTTTTTGATGCAGGCTGCCGCCGAACGCCACATTCATTTCCTGGAAGCCGCGGCAAATACCGAGCACGGGAATGCCGGCCTCGACTGCGGCGCGGATCAACGGGAGGGTGGTGGCATCGCGTGCAGAATCATGAGCAGTGCCCGGCGCGCTGGCTGGGCCGCTATAGTGAAACGGTTCTATATTGGAAGGAGAGCCTGTAAAGAGGATGCCATCCAGACCGTCCAGAATATCGGACGGTGCCAGCAAATCGGCCAGGGACGGAAGAATCACCGGCAGGCCCTTGGCCGCTGAGGCCACGGCGCGGACGTACTTGTCGCCACTGATGTGATAAGCATGCAGACCGATCTGCTTAGAGCAGGCGGTGACGCCGATTAACGGCAGGCGAGACATGAAGCACCCCGGTATTATTGGTGTTATGGGTTTGAATCGAGCTTAGCCTTGTTCATTTTTTTACACAACACCCCCGTAAAAAATACAACACGGCCCGCTCAAGCCCGCAGACGCTAAAGCGCTCAAAGGCATAAAAACGCCCCAAAGTGCCTCAAAAAAGCCCCAAGGGTGCTTTTTTAGGGCAAAAAAGGCCTCGCTTGACTTCGGCATGCCGTTCGGGTTGACTGGAATCCGAAGAGATCAATGATTGATATTTTTAACAACAAAGGTGTTGCATCATGTCGGTACCCCCGCGTGCCGTTCAGCTTAACGAAGCGAACGCGTTCCTTAAGGAACATCCTGAGGTTCTGTACGTTGACCTTCTGATTGCGGATATGAATGGTGTGGTGCGCGGCAAGCGCATTGAACGCACCAGCCTCCACAAGGTTTACGAGAAAGGCATCAACCTGCCGGCCTCTCTATTTGCTCTGGATATCAATGGCTCGACGGTGGAAAGCACCGGCCTGGGCCTGGACATCGGCGATGCTGACCGAATCTGCTATCCAATCCCTGACACCCTGTGCAATGAGCCTTGGCAGAAGCGCCCTACCGCGCAACTGTTAATGACCATGCACGAACTTGAAGGTGAACCTTTCTTCGCGGATCCCCGTGAAGTTCTGCGTCAAGTTGTTGCCAAGTTCGACGAGATGGGTCTGACCATCTGCGCCGCGTTCGAACTGGAGTTCTACCTGATCGACCAGGAGAACGTAAACGGTCGCCCACAACCGCCTCGCTCGCCGATCTCCGGCAAACGCCCGCATTCGACACAGGTTTACCTGATCGACGACCTCGACGAATACGTCGACTGCCTCCAGGACATTCTGGAAGGTGCGAAAGAGCAAGGCATCCCTGCCGACGCGATCGTCAAGGAAAGTGCCCCGGCGCAGTTCGAAGTGAACCTGCACCACGTTGCCGACCCGATCAAGGCCTGCGACTACGCGGTCCTGCTCAAGCGTCTGATCAAAAACATCGCCTACGACCATGAAATGGACACCACCTTCATGGCCAAGCCTTACCCGGGCCAGGCGGGCAACGGTCTGCACGTCCACATCTCGATTCTTGATAAAGACGGCAAAAACATTTTTGCCAGTGAGGATCCCGAGCAGAACGCCGCACTGCGTCACGCGATCGGCGGTGTGCTCGAGACCCTACCGGCGCAGATGGCTTTCCTCTGCCCGAACGTCAACTCCTACCGTCGTTTCGGCGCACAGTTCTACGTGCCGAATGCACCGTGCTGGGGTCTGGACAACCGTACTGTTGCGGTACGTGTGCCAACCGGTTCCGCCGACGCGGTCCGTCTGGAACACCGTGTTGCCGGTGCCGATGCCAACCCGTACCTGCTGATGGCTTCGGTCCTGGCAGGCGTGCACCACGGCCTGACCAACAAGATCGAGCCGGGCGCACCCGTGGAAGGCAACTCCTACGAGCAGAACGAGCAAAGCCTGCCGAACAACCTGCGCGATGCATTGCGCGAGCTGGACGACAGCGAAGTCATGGCCAAGTACATCGATCCGAAATACATCGATATCTTCGTCGCGTGTAAAGAGAGCGAGCTGGAGGAGTTCGAACACTCCATCTCCGACCTCGAGTACAACTGGTACCTGCATACCGTGTAAGCGGTTGCAGTAAAAACAACGCCATCGGTCGCCAAGGCCGATGGCGTTTTTTTATGACCGCCACCTCTCCCTGTGGCGAGGGAGCTTGCTCCCGCTGGAGGCCGAAGGACTCCTTTAATCCGAAATGCGGTTCTGTCAGGCACACCGCATCGACCGTTTTGGGGTCGCTTCGCGAACCAGCGGGAGCAAGCTCCCTCGCCACAGGGGACTGCAGGCACCACAGGGGATATGGAACATCTGCCCGCTCTGCGTACAATGCCCGCTGCCCCGCAGGAGACTTCAATGACGCGCACCGCCACCATTCGCAAACCCCGCGCTCGCAGCCAGGCCCGGATCGATTCAATACTCGATGCCGCCCGCACGCTGCTGGCTGCCGAGGGCGTGGCCAGTCTGTCGATCTATAGCGTCGCCGAACGCGCAGAGATCCCGCCCTCCTCCGTCTACCACTTCTTTGCCAGCGTCCCGGCGCTGCTCGAAGCCCTGACAGCCGATGTCCATGCTGCGTTCCGTGCCTGCCTGCAAGCGCCCATCGACCACGAAGCCCTCAACGGCTGGCGCGATCTGTCGCGACTGGTGGAGCAACGCATGCTCGCGATCTACAGCGAAGACGCCGCCGCCCGCCAGCTCATTCTTGCCCAGCACGGGTTGACCGAAGTCACCCAGGCCGACCGTCAGCACGACATCGAACTCGGCGACCTGATGCACAAACTCTTCGATCATCACTTCGAGTTGCCGACGCTGCCGAACGATGTCGATGTGTTTGCCCTGGCCATGGAGCTCGGCGACCGCGTCTATGCGCGCTCGGTGCAACAACACGGACAGATCACCCCACGCATGGCTGAAGAAGGGATGCGGGTGTTTGATGCTTATCTTGGGCTGTATTTGCCGCCGTACCTGCCCAAGCGCACCGTTTGATTATTCGCTGACCATCCCGGCCTGCTCGCGATAGCCGCACCGCTGATTTACCGGAAAACACGCATAAAAAACCCCGAAGGGCTTACACCCTTCGGGGTCGTTGTTTGCGCACGCGCTTACAACTTGGCGATCGACACCTCGGTGGATTTCACAAACGCGATCACTTCGCTGCCGACCACCAGCTCCAGCTCTTTCACCGAACGAGTGGTGATCACCGAGGTGACGATGCCGGAAGCGGTCTGCACGTCGATTTCGGACAGCACGTCGCCGAGTACGATTTCCTTGATGGAGCCTTTGAACTGGTTACGAACGTTGATGGCTTTGATCGTCATGATGTTGATTCCTGTCGTTGGATAAGGCTTGAGTTATTGAGCCCAACGCAATTGCGTAGGCAATGGTGAAACAGGTTCTGGTGCCGGCGGTTCGCCGGGCAACGCCAGCACGCGATTGAGGACTTCGGTTTCCAGCGCCGCCAGCCGATGGGAGCCACGAACCCGAGGGCGCGGCAGCTCAACGTGCAGGTCGAGGCCGACTTCGCCCTCTTCGATCAGGATCACCCGATCGGCAATCGACACCGCTTCACTGACGTCGTGGGTGACCAGCAACACGGTGAAACCGTGCTTCTGCCAGAGCCGTTCGATCAGCTGCTGCATTTCAATTCGGGTCAGTGCATCCAGCGCGCCCAGCGGTTCATCCAGCAACAGCAAACGCGGTTGATGGATCAGCGCGCGGGCCAGGGCCACACGTTGCTTTTGCCCGCCGGACAAGGCGGCCGGCCATTCATTGGCGCGGTCGGCCAGACCGACCGACTCCAGGGCTTCCAGCGCTTGTGGCCGCCAATTGCCCTTCAGCCCGAGGCCGACGTTGTCGATGACCTTTTTCCATGGCAGCAGGCGTGCTTCCTGGAACATCAATCGGGTGTCTTGCCGCGCCTCACTCAGCGGCGCGGAACCGGCCAGCAATTCACCGCCCGTGGGTTTGTCGAGACCGGCGAGCAAGCGCAGCAAGGTACTTTTGCCGCAACCGCTACGACCGACCACGGCGACAAACTGACCGGCCGGGATGTGCAGGTCGATATCACGCAGCACCTGCCGCGCACCGAAGGTTTTTTGCAGTTTGCGTACCGCCAGCGGAATCCCGCGCAGCAGGCGTGGAGGTTGTTGAGCCGTCATGCCGCACCTCCTTTAACAACCTGATAGGCCGGGTGCCAGCGCAACCACACGCGTTCAAGTCCACGGGCCGCGAGGTCGGCGAGTTTGCCGAGCACGGCGTACAAGAGAATCGCCAGCACCACCACGTCGGTCTGCAAGAACTCCCGGGCATTCATTGCCAGGTAGCCGATGCCGGAGCTGGCGGAAATGGTTTCCGCGACGATCAACGTCAACCACATGAAGCCCAGCGCGAACCGCACGCCGACCAGAATCGAAGGCAGCGCGCCCGGCAGAATCACCTGACGGAACAGGCTGAAACCGGACAAGCCATAACTGCGGGACATTTCCACCAGCGCCGGATCGACGTTGCGGATGCCGTGATAGGTGTTGAGGTAGATCGGGAACAACGTGCCCAATGCCACCAGGAAAATCTTCGCCGACTCATCGATGCCAAACCACAGGATCACCAGTGGAATCAGCGCCAGGTGCGGCACGTTGCGGATCATCTGCACCGAACTGTCGAGCAGGCGTTCGCCCCATTTCGACAGGCCGGTGATGAAGCCCAAGGTCAGACCGATGCTGCCGCCGATGGCGAAACCCAGCGCTGCACGCCAACCGCTGATCGCCAGGTGCGTCCAGATTTCACCGCTGCGCACCAGGCTGACGCCGGCTTCGATGACGGCAATTGGCGCCGGCAGAATCCGTGTCGACAACCAGCCCGCCGACACCGACAACTGCCACACCGCCAGCAGCAACACCGGCAACGCCCAGGGCGCAAGGTTATGGATAAGTTTCTTCATGGCGCGCCTCAGCTCTGCGACGCGGCTTTGGGGAGGATGTCGTTGGCGACCATCTCACCAAACGGGCTGACGTAACCGGCGCTTTTCGGCAACTCCGGACGTTCGATGTCCAAGTGCGGGAACAGCAATTCGGCGACGCGGTACGACTCTTCCAGGTGTGGGTAACCGGAGAAGATGAACGTGTCGATGCCCAGGTCCGCGTATTCCTTCACGCGGGCGGCCACAGTTGGACCATCGCCCACCAATGCTGTACCGGCACCGCCACGCACCAGGCCGACGCCGGCCCACAGATTGGGGCTGACTTCCAGGTTGTCGCGGCTGCCGCCATGCAGCGCGGCCATGCGTTGCTGACCGACCGAGTCGAAGCGCGCCAGAGAAGCCTGGGCGCGAGCGATGGTGTCGTCGTCCAGATGAGAGATCAGCCGATCCGCCGCTTGCCAGGCTTCGGCATTGGTTTCACGAACGATCACATGCAAGCGAATGCCGAAGCGCACGGTGCGACCGAGCTTTGCCGCTTTGGCTCGAACCTGTTCGATTTTTTCCGCAACCGCGGCCGGTGGTTCGCCCCAGGTCAGGACCATTTCGACCTGCTCTGCCGCGAGGTCTTGCGCCGCTTCCGAAGAACCGCCGAAGTACAGGGGCGGACGCGGTTGCTGAATCGGCGGGTAGAGCAACTTCGCGCCCTTCACGCTGATGTGCTGACCGTCGTAATCGACGGTTTCGCCTTCCAGCACGCGGCGCCAGATGCGGGTGAATTCCACCGAGGCTTGATAGCGCTCTTCGTGGGTCAGGAACAAACCGTCGCCGGCCAATTCTTCCGGATCACCGCCGGTTACCAGGTTGAACAACGCACGGCCGCCGGACAGGCGATCCAGCGTCGCGGCCTGACGCGCTGCCACCGTCGGGGAAATGATCCCGGGGCGCAGGGCGACGAGGAATTTCAAACGCTGGGTCACCGGGATCAGCGACGCGGCCACCAGCCACGAGTCTTCGCAAGAGCGACCCGTAGGAATCAGCACCCCGCCGAAGCCCAGACGATCCGCCGCTTGCGCGACTTGTTGCAGATAACCGTGGTCGACGGCGCGAGCGCCTTCGGCGGTGCCAAGGTAATGGCCGTCGCCGTGGGTAGGCAGGAACCAGAAGATATTGAGGCTCATGGAGTGGACTCCTTAGGAAATCAAATTACTGCGCTTGGGCAACGGCCGCCGGTGGCGTCCAGATCACGTCTTTGATGCTCAGCGGCTTTGGAATCAGCTTGAGCTGATAGAAGGTGTCAGCAATTTTCTGTTGCGCGGCGACCACTTCAGGCGTGAGGAACAGCGCACCGTAGCCCTGGCGTTTCATCGAGGTCAGGGTGATGTCCGCTGGCAGGCCAATCAGTGGCGAGACTTGTTTGGTCACGTCTTCAGGATTGGCCTTGGACCATTCGCCCACGGCGCGCACTTCTTCCACCAGAGTCTTGATCACCTCCCGATTTTTCTGCGCATAAGGCTTGGTAGCGAGGTAGAACTGATGGTTGTCGACGATGCCTTGGCCATCGCGCAGGGTGCGTGCCTGCAGCTGTTGTTCGGCGGCGGCCTGGTACGGGTCCCAGATCACCCAGGCATCGACGCTGCCACGTTCGAACGCAGCGCGGGCATCGGCCGGCGGCAGGAATACGGTCTGGATGTCGGTGTATTTGAGGCCGGCATCTTCCAGTGCGCGGACCAACAGGTAGTGCACGTTGGAGCCTTTGTTCAGGACGACTTTCTTGCCCTTGAGGTCCTGCACCGATTTGATCGCCGAGTCCTTCGGCACCAGGATCGCTTCGCTGTGTGGCGCTGGTGGTTCGTAGGCGACGTAGAGCAGATCGGCGCCGGCTGCTTGAGCGAATACCGGTGGCGTTTCACCCGTAACGCCGAAGTCGATGGAGCCGACGTTCAGGCCTTCGAGCAGTTGCGGGCCGCCGGGGAATTCAGTCCATTGCACGTCCACGCCTTGGGCGGCGAGGCGTTTTTCGAGTGTGCCTTTGGCTTTGAGCAGCACTAAAGTGCCGTACTTCTGATAACCGATTCTTAGCGTCTCGGCTTGAGCTTGAGTAATGGCGCCGAAGGTTACAGCCGCAGCAAACAGAGCGACCAGACCACGACGCAAAATGACAGTGCGCATGGCGCTCTCCTTTTTGCAGTTGGGTTTTGGCTGCACCTGCTTGGCCGTTGGCGGCTGAGTAAGGTGAGTACTTCAAATTGGGGTAAGGCTTAAATGCTCCAGCGAGCACTCAACAAACGTTCATTCAACAGGTTCGGATCGATCGGCTTGGGCCGTCGGGCCATGGCGCTGAAAAACAGCTCCAGTGATTCATTCAGTCTTTCTTCCAGCTCCGGTGCCAACTGCGCCTGGACGCTACCTTCGCCGTAAGCGATCTGGCTGTCTACGGCGAAAATCCCGTGAAGCATTTCCTGGGCTTTCAACGCCGACAGTACTGGCTTGAGTGCGTAATCCACCGCCAACATGTGAGCGATGCTGCCGCCGGTGGCCATTGGCAAAACCACCTTGTGGGCCAGGGCACGCTCGGGCAGCAGGTCCAGCACGGTTTTCAATGCGCCGGAGAACGACGCTTTGTAGACCGGCGTTGCGATCAGCAGGCCATCGGCGTTTTCAATCTGTTGCAGCAGGTCGATCACCTTCGGGCTGTCGAAGCGTGCATGCAGCAAGTCTTCGGCCGGGAAGTCCCGCACCTGGTAACTCACCACTTCTACACCTTGCTCCTGCAACCAGCGTTGGGAGCGCTCCAGCAGCACCCCGGAACGGGAGCGTTGGCTGGGACTGCCACCGAGTGAGACGACCAGCATTCAGACGATTCCTTGAACGGTGTTGGCGATTCGCAGTTTGCGATCTCGCCTTGATGGAAGTGACCTTAACAGGTGATTGTTATATCTATAAATCATATTTATTCATTTGGTTATGCGTTTTAGAGATATGCAATTGCCTTTTCCGGGCGAAAAAAAAGGCCGTCGAAACGGCCTGAAATCCCCTGCATCGTGGTTCTGTAGTGGTCGGACTTACGCCATCGCGAGCAGGCTCACTCCTACATTTGAGATGCACTCCCCCTGTAGGAGTGAGCCTGCTCGCGATGGCGGCATCAGCCACACCGTAAATGTTGATGACTTAGCGATTCGGTTGCGGCGTCAGGCGCAGGTACGGTTTCACCGCGCGATAGCCCTTGGGAAAGCGCTTCTTGATTTCGTCTTCGTCCTTGAGCGACGGCACGATCACTACTTCATCACCGTCCTGCCAGTTGGCCGGGGTGGCCACCTTGTAGTTGTCGGTAAGTTGCAGCGAATCGATCACGCGCAGAATTTCATGGAAGTTACGGCCGGTGCTCGCCGGGTAGGTGATGGTCAGCCGAACCTTTTTGTTCGGGTCGATCACGAACAGCGAACGCACGGTCAGGGTGTCGTTGGCATTGGGATGGATCAGGTCGTAGAGGTCCGAGACCTTGCGGTCGGCGTCGGCGAGGATGGGGAAGTTGACGAGGGTGTTCTGGGTTTCGTTGATGTCTTCGATCCACTTGTGGTGCGAGTCCACCGGATCAACCGACAAGGCGATGGCTTTCACGCCGCGCTGCGCAAACTCGTCCTTGAGCTTGGCAGTGAAGCCCAACTCGGTGGTGCACACCGGGGTGAAGTCCGCCGGGTGGGAAAACAGCACGCCCCAGCTATCGCCCAGCCATTCGTGGAAACGGAGGGTGCCGGCGCTGGAATCCTGTTCAAAGTCGGGGGCGATATCGCCCAGTCTGAGGCTCATGGTGCTGCTCCTGGTGAGTGCTTGTTGAGGTCAACTGTGCCTGCATTTCTTATTCATTAAAAAGAATAGATATCGATTTACTTAGATCGTAATTGAATATTAAAAATGTGTTCATTGGACCTCGGCGATGATCGGGAGGACTATCGCTCACAAGGTTCGAGAAGGCCTTGAGTTGCTGCACAAAGAGGGAAATTTCGAGGAGGGTTTACGGGGGTGAGCCTGACTTGAAAACGCAAAAGCCCCGCCCGGCGAGATGCCGGGCGGGGCTTTTTTTCAGCGGTTACGCGAGCGCTATTACAGCAGCGGGATCGAGTAGCTGACGATCAGGCGGTTTTCGTCCTGCGAACGAGTGCTCGGCAGGTCGGTACGCCACATAGCGTTTTTCCACATGACACCAAGGTTTTTCAGCGGGCCTTCTGGTACGACGTAACCCAGAGTCAGGTCGCGTTCCCACTCGGAAGCACCGTTAGCCAACTCGCCACCGCGAGCGTTGACGGTATCAATGTCATCACCTTTCAGGTAGATCAGACCGGCCGTCAGACCTGGTACACCGACCTTGGCAAAGTCATACGAGTAGCGTGCTTGCCAAGTGCGCTCGCCGGCACGGGCGAACTTCTGGATCTGCATGTCGGTAGTCAGGTAAGCCGAAGCGCCGTCACCCTGGTTCAAGTAAGGGAAGTCGCTGCTACCGTTGCTGACCTGATAGCCGCCGCCGAAGGTGTGGCCGGCAACGGTATACAGGAACAGGCCGCTATACAGGTTGTTGTCGACCTTGCCTTTACCGTTTGGCGCATTGTAGTTGCCAGAGGTGAAGTAGTTGGCGTCGTGACCGTTGGCACCGTCATCCCGGCTGTTGAAGTAGCGCAGGTCGGATTTCAGAACGCCCGGGCCGATTGCCCAGTTGTGAACCAGACCCAGGAAGTGCTGCTTGTAGAAATCTTCCAGGTTGCCGTAGTAGTACTGGGCAGTCAGGTCTTTGGTGATTTTGTAGTCACCGCCACCGTAGATGAACTTGTTGCTGTCACGGAAGCTAGTACCGCGCGTGTTCGCACCAGCAATCGACAACTCTTCGTTGTTGCTGGAGTTACGGCCCTTGGCGTGCTCGATCTGACCACCGACCAGTGTAAGGTCCTTGATCTCGCCCGAAGTGATCTGGCCACCCTGGAAGGTTTGTGGCAGCAGACGACCGTCGTTGGTCACGATTACCGGGTTCTTCGGCTGCAGGGTACCCAGCTTCAGTTCAGTCTGGGAGATCTTGGCTTTGGCAGTCAGGCCCAGGCTGGAGAAGTTATCCACCGCTTGGCCGTTGGACTCGCTTGGGAAAACAGTGCCGCCATAAGCGGGACCAGGGGAGCCATTGGCGGTAACGTTGCCATTAGTGCCGCCGCCCGAATCCAGACGCACACCCAGCAGGCCGATGGCGTCGATACCGAAGCCGACAGTGCCTTGGGTATAACCGGAAGTGAAGCGCAGATCGAAGCCTTGGCCCCACTCTTCGTTTCTGCTTGGATCGGCAGTGCCGTCACGGTAATCCGTGTTGATGTAGAAGTTACGCAGCCCCAAAGTAGCTTTGCTGTCTTCGATGAAACCGGCGGCGCCTGCCTGCTGCGCCAAAACCCCTACGGCCACAGCCAGGGCCAAGGTGGACTTGTTCATTTGTTTCGCTCCTATCGTTTCTAATTTTTGAGGTCCTGGGTCGAATGCCCTGGATCCTGAAATGCTCGGTGAGTGCCAGACCGTATGATTACGGAGATGGCCTGACCCTTGTGATTTTGGCCCGCATAATAAACACAAAAAGAATTATTTCATCATTTTTCATGCCATTCAGGAATATAGCTTCGCGTTATTACTCTGAGTCGGGACACAAGGTATCGGCTCTTAAGCCACCCACTTTAGGCGTTTGTCTTAAAAGCTAAAAAGAATAAAAAATTACTATGTAAGCTCTTTTTGGAATATTAAGAAAAACACAAAAAAAACCTCGCCGGCAGGCGAGGCTTTTTCTGACAGCTATTACAAGAAGCTGTAGGTGTAGTTGAAGATCAGACGGGTCTGGTCCTGGCTGGCGATACCGGTATCGCTACCACGGTAAGTGCCATGACGCAGTGTTGTGCCGAAGCCTTTGAGTACGCCTTGCTGGATGGTGTAGTCCACACGCAGGTCGCGTTCCCACTCGGACTGATCAGGGCTGGTACCGTTTTTGGCCTTGATGTTATCGCCATACAGGTAGGCGGCCGAGGCTTTCAGACCTGGCACACCCAACGCAGCGAAGTCGTAGGAGTACTGACCGAACGTGGTGTTTTCACCGGCCCGGACAAAGCCGTTGATCATGGAATCGGTGAACAGGTAGAAGCTCGCGCCACCCGCTTCTTCGCTGCGACGGTTGTCATTCACAACGCTACCCTGGTTCAGGTAGACGAAACCGCCGTCATCATTGACGCGTTGATGACCCAGCAGGAACGCGTTGCCACCCAGGGTGTAGGTGAACATTGCGCTCCAGGTCTTGTTGTCGACCTCACCCGGGGTCTTGGCGTAACCACCGTTGTTGTTGAACTGATAGCCCGCATCGCCGTTCTTGCCATCGGAACCGCTATCGAAGTAGCGCAGGTCCGTCTTGAAGGACTGATTGGTACCAATCGGCCAGACATGTACCAGACCCAGGAAGTCCTGTTTGTAGTAGTCCTTCAGATTCGCATGGTAGTACTGCAGAGTCAGGTCTTTGGTGACCTTCCAGTCGGCACCGGCGTAACGGAACTGGTTGCTCTCCTCGGTACCACCAGCCACGGCCAGACCGGTGCTGTTGGAAGAGGCGCGACCTGCCGCGTGCTCCAACTGACCAACGTTGAAGGTAACGTTGTCGATTTCCTTCGAGGAGATCGTGCCACCCTCAAAGGTCTGTGGCAGCACACGGCTGTCGTTCGCGACCAGAATCGGCATGTTCGGTTGCAACGCGCCGCCCAAGTGGGCCTCGGTCTTGGAGAAGCGTGCCTTTACGTTAGCTGCCGCGCGGCTCCACTCACTCGCCGCCGAACCATCGGAGTCGCTTGGGAAGAATGAGCTCGGGTACGGGTGATGCCCCTTGCCGCCGTCCAGATGGATACCGACCAGTGCTTGAGCGTCGATACCGAAGCCGACAGTACCTTGGGTGAAACCGGACAGATAATCAAATTTGAGGCCTTCAGCGGTCTCTTTCTGATCGGCACCGCCGTCACGGTTATCGTTGTTGAAATACATAGTGCGGGAACTGACGGAAGCTTTGCTGTCTTCCAGGAAACCCGCGGCGCCTGCCTGCTGCGCCAAAACCCCGACGGCCACGGCTACACCCAGAGCCAAGGTGGACTTGTTCATTGTTTCACTCCTCTCGTTTCTAATTCTTGTGTTCCTGGCCCTGGGTCGTATGCCCGGGATCCTAAGATGCGCGATTAGCGCCAGACCGTGACTCACAAGTCAATCGTAACTTTGTGTGTCTACGACCATAGTCTAATCCCCAGTAAATTCGCTCCTTGCCGGGCCATAAACCCAAAAAGAATCACCCAATTCTTTTTCATACCCTTTAGGAATTAAGCTCCGCACTACTCCTTGAGCCGGAACACGGGCGCCGGCTCATAAGCTAATTCCTAAAGGGTATTTGTTAGCCTTTTTTTAGATCGATTGGCGTTGACGCAATTCACGATCAATCCCTATCGAAAGGCAGCGCCATGACGACCAACGCGCACTATCCGGTTCAATTGTTACAGTTTGTGTATCGCTAATACTATCTTTTGGCGCTCACGCGGCGAACCTCACGATCGGTTATCAAACCGGCATCGACCCCAGCAAAGTCCCCAAGCAGACGGACTGTACGAGAAAACCATAGGCCAGAAAATTGACTGGCGTCGTTTCAATAGCGGCCAGGAAGTGGTTACTGCCATTGCTTCCGGCGATGTGCAGATTGGCAACCTCGGTTCAAGTCCGCTGGCAGCCGCTGCTGGTGCGTTTGTGCATAAGGACCGCTGACTCGGTACCAGTGCAAAAATCGCCAAACTGACCGGAGCCAATGTCGTCGATGTGCCGGAGTTGCTAGCCGGCTCCACGTTCCCGGATGCTAAAGCCCAACAGACCACCGCGCTGCTGGACGGCGGCACGGCCAAGGCGATTGGCGAGACGGCGAAGTTCTTGAAGGAACAAGGGAAGGTTGAAACGGTGCTGCCGGATTATTCGCCGTATGTCAGCACAAAGTACGTCACGGAATAAGACGCGAAACCTGTGGCGAGGGAGCTTGCTCCCGCTGGAGGCCGAAGGACTCCCTGTATCAGCGATACGGTTCTGTCAGGCACACCGCATCGACCGGTTTTGGGGCCGCTTCGCAACCCAGCGGGAGCAAGCTCCCTCGCCACAAAAACTTGCGGTTACAGGGTTTTTTCGAAGATCTTCGAATTACGCTGATAGTTGTACAGCGACGCCCGCGCCGACGGCAGGCGCTCTACGCTGCTCGGCACGAACCCACGCTCGCGAAACCAGTGAGCGGTCCGGGTCGTCAGGACGAACAAGGTTTTCAGCCCCTGCGCCCGGGCGCGGGTTTCGATGCGCTCCAGCAACTCATCACCACGACCGCCATGGCGATACTCCGGGTTCACCGCCAGACACGCCAACTCGCCCGCATCCGAATCAGCAATCTGATACAGCGCCGCACACGCGATGATCATGCCTTCGCGTTCGACCACACTGAACTGCTCGATCTCACGCTCCAGCACCTCACGGGAACGGCGCACCAGAATGCCCTGCTCTTCCAGCGGGCTGATCAAGTCCAGCAAACCACCGACGTCTTCGATTGCCGCTTCGCGCACAACCTCAAATTGCTCCTGGGCCACCAGCGTACCGCCACCGTCACGGGTGAACAGTTCGGTCAGCAGCGCGCCGTCTTCGGCGTAGCTGACGATATGACTGCGAGCCACGCCACCACGGCAGGCCTCAGCGGCCGCATCCAACAGCTCAGCCTGATAGTTGCTGCCCAGGCGCTGCAGATGCGCCGGCACTTGTTGCGGGCGCAACTCACGAACCAGACGACCATTTTCATCGATCAGCCCCAGGTCGGCGCCGAACAACAGCAGCTTGTCCGCCCCCAGATCGATGGCGGCGCGGGTGGCGACGTCTTCGCAGGCGAGGTTGAAAATCTCACCGGTCGGCGAGTAACCCAGTGGCGACAACAGCACGATGGAGCGTTCATCCAGCAGACGATTGATGCCCTTGCGGTCGACCCGACGCACTTCGCCGGTGTGGTGATAGTCGACACCTTCGAGCACGCCGATCGGCCGCGCCGTGACCAGATTGCCGCTGGCCACTCGCAGGCGCGAGCCCTGCATTGGCGATGAAGCCATGTCCATGGACAGCCGCGCTTCGATGGCGATACGCAGCTGACCCACCGCATCGATCACACACTCCAGCGTCGCGGCATCGGTGATGCGCATCCCGTGGTGGTAATGCGGGGTCAGGCCGCGCGCAGCCAGGCGGGTTTCAATTTGCGGACGGGAACCGTGAACCAGCACCAGTCGCACACCCAAGCTGTGCAACAGCACCAGGTCGTGGACGATATTGCCGAAGTTCGGGTGCTCCACGCCGTCGCCGGGCAGCATGACGACGAAGGTGCAATCGCGGTGGGCATTGATGTAAGGCGAAGCGTGACGAAGCCAATTAACGTATTCGGGCATGAACCTGGGCCTGTAATAAATAGCAGCCAAAAAATGGGCGAAACAGAAAACGCACAGCGGGCTGATGGTTATCGTCGGAACAGGCTTGGCGACACGCGCGCTCTCCTCATGAATACGGGTTGGGACACGGGCGATTTATACGAGAGGCGCCGGTGTCAGGCAGTAATGTTCAATCAGTTGACGTAATAGATGCACCGTAGGCTGCAAACGTGACATTTCGAGGTATTCCCCCGGTTGGTGCGCACAGGCGATGTCGCCAGGGCCGAGCACCAGGGTTTCGCAGCCAAGACGCTGAAGATAAGGCGCTTCGGTGCCGAACGCCACTGCTTCGGCACGATGGCCGGTGAGCTTTTCCGCGACCCGGACCAATTCGGCGTCCTCAGCCTGCTCGAACGGCGGCACTTCGGGGAACAGCGGCGCGTAATCGATCTTCACCTGATGCCACTCGGCAATGGGCTTGAGCTTCTGCAGAATCTCCGCGCGCAGGGCATTGGGGTCCATGCCCGGCAACGGGCGCAGATCAAACTCCAGCGAACACTGACCGCAAATACGGTTGGGGTTATCGCCGCCATGGATGCAGCCGAAATTCAGGGTCGGCATCGGCACACTGAACTGTGGATTACGGAACTCACGCTGCCACGCCAACCGCAAACCGCGCAGCTCACCGATGGCATCGTGCATGGCTTCGAGGGCGCTGTGGCCGAGGCGCGGATCCGAGGAGTGGCCGCTCTGACCAAGGATGTCGATGCGCTCCATCATGATGCCTTTGTGCATGCGGATCGGCTTGAGCCCGGTCGGCTCGCCGATCACCGCCGCACGACCCAGCGGACGCCCGGCTTCGGCCAGGGCGCGGGCGCCGGACATCGAGCTTTCTTCATCACAGGTAGCGAGGATCAACAGCGGTTGTTTGAACGGCTGATCGAGCAGAGGAATGACGGCTTCGATGGCCAGCGCGAAAAAGCCCTTCATGTCGCAACTGCCCAGCCCCACCCAGCGGCCATCGACTTCGGTCAGCTTCAGCGGATCGGTCTGCCACAGCGCACCATCGAACGGCACCGTGTCGCTGTGACCGGCCAGCACCAAGCCACCGGGACCGGAACCAAAACTGGCCAGCAGATTGAATTTGCCGGAGCTGACCTGCTGGATGTCGCAGGTAAAACCCAGATCGCCGAGCCACGTCGCCAGTAAATCAATCACCGGACGGTTGCTTTGATCGAGGCTGGCCTGCGTACAGCTGACGGACGGCGCAGCGATCAGCGCAGCGAACTGATCTTTCATGGACGGCAAAAGCATCGCTGACTCCCAACTCCCGATTTGAACTCCATCATAGAACCATCCGGCGACAGGAATAAACCGCCGCGGCGCGTAGGACGGATGAGTCCTGTACACTGCACGACCTTGGCAGCCACACATTCCCCCGGCTGCGCTCCCGATCCTGGATTTTCCGGCCATGCAGAAAGAAACCGAAATCAAACTCCGCGTCAGCCGAGAAACTCTCGCTGCCCTGCGCGAGCACCCGCTCCTGAAAAAACGCAACAAAAGTGGCTGGGAACGCCGTGAGTTGATGAACCAGTACTTCGACACGCCCGAGCGCGACCTGGCCCGCGCCAAGGTTGCCCTGCGCCTGCGCCGCGATGGCGAAGAAGTGATTCAGACCCTCAAGACCCGTGGCCATAGCGTCGCCGGTTTGTCCGAGCGTAACGAATACGACTGGAACCTGCCCAAAGCCAAGCTCGACGTGAAGAAACTCGACGGCGAATGCTGGCCCGAAGAGCTGGCCGAGCTGGACAAGAAAACCCTGAAGGCGATTTTCACCACCGATTTCGTTCGCGAACGCGCTGAAATCGCCTGGGGCCGTGGCAAGACCAAAGTGGTCATCGAAGCCGCGCTGGACCTCGGCCACGTGGTGGTCGGCAAGCAGAAAGAAGAAATCTGCGAGCTGGAACTTGAACTGCGCGAAGGCGAGCCGGCCGCTCTGCTGGAACTGGCCGCCGAACTGGCCGCGACCCTGGCCCTGATGCCATGTGACATCAGCAAAGCCGAGCGCGGTTATCGCTTGTACGACGCCAACAGCTATTCGTTGAGCCTGCCGGCGCCACAGATCACCGCTGAAACCCCGCTGGACGATGCTTTCGCCGCGCTGAGCTGGCACTTGCTGAGCAGCAGCCAGCGCCTGGCCGAGCAGTATCGCTTCAATGGCCACTGGCGCCTGTTGCAGGACTGGGTCGAAAACCTGGCTGAATTGCGCGCGTTGCTGAGCAGCCTGGGCCAAGCCGCGCCACGTCAATCGACGCACGATCTGCGCGTCGCGCTGGATGCCTTGCTCGAAGACTGGCGTCCGCTGGTGCAAGCCGGTGTCGACGACGAAGATGTGCGCAAAGCCGCGCCGGAGCAGTTCCTCGAAGAACTGGAAGATCCGCGCTGGGGCTTGTTCTCGCTGAACACTTCGCGCTGGTTGCTGGCCCGCACTTGGGCGGCTGATCGCAACGTCCGTGGCAATCGCCAGGGCGCTGCGCAATTGGGCAGTTGGTTGCCGCGTTTGTTGGGCGAGGAAGCGACTTCCCTGCAACTGCAGCGTTATCAGCAACAGCCGGAAGACCTGGCCGAGCAACTGCCGCGCATCGAGCGCATCCAGGCCTGGCTGCACCATGCCCGCAACGTGCTGGATATCCCGGAAATGGATCGACTGTACGGTGAGCTGAAACTATTGGCGCAACTGGCTAATGAGCCGATCACCGATGAATCGCTGGATGCGCGCAAGCAGCAGGCGATCGCGGTGTATCAGAATCGTGCGTGGAAAATGCTGCTGCGCATGTAAATCCCTGTGGCGAGGGAGCTTGCTCCCGCTGGACTGCGCAGCAGGCCCATATTTTGGGGCTGCTTCGCTGCCCAGCGGGAGCAAGCTCCCTCGCCACAAAAGCACTCTGCCAGCGCTACACCGGCAAACTCGTCGTGGATTTGATTTCCGACAACGCCACGATCGAGTTCACCTCCTGAATCCCCGGCACCATCGACAGCTTCTCGAAGAAGAACCGCTCATACGCCTCAATGTCCGCCGTCACAATCCGCAACAAGAAATCCACCGACCCCATCAGCACATAACATTCCAGCACTTCGGGAAAGCCGCGAATCGCCTCGGTGAATTCGGTGAAGTTCGAACGCCCGTGAGCATTGAGTTTGATTTCGGCGAAGATCTGCGTGTTAAGCCCGATCTTTTTCCGGTCGAGCAAGGTCACTTGCCCGCGAATGATCCCCTCCTCCTTCATCCGCTGTATCCGCCGCCAGCACGGCGACTGCGACAACCCCACCTGTTCTGCAATCTGCGCGCTGGAGAGCGAAGCGTCCTCTTGCAGCAACGCGAGTATCTTGCGGTCGTAGCCATCCAGCTCGCTATGCATAAAAAAACCTTTGATTGATAACTTACCGAATCAAGCAATTCAAACAATCGCCAATAAGCCCAATCATAGATAAGAAATGCCCGGCACCGAATGTAAAAATTCCTCCAGTGATTTTGGAGACCGACCATGCCGCATCTAGAAGCCGTCAACACCCAGCACACCCGCGCCGATGTCTGGAACGTCAGCAACGCCCACTGCCGCGTTCACTATCAAATGCTGGCCGAGGCCGAACCGGATCTGCTGTGCCGAGTGCTCAATCTGTTCGCCTTGCAGTTTCTGACGCCGCAACAGGTCAACGTGCAGCGGATGGACGATCTGCTGTCGATCGACATCGTGATGGACGGCCTGAGCTGGCATCGCGCCCAGGTAATCGCGGAAAAATTACGTAACCTGATCAGCGTCTGTTCGGTTGAGCTGCAAGCGGCTGATTGCGCGTGGGATGAACCGGCTCAGGCGGCAGGCTGAAAAAACTCGACACGGCTTCGTCGCGTAGTGGCCCAACGGTCTGCGGCTCCGCGACTATCCTTTGCGAACTGTTGTTCATGAGGAGCCCGCATGTCCGTTCAACTTGCCATTCAGGACCGCTGGCTGGATCTCAATGATTTGCTGCGTGAACTGGTCGCCCAAGGTTTCATCAGTCAGGACTCGGCCGAACACGCGCTCAATGCTCGACGCCGTCACGCCGCGAATGGCCAGATGCACCCGCTGGAATTCATCGCCAGCCAACTTCTGGACGATCTCAGCCGTCCCGGCAAACACCTCGACCTGGAAAGCCTGACGCTTTGGCTGTCACAGCAGGCCGGCCAGCCTTATCTGCGTATCGACCCGCTGAAAATCAACGTGGCGGCGATTACGCCGCTGATGTCCTACGCCTTCGCCCAGCGTCACAAGATTCTTGCGGTGTCCATCGACCGAGACGCAGTCACCGTGGCCAGCGCCCAGCCCTACGTCACCGGCTGGGAAGCCGACCTGACCCACGTGCTGAAACTGCCGATCAAGCGTGTGGTGGCCAACCCGGTCGACATCCAGCGCTTCAGCGTGGAGTTCTTCCGCCTGGCCAAATCGGTCAGCGGCGCGACCAATGCCGATCAGCAGATGAACACGCTGGGCAATTTCGAACAGTTGCTCAACCTCGGCGCCAGCGACCAGGAACCGGACGCCAACGACGCGCACATCGTCAACATCGTCGACTGGTTGTTCCAGTACGCGTTCCAGCAACGCGCCAGCGATATCCACATCGAGCCGCGGCGCGAACAAGGCACGGTGCGCTTTCGCATCGACGGCGTGCTGCACAATGTCTATCAATTCCCGCCGCAAGTGACCATGGCCATCGTCAGCCGCCTGAAAAGCCTCGGGCGGATGAACGTCGCGGAAAAACGCAAACCCCAGGACGGCCGGGTCAAGACCAAAACCCCGGACGGTGGTGAAGTCGAGCTGCGGCTGTCGACATTGCCTACCGCATTCGGCGAAAAAATGGTCATGCGGATATTCGATCCGGAAGTACTGCTCAAGGACTTTGATCAGTTGGGCTTCTCCGCCGACGACCTGCGCCGCTGGCAAGACATGACGAGCCAGCCCAACGGCATCATCCTGGTCACCGGCCCGACCGGTTCCGGCAAGACCACCACGCTGTACACCACCCTGAAAAAACTGGCGACGCCGGAGGTCAACCTCTGCACCATCGAAGACCCGATCGAAATGGTCGAGCCGGCGTTCAACCAGATGCAGGTCCAACACAACATCGATCTGACCTTCGCCGCCGGTGTGCGCGCGCTGATGCGACAAGACCCGGACATCATCATGATCGGTGAGATCCGAGATCTGGAAACCGCTGAAATGGCGATCCAGGCTGCGCTCACAGGCCACTTGGTGCTGTCGACGCTGCACACCAACGATGCGCCGAGCGCGATCAGCCGCTTGCTGGAACTGGGCGTGCCGCATTACCTGATCAAAGCCACGGTACTTGGCGTCATGGCCCAGCGCCTGGTCCGCACCTTGTGCCCGCATTGCAAGGCGCCGCTGACCCTGGGTGAAGAAGACTGGCAAACCTTGACCCGGCCCTGGCAGGCACCGTTGCCGAACAATGCGCATCGCGCCATCGGTTGCCTGGAATGCCGCGATACCGGTTACCGCGGCCGCGCCGGGGTCTACGAAATCATGCAACTGACGGACGGCGTCAAAGCGCTGATCAACCCCGACACCGATTTGCTGGCGGTGCGGCGTCAGGCGTTCAAGGAAGGCATGCGCAGTTTGCGGCTGTCAGGGGCGCAAAAAGTCGCAGCGGGTTTCACGACGGTTGAGGAGGTGCTGCGAGTAACGCCGCAGAGCGAACAAAAGTAGGCGCGGCCTGTCATGGAACTCGATTGGGGAATTGGCAATCCAACGCCGTAGTTAACCCAGTGGAGTCACCCAATATGCGTTTCAAACTTGCTATCGCTACCATCGCCTTGTTGTCCCTTCCTGTCGGTTCGGCGATGGCCGATAGCTTTTGGCGTAACGTCATCTCATCCGGTGCGACCACCGGTTCGACCTACCTGACCTTCAAGGATAACAAGCTGATCGTCGCCGCCCAGGACGATGCCGGCAGCTTTGTCGCCAGTGACGGCGGCATTCGCGGTCCATACCTGGAGGCCGCGATGCAGAAAGTCCGCGCCGACAACCCTGGCCTGCAAGCCACGGACATGGAACTGGCGAACGCGATCCTGGCGAAGAATGCCGTTGCTTCGAATTAAGATTTACTGCTGAACAAAAATGCCGCTCTCAATGAGCGGCATTTTTTTGAACCAGAGAAATTGCACGGCTATTTCCTACGCACGCTAACGCCAAAACCCTGACATACAGACGAGTTTTCACCGACCTTCTGATGAAAGCTCCGATATGAGCGCCAGACGTGCGAACTCAAACTTTGTCGATTCGGATTACCCCACGAGCGAATCGACTCACATGAAAAAACCAGTCTTATCTTTACTTCTGCTGGCCGCCTACAGTCACGTTTCCCACGCGGAAGGCCTGTACGGCTCGATAAAAATCCAGAGTGTCCAGCAAGACCTTGCCGACGCCCTGCTCACAAGTCCCAGGGTGAACAACCGTATCGTCAGTCCGGAGCGCAACAAAGATGTCGGCGGCTCCGTTGCGCTCGGCTATGAGTTCACAGGTGGATGGCGCCTGGAAAGCGAGTACACCATCAAGCAGGACTCGGAGTTCAAGAGTTACTGGGCGCCATTCAACGCCAACGTCAACAACATGCAGGTCTCATCCAAACGCCTGATGTTCAATGCCTATAAGGACTTCCCCTTGACCCAAAGCCTATCGCTGTACGCCATGGCCGGCGCAGGCGTGGCCCATATCAATTCCGAAGGCTATCAGTCCAACCCTTCACGTCGATTTGCCAACAATACCCAAAACAATTTCGCTTACTCCCTGGGCGTCGGTGCAGACCTCAAATTGACCCGGCAAATTACCGTTGGCACCGGCTACCGCTATGTCGACATGGGTAAGGTTGAAACCGGCTATAACACCTTCGCCAACCGCATCAATGCGCAGGACGAACAACTAAAGGGCAAGCTTCGAGAGCAGAATCTTTACGTTGAAGCGCGGATGTCGTTCTGATTCATGACTCAAAAAAATGCCGCTCTCCATGAGCGGCATTTTTTGCCCGAATACAAAACGGTGTGTCAGCGGTAATCATCCACCGGGACGCAAGCGCAAAACAGATTGCGGTCACCGTAGACGTTGTCCACCCGGTTCACCACCGGCCAGTACTTATGCGCCTTGGTGTGAGCATCCGGCGTCACCGCCTGCTGGATGCTGTAGGACCGCTCCCAAATCCCGGTGATATCCGCCAGGGTATGCGGTGAACGTTTCAGCGGGTTGTCATCGGCCGGCCAGTTGCCGTTCTGCACCTCGGTGATTTCCGCACGGATACTCAGCATCGCCCCGATAAACCGGTCCAGCTCCGCCTTCGATTCACTTTCGGTGGGCTCAACCATCAACGTCCCCGGCACCGGAAACGACATGGTCGGCGCATGGAAGCCATAGTCCATCAGCCGCTTGGCGACGTCCTCCTCGCTGATCCCGGTCAGCGCCTTGAGTGGCCGCAGGTCAAGAATGCATTCGTGAGCCACCCGCTCGTTGCGTCCGGTGTAAAGCACCGGGAACGCACCGGACAAGTGCTGCGCCAGGTAATTCGCGGCGAGGATCGCCACCTCACTGGCATCCGCCAATTGCGGCCCCATCATCGCGATGTACATCCAGCTGATCGGCAGGATGCTCGCACTGCCCCAGGGCGCTGCGCTGACTGCGCCGTTTTGCGCTAGCGGCCCTTCGATCGGCACCACCGGGTGATTGGCCACAAACGGCGCCAGATGCGCCCGCACACCAATCGGCCCCATGCCCGGCCCGCCGCCACCATGGGGAATACAGAAAGTCTTGTGCAGGTTCATGTGGGACACGTCGGCGCCAATGTCCGCCGGGCGCGCCAGTCCGACCTGAGCGTTGAGGTTGGCGCCATCCATGTACACCTGGCCGCCGTGGCTGTGGATAACTTCGCAGATTTCGCTGATGCCTTCCTCGTACACGCCGTGGGTCGAAGGATACGTCGCCATCAGGCAGGCGAGTTTGTCTCCGGCCTCTGCGGCTTTGCCTTTGAGGTCATCCAGATCAACGTTGCCCGCCTCGTCGCATTCGACGATCACCACCCGCATACCGGCCATCTGCGCCGACGCCGGGTTGGTGCCGTGGGCCGAGGACGGGATCAGGCAGATATCCCGCGCGCCCTCATGACGACTCTCGTGATATTTGCGGATCGCCAGCAACCCGGCGTACTCGCCTTGGGCGCCGGAGTTGGGTTGCATGCAGATCGCGTCGAAACCGGTAATCGCGCAGAGCCAGCGCTCCAGCTCTTCGATCATCAACGAGTAACCCACCGCCTGCTCTTTCGGCACAAACGGGTGCAGGTTGGCGAACTGCGGCCACGTGATCGGGATCATCTCGCTGGTGGCATTGAGTTTCATGGTGCAAGAGCCCAGCGGGATCATCGATTGATTGAGCGCCAGGTCCTTGTTCTCCAGTTGCTTGAGGTAGCGCAGCATCTCGGTTTCGCTGTGATGGGCGCTGAACACCGGGTGACGCAGATAAGACGAGGTGCGCAGCAGACCTGCGGGAATGCCGGAAGCAAGGGTTTCAGCGTCCAGTTCATCGACGTTAAGCCCATGATCGGAACCGAGGAACACATCAAACAACTTCGCGACGGTGGACTCGTCAGAGGTTTCGTCGAGGCTCAGCCCCAACTGCCCGCGCCCGAGGATGCGCAAATTGATCTGTGCGGCCTGGGCGCTTTCGATGATTGCCGTCTGAGTACCACCGACCTCCAGCGTCAGCGTGTCGAAAAAGTGTGTGTTGAGGCGGGTGATGCCGTGGCGCTCCAGGCCAGCGGCGAGGATGCTGGTCAGCCGATGGACGCGTTGGGCAATGCGTTTGAGCCCTTCCGGACCGTGGTAGACCGCATAGAAACTGGCAATGTTGGCCAGCAGCACCTGAGCGGTGCAAATGTTCGAGTTAGCCTTCTCCCGACGGATATGTTGCTCGCGGGTTTGCAGGGCCATGCGCAAAGCGACGTTGCCGCGAGCGTCCTTCGACACGCCGATGATCCGCCCGGGAATCGCCCGCTTGTACTCATCGCGACTGGCAAAAAACGCCGCGTGAGGGCCGCCGTAACCCATGGGCACGCCGAAACGCTGGGATGAACCGAACACCACGTCGGCGCCCAACTCCCCCGGCGGCGTCAGTAACAGCAGACTCAGCAGATCGGTAGCGACACACGCCAAGGCTTGCTGCGCATGCAGATGATCGATCAACGGACGAAGATCGCGGATCTCGCCGTGGGTGTCGGGATATTGCAGGAGCGCGCCGAACACCTGGTGCTGTTTCAAGTTATCCACAGTGTCGATGATCAGCTCGAAGCCGAACCCTTCTGCTCGGGTCTGCACCACGGAAATGGTCTGCGGATGACAGTTTTCGTCGACGAAGAACAGATTGCTTCTGGACTTGGCGACACGCTTGGCCAGTGCCATGGCTTCCGCCGCCGCCGTGGCTTCGTCCAGCAGCGAGGCGTTGGCCAGTTCCAGGCCCGTGAGGTCGATGGTCAATTGCTGGAAGTTCAACAGCGCTTCGAGCCGGCCCTGGGCAATCTCTGGTTGATACGGCGTGTACGCGGTGTACCAACCAGGATTTTCCAGCACGTTGCGCACAATGACAGTCGGCGTGAGGGTGCCGTGGTAGCCCATGCCGATCAGGCTGGTCCAGACCTGGTTTTGCTCGGCGTAACCGCGCAGTTTGGCCAGCGCGGCTTCTTCGTCGAGCGCGGGTGGCAGGTCGAGCGGCCTGTTCAGGCGGATTCCCGGCGGCACCGTCTGCTCGATCAACTCGACCCGGCTACCGAGGCCGAGGCTGTCGAGCATCGCCTGTTGCTCGGCGGCATCGGGCCCGAGGTGGCGGCGAAGGAAGGCATTGGGGTCGCGTAACTGGCTCAAGGACGGCAACTGGGACATGACGGGCTCTCTCTTGACTGGCGCTCAACGTCGATGCAACACGGTCAAACCAGCATAGCAGTCGATGCCACAGAGCCCTTGAAGATCAAAAGATCGTGATAATGAAAAAGCCCCGACAAGTCGGGGCTTTGGGGATGACGCTTAAGGCTTACTCGCCGATGGCGGCCTTGTAGGCCATCGCGTCGAGCAGGTTGTTCAGCTCAGAGGTATCGCTTGGCTCGAGTTTGAATATCCAGCTGTCATAAGGCGCGCTGTTGAGCAGTTCCGGGTTGCTGGCCAATTCTTCGTTAACGGCAATGACTGTACCGGAAACTGGCGAATAGATATCCGACGCGGCCTTGACCGACTCGACGACACCCGCAGCCTCACCGGCAGCGAACACTTTGCCGATTTCCGGCAGCTCAACGAACACTACGTCACCCAAGGCTTCCTGAGCATGGTCTGAAATACCCACTTTCACGCCGCCATCATGGTCTAGACGGGCCCATTCGTGACTTTCGGCAAAACGCAGGTCGACAGGGATTTCGCTCATGTTCTGTGTCCTCAAGAAAAATGTCAGCGGTCATTGCCCGCCAAAAAAAGTTAGATCAAGGTTTTACCGTGGCGTACGAAGGTCGGTTTGACCACTCGGACCGGGTACCACTTGCCACGGATTTCCACTTCAGCGCGGTCGGCGGTAGCCACCGGCACGCGCGCCAGTGCAATCGACTTGCTAAGCGTAGGAGAGAAACTACCACTGGTGATCTCCCCTTCGCCAACATTGGCGATGCGGACCACTTGGTGAGCGCGCAAAACCCCACGCTCCTCAAGGACCAGACCGACCAGTTTGTGCTGCACGCCACCCGCCCGCTCGGCTTCAAGAGCGCTGCGACCGATGAACTGGCGAGTGGCCGGTTCCCAGGCAATGCTCCAGGCCATGTTGGAGGCCAGCGGTGAAACGTCTTGGTGAATGTCCTGACCGTAGAGGTTCATGCCGGCTTCGACCCGCAGAGTATCGCGCGCCCCGAGGCCGATCGGCGAGATGCCCGCGCCCACCAGATCGTTGAAGAATCCTGGCGCTTGATTGGCCGGCAGAACGATTTCCAGGCCATCTTCGCCGGTGTAACCGGTGCGCGCGATGAACCAGTCACCATCGGCCTGGCCTTCGAAGGGCTTGAGCATCTGAATCAGGTTGCCGCGGGACTGGGTCACCAGTTCGGAGATTTTGTGCCGGGCCTGAGGACCTTGAATGGCCAGCATCGCCAACTCGGAGCGTTCGTTGAGCTGCACCTTGAAACCATCGAGGTGAGCCTGCATCCAGGCCAGATCCTGATTACGGGTGGAGGCGTTGACCACCAGCCGATAACCATCGTCGAGACGATAGACGATCATGTCGTCGACGATGCCGCCGCGCTCGTTGAGCATGGTGCTGTACAAGGCACGGCCAGGGCTGTGCAGACGTTCGACGTCATTGGCCAGCAAATGCTGGAGCCAGGCCTTGGCCTGAGGGCCGCTGACATCGATCACGGTCATGTGGGATACATCGAAAACCCCGCAATCGCGACGCACCTGATGGTGTTCCTCGACCTGCGAGCCGTAATGCAAAGGCATATCCCAACCGCCAAAATCGACCATCTTCGCGCCGAGGGCGAGATGAAGGTCATACAGAGGCGTGCGCTGTCCCATGGGTTTCTCCTTCCGGGCGTGGCGAAGGTGCGGGCCGGTGCTGCACGGGGTGAAAGCCTTGAAATAAAAGGCTTTCAGCCGATTTCAGCTACCTGGTCCGTAGGACGGACCGCACCGAATGCGGCGCATTGTAGCCTCAAGGTGTAGGACTGGCACCTAGGCGTTTCGATGCGCCGAACGTCGAATCAATCCGATGACCGGTAACAGCCCGACCAAAACCAGGGTCAGTGCCGGCAACGAGGCCCTCGCCCACTCGCCTTCGCTGGTCATTTCGAAGATCCGCACCGCCAGCGTATCCCAGCCAAACGGGCGCATCAGAAGGGTCGCGGGCATTTCCTTGAGCACATCGACGAACACCAGCAACGCGGCGCTCAACGTTCCTGGCAGCAACAACGGCAGATACACTTTGAAAAACAGTCGTGGCCCACTGACGCCAAGGCTACGTGCCGCTTCGGGCAAAGATGGCCGTATTCGCGCCAGACTGCTTTCCAGCGGCCCATAAGCCACCGCGATGAAACGCACCAGATAGGCCAGCAACAACGCCGAGAGGCTGCCCAGCAACAATGGCTTGCCGGCGCCGCCCAACCAACCCGATAACGGGATCACCAGTTCGCGGTCCAGGTAACTGAACGCCAGCATGATCGACACCGCCAGCACCGAACCCGGCAAGGCGTAACCGAGGTTGGCCAGGCTGATGCCGGAGCGGATCGCTCGGGTCGGGGCCTGGCGCCGGGCAAATGCCAGCACTAAAGCAACACTGACGGTGATCAGCGCCGCCATGCCGCCCAGGTACAACGTATGGACGATCAACCCTGCGTAACGCTCATCCAGGTCGAAGCGCCCGCGCTGCCAGAACCACACCACCAGTTGAAGCACTGGAATGACGAAAGCGCAGGCGAACACCAGACCGCACCAACTCATGGCTGCCAGCGCCTTGAAACCGCGCAGGTGATACAGCGCCTTGACCCGAGGTCGTTCGTTGCTCGCACGGTTGGCCCCGCGAGCACGGCGCTCGCCGTACAGCACGACCATCACCACCAGCAGCAACAGGCTGGCCAATTGCGCGGCGGTGGAGAGACTGAAAAATCCGTACCAGGTCTTGTAGATGGCGGTCGTGAACGTGTCGAAGTTGAACACCGACACCGCACCGAAATCCGCCAGGGTTTCCATCAGCGCCAGCGCCACGCCAGCGCCGATGGCCGGGCGTGCCATGGGCAGCGCAACTCGCCAGAACGCTTGCCACGGGGATTGCCCCAGGACGCGCGCCGCTTCCATCAGGCCTTTGCCCTGAGCCAGGAACGCGGTTCGCGCCAACAGATAAACGTAGGGATAGAAGACCAGCACCAGGACCAGAATCACACCACCGGTGGAGCGCACGCGCGGCAACCTCAAGCCCGTGCCGAACCATTCGCGCAACAGGGTTTGCACGGGGCCGGCAAAATCCAGCAGGCCGACGAAGACGAATGCCAGCACGTAGGCGGGAATGGCAAATGGCAGCATCAGCGCCCAGTCCAGCCAACGCCGACCGGGGAATTCGCAGAGGCTGGTGAGCCAGGCGAGGCTCACGCCCAAGAGCGTTACGCCGATACCGACACCGAGTACCAGGTTCAGGGTATTGCCCAGCAGGCGTGGCATCTGGGTATCCCAAAGATGGGACCAGATTTGATGATCGATGGTTTGCCATGACAACAGCAAAACGCTAATTGGCAGCAGGACCAGCGCAGCGATAGCGAAGACCAGGGGATACCAGCGGCGTTGGGCGGGGTGGGCCACGTTAAGGTCTCTGAGACGGTGAGTTTGGTGTCTGGGCTCAAGATCGCCCCCTCACCCTAACCCTCTCCCCAAAGGGGCGAGGGGACTGACCGCGGCGTTTGGTTGAAATCCTGCGACCTGAAATTTCAAAGTCGAACTCAGGAATTGAAAAGCATAAAGATCTGCTCCCTTTCCCCCTCTCCCCCGTGGGGAGAGGGATGGGCGGGCGGCGTTCCGATGAGGGGTGGATCTTGATGCTAACGAAAGAATACCGCCAGAGTCAGTTCCAACCCGCCCGATCCATCATCCGAATCGCTTCAGCCTGACGCTTGCCGGCAATTTCCACAGGCAGCGTATCCGCCACAAACTTGCCCCAGCTCGCCACTTCTGCGGAAGGCTGAACCGCAGGGTTGGCCGGGAACTCCTGGTTCACGTCAGCAAAGATCTTCTGTGCTTCAGGCGTGGTCATCCATTCCACCAGGGCCTTGGCCGCTTCCGGGTGCGGGGCGTGTTTGGTCAGGCCGATGCCCGACAGGTTCACGTGTACGCCACGGTCGCCCTGGTTCGGCCAGAACAGCTTCACCGCCAGATCAGGCTTCTGCTTGTGCAGGCGACCGTAGTAGTACGTGTTAACGATACCGACGTCGCATTGACCCGCGTTGATGGCTTCCAGCACCGCGATGTCATCCGAGAACACATCGGTGGACAGGTTACTCACCCAGCCCTTGAGAATCTTCTCGGTTTTGTCGGCGCCATGGACTTCAATCATGGTGGCAGTGAGGGACTGGTTGTAGACCTTCTTCGCCGTGCGCAGGCACAGGCGGCCTTCCCAGTTCTTGTCGGCCAGACCTTCGTAGGTGGTCAACTCACCGGGTTTCACCCGATCGGTGGAGTAGGCGATGGTTCGCGCCCGCAGGCTCAGGCCAGTCCAGGCATGGGCGGATGAGCGGTATTGCAGCGGGATGTTGGCGTCGATCACCTTGGAAGTGAACGGTTGCAGGATGCCCATTTGCTCGGCCTGCCAGAGGTTGCCGGCGTCGACAGTCAGCAGAAGGTCAGCGGTGGCATTCTCGCCCTCGGCCTTGATCCGCTGCATCAGCGGCGCTTCCTTGTCGGTGATGAACTTCACCTGCACGCCGGTTTTCGCGGTGTAGGCATCGAAGACCGGCTTGATCAGCTCGTCGATACGCGAGGAGTAAACCACCACCTCGTCAACGGCCTGGGCAGCAGTGCTGCCAATCAGGGTCAGGGCGAGTGCGGTCAGTAGACGCTTCGGTACCAGCATGGGAGCGATCTCTCGATTAAAAAATTGAAGCCAAATGATATGGACTCACATTTACCTTCTCAATCGAACAGTTCGCGGAGGAGTTACCAGATGTTGCACAGGTTGGGATGTGTGGTGGATGTACCGACGTCTTCGCGAGCAAGCCCGCTCCCACATGGGAATGTATTTCAACTGTGGGAGCGGCGGTGCGACGATTCGACTTGCTCGCGAAGGGGCCATCAGACGCAGGGAAGATTCAGGCCTTGGCGAGAGCCGGCAAATCCCCGATCAATCCCAGCGCCTCACGCACGAACAGCGCCTTGGCTTCGGGCATCCGGTCGACCATCTTCAACCCGGCATTGCGCAACCAGCGCACCGGCAACGGATCAGCCTGGAACAAGCGTTCGAAGCCTTCCATCGCCGCCATCAACGCCAGGTTGTGGGGCATGCGCCGACGTTCGTAACGGCTGAGCACTTTCACATCCGCCAGACGCTCGCCACGCGTGGCCGCTTGCAACAGCACTTCGGCCAGCACGGCGGCATCGAGGAAACCGAGATTCACGCCCTGCCCGGCCAGCGGGTGAATGGTGTGCGCTGCGTCGCCGATCAACGCCAAACCTTCAGCCACATAGCGCTTGGCATGACGCTGCCGCAGCGGTACGCACAGACGCGGGTCTGCGCTGATCACTGTGCCCAGTCGGCCTTCGAAGGCCCGCTCCAGCTCTTTGCAGAAACCGTCGTCATCCAGCGCCATCAGGCGTTCGGCTTCGCTCGGCGTGGTCGACCAGACGATCGAACACCAATCCTGCTGACCGTCACGCTCCAGCGGCAGAAACGCCAGCGGACCGTTGTCGGTGAAGCGCTGCCACGCGGTCAGTTGATGAGGTTTGGCGCTGCGCACACTGGTGACAATCGCGTGGTGCATATAGTCCCACTCGCGCGTCGCCATACCGGTCAGACGCCGAACGGCGGAATTAGCGCCATCCGCCGCGATCACCAAAGGTGCACGCAAGGTGCGGCCATCGGCCAGGGTCAGCAACCAGTCGTCGCCGGAACGACGCATTTGCTCCAGGCGCGCGTTGGCCAACATTCCGAGATCGCAGTCGTGCAAGCGGTCGAGCAAGGCGTCCTGAACCACGCGGTTCTCGACGATATGCCCCAGCACATCGGCATGCACACTCGCTGCCGAAAAATGGATTTGCCCGGTGCCGCTGCCGTCCCAAACCTGCATGTCGGTGTAGGGACTGCTGCGCCGATTGGCGATGCCGTCCCAGACGCCCAGACGTTCAAGAATCCGCTGGCTGGCAGTCGATAAGGCGCTCACTCGCGGCTCGAACGAAGCCTGGGCATCGAAGGGTTTGACGCTCATGGGGCTGCCGTCCAGCAGCAGGACTTCCAGCCCGCTGTCCTGCAACGCCAGCGCCAGGGCGCTGCCGACCATTCCGGCCCCGACAATCAGCAGATCTGCGCGCATTTCCATGCTTTAAGCCTGTCTCGCTTGCGGCTTGAGCCGCGTATAAAGGGATTTTCCGACCGCCACTTAAGCATCGGGACGCGTACCCAAACCCATGGCCTGCCGCGCGAACCAGCGCTTGGCCGGCGGCAACAGATCCAGCCCAAGCAGACCGATATTACGGCCCAGGGAAACCAATGGTTGAGTGCTGCCGAACAAACGGGTGACCTGATCGGAGAAGCCCACGGTCAGGTTCTGATCCAGACGCTGACGCTCGCGGTAGGCCTGCAAGGTCGCAAAGTCTCCGGGAGATGTTTCGCTGGTCAACAACGCATCGGCCAACGCTTGAGCATCACGCAAGGACAGGTTGAAACCTTGCCCTGCAATCGGGTGCAGGCTGTGGGCAGCATTGCCGAGAATCGCCAGATGCGGACGCACCTGCTCTTCGGCCTCGATCAATGTCAGCGGGTACAAATGCCGCGCGCCAACCTGCTTCAAAGTGCCGAGGCGATAACCGAACACGCCTTGCAACTCGCTGAGGAAGCTCTTTTCATCGAGGGCCGCCAGCCGTTGCGCGTCCATGCCCAATCGAGTCCAGACCAGTGCGCAGCGGTTTTCCGGCAATGGCAACAAGGCCATCGGCCCGTCATCGGTGAAACGCTCGAAGGCCATGCCGTTGTGCGCTTCACTCGGTGTGATGTTGGCAATCAACGCGCTCTGGTTGTACGGGCGCTTTTTGATGCCGATCCCCAGTTGCTCGCGCAGGCCGGAACGGCCGCCATCAGCCAGCACCGCGAGATCGCATTCCAGAGTGGTTTCGTCGTTGAGGGTCAGGCGATAGCCATCGATCAGCGGCTCCATGCGCGTGACTTCCGCCGGGCAACGCCAGCTGATCACGTCCTTGTCCAGACCCTGCCAGAGGCATTGGCCGAGCCAGGCGTTTTCCACCACATAACCCAGCGCCGGAACGCCCTCTTCCATTGCCGACAATCGCGCGGTGGAGAAGCGCCCACGGTCGGACACATGAATTTGCTTGATCGGCTCGGCGCGGCGGGAGATTTCCTGCCACACGCCCAACCGTTGATAAATCTGCTTGGCGCCGTAAGACAACGCCGAAGAGCGGGCGTCGTAGCTCGGTTGATAAGTGTCGCCGGGGGCGAACGGTTCGATCAGCACGATCTTCCAGCCACGAGCCTTGGCTCCGGCCTGCAGTGCCAACGCCAGGCTGGCGCCGACCAGACCACCACCGATGATTGCCAGATTGACTCGACTCATGCCGCTTGTGTCCGCGCGGCGGCCATCAAGGCCTCGATCTCGGCGACCGTTTTCGGCACACCTTTGGTCAGGATTTCACAGCCGGTTTTGGTGACCACTACGTCGTCCTCGATGCGCACGCCAATGCCGCGCCATTTCTTCGCCACGTTCTGGTTGCCCGGGGCAATGTAGATGCCCGGTTCCACGGTCAGCGCCATGCCGACTTCCAGCACGCGCCATTCGCCGCCGACCTTGTATTCGCCGACATCATGCACATCCATGCCCAGCCAGTGACCGGCGCGGTGCATGTAAAACGCTTTATAGGCTTCGCTGGCGATCAACTCGTCGACGTCGCCCTGCAACAGCCCCAATTTCACCAACCCGGCAGTAATCACCCGGACCGTGGCTTCGTGAGCCTGATTCCAGTGTTTGTCCGGGGCGATTTCCGCAAATGCAGCTTCTTGCGACGCCAGCACCAACTCGTAGATTGCCTTCTGTTCCGCTGAATACTTGCCGTTGACCGGCCAGGTGCGGGTGATGTCGCTGGCGTAGCAGTCGATCTCGCAACCGGCATCGATCAATACCAGATCGCCGTCCTTGAGCACCGAGTCATTCTGCTGGTAATGCAGGATGCAGCTGTTGCGCCCAGCGGCGACGATCGAGCCGTAGGCCGGCATTTTCGCCCCGCCCTTGCGGAACTCGTAGTCGAGCTCGGCTTCGAGACTGAACTCATGCAACCCGGCCCGGCAGGCCTGCATCGCGCGGATGTGTGCCTGGGCGGAAATCCGTGCGGCTTCGCGCATCACTTTCACTTCTGCCGCCGATTTATACAGGCGCATGTCGTGAAGCAGATGATCCAGGGCAACGAATTCGTTCGGCGGCTGGGCGCCGAGGTGCGCTTTAGAGCGGATCACGTTGATCCAGTCCATCAGGTGCCGGTCGAATTCCGGGTTGCTGCCCATGGCCGAATACACCCGGTCGCGACCTTCGATCAGGCCCGGCAGGATGTCGTCGATGTCGGTGATGGGGAAGGCGTCGTCGGCGCCAAAGTCGCGAATCGCGCCTTCCTGCCCGGCGCGCAGGCCGTCCCACAGCTCCCGTTCGGCATTGCGTTCACGGCAGAACAGGATGTATTCGCCATGTAAACGCCCAGGCATCAAAACGATGACCGCCTGAGGCTCGGGAAAACCGCTGAGGTACTGGAAGTCGCTGTCTTGACGGTAGACGTGCTCGACGTCGCGGTTGCGGATCGCAACGGCGGCGGCGGGCAGGATGGCAATGCTGTTGGGTTCCATCTGCGCCATCAGGGCCTTGCGGCGACGGCTGTATTCCGATTTCGGGATATGAATCATGGGCAGATGGCTTTCCCTGGCACGCGATTAATGCAACGACGGTTTGGCGGCAGCCGGCGCGTCCGGCTTTTTGTTCTCGGTGAACAGCAGCAGCGGCGCGACGCGCAGGTACTCCATCACTTCCATGTAATCGCTTTCGCCGTCGTCGGACTCTTCCAGGGCGTCTTGCACCTGTGAAATAGCCGCCAGGTCCTGAAGTACTTCCGTGGCCTCGGTGCTCAGCATGCTGCTGTCACGGCAGTTCAGGCCGAAACCGCTGAGGAAACCCTGGCACCATTGGCCCAGTGCGGCGGCGCGGTCGGCCAGTGGCTCGTCATCGGTCGGCAGCAGCAGAACGACAGTCACGTCGTCGCCGGTGAGCTCGCCCTTGACCATCTCCTGCAAGCCGATCAAGGCGTTGCGGACATTATCCTGCGGCTCGCTTTCGAGCAGCTCGGCGGCATCAATCAGCCAGCCTTCGGCATCGAAACCGGCACCGGCGCAACTGCGGCCGAGCAACAGGCCATGCAGTTCGGCAGGCGAGACATTATGACCGCTGGAAGTCAGCAGTTTGGCGAAGGCTTGGTACGGGGAATTCTGAATGGGCATGGGCAGCTAGGCGCCAGACGGCGCTATGTCTAGAATGAAGGCCTTGTATCCTACATCGACAGACTCGCCAAGACTATTAAAGGCTGTCCGCCAGCTACCACCCATCAAGCACAATTTCAGTGGACACAATGGAAGACACCGACCTGCAAGCTCTGATGGCCAGACTCGAACTGCTAATTAGTCGGGTCGAGCAACTAAAGAGTCAAAACGGACTCTTACTAGCTCAGGAAAAGACCTGGCGCGAGGAACGCGCTCACCTCATTGAAAAGAACGAAATCGCCCGGCGTAAGGTCGAATCAATGATTTCGCGCCTCAAGGCCCTGGAGCAAGACTCATGAGTTCAAGCAATAGCGTTACCGTGCAGATCCTCGATAAAGAATATTCGATCATCTGCCCGCAGGAAGAGCGCAGCAACCTGGTGAGCGCCGCTCGTTACCTGGACGGCAAGATGCGCGAAATCCGCAGCAGCGGCAAAGTCATCGGCGCCGATCGCATCGCCGTGATGGCCGCCCTGAACATCACGCACGATCTCCTGCACAAGGAAGAACGCCCGGATGTACAGGCCAGCGGCTCGACCCGTGAGCAGGTTCGCGACCTGCTGGATCGCGTCGATCTGGTGCTCGCCACCGATCCGGACGTCACCAAGGGCTGAAACGCGAAACCGCTTGGGGTATACTCGCAAAACTCCCTGGGGTGCTTGCCAGTTGGCGATGTCCCTGAGCCGATTTGCTATACCCTGGAGGTTGCACGTTGGGCTGGTGTGCATGTCCGCTAGACGGAAAGCCTTAAAGCCTACTGCATCTTCCACCTTGAACTTTCGGGTTCAAGGGCTAAGTCGACAGCGGTACATCCGGGGAGCCTGATTCCAGTCCGATGCCGGTTTAAATACCGGCATCGGCTTTTTTACGGGTACGCTTTGTGTACTTGCCCTTCTGAAGCCCGAATCCATGACCGAACCTGCGCTGCTGCCCCGCCCGCAACTTCGACGCATGCTGCGCAAGGCCCGCCGCGCACTGACACCCAGTCAGCAACGCCAGGCCGCTCGCGGGCTGTACAAGCAATTGGCCCAGCAACCGCTGTTTCGCCGCGCAAAACATATCTCTCTGTATCTGCCCACTGACGGTGAAATCGACCCGCGTGTTTTGCTGCGTGCCGCTCAACGTCGGGGCAAGGCGACTTATCTGCCGGTGCTCAGCGCCTGGCCACGAACCAAAATGGTGTTCCAGCGGATTCGTCCCGGCGAAAAACTCAAACCCAACCGCTTTCGTATTCTCGAACCCCGGCACAACCTCGCCCGGCAACGCAAAGTCTGGGCGCTTGATCTGGTGTTGTTGCCATTGGTGGGATTTGACGATGTCGGTGGACGCCTGGGCATGGGCGGTGGTTTCTATGATCGAAGCCTGGCGTACCTGGCACGACGTAAAAACTGGCGCAAGCCGACGCTATTGGGGCTGGCCCATGAATGTCAGAAGGTCGAACGATTGGCTCAAGCGAGCTGGGATGTGCCGTTGCAGGGAACGGTGACAGACAAGGCGCGGTATTTTGCCGGCTAGACGCCACTGGAATCAGCGGCGTCCGAAGACAGTTTCAGCGTTTGAAGGCCGACGGCTGTTGTTGCTGCGCGATTTCGATCGGAGCGTCGGTCTTGTTGCTCCACAGGCTTTGGGCATAGCCAGTGGTCACGACGCCGAGGCCGAACAAAATAACCAATATCCATAGTAAATCCGGTTTGCGTTTCATCGATTGCCCCCCAAAGGCACATCAACACGATGACAGCAGCGGTTTCCGTTGTAGGTGTAGGCCGTGCAGCAGCGTCAAGCTTAGAAGGCCGGCATTTTGCGACAACGTGAACCGACACGCAAACGCTGGCGTCAACCGACCGTCGGTTTGTCATAAGATTCCCCGACAACTTGCCCACCCACTTCGCAAGGAGCAAAAACCATGGCTTATTGGCTGATGAAATCCGAGCCCGACGAACTCTCGATCAAGGGTCTGGAGACGCTTGGCAAAGCGCGCTGGGACGGGGTTCGCAACTACCAGGCGCGTAATTTTCTGCGGGCCATGGCCGTGGGCGACGAGTTTTTCTTCTATCACTCAAGCTGCCCCGAACCGGGGATCGCCGGGATCGGAAAGATCGTCGAAGCCGCGTATCCGGACCCGACGGCGCTGGAGCCGGAGAGTCATTACTACGATCCGAAGGCCACGGCAGAGAAAAACGCCTGGAGCGCGATCGATGTCGCGCATGTCGAGACGTTTCCCAACGTGCTTAAGCTGGATTATCTGAAACAGCAGGCGGCGCTGGCCGAGATGCCGCTGGTGCAGAAAGGCTCGCGACTGTCGGTGATGCCGGTGACGGCCGAGCAGTGGGCGGCGGTGATTGCATTACGGACTTAAGCCATGCAGTGACTGCATGATTGCCATCGCGAGCAGGCTCGCTCCCACAGGGGATCTTCAGTGAATGCAGATCCATTGTGGGAGCGAGCTTGCTCGCGATGAAGCCGGTCAGGACAACGAAAGCCTTACTGGATAATGAGGTTGTTGAACAACAGATCCTCAACCACCGGCTTGCCGGTTTCGTCATTCATGATTTGCTGGGTCTGCTTAAGGGCTTCCTGACGCAGCTTTTCCTTGGCCTCGACGTTGTTCATCGCTTCAGTCGTCTGCTGGGCGAACAACGCCACCAGTTGATTACGAATCAACGGCTCATTGGCTTTCACCAGTTTGGTCGCCTCCTCACCGGTCACTCGCAATGCCACATCGGCCTTGTAGACCTTGAGCTTCGGCGTGCCGTCCAGCCCGTAGTTGCCCACGAACGGCGGGCTCAGGGTGATGTAATTGACCTTCGGAGCTGCACCTTCTTTGGCTTCTTCGGCCATCGCTGCCACAGGCAGAGACAGGGCCAGCAACAACATGATCCACGCTTTCACAATTCGCTCCTTATCCGGTTTGCGGCCTAGCATAACGACCCGCCGCTCAAGCACAAGCTTATGGCTGACTATCAGGGCCGGGCATGCTCGTTGACCCATCGACTCACACACCTACACTTATCGGCCATCACTCCCAAAGGAATAGCCCTGATGAAAGCCGTGCTGTGCAAAGCCTTCGGCCCTGCCGAATCGCTGGTGCTGGAAGACGTCGCCAGTCCTGTCGCGAAGAAGAATGAAATCCTGCTGGATGTGCACGCCGCCGGGGTGAATTTCCCGGACACGTTGATCATCGAGGGCAAATATCAGTTCAAGCCGCCCTTCCCGTTTTCCCCGGGCGGCGAAGCGGCTGGCGTGGTCAGCGAAGTAGGCGAAAAGCTCAGCCACCTCAAGGTCGGCGATCGGGTCATGGCGCTGACCGGCTGGGGCAGTTTCGCCGAACAGGTCGCGGTACCGAGCTACAACGTGCTGCCCATTCCGCCATCGATGGACTTCAACACCGCCGCCGCGTTCAGCATGACTTACGGCACTTCGATGCACGCGCTCAAGCAACGGGGCAACCTGCAACCGGGTGAAACCTTGCTGGTACTCGGCGCTTCCGGCGGTGTCGGTCTGGCCGCCGTGGAAATCGGCAAAGCCATGGGCGCCCGCGTGATCGCCGCCGCCAGCAGCGCCGAAAAACTCGCCGTGGCCAAGGCTGCCGGTGCCGATGAGCTGATCAACTACAGCGAAACCAGCCTCAAGGACGAAATCAAGCGCCTGACCGATGGCCAGGGCGCCGATGTGATCTACGATCCGGTGGGCGGCGATCTGTTCGACCAGGCCATCCGCGCCATTGCGTGGAACGGCCGCCTTCTGGTGGTGGGCTTTGCCAGCGGTCGCATCCCCGAACTCCCCGTGAACCTCGCGTTGCTCAAAGGTGCAGCCGTGGTCGGCGTGTTCTGGGGCTCCTTCGCCCAGCGCCAGCCTCAAGACAACGCGGCGAACTTCCAGCAATTGTTTGGCTGGTTCGCCGAGGGCAAGTTGAAGCCGTTGGTGTCGCAGGTGTATCCACTGAGCAATGCGGCGCAGGCGATCAATGATCTTGGCCAGCGCAAAGCGGTTGGGAAGGTGGTGGTTCAGGTTCGTTGAGCCGAAGCGGTCTGGGCTCCGAGAGGTTGTTCAGACCGCTTTTTATTGGTTTTTTGCTAGAGCAAATTGCGGATGTCTTGAGGTAAAAAACTCATGTATCTGCGCATAGGGTTGTTCAGGCAGTTCCTGGCGATGGTCGGCGCACGCTTGTTCCGCTTGGCGATCATTTCTAGACGCTGCTCATTTGAAAGTTGCTTTTGGAAGAATGAGTTTGAAAGATAGGCACGGGTGAAGTGAAACGGCGCTGTATCTGCCAACGCATACTCCGGCGCATGAACAAATTTCTCGTTGACCTCCCGACACTTCACTTCTTTGAGCCATTGATTGACGTCACTTGGCATATCCAGACGAAACACCATCGGCGCCCTGACTTCCTGCTCCGCCGGCTTGTTCTCTTCGACCCTCCAAGGCTTGAATCGCCACTGCTCTACCGCAACCCTGGCTGCTTCGGCCAACTCAGGATGATTGCTTTGTAGAATATTCACCTTGGTAACCGAACCGTCGGCCTTGACGATAAAGCTGACTTGGATGTCCCCGATTATCCCGGCCCGTTGAAGCTGGCTCGGATATATCGGCTTGGGATTGTGCTCAGGTATCAGAAAAACCTCACCAGCCCTGCTAACAATGGACACCACAACCAACAGCAAGCACGCCAACCACCGCATAACCTCTCCCTTCGCGACTGAACCGCCAGACTTGGCATCAGCGCATAGGTTAAAGCTCAAGCAGCCAAAACTGAACGCCATGGCTTCCTGTTCCCACGCAGGACATTTCCCAAGCCCTCGCCCTACGTTGCGCGAAAAAAGCCGCATGAAGGCTCGCAAGTAACGATTCCCACAACGCCCTACATTTATACCTGAGCGACATGTTCATAAAAGAACATGCAATCTCCAGCATTTCCGCTATTTGGCCGATGCGAACCGGTGCTATTTTCGGTAACGAAACTGTAACATTCGCATCCGCAGTCAAAACAAGAAATCTGGAGCTCTTGAATGTTTGCTTTCTTTCGTCCTGCCGCACATCAGGCTCCATTGCCTGAAGAAAAAATTGATGACACGTACAAACGCCTTCGCTGGCAGATCTTCGCCGGGATATTCATTGGGTATGCGGGTTACTACCTGCTGCGCAAGAACTTCACCCTGGCGTTCCCTGACCTGATTGCCCAAGGCTACACAAAGGGTCAACTGGGCGTGGCCATGTCGGCGATTGCAATCGCCTACGGTCTGTCCAAGTTTTTGATGGGCATCGTGTCCGACCGCTCCAACCCGCGTTACTTCCTGCCCTTTGGCCTGGTAGTTTCCGCCGGGGTCATGTTCGTGTTCGGTTTCGCACCTTGGGCAACGTCCAGCGTGACCATGATGTTCATCCTGTTGTTCATCAACGGCTGGGCGCAAGGCATGGGCTGGCCGCCGAGCGGGCGGACCATGGTGCATTGGTGGTCGCAGAAAGAACGCGGCCAGGTGGTGTCGGTGTGGAACACTGCACATAACGTGGGCGGCGGTTTGATCGGCCCACTGGCGATTCTCGGCATGGGCTGGTTCAACGACTGGCACAGCAAGTTCTACGTACCTGCCGCCGTGGCGCTTCTGGTCGCCGTGTTTGCCTTCATTGTGATGCGTGATACACCGCAATCGACCGGCCTACCGCCAATCGAGAAATACAAAAACGATTACCCGGACGGCTACGACGCCAGCCACGAAGAGGAATTCAGCGCCAAGGACATCTTCGTCAAATACGTGCTGCGCAACAAAATGCTCTGGTTCATCGCCCTGGCCAACGTCTTCGTCTACCTGCTGCGCTACGGCATCCTCGACTGGGCGCCGACCTACCTCAAAGAGGTCAAGCACTTCGATTTCGACAAGACGTCGTGGGCTTACTTCCTGTACGAGTGGGCCGGTATTCCGGGCACGCTGTTGTGCGGCTGGATGTCGGACAAAATCTTCCGTGGCAACCGTGGCCTGACCGGCATGGTGTTCATGGCGTTGGTGACCGTTGCGACGATCGTGTACTGGCTGAATCCGCCGGGCAACCCGATGATCGACATGATTTCGCTGTTCGCCATCGGCTTCCTGATCTACGGCCCGGTGATGCTGGTCGGCTTGCAGGCGCTGGAGTTGGTGCCGAAGAAAGCCGCCGGTACTGCCGCAGGCTTTACCGGTCTGTTCGGCTATCTGGGTGGTTCAGTCGCGGCCAGTGCTTTGATGGGTTACACCGTGGACTATTTCGGCTGGGATGGCGGTTTCATTCTGTTGGTCGTTGCCTGCCTGCTGGCGATGGCGTTCCTCGCGCCCACGCTGGGCCACAAAAACGTCGCCAGTCAGAGTCGCGAAGCAATCGCCTGATCGGCCTTTGATTTGCAGCGCTTGAGCCGCGCCTCCAGATTCCGGTCTGGCATGGCGTGGCTACGCAGGGCGTGGGCGGTCTGCTCGACATAATCGCGAGTAGTGCCGTAACGCCCGCAAGCGTTTTCGAACACGTGGCTCAGCACGTGATCCGGCAAGTTGCCCGCATAGCTGGGCAGATGCCGCTCCAATACAAACCCCAACGCCTGAACCTGACTTCCGTCTTCAAGACGGCAGTTGAGCCAGTGTGGGCGATAGGACGGGAATGGCATTTCGCGCTGCCAAAGTGCGTAAAGGGAGGCTTCAAGTTGTTCTTCAGGCAAGCGATAGGCGAAGCCGCTGCAAGAACCACCGCGATCCAGGCCGAACACCAGCCCAGGCACTTCGGGTGTGCCGCGATGTTCGTGGGACCACAAATACAAACCGCGATGGTAGCCATGCACACGACCACGCACTCGCTCCACCGCTGCACATTCGGGACGCCAGATCAGCGAACCGTAAGCGAACAGCCACACCGGCCCGCCCTTGTGGCGCGCCATCGTCGACTGCATTGAGCTGAGCAATTGTTCGTGCGTGAGCTGCGGCCCCAGATCGAGCCGCGGAGGGTAAGCCAGATTCAAAAAAGCAGATTCAATGGCGCTCATGGCGATTAGCGTTCAGCTCCCCGCGGGTGAAGAATTACTTAATAGAACGCACCGCTGTAACAATAAGGCACATATGTTTTAAGGCAATTTAAGTGCCATGGCACAGTTCTTAAATATTTGCCTGGATGACATATAACCTACCGGCATTTATATAATTCTATAAATACCGATCGGCTATATAGGGAGTTATAACGATTAGAAGCGGGGATCAAGATCGCGGATCAAGATCGAGGCGCGTATGCAAATACATCCGCGCGCATTTGATGAGCGTCCATCCCGGCTTCGACCAACGCATCCAGCGTGCCGTAGACCATGGCCGGAGAGCCGCTGGCGTAGACATGCAAGGGTTTCAGATCCGGGAAGTCTTCACACACCGCCTCATGCAACATCCCGCAGCGCCCCTGCCAGCCGCATTGATCGCTGACGACTTTATGCAGGAATAGATTGGGCAGTTTCAGCCATTCATCCCAATGTTCGATGGCATAAAAATCTTCAGGACGACGCACACCCCAATACAGATGCACCGGATGTTTGAAGCCCGTTGCACGGCAATGTTCGATCAGGCTATGGATCTGGCCCATGCCGGTGCCCGCAGCGATCAGCACCAGCGGACCCTCCGGCAGTTCCGCCAGATGGGTGTCGCCGAACGGCATTTCGATCCGCACCATCGGGTTGCGTTGCAACTGGTCGATCAGGCTCAGCGCACTGCTTTCGCGCGCCAGCACATGAATTTCCAGATCGCGCCCGCCATGTGGCGCCGAGGCCAGGGAGAACGCGGATTTCTCGCCGTTCTCGCGCTCGATCATCAGGTACTGACCGGCGTGATAGCGCGGCGGCTTGCCGGCCGGCGCTCGCAGACGCACACGCCAGGTATCGCCGCCGACGTCCCTGCATTCAATGACCTGACACGACAAGCTGCGCACCGGCAATTCTCCCAGCGCGAGCACGCCATCCCACAGCACGATGCAGTCTTCCAGCGGCTCTGCAATGCAAGTGTAGAACTCGCCATGGTCGCGCACACCGCCTTCCTGTTCGACCCGCCCTTCCACCAGCAGTGCGGCGCACACGTGGCAATTACCGTTTCGACAGCTTTGCGGGCATTCATAGCCCAAACGCCGCGCGCCATCGAGAATCCGCTCGCCGGGCAGAATCTTTAGCACTGCTCCGGAGGGCTGCAAGGTTACACGCATCAATCTATTCCTAACTGATTCCAGATGGCATCGATCCGCTGGGTAACGGCTTCGTCCTTGACGATCACCCGGCCCCACTCGCGAGTGGTTTCGCCCGGCCATTTATGCGTGGCATCGAGCCCCATCTTCGAACCCAGGCCGGAAACCGGCGAGGCGAAGTCCAGGTAATCGATCGGCGTGTTGTCGATCATCACCGTGTCGCGCTTGGGGTCCATGCGCGTGGTGATGGCCCAGATCACGTCGTTCCAGTCGCGCGCGTTGATATCGTCGTCTGTGACGATAACGAACTTGGTGTACATGAACTGTCGCAAAAACGACCAGACACCGAGCATTACCCGCTTGGCATGGCCGGGATACGACTTCTTCATGGTCACGATGGCCATGCGGTACGAGCAGCCTTCGGGCGGCAGGTAGAAGTCGGTGATCTCGGGGAACTGCTTCTGCAGTATCGGCACGAACACTTCGTTCAGCGCCACGCCGAGAATCGCCGGTTCATCCGGTGGACGGCCGGTGTAGGTGCTGTGATAAATCGGTTTGATCCGGTGGGTGATGCGCTCGACGGTGAACACCGGGAAGCTGTCGACTTCGTTGTAGTAGCCGGTGTGGTCGCCGTATGGACCTTCGTCAGCCATTTCGCCCGGATGGATCACGCCTTCAAGGATGATCTCGGCGGTCGCCGGAACCTGCAAGTCGTTGCCACGGCATTTCACCAGCTCGGTGCGGTTGCCGCGCAACAGGCCGGCGAAAGCGTATTCGGAGAGGCTGTCCGGCACAGGAGTCACCGCGCCGAGAATGGTCGCCGGGTCAGCACCCAGCGCCACGGACACCGGGAACGGCTGGCCAGGATGCTTCTCGCACCACTCGCGGTAATCCAGCGCGCCGCCACGGTGGCTCAGCCAGCGCATGATGACCTTGTTGCGGCCAATCACTTGCTGACGGTAGATACCGAGGTTCTGGCGATCCTTGTTCGGACCTTTGGTGACGGTCAGACCCCAGGTGATCAGCGGGCCGACGTCGCCCGGCCAGCAGGTCTGCACCGGCAGCATCGCGAGGTCGACGTCGTCGCCTTCGATGACCACTTCCTGGCACACCGCGTCTTTGACGACTTTCGGTGCCATGGCGATGATCTTGCGGAAGATCGGCAGCTTGGACCAGGCATCCTTCAGGCCTTTCGGCGGCTCGGGTTCCTTGAGGAACGCCAGCAGCTTGCCGATCTCGCGCAATTCGCTGACCGCTTCTGCGCCCATGCCCAGCGCCACGCGCTCAGGGGTGCCGAACAGGTTGCCGAGTACCGGGATGTCATAACCCGTCGGCTTTTCGAAAAGCAGGGCCGGACCTTTGGCACGCAGGGTGCGGTCGCAGACCTCGGTCATTTCGAGTACTGGGGACACCGGAACCTGGATGCGCTTGAGTTCGCCGCGCTTTTCCAGGCCGCTGATAAAGTCGCGCAAGTCGCGATACTGCATGCGTGAGCCTCGTATTGGCCGTGCCGTTCGGGGGTGGCAGTTTAGCGCCGAACCCCTCTATTCAGAACCACGAACTGCCGGTTCATCAAAAATCAGATAGCAAAAAGCCGGGTTTCCCCGGCTTTTGCTGACTTTCTGCGATTTACTTGCGTTTCATCGACAGGAAGAACTCATCGTTGGTCTTGGTCGTTTTCAGCTTGTCGACCAGGAACTCGATGGCAGCGATTTCGTCCATCGGGTGCAGCAGCTTGCGAAGGATCCACATGCGCTGCAACTCGTCGTCGGCAGTCAGCAACTCTTCGCGGCGGGTGCCGGAACGGTTGATGTTGATGGCCGGGAAGACGCGTTTTTCAGCGATACGACGATCCAGCGGCAGTTCCATGTTGCCCGTGCCTTTGAATTCTTCGTAGATCACTTCGTCCATCTTCGAGCCGGTTTCAACCAGCGCGGTGGCGATGATGGTCAGCGAACCGCCTTCTTCGATGTTCCGCGCGGCGCCGAAGAAACGTTTCGGTTTCTCCAGGGCATGGGCATCGACACCACCGGTGAGCACTTTGCCGGAGCTCGGGATCACGGTGTTGTAGGCGCGAGCCAGACGGGTGATGGAGTCAAGCAGGATCACCACGTCCTTCTTGTGTTCGACCAGGCGCTTGGCCTTCTCGATCACCATTTCGGCAACCTGCACGTGGCGGGTTGGCGGCTCATCGAACGTCGAGGCAACCACTTCGCCGCGCACGGTGCGCTGCATTTCGGTTACTTCTTCCGGACGTTCGTCGATCAGCAATACGATCAGATGAACTTCAGGATTGTTACGCGCGATGTTGGCTGCGATGTTCTGCAGCATGATGGTTTTACCGGCTTTCGGCGGTGCAACGATCAGACCGCGCTGGCCTTTGCCGATCGGGGCGCACAGGTCGATGACACGACCGGTCAAGTCTTCGGTGGATCCGTTGCCGGCTTCCATCTTCATGCGCACGGTCGGGAACAGCGGGGTCAGGTTCTCGAAGAGAATCTTGTTTTTCGCGTTCTCGGGACGATCGTAGTTGATCGTGTCGACCTTGAGCAGCGCGAAATAACGCTCGCCTTCCTTTGGAGGACGGATCTTGCCAACGATGGTGTCACCGGTGCGCAAGTTGAAGCGACGGATCTGACTCGGCGAGACGTAGATATCGTCTGGGCCGGCGAGATAGGAAGCGTCAGCGGAGCGAAGGAAGCCGAAGCCGTCCTGGAGAATCTCCAGCACGCCATCACCGGAGATTTCCTCGCCGCTTTTAGCGTGCTTTTTGAGCAGGGAGAAAATCACGTCCTGCTTGCGCGAACGGGCCATATTTTCTATGCCCATCTGTTCGGCCAATTCGAGCAGTTCGGTAATCGGCTTTTGCTTGAGTTCAGTCAGATTCATATAGGAATGACGTAATCATTTATGGAGGGGGGGAAATTAAGCTTTTGGCTTAATGAGGCCGCGCCGCAGAGAAGGCGACAGGATCGCGTACTTATTCGAAAAGGAGTGCGTCGGCGACGGCTAGCAGGGGGCAGTGGAGAAACCAGTGCGGGGCCGAATGTACCACCTGAGTTTCGGAGCGTCTAGCCCTCAATAACGAAAAGGCCCCGCGATGTGCGGGGCCTTTTTGATGACGCTTTAAACGACGCTTAGATGTTGGCGTCGAGGAAGGCAGCCAGTTGCGACTTCGACAGTGCGCCGACCTTGGTCGCTTCAACGTTGCCGTTCTTGAACAGCATCAGAGTCGGGATACCACGCACGCCATGCTTGGCCGGGGTTTCCTGGTTTTCGTCGATGTTCAGTTTGGCAACGGTCAGCTTGCCTTTGTAGGTTTCAGCAATTTCGTCCAGAACAGGAGCGATCATTTTGCAAGGGCCGCACCACTCAGCCCAGTAGTCGACCAGTACAGCGCCTTCGGCCTTGAGGACGTCGACGTCGAAGCTAGCGTCGGTGACGTGTTTAATAAGATCGCTGCTCATGGAAGTCTCCAGGTTGTAAGCAAAAAAACGTGGCCCATCATAGCCGCCCTTCCCTCGTTCAGGAAGGTGCAGATGATTGAGTCTCGCTATGGTGCCGCATGAGTTTGGGTATAGCCCAAGTCACGAGGTGGCGGGAGCGACGAAGGCAATTCCGGTGCGCAGTGCCGCGTTACGCACATGTTCGTGCATGGCCTTCTGCGCTGCGCCGGACGCCCGCCGGGCTAGCGCACGAAGGATTTTGCGGTGTTCCTGCCAGGTTTCCATGGCCCGCTCGGCCCGGATGAACGGTAGTTTCTGGCTCTCTAGAAAGATGTCGGCGCTGGCAGTCAGGATGCTGAGCATCGCCTGATTGCCGCTCGCCAGCAGGATGCGTCGGTGAAATTCGAAATCCAGTCGCGCCGCGGCCTCGAAGTCGCCGGCCTTCAATTCGATGCGCATGGCGGCGACGTTATCTTCCAGTGCATCGAGCTCGTGAGTACTCAGGGTCACCGCCGCCAAACCGGCCGCAAAGCCTTCCAGGGCATAGCGCAACTGAAAGATGTCCAGCGGCGAGGCTTGCGCCGCAAATGGCCAACTCAGCGTCGCATCACCTCGCGGCAAATCAACCGGCGACTGCACGAACACACCTTTGCCAGGCTGGATGCTGATCACCCCCAACGCACTCAATGACGACAACGCTTCGCGCAACGACGCCCGACTGACCCCCAATTGCACCGCCAAATCCCGTTGCGAGGGCAAGGCATCCCCAGGCCCGAAGCCCTGTTCGGTGATCAGTTTACGGATGGCTTGCAGCGCCACTTCAGGTACGGCGCGGGAGATCGAGTTCATGGTTTTTCAGACGAACCAGGCCAATGAGCGGTTAGTTGTAAAGCTATTCGCGACGCCCGGCAAGTCGTGCCCCATGGGGGTTCGGAGATTTTCATGGATGCGCTATCGGGGTGCGAAACGCCGCTCAACTGTTCAGACCAGTAAGACCGAGAAACATCAGCAAAACCGTGGCCTTGCGCCCCCAAAACCCGATGTTGGCACGGCCCATGCTCTGTCGATCCGCAGAATTCACTTCTCGCCGATTCGGAGATTTGCCATGACCCAGCGTTACAGCGCCCTCCTCGCAGCCCTGTTTGCCAGCCTGATGCTGAGCCAGGCGCCCGCCCACGCCGACGGTCTGGAGGATGTGGTCAAGCGCGGCGTCCTCAAGGTGGCCGTGCCTCAGGACTTTCCGCCCTTCGGCTCGGTCGGCCCGGACATGAAACCGCGCGGCCTCGATATCGACACCGCCAAGCTGCTGGCCGACCAACTCAAGGTCAAACTCGAACTGACGCCGGTCAACAGCACCAACCGCATCCCGTTCCTGACCACCGGCAAAGTCGATCTGGTGATCTCCAGCCTCGGCAAGAACCCCGAGCGCGAGAAAGTCATCGACTTCTCCCGTGCCTACGCGCCGTTCTACCTCGCCGTATTCGGTCCGCCAGACGCCAGCATCAAAAGCCTGGACGACCTCAAGGGCAAAACCATCAGCGTCACCCGTGGCGCCATCGAAGACATCGAGCTGACCAAAGTCGCGCCCGAAGGCGTGACCATCAAGCGCTTCGAAGACAACAACTCGACCATCGCCGCTTACCTCGCCGGGCAAGTTGACCTGATCGCCAGTGGCAACGTGGTGATGGTGACCATCAGCGAACGCAACCCGAAACGCATTCCGGCGCTGAAAGTGAAGCTCAAGGATTCGCCGGTCTACGTCGGTGTGAACAAAAACGAGCCGGCGCTGCTGGACAAGGTCAACCAGATCCTCGCCACCGCCAAGACCGACGGCGCGCTGGAGAAGAACTCCCGGACCTGGCTCAAAGAGCCGCTGCCAGCCGATCTCTGATCGTCGTTGCGGAGACTGAACATGGCTTATCAGTTCGATTTCATACCGGTGGTGCAAAACACCGACCTGCTGCTGCGCGGTGCGCTGTTCACCCTTGAACTGACGGCCATCGGCGCGGTGCTCGGGGTGGGTCTGGGCATCGTCGGGGCGCTGGTGCGGGCGTGGAACATCCGCCCGTTCGCCGGCATTTTTGGGGTCTATGTCGAGTTGATCCGCAACACGCCGTTTCTGGTGCAGTTGTTTTTCATCTTCTTCGGCCTGCCGTCACTGGGTGTGCAGATTTCGGAATGGCAGGCGGCGGTGCTGGCGATGGTGATCAACCTGGGCGCTTATTCCACCGAGATCATCCGTGCCGGCATTCAAGCAATACCTCGAGGACAGCTTGAAGCCGCTGCGGCGCTGGCAATGTCGCGTTTCGAAGCCTTTCGCCACGTGGTGCTGCTGCCGGCGCTGGGCAAGGTCTGGCCGGCATTGAGCAGCCAGATCATCATCGTGATGCTGGGTTCGGCGGTCTGCTCGCAGATCGCCACCGAAGAGCTGAGCTTCGCCGCCAACTTCATTCAGTCGCGCAACTTCCGCGCCTTTGAAACCTACGCCCTGACCACGCTGGTCTACCTGTGCATGGCGCTAATGATCCGCCAGTTGCTGAACTGGATTGGCCGCCGTTTTGTCGCAAGGAGCAGCCTATGAGCGATTTCACGTTCTGGGATGTCGTGCGCAACCTGCTCACCGGCCTGCAATGGACCCTGGCGCTGTCGCTGGTGGCGTTTATCGGTGGCGGACTGATCGGCTTGCTGATCATGGTCATGCGGATCTCGAAAAAATCCCTGCCGCGCAGCTTCGCCCGCACTTACATCGAGCTGTTCCAGGGCACGCCGCTGTTGATGCAGCTGTTTCTGGTGTTCTTCGGCGTGGCGTTGGCCGGGGTGGAGATTTCGCCGTGGATGGCCGCGGCGATTGCCCTGACGCTGTTCACCAGCGCCTACCTGGCGGAGATCTGGCGCGGTTGCGTCGAATCGATCCCCAACGGCCAGTGGGAAGCCTCGTCGAGCCTGGCCCTGAATCCGCTGGAGCAACTGCGTTACGTGATCCTGCCGCAAGCGCTACGGATCGCCGTAGCTCCGACGGTGGGTTTCTCGGTGCAAGTGGTCAAAGGCACCGCCGTCACCTCGATCATCGGCTTCACCGAACTGACCAAGACCGGCGGCATGCTCGCCAACGCAACCTTCGAACCGTTCATGGTCTACGGCCTCGTGGCCCTCGGTTATTTCCTGCTCTGCTACCCCTTGTCCCTCAGTGCCCGCTACCTGGAAAGGAGACTGCATGCCTCTGCTTAGAATCTCGGCCCTGCATAAATATTACGGCGACCACCACGTGCTCAAAGGCATCGACCTGAGTGTCGAGGAAGGCCAGGTCGTGGCGATCATCGGCCGCAGCGGCTCGGGAAAATCCACGTTGCTGCGCACCCTCAATGGCCTGGAATCGATCAACGACGGCGTGATTGAAGTCGACGGCGAATACCTCGACGCCGCCCGTGCCGATCTGCGCAGCTTGCGACAGAAAGTCGGGATGGTGTTTCAGCAGTTCAACCTGTTCCCGCACCTGACGGTCGGCGAGAACGTGATGCTCGCGCCGCAAGTGGTGCAGAAAGCGCCAAAAGCCAAAGCAGCCGAACTGGCGCGGGAGATGTTGGAACGGGTCGGGCTGGGGGAAAAATTCGATGCCTTCCCGGATCGATTGTCTGGCGGGCAGCAACAGCGAGTGGCGATTGCCCGGGCGCTGGCGATGTCGCCGAAGGTCTTGCTGTGCGATGAGATTACCTCGGCGCTGGACCCGGAATTGGTCAATGAAGTGCTGAGCGTGGTCCGGCAACTGGCCAAGGAAGGGATGACGTTGATTATGGTCACCCATGAGATGCGTTTTGCCCGGGAGGTTGGGGACAAATTGGTGTTCATGCATCAGGGCAAGGTGCATGAGGTCGGGGATCCGAAGATGCTGTTCGCCAATCCGCAAACGGCGGAGCTGGCGAATTTCATTGGGACAGTGGAAGCAGCCGGTTAAGGCTTTTGTGGCGAGGGGGCTTGCCCCCGTTGGGCTACGAAGTAGCCCCAAAACCATTCACATCGACTCCAGATAGACCTCGCATGCAGGTTTTACGACTGCTGCGCAGCCGAACGGGGGCAAGCCCCCTCGCCACAGGGGTGAGCTGGATCAAGGCTTTGAACACTGCGCGTTGGCGGCAGCGTTTGATCGTGGCACGATGTCGAGGTTATCGACCGAGACCCCCTGACCATGCCGCAATCCCAAGCCAAGAATCTGTCCCTGATCGCCGCAATCGACCTGGGCTCCAACAGCTTTCACATGGTCGTGGCCAAGGCCCAGAACGGCGAAATCCGTATTCTCGAACGACTCGGGGAGAAGGTTCAGCTGGCCGCCGGCATCGACGATGAGCGTCAGCTCAGTGAAGAATCCATGCAACGCGGGCTCGATTGCCTGAAGCGTTTCGCCCAACTGATCAGCGGTATGCCGACCGGCGCCGTGCGGATCGTCGGCACCAACGCCTTGCGTGAAGCCCGTAACCGTGGCGAATTTATCCGCCGCGCTGAAGAAATTCTCGGCCACCCGGTGGAAGTCATCTCCGGCCGTGAAGAAGCGCGCCTGATCTACCTCGGCGTGTCCCACACCCTCGCCGACACCCCGGGCAAACGCCTGGTGGCCGACATCGGCGGCGGCAGTACCGAATTCATCATCGGCCAGCGCTTCGAACCGCTGCTGCGCGAAAGCCTGCAAATGGGCTGCGTCAGCTACACCCAGCGCTATTTCAAGGACGGCAAGATCACCCCGGCCCGCTACGCCCAGGCGTACACGGCGGCGCGGCTGGAGATCATGAGCATCGAACACGCCCTGCATCGCCTGACCTGGGATGAAGCCATCGGCTCCTCGGGCACCATCCGCGCCATCGGCCTGGCGCTGAAGGCCGGTGGTCATGGCACGGGCGAGGTGAACGCCCAAGGCCTGGCCTGGCTCAAGCGCAAGCTGATCAAGCTCGGTGATGTCGAGAAGATCGACTTCGAAGGCATCAAGCCTGACCGCCGGGCGATCTTCCCGGCGGGCCTGGCGATTCTCGAAGCGATCTTCGACGCACTCGAGCTGCAACGCATGGACCACTGTGAAGGCGCCCTGCGCGAAGGCGTGCTCTATGACCTGTTGGGCCGTCATCATCACGAAGACGTCCGCGAGCGCACCCTCAGCTCGTTGATGGAGCGTTATCACGTCGATCTGGAACAAGCGGTGCGCGTTGAGCGCAAGGCGCTGCATGCCTTCGATCAAGTGGCTGAGGATTGGGATCTGGATGACGGCGTATGGCGCGAACTGCTGGGCTGGGCCGCCAAGGTCCATGAAGTGGGCCTGGACATCGCTCACTATCACTACCACAAGCACGGCGCGTACTTGATCGAGCACTCGGACCTGGCCGGGTTCTCCCGTGAAGACCAACTGATGCTCGCGCTACTGGTGCGTGGCCACCGACGCAATATCCCCCGGGACAAGTTTGCCGACTTCGGCGATGAAGGCATCAAGCTGATTCGCCTGTGCGTGCTGCTGCGTTTTGCAATTCTGTTCCATCACATCCGCGGCACCCAGGAAATGCCTCAGGTCGTGCTGCAAGCCAATGGCGACAGCCTGGATGTGTTGTTCCCGGAAAACTGGCTGGACGAAAACCAGCTGACTCAGGCCGACTTCGGTCTGGAGGCGGAATGGCTGACCCGCGTTGGCTTCGTGCTCAACGTCCGCTAAAAACTGGAGCGAGCACAATCACTGTGGCGAGGGAGCTTGCTCCCGTTGGACTGCGTAGCAGTCGCTCTTTTTGGGGGCGCTTCGCACCCCAGCGGGAGCAAGCTCCCTCGCCACAGGTATGTAGTTAAAACAAAAATGGCGATCCGCAGGGATCGCCATTTTTTTAGCCGATGTTTGCGTTATCGGACCGCCAGAATCGGGCTACCCAAACGCTCCAGCAGTGTTGCCTGGGCGCTGCGCGGGTTCTGGTTGCCGGTCGGCGTGTTGCGGATGTAACGGCCGTCCGCCTGCAAGCTCCAGCTGTGGGTGTTATCGGTGAGATAAAGCTCCAGCTCTTTCTTGACCCGCAAGATCAGCTTCTTGCCCTCGACCGGGAAGCAAGTCTCGACGCGCTTGTCGAGGTTGCGCTCCATCCAGTCGGCGCTGGACAGGAACATCTGCTCTTCGCCGCCATTGAGGAAGTAGAAGACCCGGGTGTGCTCCAGGAAGCGACCGATGATCGAGCGCACGTGGATGTTGTGCGAAACCCCGGCGATGCCCGGACGCAGGCAGCACATGCCGCGCACCACCAGATCGATACGCACCCCGGACTGACTGGCCTTGTACAGCGCGCGGATGATCTTCGGATCGGTCAGCGAGTTGAACTTGGCGATGATGTGCGCCGGTTTGCCGTCGAGGGCGAACTGGGTCTCCCGGGCAATCATGTCGAGCATGCCCTTCTTCAGCGTGAACGGCGCGTGCAGCAGCTTCTTCATGCGCAGGGTTTTACCCATGCCGATCAGCTGGCTGAACAGTTTGCCGACGTCTTCGCACAAGGCGTCATCCGAGGTCAGCAAGCTGTAGTCGGTGTACAGACGGGCGTTGGCCGCGTGGTAGTTGCCGGTCCCCAAGTGGGCGTAACGGACAATCTCGCCAGCCTCACGACGCAAGATCAGCATCATCTTGGCGTGGGTCTTGAAGCCGACCACGCCATAGATCACCACCGCACCGGCCGCTTGCAGACGGCTGGCCAGTTGCAGGTTGGACTCTTCGTCGAACCGCGCACGCAACTCGATCACCGCAGTGACTTCCTTGCCGTTACGCGCCGCATCGACCAGCGCATCTACGATTTCCGAGTTGGCGCCGGAGCGGTACAGGGTCTGACGGACCGCCAATACATGCGGGTCCTTGGCAGCCTGGCGCAGCAGGTCGACCACCGGAGTGAAGGACTCGAACGGGTGCAGCAACAGGATGTCCTGCTTGCTGATCACGCTGAAGATGTTCTCGCTGTTCTGCAGCAGTTTCGGGATCTGCGGGGTGAACGGCGTGTATTGCAGCGCTCGCTGGCTGTCCAGACCGGTGATGCTGAACAGGCGGGTCAGGTTGACCGGACCGTTGACCTGATACAGCTCGGTCTCGTGCAGGTTGAACTGCTTGAGCAAGTAGTCGGACAGGTGTTTCGGGCACGTGTCGGCGACTTCCAGGCGCACCGCATCACCGTAGCGACGCGAGAACAACTCACCGCGCAGGGCGCGGGCCAGGTCTTCTACATCTTCGGTGTCGACGGCGAGGTCGGCGTTTCGGGTCAGACGGAACTGGTAGCAGCCCTTGACCTTCATGCCCTGGAACAGGTCATCGGCGTGAGCGTGGATCATCGACGACAGGAACACGTAGTTGTCGCCCGAGCCGCCCACTTCTTCCGGCAACTTGATGACCCGCGGCAGCAGACGTGGCGCCGGGATGATCGCCAGACCGGAATCGCGGCCGAAGGCGTCGATACCTTCGAGCTCGACGATGAAGTTCAGGCTCTTGTTCACCAGCAACGGGAACGGGTGCGTCGGGTCGAGGCCGATCGGGGTAATGATCGGCGCGATCTCGTCGCGGAAATAGCGGCGCACCCAGGTTTTGATCTTGGTGGTCCAGTGACGCCGACGGATGAAGCGGACCTGATGCTTTTCCAGTTCCGGCAACAGAATGTCGTTGAGGATCGCGTACTGGCGGTCGACGTGACCGTGCACCAGTTCGCTGATGCGCGCCAGAGCCTGGTGCGGTTGCAAGCCATCGGCGCCGGCCTGTTCACGGGCGAAGGTGATCTGCTTCTTCAGGCCGGCCACACGAATCTCGAAGAACTCGTCCAGGTTGCTGGAGAAGATCAGCAGAAACTTCAGCCGCTCCAGCAACGGGTAGGATTCATCCAGCGCCTGCTCCAGCACGCGGATGTTGAACTGCAGTTGCGAGAGCTCGCGATGGATGTACAGGCTGCTGTCATCCAGGCCGGGAATGGCAATCGCTGGCGCCGCTATTACGGGCTCGGCCACCACCGCGGGTGGAGCAGGCTCCAGTTCCGGCGGGGTTTCGGCGATTTGCTCCACCACAGGTTGAGCATCTTTTACGGCAACTTCAGTGAGTACTTCGGTATTCATCGAATGTTCCTGGGAGGGCTATTTTTGCTCTCGTAACAATTGAGCAGCACGGACGGCAAAGTAAGTCAGGATGCCATCAGCGCCTGCACGTTTAAAAGCGGTCAGGGATTCGAGGATAACCCCTTCGCTCAACCAGCCATTCTGGATCGCCGCCATGTGCATGGCATATTCACCGCTGACCTGATAAACAAAGGTCGGCACTTTAAATTCTTCTTTGACCCGGTAGAGGATGTCCAGATACGGCATGCCTGGCTTGACCATGACCATGTCCGCGCCTTCTGACAAGTCCGCTGCCACTTCGTGCAGGGCTTCGTTGCTGTTGGCCGGGTCCATCTGATAGGAGGCCTTGTTGGCCTTGCCCAGGTTCAGCGCCGAACCGACCGCATCGCGGAACGGGCCGTAATAGGCGCTGGCGTACTTCGCCGAGTAGGCCATGATCCGCACGTTGACGTGGTCGGCCAGCTCCAGCGCTTCGCGGATCGCCTGGATGCGACCGTCCATCATGTCCGACGGGGCCACCACCTGAGCGCCGGCTTCGGCGTGGGACAGCGCCTGCTTGACCAGTGCGTCGACGGTGATGTCGTTCTGCACGTAGCCTTCTTCGTCGAGGATACCGTCCTGCCCGTGGGTGGTGAACGGGTCCAGGGCGACATCGGTGATCACACCCAGCTCAGGGAACTGCGCCCGCAATGCGCGAGTGGCGCGCTGGGCAATGCCGTTGGGGTTCCAGGCTTCGGCGGCGTCCAGCGACTTGAGCTCCGGCGGCGTCACCGGGAACAACGCCAACGCCGGAATCCCCAGCTCGACCCATTTGGCCGCTTCTTCAAGCAACAGATCGATGGTCAGGCGCTCGACACCCGGCATCGAGGCCACCGCTTCGCGACGGTTTTCACCGTCCAGCACGAACACCGGCAGGATCAGATCGTCGACGGTCAGAACGTTTTCACGGACCAGTCGACGCGAAAAATCATCACGACGGTTGCGACGCAGGCGGGTTGCTGGAAACAAACGGTTGGCGGGGGTAAAGCTCACGGCAGACTCCTGAGCCCGCGCTGGCGGGCGAGCGTGACAGTTATAAGCGGCCATTATGACCAACGTATGACAGTTGTGTGCATCCCTGCGTCACGTAGCCGCATTCCATTGTCCTTGTAGGAAATGTTCACGTCGAGACACATTTGGACACTTTCATGAATGTTCCCGAAGGGTTAGGCTGCGCGTTCATTTCGCCAGCATCCAGACAATGCTCCAACAATTTCTTCAGGAATTCGGCTACTTCGCCCTCTTTCTCGGCACGTTTTTCGAAGGCGAAACCATTCTGGTGCTCGCAGGCTTCCTCGCGTTCCGCGGATACATGGACCTCAAAGTGGTCATGATCGTGGCGTTCCTCGGCAGTTATGCCGGTGATCAGCTGTGGTATTTCCTGGGGCGCAAGCACGGCCGCAAGTTGCTGGCGCGCAAACCGCGCTGGCAATTGATGGGTGACCGGGCCCTGGAACACATCCGCAGGCACCCGGACATCTGGGTACTGAGCTTCCGCTTTGTCTATGGCCTGCGCACGGTGATGCCGGTGGCAATCGGCCTGTCGGGCTATCCGCCGGGACGTTATCTGCTGCTCAACGGGATTGGTGCCGCGATCTGGGCCGCCGCGCTGGCTGCCGCCGCGTATCACTTCGGTGCGGTGCTCGAAGGCATGCTTGGCAGCGTCAAGAAGTACGAGCTGTGGGTGCTTGGCGCCCTGCTGATACTGGGCTTTTGCCTGTGGTTGCGCCGACGCCTCAAGAACGCCCGTCTGGCGAAGAAGATCTACGCCGACGAGCAGGCCTTGAAAGCAGAACAAGCCAAAACCAACGAACCTACGACGCCAGTCGAGTGAAACGGTTTCTGCAACAGTAGAGACCGATACCGCTGAGCAGGCTGTAACTCAGCAGGCCGACCCAGCCCACCGCGCTGGCCGGCCACAGCCCAACGACTGGCGCCAGCCACACCAGCGGCACATTCGACGCCAGGCGCAGCAGCTCCAGCTTCAGCGCCCACGGGCGATTCTCCAGGGCCACGCCCAACGTAAACAAACCCAGCGCCACGGCACTCCAGCCGAGTACCAGCGCGGCGGTTGGCAAACTCTGCTCCAGGTTCATCAAGTAGCTGCCCAGCGCGATGTAGACGCAGAACTGCAACACGACGTAAAGCTGCTGACGCCCGTCCAGCGGCACCTCGAATTTACGGAACTGACTCAGGTCTGGCTTGTTCATCGGGTACCTGGCCGCCACATCCGTCGGCCGCCAACCGGTGCGCATGAACCAGATGCGCAGCTTGTCCCATTTGCTTTGCGCACGCCGCGCGTCATCCCACAGCTGCGCATAGAACTGCACGTTCGCCCACAACGGATTCCAGCTCGCCAGCGGCGTGGTGACGCCGAAAATCACCGGTTCGTTGTCGTCCTCTTCCTGGAACGAGCCGAATAGACGGTCCCAAATAATGAACACCCCGCCGTAGTTGCGATCCATGTAGAGAGCGTTCTGTGCATGGTGAGCGCGATGATTGGACGGCGTGACGAAGAACCACTCGAACCAGCCGAGCTTGGGAATGTGTTTGGTATGCACCCAGAATTGGTACAGCAAGTTCAGCGAGGCGACGCTGATGAACACCAGCAGCGGCACGCCGAGCACGGCCATCGGCAGGTAGAAGATCCAGCTCAGCAGGAAGCCGGTACTGGTCTGGCGCAGCGCCGTGGAAAGGTTGTAGTCCTCGCTCTGGTGATGCACCGAATGCGCCGCCCAGAGGATGTTGCGTTCATGGCCCATGCGATGCAGCCAGTAGTAGCAGAAGTCGTAGAGGACAAAGGCGAAAACCCAGACCCAAACACTGTCGGCCGAGAGCTCGAACAGCGCCAGGTGCTTGAGAGCAAACGCATACGTCACCAGGCCGACGCCTTTGGTCAACAGGCCGGTGGTCGTCGACAGCACGCCGGTGCTCATGCTGTTGATCGCGTCCGCCACGCGATAATTGCTCACTCCGCGCCAACGGTCGGCCAGCAGTTCGACGGCAATCAGCACAAAGAAAAACGGCACCGCATACAGAATGAAGTCCATGACGCGCCCTGATCGGAATCTTGAGGACAGATCCTAGGTGTAGCCGCGAATTAACCCTATGGCAACGAGTGACAAATTAGTGGACATTTAACGCCATGAATCTGGAGAAAAGCCCATGAGCAAAAAAATTGCAGTGATCCTATCCGGCTGTGGCGTGTACGACGGCGCCGAGATCCACGAAAGCGTGATCACCCTGCTGCGTCTGGACCAGCGGGGTGCTCAGGTGCAGTGTTTCGCACCGAACATCGCGCAGCTGCACGTGATCAATCACCTGACCGGCGAAGAAATGCCCGAGTCGCGCAACGTACTGGTGGAATCGGCGCGGATCGCCCGAGGCAACATCAAGGATATCCGCGAAGCGGACGTGGAAGACTTCGATGCGCTGATCGTTCCGGGCGGTTTCGGGGCGGCCAAAAACCTGTCGAACTTTGCCGTCGAAGGCGCCGGCTGCACCGTGCAACCGGAAGTCCTGGCGCTGGCTGAAGCCTTTGCCGAGGCCGGCAAACCGGTCGGGCTGATCTGCATCTCGCCGGCGCTCGCGGCGAAGATCTATGGACCGGGCGTGACCTGCACCATCGGCAACGACGCCGATACTGCCGCCGCCATGAACAAGATGGGCGCTACCCACGCAGACTGCGCGGTAACTGACATCGTTGAGGACAAAGCACGCAAACTGGTCAGCACCCCGGCGTACATGCTGGCGCAATCGATCAGCGAAGCGGCATCCGGCATCAACAAACTGGTCGACCGCGTTCTGGAACTGACCCACGAAAACGACGCCTGACACAGTTCAAATGTGGGAGCGGGCTTGCTCGCGAAGGCGGAGTGTCAGTCGACATCAATGTTGAATGTCAGGGCCTCTTCGCGAGCAAGTCGAATCGTCGCACCGCCGCTCCCACATTGATCCCAGCTTGGCTCAGGCTTTGCGGGATAGCCGCGTGAGGATCCGGTCCAGCGCATTGGCAAACGCCTGCTTCTCACGCTCGCCAAACGGCGCTGGCCCGCCGCTCATCTGCCCCTGTTCACGGAGATCGGTAAACAGGTTACGCACCGCCAATCGATCGCCCATGTTCTGCGCATCGAACTCTTTGCCCCGTGGATCCAGCGCCGCAACGCCCTTTTTCACCAGACGGTCGGCCAGCGGCACATCGCTGCAGATCACCAATTCGCCGGGGACCGCGTGTTCCACCAGGTAGTCGTCGGCGGCATCCGGACCGCTTGGCACCACGATCAGTTTCACCAGGGCCAAACCCGGTTTGATCTGCGGCTGTCCGGCCACCAACACCACTTCGAACTGGCGCTTGAGGGCGAACTTCACCACCAGATCCTTGGCCGCCCGAGGGCAGGCGTCGGCATCGATCCAGACACGCATTTTTTTACCTCTTGTGGATCACTCGGATCAGGAAACCTGCACCCGCCGCTTCTCAGCCAGCCGACTACGGCTATACAGCACAATGATCGCGATAATCGCCACCGCCTGCGCACTCAGCGAATACGCATCAGCGTGGATCCCCAGCCAGTCGAAGTCAAAGAACGGCACCGGCCGGGTGCCGAAAATCCCGGCTTCCTGCAACGCCTTCACGCCATGCCCGGCAAACACCACGGACAACGCACACAACAGACCGGCGTTGATACTGAAAAACAGCGACAGCGGCAGCTTCGCCGAGCCACGCAGAATCACCCAGGCCAGCCCCACCAACAACACCAACGCCGTCGCACCACCCGCCAGTACCGCGTTATGGCCCGCTGGACCTGCCTGCAGCCACAAAGTCTCGTAGAACAGAATCACTTCAAACAGTTCGCGATACACCGAGAAGAACGCCAGCGTCGCAAACCCGAAACGCCCACCGCCGCCCACCAGGCTGCTCTTGATGTAATCCTGCCAGGCCGCTGCGTGACGACGGTCGTGCATCCACACGCCGAGCCAAAGCACCATGACGGCGGCAAACAACGCCGTCGCACCTTCCAGCAATTCGCGCTGCGAGCCGCTGACATCGATCACGTACGCCGCCAGCGCCCAGGTCCCGAGACCGGCCAGCAGCGCCAGACCCCAGCCGGCGTTGACACTGCGCACTGCTGATTGTTGGCCGGTGTTGCGCAGGAACGCGAGGATCGCCGCCAGCACCAGAATTGCTTCCAGGCCTTCGCGCAACAGAATCAACAAACCGGAGATGTAGCTCAGGGACCAGCTCAAGCCATCGCTGCCCAGCAGGCCGGCAGACGTCTTCAACTTGGTCTTGGCCGCATCCAGTCGCTCCTGAACCTGGGCCACCGGCAAACCGTCTTGCAACGACTGACGGTAAGCCATCAGCGATTTTTCAGTGTCTTTACGCACATTGGCGTCGACGTTATCCAGAGAACTTTCGACCAGTTCGAAACCCTCCAGATAAGCCGCCACCGACAGGTCATAAGCCTGATCGTGATCACCCGCACGATAGGCAGCGATGCTCTTGTCCAGGGTCGCGGCGGTGTAGTCGAGCAACTGCGCCGGACCACGCTTGACCAGCGGCGGTTGTGCCCGCTGCGCACGGAAGGTCGCCGCCGCTTGCGGACCCTCGGCAACCTGCACTTCTGCGGGAGTCTGACGGGCCAGGTCGGCGATGTTGTAGGTCTTCTCGGCTTTTGCAGCAGCCGGATCGGCGCTGAAGCTGGCGATGTAGGTCGCCAGGTCCCACCGCTGACGATCGTCCAGCTGATCGGCGAAGGCCGGCATGTCGGTGCCTTCGACACCAAGGCCCAGGGTGCTGTAGATCGCGTAGAGGCTCAGGTGATCCAGCCGCGCCGCATCACGCAGATTGGACGGTGGCGGCATCAGACCGACACCCGCCGGGCCATCCCCGGCACCCGCGTCGCCGTGGCACACCGAACAATGCTGAGCGTACAACGGCGCACCACGGGTCGGATCCGGCGTAATGATCGGCGCCTGACTGACTTCATAGGTCACCGCCAGCTTCGCGCCGAGTTGCCGTGCCTGACGGCCGACGTCCGCGCCGTCCTGACGCGCAGTGATCGCGTTGCGCAGCGTGCTGACGCCCTGCTCCAGCCCGGCTTTTTCCGGTTTGGCCGGCATTGCGGCGATCAAGCCTTGCAGCGCCTTGATAAATTCCAGCTGCTCTTGGTATTCGGACTCATTAATGACCTTGTCCGCTTGCACCGTTTCCGGGTAATCCGCACCGATGTAATCGAGCAAATGCAGCGCTTGCGGCGCGCCTTCCACGGTGTCGGCCAGCAGGTTGAAACTGCACAGGGCAAACAACGGCAACATCAGCCAGGCCAGAAAACGGGACGGGGCAGTCATGAATGAATCTCAATTGGAAATACGAAGTAACACATTGTTCACTTCCAATGACTTTCACTCAAGCTTTGTATGCGGCAGCCGCTGGAGTACAGGAACAAAGTGCCATCATCCAAGTCTATAAGTTGCCGCCTCATGGCGGCTTGTTTTCAAGGAAGACATACCGCAAATGGCCACCCGCCTGCGCTTCATATTTGTACTCAGTGCCTGTTTGCTACTGAGCGGCTGTCCCACCCTGCGTGACTACAACGCGGAGCTGGGAGAAACACTCGAGTATTTCAAGGCCGGGCAGCTCGACGGTGCGGTTGCCGTACTCGACCGCAACAATCCCATTCCCCCGGGCGACTTGCTTTACCACTTCGAAAAAGGCGAATTGCTGCGCCTCACCGGCAATTTCCCCGACAGTTATCAACATTGGGACTACGCCGACCGGTTGATCGAAGGGTGGGACAATTCGCCCATGTTCGTCCCCTTCAAAAAATTCACCGAGTTCAACAGTTACAGCGCCAACGACAAGGTGCGCTTATACGATGGCTACGATTTCGAGAGAGTCGCCCTGACTACGCAAATGGCCCTGATGCTGCTCTCCGGCTCTGAAACGGAACTGGCGCGCGTCATGATCAAGAAAACCCACGAGCGCGAAGCAACCATTGCCGACAAACGTGACAAGCAATACCTGGAACTGGAAAACCAGGCGAAGGAAGAAGGGGCCGCGATGAAATTCCAGGACCTTCAGGGCTACCCGGTAGCGACCCTCGACGCCCCCGAAGTGATCGCGCTGAAGAACAGCTACCAGAGTGCGTTCAGCCATTACCTCGCCGGCTTCATTTATGAATCGTTGAACGAGAAAGACCTCGCCGCGCCGGGCTATCGCCAGGCCATCGAGCTGCGCCCCAATACGCCGCTGCTCGAACAAGCCTTGCGCAACCTGGCCAAATCCCCGCTGAAGGCGGGCGAGGCCGACGTTCTGCTGATCGTGCAAACCGGCCTGGCGCCGGCGCGCAGCTCGGTGCGGGTGCCGATTTCGGTGGACGTCGAAGGTGAAACCTACATCACCAACATGTCGTTCCCGATCCTCCTCCCCGACACCTCCACGCCACCGGTGGACTTCATCATGGTGGACGGCAAAAAACACAAGCTGACATTGCTCAACAGCTTTGGTGATATGTCGCGTCGCACCTTGCGTGATGACATGCCGGGTATTATCCAGCGCACGCTCCATCGTGCCCGGTCCAATGTCGAATACCTGGCCTATCTGAAAAAGCACAGACCCGAAAAGCTTGAGGAAACGCTCCTGCAGCAGCTTCAACGCGAGGATGCCGATACCCGCGGCTGGCGTACGTTGCCGGACAAGACGCTGGTCGCCCGCCTGCGGCTCAAGAAAGGCCTGCATCAACTGACGCTGCCCAACGCGCCGGACGCTGCACCGGTCAGGTTCAAGCTGGATCAGACACATCAAGCCTTCAGCCTGCGCGCGGTGGGTGACCGCCGATTCGCCGCCGATGTTGCCCTGCAGATCGATACCCTTCCCGCACCGCAGGCTGCAATCAGCCTTGCCCAACCTTGAACGGAGATTTTCATGAGATTGAAATGCTTCGCCGTTGTCGCGCTGGCCCTGTTGGCCGGTTGCGCCACCCCGCCACCTCCGCCGGAACCGGGCAGTGCCGCCAGCAAAGTCATGGCCACCGGACCGATCGAGAACGTGGCCATCGGCCCGATGCGCATGGCCAGGGAAAACGGTTTCCTGACCATCAACACGCAGTTGAGCAACACCGACACCCACAACCGAACGCTGTATTACCGCTATCTTTGGCTGGGACCGGAAGGCTTTCCCGTGGCCGAAGCCGACACCTGGAAAAGCCTGACCCTGTATGCCGAGCAGACCAGCTTCCTGCCGGCCATCGCTCCCGTGCCCCAAGCCGTGGATTTCCGCCTGGAGATCAATACGCCGTGAACCGACCACTTGAGACCTTGCCCATGTTTGTACGCGTTTCGCTCCTTGCCCTGGCTGCGCTGCTGATCGGTGGCTGTGCCGAAAACCGCTCGCCGGTATTGGGCAGTGGCAACATCAGCTATGGCGACCCGAAAGCCGTGGAACTGGTCACCAACGAATTCGGCTCGACCGACCTGCAGATGATCGCGCAAAGCATGACCCGTTCCCTGGCCCAGTCCGGCGTTCTGAAAGGTCGCCCGGTGGTTCAGGTGTACGACGTGATGAACAAGACCAGCGAGTACATCGACACCCGGGAAATCACCACGTCGATCAAAACGCAGCTGATGCACTCCGGCACCGCGCGTTTTGCCAGCGACAACACCGATATGCAAAGCCAGGTTGATCAGCTCAAGCTGCAAAACCAGAGCGGCCTGTACAAGAAAAGCACCGTGGCCAAAACCGGCAACATGATCGCCGCCCGATATCGTCTGGAAGGCTCGATCAGCTCCATCGTCAAGCGCAGCAACGATTACAAGGACGTCTTCTACAAATTCAGCCTGCAATTGATCGACGTCGAAAGCGGGCTGGCGGAGTGGATGGACGAGAAAGAAATCCGCAAGACCACGGAGCGCTGAGCAATGCGTGTATGGATTGGCATCATGGCGCTGGCTTGCGCCGTTGGCGCCCAGGCAGCGCCGAAAATCGCGGTGACCGACTTGGCTTATGAAGCGAGCGTGGATCAATACGTTCACGTGATCTCGGCCCGGGACAATCATCAGCAGGACTATTACGGCACCAGTGGCTCGTCCAGTTATGACGAGTACACGACGCAGAACAGCTATCTGGAACAGACCGAAATCAGGCGTTTCAGTGGTGACATCAAAGGTCAGATGCTCAAGACCGGGATGTTCCAGCTGATTCAGGGCACGCCGTACACCTCCAGCGCTAAAAGCGATGTGTATGACGTGATCAAACGCATCAAGGCCGGCCACTTCAAGGGTGCCGACTACGTGCTGTTCGGCACGCTGTCGGACATCGACTTCACCCAGGACATGAACGAACTGGCCAATACCGACAGCTATTCGGCAGTGCTGGCACTGACTTTGGTGGCCGACTTCAGCCTGATCAACACCAGGACTTACGAGATAACGTCGGCCTTTACCGCCATGGGCGAGGCTCAAGACACCAAACTGGTGAACGACCGGGATATCCACGTTTCATTGAACCGCCCGCGGGTGGTGCGTGAAGTTTCCCGGTCTCTGGGCGAGGATGTGGCCCGACAATTGAGCGAACAGATCGGGGATGGAAGTTATGAGCCGTCAGGACAACCGGAGCCGCGCAATGACCTGCCACCGGATACCGCGCCGGTCATCCTGCGCTGATCCGTAAAACAAAAAAGGCGACCCCAAGGGTCGCCTTTTTTGTGCCCAGCGGTTTTACACCACCGCTTTGCGCAGCGTCGCCATGAATGCCGCCGCACCAATGAACAGTCCGGCAAACGTGCGGTTCATGCGTCTCTGCTGCTTGGGCGTGCGCAACATCCGCAGCACCTTCGATGCAAGTCCGGTGTAACCGGCCATGACGATCAGGTCGACGCAGATCATGGTCACACCGAGGATCAGGTACTGCGCCACCAGCGGTGCATGCGGATCAATGAATTGCGGCAGCACCGCGAGCATGAACACCAACGCCTTGGGATTGCTGACATTCACCAGGAAACCCCGGAACACCAGCGCCATCGGCTTGCCGATTTGCCGGACGGCCGCGTCGTCGCTCATGTCATTGGGCAGTGCGCGCCATTGCTTGACCGCCAGGTAAACCAGATAGGCCACGCCAAACCATTTGATCGCGTAGAAAGCGGTGGCCGACGCCGCGAGGATTGCACCAACACCGGCGGCGACAATCGCAATCTGTAGCGCCAGGCCCAGTTGCAGGCCCAGGGCGTTCCAATAACCGCGCCAGAAACCGTATCGCAGACCGCTGGACATCGACGCAATGGCGCCGGCACCGGGAGACAGACTGATCACCCAGCAGGCGGCAAAAAACGCCAGCCATGTTTGAAGCACCATCGCACACCTCGACTCAGACTCGTGACAGATGTCTAAGCTAATGCGGCTTTGGGCCGATGACTACCGATTTTTTGCAGGACAGAACAGCTGCCGACCAGCGTGGTCGGCATTTCGGCTACTTTTCGAAACCGTTGGAAGGGAATACATCGCTGCCGCGCCAGCGTCGAACCGAGCGCTGGAAGAACAGGCTATTGGGCACTTGCACCATGGCGCTGCCGGTACCGAGTTCTTCGGCTTCGATCAGCGTGGTGTAGAGCAGATTGATCGCAACGACCCGGCCTTTGACGCCAGGCTTGTCGGTGGTGTCCACCAACTCGACCACGTCACCGAGGCGGAACGGGCCGACGGTGAAGATCAGGATTGCGCACAACAGATTCGAGAGCACGCTCCACATGGCGAAGAACGCCACTGCCGCTACCGCGACAAACCCGGACAACGCGGTCCAGAGCACCGTCGCCGATACCCCGAGGCGTTCCAGGACGAAGATCAGCGCGCTGCCCATGATCAGCCAGCGCAAACCACCACGCAGCGGCATCAGAAATTGTGGCGGAAACGGATAGCGCTCGCCCAGACGCGTCAGGCACTTGGCCACGAAGCGCTGAGCGATGTAGCCCGCCAACAAGATCAGCAGGATTTGCCCAAAGAGCCACAGAGGCTCGATCCACACGGCAGGCAATGGCAGCTTGAAGGCTTCCATCAAGACAGCGCCTCCAGCTCCGCCTGCATGCTTTCAAGCAATTCCAGCGCTTCCATCCAGGCTTCTTCCAGCTCGGCTTCACGGACCTTCAGCTTGGCCTGTTCGGCCAACAGATCACGCAAGTCGTTTTTGCGCGCTGGCTCGTAAATGTCGCTGTCGCCGAGGCTGGCATCGATCTTCGCCAGTTTCTCGTGCAGTTTGCCCAGCTCGGCTTCGAGCTTGTCAGCCTCGCGCTTGTGCGGTGCCAGTTGCTGACGCAACGCGGCCGCCGCCTGGCGCTGGGCCTTCTTGTCGGTCTTGTCCGGATTGACCGGCGTATTGCTGACCGGGGCGTTGCGCTGACGGTAGTCCACCAGCCAACGGGTGTAGTCTTCCAGGTCGCCGTCGAATTCCTCGACCTTGCCGTCCGCCACCAGATAGAAATTGTCGGTGGTGCTTTTGAGCAAATGGCGATCGTGGGAGACCACCAGTACCGCGCCGCTGAACTCCTGAAGGGCCATGGTCAGCGCGAGGCGCATTTCCAGGTCCAGGTGGTTGGTCGGTTCGTCGAGCAGCAGCAGGTTCGGCCGGCCCCAGGCGATCAACGCCAGCGCCAGACGGGCCTTTTCGCCACCGGAGAAGTTCAGCACCGGCTCATCGATCCGCGCGCCGCGGAAGTCGAAACCACCGAGGAAGTCGCGCAGGGTCTGCTCGCGCTCGGTCGGCGCCAGGCGCTGCATGTGCAGCAATGGGCTGGCCTTGGAGTCGAGTGAGTCCAGTTGATGCTGGGCGAAGTAGCCGACGACGGTGTTCTCGCCACGGGTCAGTCGGCCGGACAAAGGCTCGAGTTCACCGGCAAGGTTTTTGATCAGGGTCGATTTACCGGCACCGTTCGGGCCGAGCAAACCGATCCGCGCACCGGGAGTCAGTTGCAGCTTGACCTTCTCCAGCACGGCTCTCTCGCCGTAACCCAGTCGGGCGTCGGAGAGGTCAATCAACGGGCTGGAGATTTTCACTGATTCGCGGAAAACGAAATCGAATGGCGAATCGACGTGGGCGGCGGACAGTTCTTCCATCCGCTCCAGCGCCTTGATCCGGCTCTGGGCCTGACGGGCCTTGGTGGCCTGGGCCTTGAAGCGGGCGATGTAGCTTTCCATGTGCGCACGTTGCGCCTGCTGCTTCTCGTAGGCCTGCTGTTGCTGGGCCAGGCGTTCGGCACGGGCGCGTTCGAAGGCGCTGTAACCACCGCGATACAGGGTGATCTTGCGCTGATCGACGTGGGCTACGTGATCGACTACGGCATCGAGGAAGTCCCGGTCGTGGGAAATCAGCATCAAGGTGCCGGGATAGCTTTTGAGCCATTCTTCGAGCCAGATGATGGCGTCGAGGTCCAAGTGGTTGGTCGGTTCGTCGAGCAACAACAAGTCCGAGGGGCACATCAAAGCCTGCGCCAGGTTCAGACGCATCCGCCAACCACCAGAGAAATCTCCTACCTGGCGATCCATCTGTTCATTGGTGAACCCAAGGCCGGCCAGCAACTTGCGGGCCCGGGCGTCGGCGGTGTAACCGTCGGCGCTGTCGAGTTCCGAGTGCAGCCGGGCCTGAGCGGTACCGTCATGGGCCGCTTCGGCTGCGGCGAGGTCGCGTTGCACCTCGCGCAGGCGCAGGTCGCCATCGAGCACATAGTCGACCGCCACCCGATCGAGAGTGTCGATCTCCTGGCGCATGTGGGCGATGCGCCAGTCCGCCGGCAGGAAGCAATCACCCGAGTCCGGGTGCAGGTCACCCAGAAGCAAGGCGAACAGGCTCGATTTGCCGGCGCCGTTGGCACCGATGAGGCCGGCTTTGTGGCCGGCGTGCAGGGTCAGCTCGGCGTCTTCTAGCAGACGTTGCGGGCCACGCTGTAAAGTCAGGTTCTGAAGTCGAATCATAATGGCGGCGGAGTCTACCAGCTTCGCTCGCAACTGGCGCGAGTAGCACTATGTCCTCTGACCTGTGGAGCTTTTCCCTTAGTACTTACGCCCGTCCCGGCGTTGAACCCGCATGCCTGCGATTGCAGTCGGCGGGTATCAATGTGTGCTTGCTGCTCTGCGGGCTGTGGCTGGGAGAACGTGGCGTCGCCTGTAACGAACACCGATTGCAGCGACTGCGTAGCGTGGCCGAGCCGTGGGATGCAGACGTGGTGCGCCCGCTGCGAGCCTTGCGGGTGAATTGGAAAGTCGTCGCCGCCGACGATGGCGAACTGAATGCTTTGCGCGAGCAAGTGAAGGCACTCGAACTGGAGGCCGAGCGACATCTGTTGGTGCGACTGGAACGAGCGGCGTTGAGTTGGCCGCAGGGTGAGGAGACCGATCTATCGGCCTGGCTGGAAGGTGTAGCGGCAGACACCGCCCACCTGCACCGCGACGCGCTGCATCAGCTGCGCGTCGCGGTAAGCAGCACTTAGGAAGCGCTGGTTGGGGTGGTTGCTGCGATCGATGCGGCGGCCGGCGTTGGCGCTGGCGTGGCTGTCGAGGTGGCTGCTGCTAAAGCAGACGTTGCTGCCGGAGCCGGGTTGGCTGGCTTGGCAACTGGCGCGGCAGCCGGCTTGGCAACTGGCGCGGCGGCCGGCTTGGCGGCAACCGGTTTTTTCACTGCTGGTTTTGCAGCTGGCTTGGCGGCTGGTTTTGCAGCCGGTTTGGCAGCGGCAGGTTTGGCGGCTGGTTTCGCTGCAGCAGGTTTTGCAGCAGCAGTTTTGGCAGCCGGTCTGGCTGCAGCTTTTGCAGCTGGCTTGGCAGCAGTTTTAGTCGCGACTGATTTCGCGGCAGGCTTGGCAGCAGGTTTCGCAGCGGCTGTTTTTGCAGCCGGTTTTGCGGCCGGTTTGGCAGCTGCTTTCGCCGCTGCAGTTTTCGCCACCGCCGGTTTGGCAGCAGCAGTTCTTGCAGCCGGTTTAGCGGCAGCTGTTTTGGCAGCGGCTGGCTTGGCGGCAGGTTTGGCGGCGGCTGTTTTTGCAGCCGGTTTTGCAGCGCTAGCAGCGACTGGTTTTTTTGCCGCAGGTTTAGCGGCAAGTTTTGCTGCGGCTTTCACCGGTGCTTTGGCAGCCGGTTTGGCAGCAGGCTTGGCCGGTGCTTTTGCAGCAGCCGGTTTGGCAGCGGCTTTCTTGGCAGGAGCCGCAGCAGGCTTGGCCGAACGCAGGGACAACGCCTTGCCGACAGCCTCTTGTACACGACCGACGCCCTGGGCCAGTTTCAGGCTTTCTTGAGCATCGCGCTTGAGTTGCAGAATGTAGCTGCGAGTTTCGGATTGACGATCCTTGAGGGCATCGAGCAGGTCCTCAAGCTCCTTCACCGCGCCCTTGGCTTTGGCTTGTGCCTTGGCCTTGCCGGCCGCCGCAGCGTCCTGCAATTTGGTACGGGAGTTGTGCAGTTTTTCTTGCGCTTTTCCGCGTTGCTTTTCCAATTTGGCGAGCAGTTTTTCAGCATCAGCCAAGGCTTGGGAACAAGCGTTTTCCAGATGCTCGAGCAAGCTGCCCGAGAGTTGTTGGAGTAAGTGCAACGGAGTATTTACAGGCTTCTTGGTGGCCGACATGGTTTACCTCCTGGCTGACGTGGGTGCGGCTCATACTAGACCTCTGCTGCTACCGCCGCTAGGGCATGTTGACAGTATCCAAAGCGCGACGTTGCAACGGATTGAAATTCTTCTGCGCCTGCGTAAAACCAGTTCACCGTAGAGCACATTCACACTGGCATAATCCCCCGCATCTCAGGTTGGAGAGTGCCCATGTCGCGCTACCTTTTTTTATCACTGTGCGTGTTTTTTTCTGTGGCCCAGGCCGCCGAAAAAACCAAAGAAAATGACACTCATGATCTCTCTTACAGCCTGGGCGCGAGTCTGGGCGAACGCCTGCGCCAGGAGGTTCCAGATCTGCAACTTCAGGCGCTGATCCAAGGCTTGCAACAAGCCTATCAAGGCAAACCCCTGGCGCTGAAAGATGAGCAGATCGAACAGATTCTTGCCGAGCACGAAGCCCAGGTCGCCTTGCAACCGACCCTGCCGCAAAGCGAAGTCGCCCTCGAAAAAGAGCAGGCTTTTCTCGCCGAGGAAAAAGCCAGACCGGGCGTTCGTGAGCTGGCCGATGGAATATTGCTGACGGAGTTGGCGCCAGGCACTGGCGCCAAAGCTGGCCCCAACGGCAAAGTCCAGGTGCTGTATATCGGTCGCCTTCCCGACGGCACGGTGTTCGATCAGAACAGTCAGCCGCAGTGGTTCAGTCTCGACAGTGTGATTAGCGGATGGCGCAGCGCGTTGCAGCAAATGCCGGTCGGTGCGAAATGGCGCCTGGTGATTCCATCGGCCGAAGCCTATGGCGCCGAGGGTGCCGGCGACCTGATTGCGCCGTTCACACCACTGGTATTCGAAGTCGAATTGCGCGGTGCCACAAGCTGAATACCGGACACGAAAAACGGCGCGCATAGCGCACCGTTTTTGGAGGTCTTGCAGGAAGGGGGTTCAAGCCTGAACCGGGTCCTCTTCCTTGTGAGCGGTGTGCAGCACTTCGATCAGGCAGTCTTCCAGTTCGAAGCGCTCGTGCAACAGGCCACCCAGTTCTTTGAATTTCTCTGCCACGCACTGACCTGCATCACACAGGTCATTGAACGCGAGCAGCTTCTCGGTGATGACGTCGATGCGAGGGTAGATGGTCTCGGCCAACTCCAGTCCGCGAGTGTCACCAAAGGCCTTGGCTTCGCCGGTCAGCTGTTCGTAGATCTCGAAGTGCCCGGCAGACACGTAATCTACCAGCACGCCGCAGAACTCCTGCAACGGCTTGCGGTTCTCACCCAGCGCCTCAGGCTTGGCGCCGAGAGCATCATAGGCCCGAACCAGTTCGTGACGCTCCTGCAACCAGCGATCGATCAGCAGATGCACTCCACCCCAACGTTCCTGAGCATTCTGACAACTTTCGAGCATGGTGATCTCTCTTCCCTTGTGGGTCATGCTGCCCTACACCCGTCGCCACACTTGAAGGTCAAGTATCGGCCAGGCAGAGCGTCATTCGAGCAACATAATTCCAATGACACGTGCGGGCCAGATTATGCCCGCGCGACAATGGCTTCAAGGTACGCAGGAGATAAAGTTCATACAAGTGTTTAATCACCCGCCAGCGCCCGGTGCGACGAACCGCCGTTGAGCGGTCGCAGACAGGCTTTCCAGACAACGCGCAGCAGCTGATAAATTCCCAGAATTGTCATCGCCATGAAGAACAGCAGACTCCATTCAGGAATGCTCAGGTCGAACAGTGTCCAGGAAATCTCCGCGCACTCCGCCTCCCCTTTAAACATCTGTGTCACCTGGCAAAACCAGGGCATGTCCTCGTACTGAACAGCCAGATTAGGCGGGCACGTCAACAGCTGATGCGCTGGATCGCTCTGCAGCAATACCTGCCGCCACGCCGTGACCGTACCCGCCAGACTGCAAAACAGCCCGAGCAGCCAATACAGGAAAGACCCGAAGCGGCCCGGCCCATGCACCGAAGCCACCAGGCAGATACCCGTGAACAACGCGAGGCAAAAGCGCTGCAACAGGCACAACCCGCAAGGCTTGAGGCCGACCGCATATTCCAGGTAATAGGACACGCCCAGGGCCAGGGCACCTGCAATGAAAGCCATGAAAAACAAGGAGCGTGAGCAGGCCAAAGACATGGCATTTCCGTAACAGTAGAGACAGGCGGTTACGGTAGAGGAAAGCGCTGCAGCCTTTCAAGGCAGGCCAGCGGGGACACTTCAACAGAAGTGTAGGGAATTCCCGACAGGAACGAGAGGATTAGGTGTAGTCCTCTGTAGGACTCTGCCGTTGACGGACTACAAAGGTAAAATTCCGGCAGTTTGCAGGCGACGGGATCGCTCCTTCGAAGCGACCCGTCGTCCACTCTTCAAGCATGAACAGGAACCGGCAACGGTGCCGCCAGCAAGCGCTCGTCCAACAAGCCCAAGCCCTCCTGGAACAACTGATTGCTGCGTTCTGTGTCACCCAGCTGCGCCAGCAGCCGCGCCAGTTCCGCGCAGGCTTCCGGGTTGCGCTGCACTCGCAGGCTGCTCTCCAGATAGTCCCGGGCCTTGCCCCAAAGGCTGCTTTGCAGACACAAGCGCCCCAAGGTCAGCAACAGGCTTGGGTCGGCCGGATGCTCCTTGAGCCAGCCCTCGGCGGTGTGCAGTTGACGTGCCGGATCACTGCCGCGAACGAGTCCGTAGAGGCGCGCCAGATGACTGTCGTAGTTGCGCTTGAGCGCCGTTCGCAGGATCTCCTCGGCCTCGACCTGAGCACCCAGTTGCCGAAGTTGCTCGGCATAAGCGAGCACCAGTTGCGGCTCCTGACGCTGAGCTGAGGTCAACTGCTGCCAGGCGCGATTGAGCGATTGCAAGCCTACCGTCCCGTCTTCTTCCTGATGCGCCGCCAGGGACAGGTTCTCACCCCAGGCCCGGCGTTCCAGTTCGACCAGCTCGGCCGGCGGCAGGACCTTGTCCTTGCGTAGCTCCGGCAGCAGACGAATCACCGCCGACCAATCGCCCCGCTGTTGGTGCAAGCGCTGCAACTGGCGCAAGGTCTGGACGTTGCGAGGATGACGCTCGTGCATGGCTTGCAGGGTCACCAGGGCGCCTTCGGTATCGCCGCGGTCAGTCTGTAATTGCGCGTGGCTAAGGGCAATCGCCAACTCTGCCTGGGGTTGTCGCTCCAGAGCGCGCTCCAGCAGGTTGTCGCTTTCCTCGTATTGACCTTGTTCGTTCGCGGCCCGGGCAGCGCCGAGGTAGTAAAGCAAAGGCTGGCGCTCGGCTTCCGCTGCCCGATGCAGATGACGCTGCGCACTGGCCCAGCGACCTTCGGCCAGATCCAGCTGACCGTGTTCAATCGCCACCTGCACACGGCGACTGCGATTGCGTCGCGACCAGGGATTGACCACACCGCTGGAGGTCGTCACCAATTCGATCAACGCCTTGATGCCCCAGAACACCAGCCAGAGCACGGCGACCAACGCCAGGGTTGCCCACAGGCTCGACTCATAGCGAAAGCTTTTGTAGGCGATCAGCACGTAACCGGAATGCTCGGCAATCGCCAGCCCCAGCGCGGCAGCCGCGGCGATTACCAGGAAGATGATCACATAGAGGCGCTTCATGGTGCTGCCTCCTGAGCGGTGTCCGAGGCAGGTTTGGCCATCGGTTTGATTGAGTCCTCGGCGTTGACATTACGCCGCTCCAGATACCCCTGAACCGCACTCAGCGTGCCGGTCAGGTCTGGCGTGACAACGGTGACCGGTTGCTTGCTCAACTCGCCAACCTGCTCAAGCATCACTTTGCTCTGAGGGTTGTCCGGGTTGAAGTTGCCCTTGAGCACGTCCCGCGCCTCGGCAAGCGCCTGGGTATAAACCGCGGCCTGGCCATTGAGCGCGGCCCATTGCGCCTGCTCCAGCGCCAGGCTCAGAGCCAGGCGCACCTGGCTCAGGCTCTGCCCGGCCAGCAACGGACGCACATTCTTGTCGGCATTGAAGTCGATGCGGATGTAGCGCGAGACCTGATCCCACCATTGCGCCCAGCGACTGGCGCCGTCGCCATCGGCGGTGAGCCCCAGCAGGGATTCACCACGATCCTTGTACTCGGGCGCCAGCTCGGTGAGGCTGATCACCTGATCGCGCAGCGCCCCAAGTCGCAGGAACAGACCGGTGCGATCCGGCTGTTGGGTGCTACGCAATGCCACCAACGTTTTGGCCACTTGCTCGCGAGCGGCAAAAGAGCCCGGGTCGTTCTGTTCGCGCAGAATTTCATCGGCGCCCTGCACCAAAGCCTGGGCACTGCTGATGTCCTGCAACGCGGAAAGTCGCAGGCTGGCCAGACGCAGCAGATGCTCGGCCTCGGCCAGGCGCCAATCCTTGCGGCTGGCGCCGAGAACCGTTTCCAGACGTTGATTCAAGCGTTGCTGATCGCCTTGAAGTTGAGTAACCAAACGACTGCGTGCATCGAGCTCGGCGGCGGCAGGCATTTGTTCCAGGCGAGCAGTCAGGCGTTGTTCATTGAGCTTCAGGTCCTGCGCCTGATCGTTCAATGCCTGGACCTGACTCAACTGCAGTTGAGTATTGGCTTGCAGGTGACGCACCTGCCAGACTCCCCAACCACCCACCGCAACACCCGCAGCGCCCAGCAGCAGCGCGACGATTGCCAGCCCATTGCCTCGGCGCTGCACTGCAGCAGGTGGCCCGGTTTCAACCGGTGCTTCAACCGGTGCATCGAGCACTGGCTGGACGTCATCTTTAGGCAAGGCTGTTTCGCTCACGTATCCATCCTTTGCATTAGAGAACGGGTCCGGGATGCTCCCGTAACGCCGTCAGCAAAGCCGCGGCACTGGCGCCACGACAATCCACAACTGTTTGGGCCCCGGCGGCACGTGCCAGCTCGGCGACCCTGGGGCTTGGAACAAACAACGGCAACCGCGCCAATTGCGGCCAGGCATCGCCGGCCAATTGATGCAGGTGCTCAAAACCCTGCCCACTGCTGACCACCAGCCCGTTCAAGCGTTCCGCTTCGATCAGGTCAGGCAGCGCTGCCGGCGGGTAGTGCGGCAGGTCGCGGCGGTACAACTCCAGATACTCGACACTAGCACCAAGCTCGCGCAAACGCTCAGCCAGCAACTCGCGCCCACCCTCCCCGCGCATGATCAGCACGCGTGGATCGGGCCGTGCGATTGCCTCGCGCAACTGAGGAAGTTCAAGCAAGGCTTCGCTGTCATCGCCATCCACCGGGAAGCTGATGTCCAACCCGCGATCCTCGAGGATCTGCGCGGTGGCTGCGCCCACGCTGAACCACTTCAAACGAGGGGGTTGCGGCCGATACCGGTCGAGCAGATCCACGGCAATTCTGGCGGCCGGCTTGCTGACCACGATCACCGCGCAGTAGCGATCCAGCCCCAGAATCACCTCGCGCATTGTGTCAGAGGCAGGAATCGGCTCGATCTCCAAAAGCGGCAAACTGCTGCTGAAAATCCCCTTTTCGGTCAAAAAACTGCTCAGCGCCGCCGACTCATCCGCGGGACGCGTCAGCAGCAGGCGCCAGCCCGTCACTCGTGACCTGCCTCGCCGTAGACTGCTTTCAGAATGTCGTTGGCGCCTTGACTCAGCAGGTCTTCAGCCACTTGCACGCCCAGGGCCTCGGCGTCGCTGCGTGGCGCACGAGCCTCGGCGCTGAGCAGCAGACCGCCGTTCGGATCACCGACAAGACCACGCAACCAGATCTGCTCGCCTTCAAGCACCGCATAGCAGGCGATGGGCACTTGGCAGCCGCCATTCAAATGTTTGTTGAGAGCACGTTCGGCGGTCACGCGGATCGCAGTGTCCTGGTGATGCAGCGGTGCCAACAGCGCGTGAATTTCGCTGTCGACGCTGCGGCATTCGATGCCCACCGCGCCTTGGCCACCGGCCGGCAGACTGTCGTCGACACTGATGGCCGAGGTAATCCGATCTTCAAAGCCGAGACGAATCAGGCCGGCAGCAGCGAGGATAATGGCGTCATATTCGCCGGCATCGAGCTTGGCCAGGCGCGTGTTGACGTTGCCGCGCAGGAAGCGAATCTCCAGGTCCGGACGACGGGTCAGCAACTGGGCCTGACGGCGCAGGCTGGAGGTGCCGACGATGCTGCCTTGCGGCAATTCGTCCAGGCTGGCGTAGGTGTTGGAAACGAAGGCATCACGCGGGTCTTCTCGCTCGCAGATGCAAAACAGACCGAGGCCTTCAGGAAAGTCCATCGGCACGTCTTTCATCGAGTGCACGGCGATGTCGGCTTCGTTTTCCAGCAGCGCGGTTTCCAGTTCTTTGACGAACAGGCCCTTGCCGCCGATTTTCGACAGTGGCGAGTCGAGCAACTTGTCACCGCGACTGACCATGGGCACCAACGTCACGAGCAGACCCGGATGGGCCTCTTCCAGACGGGCTTTGACGTATTCGGCCTGCCACAGGGCGAGTGCACTTTTACGGGTGGCGATGCGGATTTCGCGAGAGGACATGGATCAATCCGTACTGAATAGATACGGCGGATAATAACAGCTCAGCCAAATCCACTTTGACTTGTATCAGGTATTGCCTGGCCTCCCTGGCCCCGGATGTCCGGCAATCGGGTGTGAAATACGCCTGTGAGCGGCGAATTAAAGCTGCTGCATCATTTTGCGCACGCCGGCCACATGCCGTCGGCTGACGATCAGGGCGTCGCCGTTCAAGCCTTTGAGGAACAGCTGAAAATGCCCCAGAGGCGTGCGTTGCAGGCGTTCGATGCGTTCGCGGGCGACCAGCGCGTTGCGGTGGATTCGCACGAAGCGATCGCCAAATTCATCTTCAAGGGCCTTGAGTGGCTCATCCAGCAGCACTTCGCCGCCTTCGTGGCGCAAGGTCACGTATTTGTGATCCGCAATGAAGTAGACCACCTGTCCCAACGGGATCAATTCGATACCTTTACGGGTACGGGCGCTGATGTGGCTGCGCGGGCCGCTGCCACTTTCGGCGGCGGGACGGGTCAGGGCCGCGAGCTGGACGCGATTGGGCCGCTCGGCTTTTTTCAACGCTTCATGCAATTGTTCTGTACGCACAGGTTTCACCAGATAGCCTACGGCGCTGGCCTGTAAGGCTTCCACGGCAAATTCATCGGGCCCTGTGCAAAACACCACGGCGGGCGGGGTTTCGCGTTCGCACAATCGTGCAGCCACTTGCAGGCCATCGAGGCCCGGCATGCCGATATCGAGCAGCACGATATCGGGTTTGTGGCTGTCGATCAGAGCCAACGCCTCATCGCCGTTCGTGGCGCTAGGCTCCAGGACACTGTATCCCTCGAGTTCGCCAACCATTCGGCTCAGGCGCTCGCGGGCAAGGGGTTCGTCATCAACGATCAGGACATTCATATTGCGCTGGATTCCTGCGTGAGTCTCGCACAAGGATAGCGTAGACAGGTGAAGTGACGTCCGTCACCGCGATCCACGCTAAGACTAGCGCGAGGGCCAAAAAGTGCCGCCCGACCGACGGCTAAATTTTTATCTGTCGTGCGTTTGGCGGCCCAGGCCCGCGTTGGCGAGGCATCGCCGTAGGGTTTGTTGATACACAATATGAACACCCCCTCTTCTTATAGTCAGCTGCAGCGTCTGGAAGTGCGCTGATCCTACTGTCCAACTGTAGACGGTTGCCGGCACGATATTGCTCAATTGAAAAATATCGTTGCGCGAATCCCCTCGGCGTTGATTCGAGTATGGACCGCCGCCTGAGAAAAAAACGTATCGACCAGTGTCAGCGACAGGATTGGCAACCCTGTTATTATCCGCGACAGCTTTCTACGCCATCTTTCTTCAGCCGACACGAGCGAATTCATGAGCACTGACAAGACCAATCAGTCCTGGGGCGGCCGCTTCAGTGAACCCGTCGACGCCTTCGTCGCCCGCTTCACCGCCTCCGTCACTTTCGACCAGCGCCTGTATCGCCACGACATCATGGGCTCGATCGCTCACGCCACAATGCTGGCCAAGGTCGGCGTGCTGACCGATGCCGAGCGCGACAGCATCACCGATGGCCTGAAGACCATCCAGGGTGAAATCGAGGCCGGCCAGTTCGACTGGCGCATCGACCTCGAAGACGTGCACATGAACATCGAGGCGCGTCTGACCGACCGCATCGGCGTCACCGGTAAAAAGCTGCACACCGGTCGCAGCCGTAATGACCAGGTCGCCACCGACATCCGCCTGTGGCTGCGTGACGAGATCGACCTGATCCTGAGCGAAATCACCCGCCTGCAAAAAGGCTTGCTGGAGCAGGCCGAACGCGAAGCCGGCAGCATCATGCCGGGCTTCACTCACCTGCAAACCGCGCAGCCGGTGACCTTCGGGCACCACATGCTGGCCTGGTTCGAAATGCTCAGCCGCGACTACGAGCGCCTGGTCGACTGCCGCAAACGTACCAACCGCATGCCACTGGGCAGCGCCGCACTGGCGGGCACCACCTACCCGATCGACCGCGAATTCACCGCCCAACTGTTGGGCTTCGACGCTGTTGGTGGTAACTCACTGGACAACGTGTCCGATCGTGACTTCGCCATCGAGTTCTGCTCGGCCGCGAGCATCGCGATGATGCACTTGTCGCGCTTCTCCGAAGAGCTGGTGCTGTGGACCAGCGCGCAGTTCCAGTTCATCGATCTCCCGGACCGTTTCTGCACCGGCAGCTCGATCATGCCGCAAAAGAAAAACCCGGACGTTCCAGAGCTGGTGCGTGGCAAGACCGGCCGCGTATTCGGCGCGCTGATGGGCCTGCTGACCCTGATGAAAGGCCAGCCACTGGCCTACAACAAGGACAACCAGGAAGACAAAGAGCCGCTGTTCGACGCCGCCGACACGTTGCGCGACTCGCTGCGGGCCTTTGCCGACATGATCCCGGCGATCAAACCCAAGCACGCGATGATGCGTGAAGCAGCCCTGCGCGGTTTCTCCACCGCCACCGACCTGGCCGACTACCTGGTTCGCCGCGGTCTGCCGTTCCGTGACTGCCACGAAATCGTTGGCCATGCCGTGAAGTACGGCGTGGAAAGCGGTAAAGACCTGGCGGAAATGAGCCTGGAAGAACTGCGCAAGTTCAGCGACCAGATCGACCAGGACGTGTTTGCCGTGCTGACCCTGGAAGGCTCGGTGAATGCCCGTGACCATATCGGCGGGACTGCGCCGGCACAGGTCAAGAAGGCTGTGGCTCGCGGTCAGGCATTGCTCGCCAGCCGCTAAACCGCCAAAAGCTTCGCGAGCAAGTCGAATCGTCGCACCGCCGCTCCCACATTTGGAATGCGTTCTCCCTGTGGGAGCGGGCTTGCTCGCGAAAGCGGTCTTGAAGACGCTGCAAAAACCTACTTCTTGGACGCGACCATCGCCAAAAACGCAGGCATTGCCGCTTCCTTGTCCTTTGCAATCCGCTGCACATTCGGATTCTGCCCCAGACGCTCCAGCAGCGCCTTGGCCGCCGGCATCTCGGCCAGCAAATCCAGGTCAAACAGCTTCTGCGCCACCGCACAGGCCAGCGGCACGCTGTAGAGGAAATACAAATCCGCAATGCTCAGGCTGTCGCCTGCCACATAAGGGGCGAACTTGCCGTGCCTGCCCAGTGAGGCAAACCCCAGCAGCAACTCGGCTTTGGTCTTGTCCTTGATCGCATCCGGCACCGTCATGCCGAAAAATGCTTCGCCGTAGCAGGCTCGCCCCGGCAATTCGATGTACAGCTCGATTTCCTTGGCCAGTGCCAGGACCTGCGCCCGCTCAAAGGGATCGCTCGGCAACAGCCGCGTGCCTTTCTGGCTGTGCTCGAGGTATTCGAGAATCACGCTGGTTTCGTTGACGAAACCCTGTTCGACGCCCAGCACCGGCACCTTCCCGCGCGGGCTGATGGCTAACGCCTCGGCGCTCGGCCCCGGGTAAAACAGCACCTCTTCAAACGGCAGTCCCTTCTCGAGCAACGCCAGCTTGACCATGTTGTAGTAGTTGCTGACGGAAAATCCATAAAGCTTGAGCATCACATAGCCTCCAGGCCGTGCGGGGTTGGCAGGTGCCTCTTATAGAACGCCGCGACGTTTCTTGCCAGCAGCATCACAGCGCTGAATGCAGGTAAACTGGCCGCCTTAACTTGAGGAGCCTGCCATGAGCGAGCCAACCCCCGGCATCAACAACGACGACATCGACGAAGAAGAGTTCGCCGAAAACACCCTGGTCGAAGCCATCGAAAACCAGATCGAAAGCGACAACCCGCCAGCCGCCAAGGCGACCTTCAACAAGCTGACATTGGTGGGTTACGAGCGTGAAGAAATCCTCAATCTGATGGCCCACGTTCTGGCGGTGGAAATCGACGCGATCCTCGAAGAAGACCGCGCGTTCAACACCGAATGGTACGAAGCTGCGTTGCGTGCATTGCCAGAGTTGCCGCCGGAAAAGAAATAAAATCAAAGATCGCACCTGCTGAAGGTTGCGATCTTTTTCATTTCAGACAACCGTTTCTCAGACCCTGACTACACTGTATCCACCCCGCTGCCGCACCACCCACCGGGGAATGCTTCCCAAGGCGAAAAAACCCTGTCGCGAGCACTGGACATGCCGCCCGAGTGGGATCACCTTAGGGACGCTGTCGTCCAATTCCTAGAAAGTCTGGAGTCCTTATGTCGCTTACCCCTGAGTTGGTTGCCGAACTGGAAATCCTCGCACTCTTCAACCTGGACAGTTCCCAGGAAGGTTTGAAAATTCATCAGACCGCTGCCCCGAAAGCCATTGCCGCCGCCCAACGCCTGTTCGACAAAGAACTGATCACTCAGCCCGATGGCGGTTATCTGACCAGCCTGGGCCGTGACGCCGCGCAAAATGTGCAAACCGTTCTGACCATTCTCAACGTCCGGGAAACTGCCTGAGCATTACCGTAGCGCCCACGGAAACCCCTGCTACGGGATTTCCGCGGGCACATTTCGTTACCTGCCCTGTTGCCTGCCGTCGCCCCGCGATAAAAATCTGACGCCAGAAAAACAAAATCAGCTTAAAAGTCCTGGAGCCGAGGCGCTAAACTGCCCTCATCCGCAGACACCCACGTCTGAGCCCCGCGAGCCGGTTTGAGCTGACATGACCCGCCACCATGAAATCCGCCCCGATCTGGACGAGGGAATCGACCGCAAGGTTCTCAGCCAACTGCGCGCACGTTTTCTGAAGCTCAATGAAGGCCGTATGGCCCGCGCCATGGAAGGGTTGTCGACCCGCCAGCAAGCGGTACTGACCCTGTTGCCGCTGTTTTTCCACGTCAATCATCCGCTGTTGCCGGGGTACGTTTCGGGCAGCACGCCAGCCGGGCTGTCGAATTACGAACCCGATGCCAACACCCTCGCCGAAGCCCAGCGCCTGACCCGCTCGTTTTCCTATAAGCCCCGCCATGGCAGCAATCCGCCGCGACCAATTCACGGCCTGTTCCTGATGGGCAGCCTCGGCACCCTCGCCCAGGCCGACCAAAGCGACATGGACGTGTGGGTCTGTCATGGGCCGGACTTGAGCGAAAGCGAGCTCACTGAGCTGCGCAAAAAATGCCAGCTCCTCGAAATCTGGGCCGCTAGCCAAGGCGCCGAGGCGCATTTTTTCCTGATCGACCCGACCCGTTTCGTACGCGGTGAACGTGATGCGCAACTGAGCTCGGAAGACTGCGGCACCACCCAGCACTATTTGCTACTGGACGAGTTTTATCGCACCGCGATCTGGCTGGCCGGACGCACGCCCATCTGGTGGCTGGTGCCGGTCTACGAAGAAGCGAGCTACGACCGTTACACCCACACGCTGATGTCCAAGCGCTTCATCCGTGCCGACGAAACCCTGGACCTGGGGCATCTGGCCTATATCCCGCCTGGCGAATACATCGGCGCCGGACTCTGGCAGTTGTTCAAGGGCATCGAGTCGCCGTACAAATCGGTACTCAAACTTCTGCTGACCGAGGTCTATGCCAGCGAACACCCCAAGGTTCATTGCCTGAGCCTGCGCTTCAAGCAAGCGGTGTTTGCCAATCGGCTCGACCTTGATGAGCTGGACCCGTACGTCGTGGTCTACCGACGCATCGAGGAATACCTGACCGCCCGTGGCGAGCCGGAACGGCTGGAGCTGGTACGCCGGGCGTTGTACCTGAAGGTCAATCGCAAACTCACCGGCAGCACCAGTCGCACTCAGAGCTGGCAGCGTTCGTTGCTCAAACGCCTGGCCCACGAATGGCAGTGGGACCATCGTCAACTGGCCCTCCTCGACAGCCGCAGCCAGTGGAAAGTCCGTCAGGTCGGCTCTGAACGAAGGGCCTTGGTCAACGAACTCAATTACAGCTACCGCTTCCTGACCCAGTTCGCCCGCAACGAACAGACCGCCAGCCTGATCAACAAGCGCGACCTCAACGTGCTGGGTCGACGGCTGTACGCGGCTTTCGAGCGCAAGGCCGACAAGGTCGAGTTCATCAACCCTGGCATCGCCCCGGATCTGGCCGAAGATACCCTCACGCTGGTGCATGCGCCGAACAAAAAAGAATCGGGTCAAACTCAGTGGGGTTTGTACAACGGCAGCCTGACGGCCCTCGAATGGGAGCATTTCGCACCGATCAAGCGCAGCCGCCAATTGCTGGAACTGCTGACCTGGTGTCACCGCAATGGCGTGATCGACAGCAGCACTCGCCTGGCCTTGCATCCTGGCAGCAGCGATTTGAGCGAGTTCGAGCTGTTCAACCTGCTCGGCAGCCTGCAACAGAGCATCGTCCTGCCGCTGACGACCGTCGCCGAAGAACCGTTGCTGCGCGCCAGCGAGCCGAGCGAAGTGCTGATTCTGGTGAACGTCGGCGTCGATCCACTCAAGCACCACCGCGACCTGAACATCCTGATGACCACCGAGCGCACCGATTCCCTCAGTTACGCCGGCGTCCGGGAAAACCTGGTGCTGACCCTGGATCAGGTCACGCTCAATAGTTGGAACGAAGTGCTGGTCAACCGCTTCGACGGCCCTCACGCGCTGCTCGACTGCGTGCGTGATTACCTCAACAACCTGCCCGGCGGGCTACAACAACCCACGTTGCGGGTTCGGTGCTTCTGCCACAACCGCGCACAGTTTATTGCCCGGCGGGTCGAAGAGATCCTCGACACCGCGCAGAATCTGCTGTTAAGCAAACTCAATCATCGCTACCTGATTCAGGTCCAGCAGCACTACCACGTGCTGGAGCTGGTGCCCGGCCAGGTCAATCATGTCGCCCTCGCCACGCTGCCGGCGCTGGTCGATTACCTGGGCGAAGAGCGGCCAAGCTACAGCCCACTGCACCTGGACCCGATGGCACTGGAAGACCACGACCTGGCGCTGGTCCTGCCGATGGGCCAGCCCGATTGCATTCAGGTGTTCTACCGGATCAACGAATACCACGCCGACCTGTACGTGCTGGATGAATTCAATGCCCTGTGGCAGCAGCGCTTGCCCTACCACGACGAGCAAAGCCTGCTGGTGCCGCTGCAACGTTTCCTGCAATCGATCCAGTACCGTCGCGACGCCTTGCTGCCGATGGACGTCGCCCAGCCGTTGAGCCTGGACACCTTGTATTACCAACTGCTGCCCTCCGGCCCCGTGCGGGCGCGTCGGGTCGAAGCTCGGCCAGCGCCGCAAACCCCGGTCAACAAACCGTTCTACGACGTGCAGGCGATTGTCGGCAAAGCCGCACCGGGACAGGTGCAGGTCACGTTGTATTGCAATCAGCGGGAATTTTCAGAGCTGGAACATGGCGACCAACTGTTCAGCGTGGTCGCCCGGGAAATCGTCGAGCAGCGCCGTGAAACCGAACGCTATCGCTGCTACATCACCGACCTGGACCTGTCGGGCCTGCTCGGTGATGGTCAGAGTTCAAGCATTTTGTATTTGCGCTACAAGGCTGACCTGGAGCGCGCATTGAACGAGGCGCTCGAGCAGGTCTGAGGGGTTTATTCCGGAAAGTGGCCGCCCTCGGCCGGCTGCGATTCGACTTCCAGCAAGGTCAGTTTGAGGGTCTTGCCGCCTGGAGCCGGCCAGTCGATGTGCTGACCCACCTTAAGGCCGAGCAAGGCACTGCCCACTGGCGCCAGAATGGAAATCTTGCCTTCGTCGGCATTGGCATCCTTCGGATAAACCAGCGTCAGGTGATAGTCCTTGCCGCTGCCTTCTTCGCGGCAATGTACGCGGGAATTCATGGTCACGACATCGGCGGGTACTTCATCGTGACCGACCAGGGTATCGGCGCGGTCCAGCTCGGTTTGCAGCGCGATAACGCCCGGCAGCGTGTCATCCAGGCTGTCGATCAGGCGCTCCAGACGTTGCACGTCCAGACGGGTAAGGGTGATTGAAGGTGCGGTCATGATTTGGGCAGACTCCTTTCTTCTGCACAGAAAAAGCAAAACCCCGCCAGAAAAAGGCGGGGTTTTCACGAGCCTCGATGGGTTGAGGCGTTTCTCGACACTATCACAGCTCAATAAATATACAAGTCAGGCCCCGTCGACCTGTTTGCGCTGTGTAGCCTGGGCGCAGATAACCCGCCGCCGATCGTCATCGGCCGAGCGCCATTCGCGGATGTCTTCGACATGGCGAAAACACCCAAGGCAGACCTTCTGCTCATCCAGCCGACACACGCCGCTGCACGGCGAAGCCACCGCCGGGCTGACATTGCTGTAGAGCGGTTTGGGCGGACGAACGGGCACAGGCTGGGTCACGATCTCACAGGCCTTCGAAATCGAGTTCGACGTCAGCCTGCTGCTTGACGATGCGCTCGAGCATCTCGCCGAGTTGTTCGTCGCTCTTGTCACACATCCAGCGCTTGCTCTCTTCGTCGTAATCGAAGTGGAACCCGCCGGACACGGCCGCCAGCCACAGCTGCCGCAGCGGTTCCTGACGGCTGAAGATCAACTGGCTGCCGTTTTCGAACTTGACGGTGAGCACACCGGCCGAGCTCTCCAGATCGATATCCAGGTCACACTCGTCAAAAATATCTTCCAGCGTCTGCTGGGTGGCATCGACCAGGTCGTGGAAACGGGCTTCAGTCAAACTCATTGCGGGAACCTCAAAAAGTGTCTACTCACGCTCAAGCGCCGCAAGATACGGCCGAGCCCCGGTGATTGCAAAGGATAACGACCAAGGGCCCGATAGCGTTACGAAATATCCACGTACGGCGCAGGACAAGTTACCGCGCTACGGTCCAAGCCCCGCCGGACGGGAGCCCCGTCGCATAGGCAAGCTGCCGGGTGGCCGGTATACTCCGGCGCAATTAATGCATTTTCAAGGATTTCGCCATGAAGCGCCTGATCTCTTCCCTTGCTGCGCTCGCTTCGCTCGTCGCTTTTGTCAGCTTATTATCGGCCTGTGGTCAAAAAGGCCCGCTGTACCTGCCCGATGACAGCCAGGATCCTGCCGAGCAGGCCAAGTCGTCACAGCAATCTCCGTCGAAAGCACACAAGCACGACGTCTACCAATAAGGGAACGCCATGGACGCTTTTAACTACCGTGACGGCGAGCTGTTCGCGGAAGGTGTTGCCCTGTCCGCCATCGCCGAACGCTTTGGCACACCGACCTACGTCTACTCCCGTGCGCACATCGAAGCCCAGTACCTGGCATTCGCCGATGCGCTGGCCGGCATGCCGCACCTGGTCTGCTTTGCGGTCAAGGCCAACTCCAACCTGGGTGTTCTGAATGTCCTGGCGCGTTTGGGCGCCGGTTTCGACATCGTCTCCCGTGGCGAGCTGGAACGCGTACTGGCCGCTGGCGGCAGCGCCGACAAAATCGTTTTCTCCGGTGTCGGCAAGACCCGTGACGACATGCGTCGTGCCCTGGAAGTCGGCGTGCACTGCTTCAACGTCGAATCCACCGATGAGCTGGAACGTCTGCAAGTGGTCGCTGCCGAGCTGGGCGTTCGCGCGCCGATCTCGCTGCGCGTGAACCCGGATGTCGACGCTGGCACCCACCCGTACATTTCCACCGGTCTTAAAGAGAACAAGTTCGGCATCGCCATCGCTGACGCCGAAGACGTATACATCCGCGCCGCCCAACTGCCAAACCTGGAAGTGGTCGGTGTCGATTGCCACATCGGTTCACAACTGACCACCCTGCCACCCTTCATCGACGCCCTCGACCGCCTGCTGGGCCTGGTCGACCGCCTCGGCGATTGCGGCATTTACCTGCGCCACATCGATCTCGGTGGTGGTTTGGGCGTGCGTTATCGCGATGAAGAGCCGCCATTGGCTGCCGACTACATCAAAGCCGTGCGCGAGCGTCTCGACGGTCGTGACCTGGCGCTGGTATTTGAGCCGGGCCGCTTCATCGTCGCCAACGCCGGCGTGCTGCTGACCCAGGTCGAGTACCTCAAGCACACCGAACACAAAGACTTCGCCATCGTCGACGCGGCCATGAACGACCTGATCCGCCCGGCGCTGTACCAGGCCTGGATGGACGTCACCGCCGTGCGCCCGCGCAATTCCGCTGCCCGCGCCTACGACATCGTCGGACCGATCTGCGAGACCGGCGACTTCCTGGCCAAGGATCGTCAGCTGGCCCTGGAAGAAGGCGACCTGCTGGCCGTGCATTCGGCCGGTGCCTACGGGTTTGTCATGAGTTCCAACTACAACACCCGCGGCCGTGCCGCTGAAGTGTTGGTGGACGGTGATCAGGCATTTGAAGTGCGTCGCCGTGAGACGGTAGCCGAGTTGTTTGCTGGCGAAAGCCTGCTGCCGGAGTAAAACCATGCTGCTGCGTTTTACCAAGATGCACGGCCTGGGCAATGACTTCATGGTCCTTGACCTGGTCAGCCAGCATGCGCACATCCTGCCCAAACACGCCAAGCAATGGGGCGATCGGCATACGGGTATCGGTTTCGACCAGTTGCTGATCGTCGAAGCGCCCAGCAACCCGGACGTGGATTTCCGCTACCGGATCTTCAACGCCGACGGCTCCGAAGTGGAACAGTGCGGCAACGGTGCGCGCTGTTTCGCTCGCTTCGTGCTCGACAAGCGCCTGACCGCGAAGCGGCAGATCCGCGTCGAGACCAAAAGCGGCATCATCGAACTGGATATCCGCAGCGACGGGCAGATCGGTGTCAACATGGGCGCACCGCGCCTGGTGCCGGCCGACATTCCATTTGAAGCGCCGGAGCAGGCCACGAGCTATCAGGTTGACGTCGACGGCACCCTGGTCGATCTGGCCGCCGTGTCCATGGGCAACCCCCATGCCGTGCTGCGGGTCAGCGACATCAACAATGCACCGGTGCATGAACTGGGGCCGAAAATCGAAAACCATCCGCGCTTCCCGGCGCGGGTCAATGTCGGTTTTCTCCAGGTCATCGACCGAAGCCGCGCGCAGTTGCGCGTCTGGGAGCGCGGGACCGGGGAAACCCAGGCTTGCGGAACCGGCGCCTGCGCTGCCGCAGTGGCCGCGATCAGCCAGGGGTGGATGGATTCGCCGCTTTTGATCGACCTGCCCGGCGGGCGTTTGTCCATTGAATGGGCAGGCCCTGGCCAACCGGTCATGATGACCGGCCCGGCAGTGCGCGTTTATGAAGGACAAGTGCGTCTTTGAGAGAGTCGAATCCATGAAAGATAAGCCCCAGGTTCCCGCCCTACAGCCCGACGAATCCCCTTCCGAAAGCCTTGAGGCGGCGGCGATTGCCGCGTACCTGGAGGCTCATCCGGATTTCTTCGTCGAGCATGAAGAACTGCTCGCCACCTTGCGCATTCCGCACCAGCGCGGCGACACCATTTCGCTGGTCGAACGCCAGATGTCCATCCTGCGCGACCGCAATATCGAGCTGCGTCATCGCCTCTCGCACTTGATGGACGTGGCCCGCGACAACGATCGCCTTTTCGACAAGACCCGCCGCCTGATTCTCGCACTGATGGACGCCACCAGCCTGGAAGACGTGGTGATCAGCGTCGAAGACAGTCTGCGCCAGGACTTTCAGGTGCCTTTCGTCAGCCTGATCCTGCTGGGTGACAACCCGATGCCGGTCGGCCGTTGGGTCACGCATGCCGACGCGCAAACGGCCATCGGCGGCTTGCTCTCGGAAGACAAAAGCGTCAGCGGCAGCCTGCGTGAACACGAACTGGACTTCCTGTTTGGCGAAGAACAGCGCAAGCAGATCGGTTCCACCGCCGTCGTCGCCATCAGCTACCAGGGCATCCACGGCGTCCTGGCCATCGCCAGCCGTGACCCGCAGCACTACAAGAGTTCGGTGGGCACGCTGTTCCTCAGCTACATCGCCGAAGTCATGGGCCGCGTGCTGCCACGGGTCAACACCTCCCTGCGCTCGGTACGCTGATGATGGAACGGCAACTGGACGCTTACTGCGAACACCTGCGCAGTGAGCGGCAGGTGTCGCCTCATACGCTGTACGCCTACCGCCGCGACCTCGACAAAGTGCTGGGCTGGTGCGTCAAACAGAACATCAGCAGTTGGGCCGCCCTGGACATCCAGCGTCTGCGCAGCCTGATCGCTCGCCTGCATTCACAGGGCCAATCGTCCCGCAGCCTGGCACGGCTGCTGTCGGCGGTGCGCGGGCTCTATCACTATCTGAACCGCGAAGGCCTCTGCGACCACGACCCGGCCAACGGCCTGGCACCGCCGAAGGGCGAACGTCGGCTGCCAAAAACCCTCGATACCGACCGCGCGCTGCAACTACTTGAGGGCGCGGTGGAGGATGATTTTCTGGCGCGTCGGGATCAGGCGATACTGGAGCTGTTCTATTCCTCGGGTTTGCGGCTGTCGGAACTGACCGGGCTCAATCTGGATCAGCTGGACCTGGCCGACGGCATGGTTCAAGTACTCGGCAAGGGCAGCAAGACCCGACTGCTGCCGGTCGGCAAAAAAGCTCGCGAAGCGCTGGAGTTGTGGCTGCCGCTACGGGCCATGACCAATCCCGCGGACGACGCGGTGTTTGTCAGCCAGCAAGGCCGGCGCCTCGGCCCACGGGCGATTCAGGTGCGGGTTAAAGCCGCTGGCGAGCGCGAACTGGGGCAGAACCTGCATCCGCACATGCTGCGACACTCCTTCGCCAGCCATTTGCTGGAGTCCTCCCAGGACCTGCGGGCGGTGCAGGAATTGCTCGGCCACTCGGACATCAAAACCACCCAGATCTACACCCACCTGGACTTCCAGCACCTGGCGACGGTTTACGACAGCGCCCATCCAAGGGCCAAACGCATCAAAGGCGATGAGTCATGAGAATTCAATTGATCACCTTCGACCTCGACGACACCCTGTGGGATACCGCGCCGGTGATCGTCAGCGCCGAAGCCGTATTGCGTGAATGGCTGACCGAGCATGCACCGAATCTGGGCGCCGTGCCGGTGGAGCATTTGTGGGCGATTCGAGAGCGGATCCTCAGCAGCGAACCAAGCCTCAAGCACCGCATCAGCGCCCTGCGTCGCCGAGTCTTGTTCCACGCGCTGGAAGAGGCCGGTTACGACCAGGGTCAGGCCTCAGACCTGGCCGATCAGAGTTTTGAAGTGTTTCTACATGCCCGGCATCAGCTGGAAATCTTCCCGGAAGTACAACCGACCCTGGAGACGCTGGCCAATCACTATGCCCTCGGCGTGGTCACCAATGGCAACGCCGATGTGCGCCGCTTAGGGCTGGCGGATTACTTCAAGTTTGCCTTGTGCGCCGAAGACATCGGCATCGGCAAACCGGATGCGCGACTGTTTCATGAGGCGTTGCAGCGTGGTGGTGCGACGGCCGAGACGGCCGTGCATATCGGCGATCATCCGGGTGACGACATTGCTGGCGCCCAGCAGGCGGGATTGCGGGCGATCTGGTTTAACCCGGCAGGCAAGGTTTGGGAAGCCGAGAAGGCACCGGATGCCGAGATCCGCAGCCTGAGCGAGTTGCCGGCGTTGCTGGCCCTTTGGAACGCCCAACACTAACCCTGAGATCACCGATATTCCCCTTGTGGGAGTGAGCCTGCTCGCGATAGCGGAGTGACATTCAGTATTTATATTGCCTGACACACCGCTATCGCGAGCAGGCTCACTCCCACAGGGGATCGACGCAGGCCCAAGATTTTTGTTTCACCCATGAAAAAGCCCGCAGCGACGGCGGGCTTTTTCAGCAAGCAAGTAGCAGGCTCAGATAGGCCGGCTGCCGTACTTGTTGTCAGGCTTCTTGGGCGGATCGGCGACCACATTGGCCTCCACTTCCTGCACCTTGCCGCCCTTGGCCAGGAACTCTTCCATGGCCCGCGCCAGAGCATCACGCTCCTTGTTTTTTGCTTCGACGCTCGGCAGCTCATCGACCGATACCGCTGCCTTGGCTTTGCCTTTGGCGGTCGGAACGGGCGCTTCACCGCCATCGTCGTCAGCAACGTCTTCCGCTGCTGTTTCCAGACCTTCTTCGGTTTCGTCGTCGTCGCCTACTTCGAGGTCGTCGTTTTCCAGATCATCGTCGCTCATGTTCTACCTCATGACTTGCGAAAAGCAGATTAGTTATAGCCCAGCTTCGCCGTCTGTCGAAGGCCGCTGGAAAAAATTCTACAACCGCTGGCAACCAGCGGTTTATGCCTCTTCACCGTGCACGGTGGCGAGGACTTTACGGGCACCGCCAAAATCACGGTGCTCGCCCAGATAAACGCCTTGCCAGGTCCCCAGCGCCAGTCGGCCTGCCGAAATCGGCAAACTGAGCTGACAGCCAAGCACGCTGGCCTTGAAGTGCGCCGGGAGGTCGTCCAGGCCTTCGTCGTTATGCTCATAGCCGTCTGCTCCTTGTGGGATCAGACGATTGAAAAATCGTTCGAAGTCGCGACGTACCGCCGGATCGGCGTTCTCGTTGATGGTCAACGACGCCGAGGTATGCTGCAGCCACAAATGCAACAGACCGACCCGACATGCCTTGAGTTCAGGCAGGCCGGCGAGTAACTCGTCCGTTACCAGATGAAAGCCCCGGGGCCTCGCCCGCAGGGTAATCAGAGTCTGTTGCCACATACAGTTCTCCGCACGTTCGGGGCGCATTCTAGCGCGCTCTGGGAAAAAACAAAGGCCCTAATATTCCTTCAATCATGTAAGCCATTGGCCGCGGAAAAACGCTCGTCGTAAACGCCACTAAACATGTACGAAAAAACCTTTCAGCAGTTCCTTCACTGACAAACTCCAGACAAAAAAATGCCCGGCAAGCCGGGCATTTTTTTTGTGCGTACTTACAAGTTGTAGCCGCGTTCGTTGTGGAGTGCCAGATCGATGCCGACAGCCTCTTCTTCTTCGGTGATACGCAGACCCATGACAGCGTCCAGGACCTTGAGGATGATGAAGGTGACGATTGCGGTGTAGATCACCGTGAAGCCCACGCCTTTGCACTGAATCCAGACTTGTGCGGCGATGTCGGTGACGGTGCCGAAGCCGCCCAGCGACGGTGCAGCGAAGACACCGGTCAGGATCGCGCCGAGGATACCGCCGATACCGTGAACGCCGAAGGCGTCCAGGGAGTCGTCATAGCCGAGTTTGCGTTTCAGGGTGGTGGCGCAGAAGAAGCACACCACGCCGGCTGCCAGACCGATGACCAGAGCGCCCATCGGGCCCACGGTGCCAGCGGCTGGGGTGATTGCAACCAGACCGGCCACAACACCCGAAGCGATACCCAAGGCACTTGGTTTACCGTGAGTGATCCACTCGGCGAACATCCAGCCCAATGCAGCGGCGGCGGTTGCGATCTGGGTCACCAGCATCGCCATGCCGGCAGTGCCGTTGGCGGCTGCGGCGGAACCGGCGTTGAAGCCGAACCAGCCAAACCACAGCATGGCCGCGCCCATCAGGGTGTAACCGAGGTTGTGCGGCGCCATCGGGGTGGTCGGGAAGCCTTTGCGTTTGCCCAGTACCAGGCAGGCAATCAGACCGGCCACACCGGCGTTGATGTGCACCACGGTGCCGCCAGCGAAGTCCAGCACACCCCAGTCCCACAACAGGCCGCCGTTACCGGACCAGACCATGTGCGCGATAGGTGCATAAACCAAGGTGAACCAGACGCCCATGAAGATCAGCATGGCGGAGAACTTCATCCGCTCGGCGAAGGCACCGACGATCAGCGCAGGGGTGATGATGGCGAAGGTCATCTGGAAGGTGACGAACACCGCCTCAGGGAACAGCGCCGCAGGGCCGGTCAGGCTCGCTGGCGTGACACCGGCGAGGAACGCCTTGCCCATGCCACCGAAGAACGAGTTGAAGTTGATGACGCCCTGTTCCATGCCGGTGGTGTCGAACGCGATGCTGTAGCCATAAATGACCCACAGGATGCTGATCAGACCGGTAATGGCGAAGCACTGCATCATCACGGAAAGAATGTTTTTGGAGCGAACCATGCCGCCGTAGAACAGCGCGAGGCCGGGAATGGTCATGAACAGCACGAGGGCTGTCGAGGTCATCATCCAGGCAGTGTCGCCGGAATTGAGGACTGGGGCTGCCACTTCGTCTGCCGCCATAGCCAGGCTGGGCATTACGAGGGACAACAGGGCTCCTAGCCCTGCGAATTTACGCAGAGTCATATTGTTTTCTCCTGGGGCGTTGGGTTTGTGGCGGCTTAGATTGCGTCGGTATCGGTTTCGCCGGTACGGATGCGAATCGCCTGTTCCAGATTGACCACGAAGATCTTGCCGTCCCCGATCTTGCCGGTGTTGGCAGCCTTGGTTATCGCCTCGATAACCCGGTCCAGATCCTTGTCGTCAATGGCGACATCGATCTTCACCTTTGGCAGGAAATCGACCACGTACTCCGCGCCGCGGTACAGCTCGGTGTGACCCTTCTGCCGACCGAAGCCTTTGACTTCAGTAACGGTAATGCCCTGCACGCCGATCTCGGACAGCGACTCGCGTACGTCGTCCAGTTTGAACGGCTTGATGATGGCAGTGACTAGCTTCATGAAAACTCTCTCCCGAATTGGTGGACTTGCCCCAGGAAAACAAACCCGACTCAAGTCTAAGCGCAGTGCCTGGCTTTGTAACGCATCGTCGGCCTTACCTGCCCGTCCGACGCCTGCTAACCACTCCGCACGAAACACTTCCCCCGTTCCGCTTGGCGCACTGCATTCGTCACAGCGACTGCATCAGTGCATGGGTCACTACCGACTAAGCAGAAAGCTTGCCATCTCGCCAAAACCCACTGATTTCAAGCCTTTGGCCGCTGCTGCAAGCTCCTCCGCGCAAATGACCCGACGTATACGCACAACAACAGTGCGCGGCCGCCCGTCCGCATGCGCGAAAAGCGTGCACCCCTGGCGGCGAGATTGACTATAGACACTGCGTGATACACTGCCCGCCATTGTTGACAGGACATTTCCCATGCTCGCACCCAAAGACTTCCTCGATGCCCTGAGCGGCACCGCCTCCCGCCTCTTCAGCGGCGACACCCCACTGCCGAAAAGCGAAATCGAAAGCCAGTTCAAGGCGCTGTTGCAGAGCGGCTTCAGCAAGCTGGATCTGGTGAGCCGGGAAGAGTTTGATAGCCAGATGGTCGTGCTTGCACGGACCCGTGCACGGTTGGAGAGTCTTGAAGCGAAGGTGGCGGAGCTTGAAGCGAAGCTGAATCCGCCTGCCGAGTAACCCTCCCCTCGATCGCGCCTGCTCCGCGTGGGCATCCGCCTGAAAGATCTATGCTGCATTCGATATGCAGGCCGTTTCAAATACTCAGCTAAAGCCCTGGCCGTTGCGACCGATAGCATTGCAACAACGCATAAACGGTGACGACCTTGCAGTCGTTAACTGGCGGAAAGTTCTCATGAGCATGGGTGGGCAATCGACTGGCCAACCTGTGCGAAAAATCAGACTCACTATCAAGTTTTGAGCGACTTCTGACGGCTGCCTCTCCGAGAGCCATGGTTCTGTAAAAGCAAAAGAAGAATGGAGCTTTTAATGTCGTTACCTGAAGATTTTTCCCCCGCTAAATACTTAGAGCTTCACCCCGATGTCAGCAGGGCAGGGTACGATCCGGCCGATCACTACTTGAGATTCGGTTTGATGGAAGGGCGCGCTTACAAGGGTGACGCGCGTTACGTTGCAGAGAAAGAATACAATCCGCTGCATCCGAAAATCGAAGGCGCTTATCAATACGACGGGCTGGCTTCCAAACACAATCATGACTTCATGGTTGATCCCGCCTTTATGTCGGCCTATGGTCGCGGCGTCGCCGCAGCGGGCGGCGATTATAAATGGTTCTGGAGAGTTCATCTGGGGCTTTGGGCCGCAAGGTCAGCAGCCAAGTACACCGGAGACTTCGTGGAGTGTGGCGTGAATCGTGGCTTCTTGAGCTCCGCGATCATGCATGACCTGGATTGGAACAACACCGGAAGAACCTTTTATCTATTGGACACTTTTGCCGGTCTTGATGAACGTTACTTGTCGGATGACGAAAGGACCGCGGGCGTCTTTGAGCGCAATCGCAAAGAGCTCGCGTCTGGTTTTTACACAACCAATCTCGACTCGGTGAAACAAAATTTTGCAGAGTGGCCCAATGCAAAAATTATTCAGGGCAGCATTCCGGATACTCTTTCCCAGATTGAATCAGACCGAATTGCGTTTTTGCACATTGACTTGAACTGCACTATTCCAGAAGTCGCTGCCATTGATTACTTGTGGGATCGCCTGGTGTCTGGAGCATTTGTTTTGCTGGATGATTACGCCTATTTTGGCTATCAACCTCAAAAGGAAGGCATGGATGAATGGGCTGCAAAAATGAACCTGTCGATTGCAAGCTTACCGACCGGTCAAGGTCTATTGATCAAACCCTGAGCAACTGGACAATCTGATGTCCCTTCCATGGAAACCGCCTGACTGGCGGTTTTTTTTCGCCCTGCCGGGCCTTCACAGCGTGCGGTCACGCAGAGCCGACTTTGTCTTGAGATTCGCGTCGAAACATTCAGCGCAAATTTGAAGGCCAGGTTTTCATGCCAGCGCTCTACCTCCCGTCTACCCTTCAAGAAACCGCAGGAAGCGGTCTCGTCAGCTCAAGGAATGATCATGTCTCTGGCCATCGTTCACAGTCGCGCCCAGATTGGTGTGGAGGCGCCCGCCGTCACCGTAGAAGTCCATCTGGCCAACGGCTTGCCGTCGCTGACGATGGTCGGTTTACCCGAAGCGGCAGTGAAGGAAAGCAAGGATCGAGTACGCAGTGCGATCATCAACTCAGGCCTGCAATTCCCGGCACGCCGCATCACCTTGAATCTCGCGCCCGCCGACTTGCCAAAAGACGGCGGGCGCTTCGATCTGGCGATTGCCTTGGGGATTCTGGCAGCCAGCGTGCAGGTGCCGACTCTGACGCTGGATGATGTGGAGTGCTTGGGGGAGTTGGCGCTCTCAGGCGCCGTGCGGGCAGTTCGGGGGGTATTGCCGGCAGCGCTCGCCGCGCGCAAGGCCGGGCGTTCTTTGATGGTGCCACGGGCGAATGCCGAGGAGGCGTGCCTGGCTTCGGGGTTGAAGGTGATTGCGGTGGATCATTTGCTCGAAGCGGTCGCGCATTTCAATGGCCACACGCCGGTTGAACCTTATGTGTCCAATGGATTGCTCTACGCCAGCAAACCCTATCCCGATTTGAATGAAGTGCAGGGCCAACTCGCGGCCAAGCGTGCGCTGCTGATTGCGGCGGCGGGTGCTCATAATTTGTTGTTCAGTGGACCGCCGGGCACGGGAAAAACCCTGCTGGCGAGCCGTTTGCCGGGGCTGTTGCCACCCTTGGCCGAGAACGAAGCGCTGGAAGTCGCGGCGATTCAATCGGTCACCAGTTGTGTACCGCTGAGTCATTGGCCGCAGCGTCCCTTCAGACAACCCCACCACTCTGCCTCAGGTGCGGCGCTGGTAGGCGGCGGATCGAAACCGCAACCCGGCGAAATCACCCTCGCCCACCATGGCGTTCTATTCCTGGATGAGCTGCCGGAATTTGATCGCAAAGTATTGGAGGTTTTAAGGGAGCCTCTGGAGTCCGGGCACATCGTGATTTCCCGCGCCCGTGACCGCGTACGATTCCCGGCGCGATTTCAGTTGGTTGCCGCGATGAATCCCTGCCCTTGTGGATACCTTGGCGAGCCGAGCGGCCGCTGCTCTTGTACGCCGGACATGGTCCAGCGCTACCGCAACAAACTGTCGGGCCCGCTGCTGGATCGCATCGACCTGCACCTGACCGTCGCGCGGGAAGCTACGGCGCTGAACCCAGCGCCGAAAGCCGGCGACGATACGGCCACTGCCGCTGTTCTGGTCGCCGATGCACGAGAACGGCAACACAAACGCCAGGGCTGCGCCAACGCCTTTCTCGATCTGCCAGGCCTGCGCCGCCACTGCTACTTATCCACAGTCGACGAAACCTGGCTGGAAACTGCGTGTGAACGACTGACTTTGTCGCTGAGGTCAGCCCATCGACTGCTCAAAGTGGCGCGCACCCTAGCGGACCTTGAGCAAGTCGACGGCATCACCCGCGAGCATCTGGCCGAAGCGCTGCAATACCGGCCGAGCACAAATTAGCGGGGATTATTCCTTGGTGAGATCCACCAACGGCGTTTGCCGCACCTCAGTCTGCCGCCCGCCCTGAATCTCGTTCACTCGCTTCAACGCGTTATCCACAGCCCCCTTGTCTGCCAGCAAGCTGTAGCTGATCTGGAACTGCTTCTGCTCCTTGGCCGCAATCGTCGGCACCAGATTCAGCGGTCGTTGATACCGACGGTTGTAGGAAAAGCTCGTTCCTGGCTCAAGACCCGTGACATAGCCCTGCCCTTGGGTGTCCGTGTTTTTCCACAGCGAGAACACCGGCAACTGTTGAGTATTGAAACCCACGGAAACCCCAAGGCTGCCCGCCTTGTTATGCAGCACGGTCAGGGTGTCACCCTTGGCATCGGCATACGGCACGACGTTGTAAACCGTCTCGTCGTAGTCCTTGGTCGGCGCGCGATAGGTTTGCCAGTCCGGCAGATCCCCTTTGGCCTTGTCGTTGAACGGCGAGACCTGTTTCACCGGTGCGGCGAAACGGGCGCCCTGCTCCAGGAATGGGGTGCTGAAGTTGCTGTGGTACAGCGCCTGGTATTCCTTCGGATAATCGCCATTGTTGGTGAGGGTATCGTTGAGGGCGAACGCTACGCTGCCGGGCTCGGTGACCAGTTCGGTCGCGACGGAGAAGTCGACTTTCTTGAATGCCTGCTCTTTCAGTTCGCCGCGCAGGGTGATTGCATACGGTGGTTTTTCATCGATGTGCAGGGTGACTTTGTTCGCGGGGATGTTGGCGGCGCGGCCGTGCAGGGTCAGCAATTCACCATTGTCCATGCCGGGGTGGCCGACCCATTCATAGCCACAGCGGGTGACCAGTTCATTGAAACCTTCCAGCCAGCCCAGCCCGCCGCGACCGTTGAGTTCGATGAAGGACGGGTTGACCACTTCCTTGACCGGCGAATCCCAGCCCATGCGCACATTGCCGACCGACGCCTGCAGGACGTTCATCCCGCGGGTCGGCACTACCGAGAGTTTCATGTTGCCGTTATCGATGTCGACGATGCTGACGCCCTCTTGCCGACCGCCGTGCAAGGTGCGAAGGGTCACGGAGAAGGGTTTGCCGGTTTTTACCCCCAATTGCTGGCTGGTGATCTGCCAGTTTTGGGAAGCTTTGTCGGTGTCGAGCAGGACGTAATCCCAGGCCATGGCGTGGGAAGCAGCGGACAACGCGCTAAAGGCAACGACGAGTTTGAGCGGATTCATGGGTAAGCCTTTCTTGGAGTTGTGCATTTTTTATAACGCTGATGAAACGATTCATCAAGCTTAAAAAGCACACCTCTGAGCCTTCCCGAGTCAATTCACATTGACCTCATGCAACCTCCGTACACTTACGCTAGTCTCATACGGTTTTGAACCTCCGGCAGATTGACGGCGACATCATTATGACATTAAGGTCGCCAGCTAATTGCAGGAGCAAGAACAGACACCTTTGTCTGTCATTTTTGCGCAACAGAACATAGGGAGTTTGAATGCGCGGGGCACTATTACGCAGCGGTAAGAGCGGGTCATTCACTGCCCTGGGCGAAACAGGTCAACCGGTATACCGGGCGGCCCTGCAATTGCGCGAAGCCATTCGCCGCAAAAACCCTGAAATGGTCGATCATCTGGCCATCCCTCAAAGCGATGAGCTCGGTAACCAGATCGACTGGTACAGCGGCCTCGACGGCGATGTGATCCCGTGGAGCAGTGCGACCGAAGAAGAACGCGCCCCTGCCCGCCGCCAACTTGAAGCGCTGAAGACCGCGCTCGACGAATTGAGCCAGCGTTTCCTGGGCACTGATTCCGGCGAACAGCAGCAAGGCGACAAAGCCGTGTTCGGCAAGCTGCTCAAGCGTGTGATTCATTTCCCCGACGAAAACTTCGTCTATCTGGTGCAAGGCAAACCGGTGCTGACCTTTTGGGGTTTCGAGCATTCCGGTACCGGCAATCGCGATCCTCTGCACTGCCTCTATCAAGTTCCGCCCGCGTTTACGCTGCCACCCGTGGTCGAAGCCGCGCCCGTGGTTGCGCCCGTCGTGCCGGTGGTTGCTCGTCCGTGGTGGCGGCGCTGGTGGTGGTGGCTGTTGCTGCTGCCGTTCCTGCTGCTGCTTTTGTGGCTGTTGCTCGGTCTGCGTGGTTGCGTCCCGATTCCGTTGGTGGCGGTAGACCTGCTGCCTGAGGGCATTGTGCCGGTGGAAAAACAGCTGGAAGAGCCGCAACTGACCGGCAATGTCACGACGCTCAATGGCGTTCCTGTGACGGGCACCGTTGTAGGCTCCACCACGGGAACCGGCACCGCTGTGACCGGAACGAATGGCGTGGAAGCGCCGGCCGTCGAGGGTAACGAGGCTGATGCCGCACCGGCAGACCTGGCCAAAGACCCAGCCAAAGACCCGGCAGCCGAAGCCCCAACCGCGCCACCCGAGAACAAAACCGCGCCGCCGGATGTCACATCGCCCGAAGCAGAAAAATCCGCCGCCGCAAAACCCGGCCCTCCCCTGAGCATTCCGCCAGACGCCGCCGACGGTGCCGCCAAGTTCCTCGACGGCCAGTTCCGCGCCGGTGCCGGTATTCAGGACCGCCGGACCGGCAAACCCCTGCGTCTGGAATACCAGCTCAAGGACGGTAAGGGCGAAGTCACCGTACATCAGGCCGACGGCACCAAATGCAGCGGGCCGGTGAGCGCTACCATGAAGGGTGGCAGCCTGGCTATCGACAGTCAGGGCCAGGCCGTGTGTGGCGATGGCAGCACTTACGACATGCCCAAGGTCAACTGCCGCAAAGGGGCGACCACAGTCGCAGACTGCACCGGCGGTTACGGAAAAGAACAATTCCCCATGTCCATGCGGCACGTGGCCGAATAAAAACGGAATAACCCGACATGTTGCCTGAAGTCACCCAATTCGAAGACACCGTCACGCTGGTCAGCGACACCGGCATCCAGTTCATGGATTTCGCGCTACGCCTGGATCCTCGCAAGGAACCGGCCGGCGAGTTCGCGCCGATGATCAGCGGGCTGATCTGCCGCTTGGCATACAACGAAGAGAAAGACTTCTTTTTCTACGAACCTGAACCGGAAAAGGTCGAGAAAGCCAAACCTGCGTTCAGCGTCGACATGAAAAGCAGCCTCGAGTTGCTGGACGGTGTCTGGCTGCCGACCCCGTTTTTCCGCTTCATGCCGCCGCATCGTTTCGACGAAGGTCCGACCAACTGGTCGCGCATGCGTCTGGTGAAGCTGGCGACGCCCGACATCGACGGCAACACCCACCGCCTGACGATGGCGTTCGACAGCCGCGTGATGCCCAAGCGTGACGGCACCGCCTACCTGGCGCCGAACGAAGAAGACATCAGCTCCGGCGTGTCTTTCAAACTGGCGACCAAGGCCAGCGAAACCCGCTGGTTCCTGGCGCAGCCGTGGGTCAACGAGTGGCTGCTGGAAGTGTTCAACGAGGGCAATGCCCACCGCTCGCGCGCAGAGCTGGACACCGACATCCGCGCCAACTATCACCTGGCGCACTACCTCAACTTGCTCAGCCTGTTGAGCAAGCCATCAGCCGCCCAGCAGTCGACGGCCCGTGCAAAAGTTGAAATCCCCGAGCTGAAAGTAGTCGCCAACGACAGCAATGGCCTGGTCAAGCCGATTCCGGTGGACCTGGTGCTGGACGTCGGCAACTCGCGCACCTGCGGCATCCTGATCGAGAACCACGGTCAGGCAGGCTCCGGACTGAAGCAAAACTACGTGCTGGAACTGCGCGACCTGATCACCCCCGAACACACTTACAACCTGCCGTTCGAAAGCCGCGTGGAATTCGCCCAGGCGTATTTCGGCAAGGACCACTGCTCGGTCAAGAGCGGCCGTCACGATGCGTTCCAATGGGCGACGATTGCCCGCGTCGGCAATGAGGCCAGCCGCCTGGCCAGCCGTCGTCGCGGCACCGAAGGGTCCACTGGCCTGTCCAGCCCGAAACGCTATCTGTGGGACGAAAACGCCTACGGCCACGGCTGGCGCTTCAACTGTTCGTACATCAAGACCGATAACGAGCCGTACGCCACGGCCGCACCGTTCTCGCACCTGATCAATGAAACCGGCGAGGCGCTTTACAGCCTCGAAGAAGACGATCGTCTGCCGGTGTTCATGCCGCGTTACTCGCGCAGCTCGCTGATGACCTTCATGCTCGCCGAAGTGCTGGCCCAGGCGCTGTCGCAAATCAACAGCCCGGCCCAGCGTTCACGCCAGGGTCATACCCGCGTACCGCGCCAGCTCAACAGCATCACCCTGACCGTGCCGCCGGGCATGCCGCAGGCCGAGCGCAGCATCCTCAACGAACGCATGCTGCAAGCCATCGGCCTGGTGTGGAAAAGCCTCGGCTGGCACGCCGGCGAGGAAGACCCGCATCAGGATCAGGCCGTCAGCCCGCGCACGCCGATCCCGAGCATCCGCGTGGAATGGGACGAAGCCTCCTGCGGCCAGTTGGTGTACCTGTACACCGAGGTCAACGAGAACTTCGCCGGTCACCCGGAAGAGTTTTTCGACACCATCGCCCGCCCCGACAAGACCGACCGCGAACGCATCACCCTGGCAACCATCGACATCGGCGGCGGCACCACCGACCTGGTGATCACCGACTATCGCCTAGACCGCGCCGGCAACACCGGCAGCGGCAGCAACGTGCACATCGTGCCCGAGCAGCGTTTTCGCGATGGCTTCAAAGTGGCCGGCGATGACATCCTGCTGGACGTGATTCAGGACTTCATCCTGCCGAGCTTCGAAAAAGCCTTGCAGAACGCCGGCGTGAAAGCCCCGGACTCGCTGATGTCACGCCTGTGTGGCGATGAATCGGTCAGCGCCCAGGACATGATTCTGCGCCAGCAACTGAACCTGCAGGTGTTCGCACCGCTGGGTCTGGCGCTGCTCAAGGCGTACGAGCATTACGATCCGCAAGTGCCGCAAGAAGTCACCCCGCAAAGCTACCGCCAATTGCTCGGCGACAATGCGATCAGCCAGACCGTGCTCGACTACGTCAACGCCGCCGTGCGCCGCGATGTCGGCGGTCAGAGCGGTTTCGACCTGTATGACGCGCCGATCAGTTTCGACCTGCAGAAGCTCCACGCCGCGTTCCTCAACGACCAAATCAACATCACCAAGATTCTCGGTGCGCTGTGTGAAGTGGTCGCGCATTACCCGTGCGATGTCTTGCTGCTGACCGGCCGCCCTTCGCGCCTGCCCGGCATCCAGGCGTTCATTCGCAAGGTACTGCCGCTGCCACCGGGGCGCATTCTGGCGCTGCAAAACTACCGCACCGGCGGCTGGTATCCGTTCCACAAGAACGGCCGGATCGACGACCCGAAAAGCACCGCGTCGGTGGGCGCCATGCTCTGCCTGTTGTGCGCCAACCACAGCGTGCCGAACTTCTACTTCCGTGCTTCGGCGCTCAAGCCGTATTCGACCGTCAAGCACATCGGCGTCATTGACCTGAACAACGTGATCAAGGATGCCGACGTGCTGTACCGCGACATCCAGTCCGAAGACTACAAAATCAAGCTTCCGGAAATCGGCGTTGGCGATGCCGCCGACACACCACAACTGGAAATGCGCGGCGATCTGCGCCTCGGTTTCCGTCAGTTGGCCGCTGATCGCTGGGCCGCCTCGCCGCTGTATACCTTGCGGTTCACCAAGGCCGGTCGGGAGAAGTTTTCCCGGGCGATCGGTGAAAATGGCAGCGCGCCGCTGCTCAAGGTGCGGTTCGAGGTCAAACCGGCGGACAAATACACGCGCAAGCAGGATCTGGTCAGCGACCGCCTCTCGGTTCGCGACATCGAATCCAACAGTAACAACGTCAACTTCAACCCGCGCAGCGACCTCGAGCTGGAACTCAACACCATGCTCGACGCCGGCCTGAGCGAGACCAAGTACTGGCTCGACAGTGGAAGTGTGAAACGCAAATGAATGATCTGACCCCCGATCAAACTCAGCTCTCTGCCAGTTGGGCCGCTGTTTATAACGGTGCCGGTCAGGCTCTGGACTGGATTGGCCAGACGCGCGGCAACGCGCCGCGCCTGGACAGCGAAGCCGACAACCTGAACATCCGCCTGCACCGTGCCCGCAACCTGGCTCAAAGCCTCGGTCGCGTGGCCTGCACGCCGATGACCATCGGCTTTTTCGGCTTGTCCCAGGCCGGCAAGTCCTACCTGATTTCTGCCCTCGCGGCCGGTCAGAACGGCAAACTGGAAACCGATTTCGGTGGCCAGCGCCTGGACTTCATCAAGCACATCAACCCGGTGGGTGGCGGCAAGGAAGCCACCGGCCTGGTGACGCGCTTCAGCCGTCGCGCCACGCCGAGCCAGGATCCGCAGTTCCCGGTCGAGCTGACCCTGTTCAAGGAAATCGAGCTGGCGAAAATTCTGGCCAACTCCTGGTTCAAGGATTTCGACCTTGAACGGATTTCCTACGAGATCGACGAAGAACGCATCCTGCGCGTGCTGAAACCGTTCGAAGGTCGGGAAACCGGGCCGCTGCAACCGGGTGTCAACGCCGACGATCTGGTGTCGCTGTGGGATTACCTGCGGGACAACTTCCGCAATTCGGTGAAGAAACTCGAACACCTGTATTGGCCCACGGCGTTGCAACTGGCGCCACGGCTGAATTTCCAGGAACGTGCCGAGCTGTTTTCAATCCTGTGGGGTGAGCAAAGCGAACTGACGCGCGTGTACCAGCAACTGGCCGGCACGCTGCACAAGCTGGGCCTGCCCGAGACCGTGTTCGCCCCGCTGCATGCCTTGGTGAGTTTCGAAAACGACACTTACAGCCAGCGCGACAGCATCATGAACGTCGACATCCTCGAGCGCTTCGGCAGCCCGCTGGACTTGCCGATCGACGTGCGGCCCCAGGTCGACGGACGCCTGCAAAACAGTCAGGGCATTGCGGTTGCGCAATTGGCGGCACTGACCGCCGAGATGACCTTCGGCCTGATCGAAGCCCCGGCGGACGACATCGTCAACCAGGTCGACTTGCTGGACTTCCCCGGTTATCGCGGGCGCAAGAAACTGCACGAGATCGCCGACTCCAACGACCCGCAATCCGCCACCAAGGACAACTCCGTTTCGCAGCTGATCCTGCGTGGCAAGGTCGCCTACCTGTTCGAACGCTACACCGATAACCAGGAAATGAACGCGCTGGTGGTCTGCACCGGCTCGACCAAGCAGAGCGACGTCAACGACGTCGGCCCGGTGCTGACGCGCTGGATCGAAAAGACCCAAGGCGCCGACTCGGCCGCTCGCAGCAAGCGCGACACTGGTCTGATCTGGGCGCTGACCATGCTCGACCTGCGCATCACCAACTCCCTGAGCCTGACGCCTGATCAGTACGACGAGAGCTGGAACGGCATGGTCAAGCTGACCATGCTGGAGCGCTTCGGCAGCTTGAGCTGGATGAACGACTGGGCCGGTACGCCGTTCCAGAACACCTTCCTGGTGCGCAAACCGCGCATGGACGCGGCGTTCATCGAACAAGACGCGACGGGTGCCGAAACCGGCCTCAATGCCAGCTACCAGGAGCGCGTCGACGCCCTGGGTACAAGCTTTGCCGGCAACGACCTGGTGTGCAAACACATCCACGATCCTGCCAACGCCTGGAAAGAAATGCTGCGCAACGATGACGGTGGCATCAGCCACTTCAGCGGTAGTTTCAAGGGCGTAGCCAATATCGAATTCAAACTGCAGCGCATCCGCGAGCAATTGAGCGAATGCCTCGAAGGCCTGACCACTCATGGCCTGAGTACCTGGTACCACGCCGACGGCGACGGTGCCGCTGCCGCCAAGAAAGCCCAGGCGCAGATGATTCTGTCCGGCCTGGGACGTCGTCCGGCGGTACTCGGCGAGTTGATCGATCAACTCGACATGCCGAGTGAAGAGGTCCGCGACCTGTACCTCAGTGGCGTGTACGAAACTGATGACGAGTCGGCCGCGAACGATGAGCCAGTCGCCCCGACACCGAGCCAGAGCCTGTATGGCAACGACGCCGGTTTCGATTTCGATTTTGGTGACGACACGAGCCCTGACACGCCGGTCAGCAGCAACACCGGCACCCCGGCACCCGAACTGCAAAGCAACGAGCACCGTTTCGCCAAAGCCGCGTTCAAGGCCTGGATCGCACACCTGCGTGAACTGACCACCCGCCAAAGCCTGCTCAACCTGCTCGGTCTGGAAAAGGCCTTGTTGGAAGCGGTGGTCGACGAACTGATCACCGCCGGTTATCGCCAGGACTTGCCGGGGCAACTGAGCCGCGCAGTCCTCAAACGTGCACAAAGTGGCGCGCGGCGCGATCAACTGGTCGAGCGCCAGGTCCTGGAAGTGCAACGGGTGCTGCGCGATTTCGTGTCGTGGTTCGGCTACCTGCAGAAGCCGGTGAGCGAGCGTCCGAACAGTCGCGCCGGAACCAAGGCGCCGCTGTTCTCGTTCTACACCGACATCAGTCCCGGACAAGTGCCCGTATTGTCGGCGCAACCGGCGAATCAGGCGCAGCGGTATCTCGGCGACTGGCTCTCGGGCCTGGCCTACATCACGCAGGACAACGCCGGCCATGGTGCCGGTCGCGAAATCACCCCTGAACAGAATGAACGGCTGGGCCAAGTGCTCACAGCCTTCACAGCGAGATAAGCAATGCCAATTCGTGTCGACCTGCTCGCGTTAGAGCCCAATGTGCCTGGCCAGGCCCGCCTCACTGTGAAGAAATGGCAGGGTGGCGAGGAACAGCTGGAGTTTTCCATTCAGCGTAACCAGGACGGTTTTTACCTCCAGGACCACAAGGCCTGGAGCAACAATCCATTCTGGTTCAAGGTCTCGCGCTTCAACGTCACGGCCAGCGGCGAAGGGCTGGAAGCGCAGGTCGGCCCGGACGTGGTCGACCCGCTGCTGGAAGGCGGCGCCAACTCGCAATTCCAGATCGAACTGCGCGAACAGAGCCAAGGTCACGCCGACAAAGGCGTGGTTCGGCCAGGTGTTGGCGTGTTGCCGTCCACGGCCGGCGGCCAGACGCGCTCGACCTACGGCGGCGCCGATCTGACGGCGCCGAGTGCACCGGCACCGGAAATCCCGGAAATCCCGGAGCTGCCTGAACTGGTCCTGTCCACCGCCGAGCCCGAAGTGGAATTGGAGTCGGTACTCACCGAGCGCGACTACACGCCGTCTCCCGCACCGGTGAAGAAAAGCAACAAAGGCCTGATCGGCCTATTGATTGTCGTGTTGTTGCTGCTGGCAGCGGGCGGCGGATTCTGGTTTTACAAACGCACTCCGGCGCCAGCCCCGGTGGCCGCAGCCCCTGCCGGCGCACCGGCCGGCGCTGACACTCAAGCCTGCACCCTCGAGAGCATGAACAGCCTGCCCGAATTGACCTTCGTCCAGACCTGCATCAAGGCTGCGCCCGACAGTGCCAAGTTGCTGGAGATCATCAACCAGGCCAAGGCCGGCAAACACTGCGGCGTCGCCCAGCGCTTGTACGCCAACCGTGCCCAGGCCGGTGACGCGCTGATCGCCAACGCTTATGCCCGCGAATACGACCCTAAATACCTGAAAGCCAGCGAGTGTTTCCCAGTCGCGGACAACGCCACTGCCGCCTATTGGTACGAAACGATCCTCACCCAGGACCCGAACAACGCCGAAGCCAAACAGCGTTTCGAGGAGTTGCAGAAGTGATGCGTTCGCCCCTGAGTCGATTCCTGTTGAGCGGTGCCACGTTGCTGGCGCTGTGCATTAGCCCGTTGTCCCAGGCCGATGACAAACCGCTGATCCAGGCCGGTAAAAAGACCTTGTTCCAGCGCGTGCTGACCACCCCGGGCTGCAAGCTCAGCCCGACGGCGGGCGGTGCCGCAGGTGACGCACAACCGGTCTTCAGCCGCTTTTATGTGTACGAGCGTGCTCAAGCGGCGAATGCCGAGTGGCTGAAAGTCGGCCCCGACAGCTACGGCAAAACCATTGGCTGGCTTCCTGCCAGCTGCACCACCGACTGGAAGATGCAGCTGACACTTGCCTTCACCAACCCGGCCAACCGCGACCGGTTGCTGTTCTTCAAGGACCGCGCCACCGTCGAAGGCATCCTCGATGCGCCGGACCCGGTCAGCAAAGTCGCGCCGCTGCGGGCCACGCTGAAAAAGGGCAAACAAGCACCGGGCGTACTGGCCGAAGAACCTGAATACTTCGTCGACCTGCAAAAGCAGTTCTACCTGCTGCCGGTGCTCAGTGGCGAAGAAGTCATGACCGAAAGCGGTTTCCGCACGCGCCTGCTCAATGTCGCTTCGGTCAGCAAGCCGGATGACAAGAACGCCAAGGGCGGCGGTGCTGCCAACAGCGCTGCCGGTGGCAAGGAAGCCGAAGACAAAACGGCCAGCCAACTGAAAGAATTCAGTGCGGCGGTGGTGTTTGTCATCGACTCGACGATTTCGATGGACCCGTACATTGACCGTACTCGTGAGGCGATCCGCAAGGTTTATCAGCGGATCGAAGCGCAGAACCTCGGCAAGCAGGTCAAGTTCGGCATGGTGGCTTTCCGCTCCAACACCCAGGCGGTGCCGGGGCTGGAATACACCACCAAGATGTACGCCGACCCTACCAAGGTGAAAGACAGCGCCGACTTTTTCGCCAAGATCGCCGACCTCAAACAGGCCACCGTCTCGAGCAGCAGCTTCGATGAGGACTCATTTGCCGGCGTCATGGAGAGCATCGACAAGGTCGACTGGAGCCAGTTCGGTGCGCGCTACGTGGTGTTGATCACCGATGCGGGCGCCATCGAGGGCGACGACAAACTGTCGAAGACCGGGTTGAGCGCAGCGCAGGTGCGTATCGAGGCCGCCAATCCGGGCGTAGCTATCTATACGCTGCACTTGAAAACCCCAGCCGGGGCCAAGGACCACACCAAGGCCGAGGCGCAGTACCGGGACCTGTCGACTTACCCTGGCACCAACACCTCGCTGTACTACCCGGTAAATGCGGGCGATGTGCAGGAGTTCGGCCGCAAGGTCGATGCACTGGCCGCCGCAATCACGACGCAGGTGAAAGCCGCCTACATGGGCGAAGACGCCATCGGCAGCGCGGCGAACGCCAAGCAGGACCCGGCCGAGAAGAAAATGCTCGAAGACGCGGCACTGATCGGCCACGCCATGCAACTCGCCTATCTGGGCGAGAAGACCAACAGCAAGGCGCCACCGGTGTTCAAGGCGTGGATCACCGACCGCGACCTGATCAAGCAGAACATCCCGACCACCGATGTGCGGGTGCTGCTGACCAAATCCCAGCTCAGCGACTTGAGCGACGTGATGAAGCAGATCCTCGACGCCGCCAACGAAGGCCTGATTTCGCCGACGGAAATGTTCGAGCGCCTGCGTTCGGTCGCTGCGACCATGGGCGCCGACCCGAATCAGCTCAAGCAGAACAGCAACGCCAAACTGGCGGACATGGGTGTGCTCGGCGAGTACCTCGAAGACCTGCCGTATCAGAGCGAAGTATTGAACCTGGACGAAGAAACCTGGAAGAGCTGGGATGGCCTGGCGCAGGAGAAATTCATCCGCACGCTCAATACCAAGCTGCGGCACTACCAGCGTTACAACGCTGACGTCGACCGCTGGGTTGCTTTAGCCAAGGACAGCGATGCGCGGGACAACGTGTACCCCGTGCCACTCGAAATGATGCCTTAACGAGACGCTGATGCTCGATATCAAGAACTTGCTGGTGCGCCGTGGTGACGGCGCGTTGGCCCATCACGTGCGCCTGCCGCATTTGCAGGTCGGTGCCGGAGAAATCCTCGCCATCACCGGCGAGAGCGGCAGCGGCAAAAGCACGCTGCTCGAAGCCATCGGCCTGTTGCTGGCGCCGGTCGAGCTCGAGCGCTTTCGGCTGGGCGCAACCCACGATCAGGACATCGCCCAACTGCTTGCCAGCGATGACCAGCCAGCCTTGGCGGCGGTGCGCTCCCGGCATTTGGGCTTCATTTTGCAGAGTGGCGGCTTGCTGCCGTTTCTGAGCGTGCGCGACAACATCAGCCTGCCGCGCCGTTTGCTCGGGATGTCGGTGAAGAGCGAGCACATCGACCACGCCGTTGACGTGTTGCGCCTGCAAGGGTTGCTGGATAAACAACCTCAGGCCTTGTCGATCGGCGAACGCCAGCGCGTTGCCTGTGTGCGCGCCATTGCCCATGAACCGCTGCTGCTGTTGGCCGACGAACCGACCGCCGCGCTCGACCCTCACAGCGCCCGGCGTTTGTTCGAATTGCTGCTGAGCCTGGTGTCGAACATGGGCCTGAGTGCCCTCGTCGTGTCCCATGACTGGGCCTTGCTGAAGGATTTCGGCTTGCCGCGCCTCGGCGCTATCAGCCGCCAGGGAGAGACTCTGTTTGAACCGATGGACTGATCGCTTGCGCCTGCTGGGCTCACTGGCGCTGCAAGACCTCTGGCACGACCGCAAGGTCTCGCTGTGCATCGCCGCCTCCCTGGTGGCGGTGATCGCGCCGTTGCTGCTGCTGTTCGGGCTCAAGCACGGGGTGGTCAGCCAGTTGCAGGACGAACTGCTGCGCGACCCACGCAACCTTGAAGTGAAGATGCTCAGCAACGGCAACTACGACACGGCCTGGATCGAGCGTTTGCGCCTGCGCCCCGAAACCGGTTTTGCCCTCGGCCAGACGCGCTCGCTGAATACCCAGGCTGACCTGCTGATCGGCATGCAACGGTTTGTCGAAGGTGCAGAAATAATCGCCACCGAGCCGGGCGACCCACAACTGAACCTGGCGCCGCTCAACCCGGTCGGCAATCAAGTGATCCTCAGCGCCCGCGCTGCGCAACGCTTGCAGGCCAAGGTCGGCGACAGCGTGCAGCTGCGGGCGTTGCGTCGCCTGGAAGGTGTCAATGAACGCGGCGAGATGACGCTGACGGTGCTGGCAGTGCTCGACGGCGCCCGCTTCGGCCGCGCTGCCGGGTTTGTCGCCCCGCCGCTGTTGCTGGATCTGGAGCGCTTTCGCGACGGTTATCAGGTCAGTGGGTTCGGCGTTGACACCGGCAAGCCTCAGGGCAATCTGCAACCGCTGTATGCCCGCGCCCGTGTGTATGCGCGCGACATCGATCAGGTCGCGCCGCTGGAGCACTGGCTCAACGAACAACACATCGAAACCTCGAGCCGGCTGGCCGACATCGATAACGTCAAAGCCATCAACCATGTGCTGGGGCTGATCTTCGGCGTGATCGCCGTGGCGGCGCTGATCGGCTGCGTGGCGTCGATGGTCGGCGCGTTCCTGGCCAACATCGACCGCAAACGCAAAAGCCTCGCGGTCCTGCGTCTGCTGGGTTTCAAGCGCCGGGCCGTCGGCGGTTTCGTGGTCTTGCAGGCGCTGGTGCTGAGCCTTGCGGGCTACGTCGGCGGGCTGGGGTTTTATGCCGTCGGCAGTCATTTGTTCGACTACCTGCTCGGCAGCAGCCAGGCCACCGGCACCTTCGTTTGCCACATCACTGTCTGGCATGGCTTTGCCGCCCTGCTCCTGACCTTTCTGGTCGCCGCATTGGTGGCCGTGATCGGCGCCCTGCGAGCCATCAACATCCAACCTGCGGAGAGTCTGCGTGAGCTATAAACGTTTTGGCTTGCTGTTGCCCCTGAGCCTCGGCTACCTGCTCGACGCCTCGGCGGCGGGCTGGGAAGAGAAATTTTACAACCCGATGCCGGATGCCGCCGACGTGGTGCTGCCGATGCCCTGCGAAGGCTCCATGGTATTTCGCAAGGTGTTCATTCCGGTGGCCGGCCCGCTCGACGACTATCCGATCAACATCGGTCAGGACGGCGCGGAATACGGCTACGTCGAACAGACCCGACCGACCTTTATCGCCGGCAGTTTCACTGGCGCGAAAAACGACAAATCCCGCTACTACCTGATGGCCAAGTACGAAATGAGTCAGTTGCAATACGCTGCGCTGACCGAAGCAACCTGCCCCACCGCCGCCACCAAAATGCGCGTGCCGCAAACGGCGGTGAGTTGGGTGCAAGCCATCGACGCCGCCGACAAATACAACCTGTGGCTGCGCAAAAACGCTGCCGGCAAATTGCCGAAAGAAGACGGCGCGCTGGGCTTCCTGCGCCTGCCGACGGAAGTCGAGTGGGAGTTCGCCGCTCGCGGCGGCCTGGAAGTCGGCGCGGCGGAATTTCGCGACACGCGTTACCCGATGCCCGACGGCATCAACGCTTACGAGTGGTTCGCCGGGGCGCAATCGTCCAACGGCAAAGTGCAGTTGTCCGGCCTGCAAAAACCCAATCCATTGGGCCTGCACGACATGCTCGGCAACGTCGACGAGATGATGTTCGAACCGTTTCGCCTGAACAAACTCGACCGCCAGCACGGCCAGGCCGGCGGCTACGTCGTGCGTGGCGGCAACTACCTGACCGCGCAGGCCGACCTGCGAACTGCGTTGCGCAAGGAAGAGCCGTATTACAACGCCGACGGTCAGGTGAAAAACAAAACTACCGGCCTGCGACTGGTGCTGGTCTCCCCGACCCTCACCTCTCGCGAACGGGTCGCCAGCATCGAAAGCAGCTGGAAGAAACTCGGCACCGGCAGCAAGGAAACCGAATCCGCCGACAAAGGCACCGTGCAATCTCTGAACAGCCTGGCCTCGGGCGTCGAAGACAAAGCGCTCAAGGAAAAACTCCAGGCGCTGGAAAACCAGCTGCGCGCCAGTAACCAGCAGCAGGAAGAAACCCGTGACCAGGCGATTCGCGCCAGCCTCAATCTGGGCGCATTCTTGTGCACCAAGATGCTAGACGACGGCCAGTACGTGGACTTCCTGCAAAAAAACTACAAACTTAATTGCGAAGCCGCGGACAAAGATGCGAGCTGCGACATGCGCAAAGGCAAGCTCGACGAGCAGAAGGATCGCCTGCACAAACTCAGCCGCTACTATGCCAGCAGCCTGGTGGAATCGGCGACCTTGTACGGCCAGCCATTGCTTGAAACGCAGGTCCCGGTGATGGAAGAAATCATCACCCGCAACAAACAGCTGCAAGACCTCAAACCTTACTTGCGCACCCACTGGGCCAATCAGAAGACGTTCCTGCAAAAGCAGAAGATCGACACTGAAGCCTGGCTGAACAGCTGCAAAACCGTCACTCAATAACAACATGCCCACACCGTCACCTAGGAGTTTCACCATGTCGCGCAGCCTTTGGACTCGCTTCAAGCTACAGATCGCTTTCGTACTCGCCGGCAGCCTGCTGCTGACCGGTTGCGCCAACACCGGTAGCTCCATGCTCGGCGACAGCGACGGGACCGACCCGCGCCTGACCCAGGGTCAAGACGCAGAGTTCTTCAGCAAGTCCGGCTACCAGGCCTGCGCCGTCGGTGCCGGTGCCGGCATCCTCGCTTGCGCGCTGTCCAACAGCAGCAACAAAGCCGTGTGCGCCGTTGCCGCCGGTATTACCGCGTGTGGCGTGGCCATGGGCGCGAACTACTACCTGGATCAGCGTCGCAGCGAATACTCCGACACCACCACCCGCCTGGCTAAAATGAACAGCGACGTCGAACGAGACACCCAGAACGTGATCGCCCGTACCGAGACCGCTCAGCAAGTGATCAAAGATGACCAGGCGCAAATCGCCCAGATCAAAAAGGACATCGCCAACAAGAAAGTCGACAAGACCAAGGCCCAGGTGCAAATCGCCGAGATCGATTCGAACATCGCGCGCCTGCGTAAAGACCTCGGCAACATGCGCGTCAAAGTCACCGAGTACACCAAAGTGGCAGACGCCGAGCGTGCACAAGGTGCCGCCGGCGCCGAGATCAAGCAGGTGGACATGAACATTATGAAAATGAACCAGAAAGTCGCTGCCCTGCAGAAGGAAGTCGACGGTCTGTACAGCCAACGCTCCGCAATCACCCTGGGCTAAGCACATGACGCTACGACAACTGGCGGTCCTCACTGCCGTCCTGGCCTTGAGCGGTTGCGCGACCAAGCCGGGCGAATGCGATGCGACCAATCGCGACAGCAGCATGCTGACCAAGATGAACTGCGACTACTCCGGTGGCTACAGCGATCAGGTCAAGCAGAAGGAACTGGCCCTGAGCGAGTCCCGTCAGCAAAACGCAATGTTCCGAAAGGTGTACGAGGACATTCAGGCCCAGCAACTCAGCACGAAAACCGACCTGGCGAGCCAGCAGAAATCCCAGGCGGCGCTGAATCAGTCGCTGGGGCAACTGCTGACCTCACTCAAGGCCCGGCGCGGCAATGAAAGCCAGGTGCAGAAGCAGATTGCCGGCCTCGAGCAGCAGCTCAAGGCTTCGCAAGCGGCGCCAATGGCCAAATCAACGCCAGCGACGCTGGCGGCCAAGCAGCAAGAACTGAAGGCGCTGCAGAAGAAGGTCAACCAGCTGCAATTCAGCCTCGGCTACGAAGAGTAACTTTTCACCCCGCAGGCCTCCCGACGGAGGCCTGCACTTTTTCAGGAATCGTCGTCATGCAGCGGGTCATCAGGGATGCGCAAGCCACACCGGAGGGGATGAGTGCGCTGCAAGCCAAAGTCGCCCTCATCCAGAAACACTTTCCGCCGACCGTCGCCAGCCTGTTTGCCATCCCGCGGATGGGCAGCGGCGACGTGCTGGAATGGTGGACCGAACTGGGTGGCCAACCCACGCCCTACGCCGACCTCAACGAGGACGCGCAACGACGTTTGCTGGAAACCTATGAAGTGCGTCAGACGTCCCTCGGACAGCTGGCGGACGAACTGCAAAAACGCGGTCAACCGACGGAAGCGCAAGACCTGCGCAGCCTGCTCGGCACGCCGGAGCTGGACAAACTCTACAGCCTCAACGGTGAGCCGTTGGTGGTGCGCTGGAACCTGCGTCCGCCCAAACCGATCGTGCCGCCGGTGGTTCCAGTGGTGCCGGTTGTTCCGCCGTCGCGCCGTGGCTGGTGGATCGCGGCGGCCTTGCTTGCGCTGCTGTTGCTGCTGCTGGCGCTGTGGCTCTGGTGGTTCCTGCACCGTGAACCGGTTGTCGTGGTTCCACCGGTAGCGCCGGTAGCGCCAGTGGTGACGCCAGTGGAAAAACCGGTCGAGCCGGTACCCGAGCCTGTCGTGGAACCGGAACCTGCTCCAGCACCAGAACCAGTACCCGCGCCAGAACCGGTACCGCCACCCAAGCCGGTCCCACCACCAAAACCGGTAGTGGCCGCGCCGCCACCGCCACCGCCGCCACCTCCAGCCCCGACGCTGGACAACTACGCGTGCCGTAAAAAAGCGCCTGATGCCGTGCCCCCGCAATTTGTGGTGGTACTCGACACCTCGGGTTCGATGGATTTGAACATCAAGTCGGTGAAATCCGATGAGGACTGGTTCTTCGGCAATGAGATGAACAAGTACCTGGACCCGAACCGCACCATGCAGATCTTCGCCAAGCCCAGCCGCATGGACGTCGCCAAGGACTCGTTGGCCGGCATGATCAATGGGCTGGACCCGAAGATCGACACGCGCCTGATCACCTTCGCCGGTTGCGAAAGAACACCGGACCAGGGCGTGTTCAAGTTTGGCGACCGCCCGCGGCTGATCAACGGGATTCGCGGTCTGGTTCCCAACGATGGCACACCACTGGCCGACAGCCTGGCCTACGCCGCCAGCAAGGTCGACGGGCGCAATAACGATGCAGTGATCGTGATGTTCGTCGACGGCGAGGACGGTTGCGATAAAGACGCCTGCGCCGTGTCCCGCCAAATCGCCAGGGAACAACCGCGTCTGCGGGTTAACGTGGTGAAAATCGGCGCCGGTGGCCCGTCGCGCTGCATCGCCGAAAACACCGGTGGCAGGGTTTACAACAGCACCAATGCGGCTGAATTGGCCAAACAGTTGAAACTGGCGAGCAAGGAAGTATCGAGCAATGCCAAGTGTGACTAGCTTGGGGGCAGATCCTGAATTGAGGTGACCCCATCGCGAGCAAGCCCGCTCCCACATTAGATCGGTGGTGAACACAAAATTTGTGATCACTGGAGATCAAATGTGGGAGCGGGCTTGCTCGCGAAAGCTATTTCAAAGGCGCCTCAACGAAACCGGTCAACCTCGTGACGCAAGTCCGCCGCGAGCTTCTCCAGCTCTTTGGCCGTCACCGCCAGATTGGATACCACTTCACGCTGCTCACTGTTCGCCAGAGCAATGCTTTGCAGGTTGCTGCTGAGCAAGGTGGCGGTACTGCTCTGCTCCTGAGTCGCGGTGGTGATCGCCGCGAATTGCTGACCGGCAGAACGACTTTGCTCATCGATCCGTGCCAGGGCACTGGCGACGTTGGCGTTGCGCGACAGGCCTTCCTGCATCAATACGTTGCCCTGCTCCATGGTGCTAATGGCGTTACCGGTTTCCAGCTGAATGCTCTGGATCATCCCGGAAATTTCATCTGTCGCCTGGCGGGTACGCGAAGCCAGGTTGCGAACTTCATCGGCCACGACCGCAAAACCACGACCCTGCTCGCCGGCACGAGCGGCTTCGATGGCGGCGTTGAGCGCCAGCAGGTTGGTTTGATCGGCAATCGAGGTAATCACACCGACAATGCCGCCGATTTCCTGGGAGCGCTGACCCAAGGTATTGATCACCGTCGCCGTGCTGTTCAGCGCGCCAGCGATTTGCTCCAGGGACGAGGACGCTTCGTCCATCGACGTACGACCGATCTGGGTTTGCTGTGCGTTTTCCTGGGCCAAACGCTGAGTACTGCCCATGTTGTCGGCGATGTTCAGGGACGTAGCGCTGAACTCTTCCACGGCGCCGGCCATGCTGGTGATTTCGCCCGACTGCTGCTCCATCCCTTCATAGGCGCCACCGGAAAGACCGGACAAGGCCTGGGCGCGGCTGTTGACCTCTTGCGAGGCCTTGCGGATGTGCTCGACCATGGTCGACAGCGCTTGGCTCATCTGGTTGAAGGCGCGGGCCAGCTGACCGATTTCGTCATTGCTCGATACGTTCAGACGCACGCTCAAATCACCGGCGCCCAAGGCTTCGGCCTGACGCACCAGATCACCCAGCGGCGCGAGTTTGCTGCGCAACAGCCAGACGGCCGAACCCACAGCGATCAACATTGCCAGCAGACTGCCAATCGCCAATTGAATGCCGACACTCCAGGTCACGGCACGGATTTCAGTTTTCGGCATGCTCGCCACGACCGACCATGGGCCGCCTTCAAACGGTACGGCAATGCTGTAGAAATCTTCGGACTTGTCACTCCAGAACTCGCCCGTGCCCGGCGTCTTCGCCAAGCCAACGATGGTCGGAGCCGCCTGATCCAGCGCTTGTACGCCCGCGATCGGCACCAGCCATTTGCTCTGTTCATCCAGCAGCGCCAGGGAACCGGTCTGGCCGATACGGAAACGCTTGAGGTTGGCGAACTGCGCGTTCTGCGCGTCGGTGTAGTCGAATCCTACGAACAGAACGGCAATCACCTTACCGCCGCTGTCACGTACGGGGGTGTACTGAGTCATGTAGGAGCGTTCGAACAGCAGGGCGCGACCGACGTAGGCCTGCCCCGCCATCAAGCGGGCATAGGCCGGGTTCGCGTGATCGAGCAGCGTGCCGATGGCCCGGCTGCCGTCCTGTTTGCTCAGGGACGTGCTGACCCGGATGAAGTCTTCGCCGCTACGCACAAACACCGTCGCAACGCCGGCGGTCATTTGCTTGAACTCGTCCACTTCCTTGAAATTGTTGTTCAGCACTTCGCTGCCCAGGTGCAGCCCCGGCGTCTGCGCGCCCGCTACCGCCACCGGTTCATCCGGGTGCACGCTCAAACCGGCGCTGAAGCGCTTCTCGAACAGACCGCTGAGGCGCTGCGTGCTTTCACGCAACGTGCCGTGAAAGGTGCTCAACTGATCGGCCAGCAACCGGGCTTCACTGGCCAGGTGCTCTTCGCGCGTGGCGAGGTTGGCGCTGTCCAGCGAACGCAGGGCGAACACGGTACTGCCGCTGATGACAATCGCCAGTATCACGGCAAGCGCAAAACCAAGCTGTGAGGCGATCCGGGCACGAGGTTGAGACATGACAGCTCCTGGCCGAGTGACCGGATCCTCCTTGATCTGGCTGCACACTCAGCAAAATTCTAATAATGGGAATTGCGTCGAACCTGCACGAAGGTTCCACCTGAATTTTCGGCGGAAAATCTGAATACTTGAGTAATTAGCCGGGATATGGCTCAAGGCCGCCATTGCGGCGGCTCTATCGATTCAGCCCAAGTGTTGAACGTCGGGCAATTCCATTGCTCGGGCTTCGCCTTGCAGGAAGTCGCTGAGCCTGCGCAAACGTTCACCACCGGGGCGAGTTTTCGGCCAAACCAGGTAATATTTCTCACCGCTGGCGACGGCCGTCGGCCACGGCAGACTCAGACGTCCCTGAGCCACATCTTCCGCCACCATCAGCAGATCGCCCATGGACACGCCATAACCTCGGGCGGCGGCGATCATGCCCAGTTCCAGCGTGTCGAACACCTGCCCGCCCTTGAGCGACACCTGATCCGCCAGTCCCATGCGTTCCAGCCAACTGCGCCAGTCGCGACGATCCGGTGTCGGGTGCAGCAGTTCGGCATTGGCCAACCGTGCGACATCCCACGGTTGATCCTGCAGAAGATTAGGTGCGCCGACTGGAATCAGCTCTTCCGGGAACAGGAAACTCGCCTCCCAGTCCGGCGGGAAATTTCCGTTGCTGAGAATGACAGCGCAGTCGAACGGTTCATGGTTGAAGTCCACCGAGTCGACGTCCATCCAGGCGCTGGTCAATTGCACCTCGTTGCCCGGTTGCAGGTGCCGAAAGCGGCTGAGCCGTGCCAGCAGCCAGCGCATGGTCAGGGTCGACGGCGCTTTCATGCGCAGGATGTCATCTTCGGCGCGCAAGGTATTGCAGGCCCGCTCCAGGGCGGTGAAGCCTTCTCGAATGCCGGGCAGGATCAGCCGCGCCGACTCGGTCAGTTGCAGATTGCGTCCGCTGCGGTGAAACAGCCGACAGGCAAAATGCTCTTCGAGCGTACGAATGTGCCGGCTGACCGCGCTTTGGGTGATCGACAGTTCTTCAGCAGCGCGGGTAAACGAACTGTGCCGCGCCGCCGCTTCGAATGCGCGCAGGGCATACAAGGGAGGAAGACGACGGGACATCGGGAAAGCTCCTATAGCGAGATTCGGTCACCCTAGCAGAAACTCTCCAGCATGAGTTTGAATCATGCAACCCATCCTTTTTATCCCTTTGTGCAAACCCCGTAGAGCGCCGAGAATCGACGCTTTCCTGTCCCTCTTTAATTATCGAGCGTGATGACCATGCAGCATCCAGCACGTACCGAACTCTGGGCCATCCTGCGGCTGTCGGGGCCGTTGATTGCCTCGCAGTTGGCGCACATGCTGATGGTCCTCACCGACACCTTGATGATGGCGCGCCTGAGTCCAGAGGCGCTGGCCGGTGGCGGTCTGGGCGCAGCGACTTACTCGTTCGTGTCGATTTTCTGCATTGGCGTGATCGCCGCGGTCGGCACCCTCGTGGCCATCCGTCAGGGAGCCGGCGACATCGTCGGCGCCACCAGGCTGACCCAGGCCGGGTTATGGCTGGCGTGGTTGATGGCGTTGGTGGCCGGGCTGCTGCTGTGGAACCTCAAACCGGTGTTGCTGCTGTTCGGCCAGACCGAAACCAATGTCCACGCGGCCGGTCAGTTCCTGCTGATCCTGCCGTTCGCCCTGCCCGGCTACCTGAGCTTCATGGCCCTGCGCGGCTTCACCAGCGCCATTGGCCGCGCGACGCCAGTGATGGTCATCAGCCTCAGCGGCACCGTGGCCAACTTCCTGCTGAATTACGCGTTGATAACCGGCATGTTCGGCCTGCCGAAACTGGGGCTGATGGGCATCGGGCTGGTCACCGCTGTTGTCGCCAACTGCATGGCGCTGGCGCTGGCCTGGCACATCCGTCGACATCCGGCCTACGACGCTTTTCCCTTGCGTCAGGGCCTGTCGCGACCTGACCGTCAATACCTCAAGGAACTGTGGCGCCTGGGACTGCCGATTGGTGGCACCTACGCGGTGGAAGTCGGACTGTTTGCGTTCGCCGCGCTGTGCATGGGCACCATGGGCAGTACGCAAATGGGCGCACACCAGATTGCCCTGCAAATCGTCTCGGTAGCATTCATGGTTCCGGCGGGGATTTCCTATGCGATAACCATGCGCATCGGCCAGCACTACGGCGCCGGGCAACTGCTGAATGCACGGCTGGCCGGACGGGTCGGCATCGCCTTTGGCGCGGCGGCGATGCTGGCCTTCGCCATGGTCTTCTGGTTGCTGCCGAATCAGTTGATCGGTTTGTTCCTGGACCACAACGACCCGGCGTTTCGCGACGTCATCAACCTGGCTGTGAGCCTGTTGGCGGTCGCCGCGTGGTTCGAGCTGTTCGACGGCACGCAAACCATCGCCATGGGCTGCATTCGCGGGCTCAAGGATGCCAAGACCACGTTCCTGGTGGGTTTGGGCTGCTATTGGCTGATTGGCGCGCCAGCCGCCTGGTGGATGGCCTTCCATTTGAATTGGGGGCCGACAGGCGTCTGGTGGGGATTGGCGCTGGGACTGGCGTGCGCGGCGGTGAGCCTGACGCTGGCGTTTGAGTGGAAGATGAAAAAGATGATCCGTCGGGAGCCTGCGCCGCGGAATAGTTTCCCGGTCGCCCAGCCGGACTGAGATCCCTTGTGGGAGCGGGCTTGCTCGCGAAGGCGGTGTGTCAGTCGACATTGATGTTGACTGACACGGCCTCTTCGCGAGCAAGCCCGCTCCCACATTTGTCCGTGGTTAGTTCACGACTTCCAGTGCAGGCTGCTGACTGCTGCCAAAGCTCAAATACTCAACCAGCTCCGCCAGCGGCAACGGCTTGCTGATCAAATACCCTTGCACCTGATCGCAGCCAAACCCGCGCAACAGATCCAGTTGCTCCGGCGTTTCTACGCCTTCGGCGACCACTTCAAGATTGAGGTTGTGCGCCAGATTGATCATCGCGTGGACCAGTTTGCGATTCTCTTCGCGCTGTTCCATGCCGCCGACAAAGCTCTTGTCGACCTTCAACAACGCAATCGGCAGGCTGTTGAGGTGCACAAACGAAGAGAAACCGGTGCCGAAGTCGTCCAGGGAAAAGCGCACACCCAGACGCCCCAACGCATCCATGGTCTGTTTGACCAGATCGCTGCGGCGCATCACCGCGGTTTCAGTCAGTTCGAACTCCAGCCATTGCGCATCGACGCCGCGCTCGGCAATCAACCGACTCAGTGTCGAGAGTAACTGGCTGTCCTGAAACTGCCGGAACGACAGGTTGATCGCCATGTGCAACGCCGGCAAACCCCGTTCACGCAACGCTTGCATGTCGCGCAAGGCGCGGGAAATCACCCAGTAACCGAGCGGCACTATCAAGCCGCTCTGCTCGGCCAGCGGCACGAATTCGCTGGGTGGCAGCAAGCCGCGCTCGCCATGACGCCAGCGCACCAAGGCTTCGAGACCGACGATCTGCCCGTCCTCAAGGTTCAGGCGTGGCTGGTAATGCAGTTCCAGTTCATCCCGGCGCAACGCCCGGCGCAGCTCGCTTTCGAGGTCGGCTATGCTGCGGGCATTGCGATTGATGCGTTCGTTGAAGATGTGGAAGGTACAGCCCTGAGTACTTTTGGCCTGCTGCATGGCGATGTGTGCGTGCCACATCAGCGGGTCGGCGCCGGCCTGGGCCCGGGCGTGGGCGATGCCCAGGCTGGAACCGATCAACAGGCTTTCGCCGTCGACCCAGTAAGGCTCGGCCAGCGCTTCGGTAATGCGCTCGGCCATCCATTCGGCGCGCTGAGGCGCGCGGCGGGTGTCGATCAGCAGGGCGAACTCATCACTGCCCAGTCGGGCCAACTGATCGCTGGCCTCAAGCTGGCTTTTCAGCCGTGCGACCACTTGCAAGATCAACCGGTCACCGGCCTGGTGGCCGAGGGCATCGTTGGCGTGACGGAAGTTGTCGAGATCAAGGTGACCGAGGGCCAGCCCGCGGCCGTCGTTTTCCGCCAGGCGTGCCGCCAGCAAGGTCTGGAAACCCTGGCGGTTGGCGATGCCGGTCAGCGGATCTTGCTCGGCCAGGCGCTGCAGGGTGTTTTCCAGCAGGCCGCGCTCACGCACATGGCGCAGGCACCGGCGCAACATGCCGGGATCAAGGTGATCGCGTACCAGCCAGTCGCTCACCCCATCGGGCGGCGCCAGTGGTTCATGCTCGAGCAGCAATACCGTCGGCAGGCTGCAACGGCCAGGTAGAGGTTGAAGCGCTGGAGTCGTCAACAACACCGCACCGCGGTTGTCATCGAACAGACTGCTGACCGACTCCCAGCTCGGCGCGCTGATCAGCACGGTCGAGCTCCCCATCGGAGCCAGACACTCGCGCAACAACGCTGCCCACGCTGGCTCTTCGGCCAGTAGCAGCAAACGCAAGGGTTCGACAGGCGTAGACAAGCTAGCTCCCTAGACTCTGCAAAGATGTAGGCGGCGGCATTATGCAGCGCCGATAACCAATGACCAAATGACACCGGTTAACAAACGCGGCTTTGTATCCGGAATTACGAACATTAGACGCAAACTCACCGCGCATCCTGCGTGAAAGTATCAAAACCGGCAAATATAGATAGCGTGCTGCGTCACAAGTCGGAGAGAGCAGCACAATTCGCTGAGCCTGTTAAAATGCCGGCCCATTTCGCAAACGACTCCCTGATTTCATATGTCCCGACTCAATCCCCGGCAGCAAGAAGCCGTGAGCTACGTCGGCGGCCCTCTTTTGGTGCTCGCCGGCGCAGGCTCCGGCAAGACCAGCGTGATCACGCGCAAGATCGCCCACCTGATCCAGACCTGTGGCATCCGCGCCCAGTACATCGTCGCCATGACCTTTACCAACAAGGCCGCGCGCGAGATGAAGGAACGGGTCGGCACCCTGCTCAAGGGCGGCGAAGGCCGCGGCCTGACCGTCTGCACCTTCCACAATCTGGGCCTGAACATCATCCGCAAGGAACATGTGCGGCTGGGCTACAAGCCGGGTTTCTCGATCTTCGACGAGACCGATGTCAAAGCCTTGATGACCGACATCATGCAGAAGGAATACTCGGGCGACGACGGCGTCGACGAGATCAAGAACATGATCGGCTCGTGGAAAAACGACCTGATCCTGCCGCCCGAAGCCCTGGAAAACGCGCGCAACCCCAAGGAACAGACCGCCGCCATCGTCTACACCCACTATCAGCGCACGCTCAAGGCGTTCAACGCGGTGGACTTCGACGACCTGATCCTGCTGCCGGTGAAGCTGTTCCAGGAACACGCCGACATCCTCGAAAAATGGCAGAACAAAGTCCGCTACCTGCTGGTGGACGAATACCAGGACACCAACGCCAGCCAGTATTTGCTGGTGAAGCTGCTCATCGGCATACGCAACCAGTTCACTGTGGTGGGCGATGACGACCAGTCGATTTATGCCTGGCGCGGCGCGCGGCCGGAAAACCTGATGCTGCTCAAGGACGATTACCCGTCCCTGAAAGTGGTGATGCTGGAGCAAAACTATCGCTCCACCAGCCGCATCCTGCGTTGCGCCAACGTGCTGATCTCGAACAACCCGCACGAATTCGAAAAGCAGCTGTGGAGCGAGATGGGCCACGGCGACGAGATCCGCGTGATCCGTTGCCGCAACGAAGACGCCGAAGCCGAGCGCGTGGCCGTGGAACTGCTGACCCTGCACTTGCGCACGGATCGGCCCTACAGCGATTTTGCGATCCTGTATCGCGGTAACTACCAGGCCAAGCTGATCGAGCTGAAGCTGCAACACCACCAGATTCCGTATCGACTTTCCGGCGGCAACAGCTTTTTCGGACGTCAGGAAGTGAAAGACCTGATGGCCTACTTCCGCCTGATCGTGAACCCCGACGACGACAACGCCTTCCTGCGGGTGATCAACGTCCCACGCCGGGAGATCGGTTCGACCACGCTGGAAAAGCTCGGCAACTACGCCACCGAACGCAAAATCTCGATGTACGCCGCCACCGACGAAATCGGTCTGGGCGAACATCTGGATACGCGCTTCACCGATCGTCTGTCGCGCTTCAAGCGCTTCATGGACAAGGTCCGCGAGCAATGCGCCGGCGAAGACCCGATCTCGGCGCTGCGCAGCATGGTCATGGACATCGACTACGAGAACTGGCTGCGCACCAACAGCTCCAGCGACAAGGCCGCCGACTACCGCATGGGTAACGTCTGGTTCCTGATCGAGGCGTTGAAGAACACCCTCGAAAAAGACGAAGAAGGCGAGATGACCGTCGAAGACGCCATCGGCAAACTCGTCCTGCGCGACATGCTGGAACGTCAGCAGGAAGAGGAAGACGGCGCCGAAGGTGTGCAGATGATGACCTTGCACGCCTCCAAAGGCCTGGAATTTCCTTACGTGTTCATCATGGGCATGGAAGAGGAAATCCTCCCGCACCGCTCCAGTATCGAAGCCGACACCATCGAAGAAGAACGTCGGCTGGCCTACGTGGGCATTACCCGCGCACGTCAGACCCTGGCCTTCACCTTCGCCGCCAAGCGTAAGCAATACGGCGAGATCATCGACTGCGCGCCGAGCCGCTTCCTCGATGAGCTGCCACCGGACGACCTGGCCTGGGAAGGCACCGACGACACACCCGTCGAAGTCAAAGCCGTTCGCGGGAATACCGCATTGGCGGATATACGCGCGATGTTAAAGCGCTAGAATCGACTACTTTTTAACCAGCCTTAGACGCATAGCCGTCCTTAGAGGAACGCTTCATGGAAGCACTGCACAAGAAAATCCGCGAAGAAGGCATCGTGCTTTCCGACCAGGTCCTGAAAGTCGACGCCTTTCTGAACCACCAGATCGACCCGGCCCTGATGAAGCTGATCGGCGACGAATTCGCCACGTTGTTCAAGGATTCGGGCATCACCAAGATTGTCACCATCGAAGCCTCGGGCATTGCACCGGCGATCATGACCGGTCTGAACCTCGGCGTGCCGGTGATTTTTGCGCGCAAGCATCAGTCCCTGACCCTGACCGAAAACCTGCTGTCGGCGACCGTTTACTCGTTCACCAAGCAGACCGAAAGCACCGTGGCGATTTCCCCGCGCCACCTGACCAGCAGCGACCGCGTGCTGATCATCGATGACTTTTTGGCCAACGGTAAGGCGTCGCAAGCGCTGATCTCGATCATCAAACAGGCCGGCGCTACCGTCGCGGGTTTGGGTATCGTGATCGAGAAGTCGTTCCAGGGCGGCCGTGCGGAACTGGACGCGCAAGGTTATCGCGTTGAATCCCTGGCTCGCGTGCAGTCGCTGAAGGATGGCGTTGTAACCTTCATCGAGTAACCAGCAGCACCGCATTTCCCCTGTGGGAGCCAGCCTGCTGGCTCCCACAGTTGGTTTTGCGTTGGGCGTTATTGCGTGGTGGCTTTCAGGCCGGTGAGCAACAGCCGCTGAAACAAATCCTCTTTTAGCCCTTCCGGGTTGGTCAGCTTCATCCGCTCCAGATGTTCGGGAAACGATGAAGGTTCTGGCGCATCCAGCGCGGCCTTGCCCAGTTCCAGAATCTCCGTGAGCTTGAACTTGCTCTTCAACCAGTTCAGCGCCCGCAATAGGTCCTTCTCCTCAGCGGTGAAGTCACAGCCCAACGGATACTCCGGAAACAACTGCGGATGCCGCGCCTGAATGACCTGCAAACGCTGCGGACTGTTGTCGGCAAACCGTGGATCGATACGGAAATGCTTCGGTAACTTGCCGACGGCCTGAGCCTGTTCGATCAACCCCGGCTGGAAACGTGAGTCGCTGATGTTCAGCAACGCCTCGATCACCGCCGCATCGGTCTTGCCCCGCAGATCGGCGATACCGTACTCGGTGACCACGATGTCTCGCAGGTGTCGCGGGATTGTGCAATGGCCATACTCCCAGACGATGTTCGAACTGACCTCACCACCCGACTCGCGCCAGCTGCGCAGGAGCAGCACCGAACGCGCGCCCTCCAGTGCATGGCCTTGGGCGACGAAGTTGTATTGCCCGCCGACACCGCTGAGTACTCGCCCGTCTTCGAGCTGATCCGATACGGCTGCGCCAAGCAGGGTCATCGTGAAGGCGGTGTTGATGAAACGTGCATCGAGGCGCTGCAAGCGTTTAAGTTCTTCCTGACCGTAGAGCTCATTGATGTAGCTGATGCGGGTCATGTTGAACTCAAGCCGCTTGCTGTGCGGCAGCTCGCGCAGGCGCTCATAGAAACTGCGCGGCCCAAGAAAAAAACCGCCATGCACCGATATGCCGTCAGTCTGCGCGGCTTCGTCCAGCGTGCCGGCATTCGCCTGTTGCTGGGTCGGCACATCCGGATAGACCTTGCGCCGCACGATCCCGGCATCGGCCAGCACCAGCAAGCCGTTGACGAACATTTCGCTGCAACCATACAGGCCTTTGGCGAAAGGTTCGACGCCGCCTTCGCGGTCGATGAGTTGCGCCCACTGGCTGAGATTGACGTCCGCCAGCAACGCCTTGTAACCGTCATTGTCGGCCTGCCGCGCCAGCAGCGCAGCGGTCAGCGCATCGCCCATGGCACCGATGCCAATCTGCAAGGTGCCGCCGTCGCGCACCAGCGTGCTGGCGTGCAGCCCGATGAAGTGATCCTGGAAACCCACCGGCATGTTCGGCGTGGAGAACAGTGTGGTGCTGTCCTTTTCGTCGATCAGCAGGTCGAACGTGTCGATACCGATTTCGGCATCGCCCGGCATGTACGGCAAATCGTTGTGCACCTGGCCCACCAGCAGGATCGTCTCCCCCGCCGCCCTACGCTTGGCGATCATCGGGAACAAGTCGAGGGTGATGTCCGGGTTGCAGCTCAGGCTCAGGCGGTCGGGATGTTCGCTGTGGCTGGCCACCAATTGCGCCACCAGGTTCAACCCGGCGGCGTTGATGTCTCGAGCGGCGTGGCTGTAATTGCTGCTGACGTAATCCTGCTGGGCCTGTGCGCTGTGGAGCAGGCTGCCGGGCTGCATGAAAAATTGCTGGACATGGATGTTGGACGGCAGGCTGTCGCGATGCAGGTCGGCGAGGAAATCCAGTTCCGGATAATCGCCGAAAACCCGCTCGATGAAGGGTTCGAGAAAACGCTTTTGCAAACCGTCGCCCAAAGAAGGACGGCCCAGGCACAGGGCGGTGTAGATCGTCAGCTGCCGTTCGGGCAACTGCGCGATGCGTTGAAACAGCGCGTTGACGAAGTGGTTGGGTTTGCCCAGACCGAGGGGCAGGCCCATGTGGATATGCGCCGGCAACCGTGCCAGGACATCATCGACCGCTTGCTCGATAGAACACAGCTGCACCATCTGATCCTCCCTTACATTCCGTGAATTGGGGTTGGATCGAGCTTGCCGGGTCTTTGCTGCAATGAACAGTCTCAGGCGTAAATCGCAGGCACAAAAAAGCCGCTCGAAAGCGGCTTTTTGATGAAGATGGAGGCTTATTTCAGGCCGGACATCTTCTGGATGGCGCCTTTGAGCTCGGCGTCTGCGCAATCGGCGCAGGTGCCTTTTGGAGGCATTGCATTGAGGCCGGAGATTGCTTTCGCCAGTAAACCGTCAACACCGCCTTCCTTCTTGGCGCGCTCGCCCCAAGCGGCAGCATCACCGATTTTCGGCGCGCCCAACAGGCCGGTGCCGTGGCAAGCGTTGCAATGTTTGGCAATCACTTCGTCAGGAGTTTTGGCACCACCACCGCCGCCAGCAGAAGCAGCGACTTCCATCCCCTTGCACTCTTTACCCTGAACGCAAACCTGGCCGACTGGCTCAAGGCGTTTAGCAATTTCGTCGTTGGTCGCAGCTTGTGCGCTGACTGCCCAAAGGGCCAATACGGTTGCTGGTACGGCCAGCATTTTCATAATTAGATTCACGCGTTCACCCTCAATGGTGGCTAGTCACGCCCACGGCCACGGTTCGCAGGCGGGCGCAAGTATAACGATAAGCCCGCCACACTGAAACAACCCTAAAGTCGAAGGGGTCTTATGCGTGGCGGAAAAACAACTCGGGCACCTCCGCAATGCTCGCGGGACGCCTCTTTTCTTAGAAATTCGCTGGAGTCGCTGCGCTGATTAGTCGCGCTGGCGCATCGAACGGATTACGGAAACGGTGCGGTTTAGTACTTTCAAAGTAGTAGCTGTCGCCGGCTTCGAGCACAAAAGTTTCAAGCCCCACCACCAGTTCAAGCCGACCTTCAAGCAGAATCCCGGTTTCCTCGCCCTCATGGGTGAGCATCTCGTCACCGGTGTCGGCGCCTGGCGGGTAGATTTCGTTGAGGAACGCGATGGCCCGACTCGGATGAGCCCTGCCGACCAGTTTCATGGTCACTGCGCCATCGGAAATATCGATCAGCTCGTTGGCTTTGTAGACGATCTGAGTCGGTTTTTCCTGCAGGATCTCTTCGGAAAAGAACTCGACCATGGACATGGGAATCCCGCCCAGTACCTTCCTCAGCGAACTGATCGAGGGGCTGACGCTGTTCTTCTCGATCATCGAAATGGTGCTGTTGGTGACGCCCGCGCGTTTGGCGAGTTCACGCTGGGAAAGTCCTTTGAGCTTACGGATGGATTGCAGTCGTTCACCGACGTCCAATGCTGGAGCCTCCAGGGATTCAGGTTGTTGGAATATTGAGCGTTATCATGGCGACAGCGTTCAGTATTTACAACACTTGGACCTGAATCCTGTTCGGCGAAGCGACTTTCGGTCGGCGTGCTTTGACCTAAGCCCCGGAATAGAGCATTGGCACCCGGCGCAGGTTGCAGAAGATCTGGTAAGGAATCGTGCCCGCAGCCGCGGCCACGTCACTGGCGAGTATGTTTTTGCCCCACAACTCGACGGTCGAACCGAGGCCGGCTTGCGGCACATCGGTCAGGTCAATGCAGAGCATGTCCATCGACACCCGGCCAATCAACTGGCTGCGCTGCCCGGCAACCATCACGGGCGTTCCTGTCGGTGCCTGACGTGGGTAGCCATCGGCGTAACCCATGGCCACCACGCCCACGCGCATCGGTTTCTGGGTGATGAATGTGGCGCCGTAACCGATCGGCTCGCCGGCCGGCAGTTCACGCACGCAAATCACTTTCGATTCGAGGGTCATCACCGGTTGCAGGCGGGACGCCACGGCGTTGGCTTCTTCAAACGGAGTCGCGCCGTAGAGCATGATGCCCGGGCGAACCCAGTCACTGGGAATCTGTGGCCAACCGAGCACTGCCGGCGAGTTGCGCAGGCTGACTTCAGCCGATAAGCCCTGACGCGCCGCTTCGAACACCGCGACCTGCTCGGTACTGGCCTGGCTGTGCAGCTCATCGGCCCGGGCGAAGTGGCTCATCAGTACAATCTTCGCCACCTTGCCGCTGACCAGCAGCCGTTGATAGCCCGCCTGATAATCCTTTGGATGCAAGCCCACCCGATGCATGCCCGAATCGAGCTTGAGCCAGACCGTGATCGGCTTGCTCAGTGCAGCGTTCTCGATGGCTTCGAGCTGCCACAGCGAATGCACCACACACCAGAAGTCATGCTCGACGATCAGCGACAACTCATCGGCTTCAAAAAAACCTTCCAGCAACAACACCGGCGCACGAATGCCGGCAGCTCGCAGCTCCAACGCTTCTTCGATGCAAGCCACGGCAAACCCGTCCGCCTCGGCTTCCAGCGCCTGGGCGCAACGCACCGCGCCATGACCGTAGGCATCGGCCTTGATCACCGCGAGGGCCTTGGCCCCCGTGACTTCACGGGCGATTTGGTAGTTGTGACGCAGGGCTTGAAGGTCGATCAGGGCACGGGCTGGACGCATGGCGGCAGACTTCTAGGCGGTCATGGGAAGAAAAACCGGCGCTGGCTGACGGCGTGAACCGCCAGTAGCACCGGGAGAGGGATTTTTCAGACGGGTTTATGGCAGAGCGGCGACAACCGACAGCTCAACCAGGATTTCCGGTTCGCACAACTTCGATTCAACGGTGGCACGGGCCGGTGCGACGCCTTTTGGCAGCCACTTGTCCCAGACCGCGTTCATGCCTTCAAAGTGTGCATCAATGTCTTTCAAGTAAATCGTCACCGACAGCAAACGGCTCTTGTCGGTCCCGGCCAGATCCAGCAAACGCTCGATGTTGGCAAGCGTTTCACGGGTCTGCTGTTCAATCCCGGCGTTCATATCGTCGCCGACTTGCCCTGCCAGATACACGGTACCGCTGTGGACTACGATCTGGCTCATGCGCTCATTGGTGAGCTGGCGCTGGATTGACATGTTTTGCAGACTCCTGAAGTTTTTTTCCATAACGGGAAATATCGAGGCCTTCGGCGCTGATTTGCGGCGTTTTCTTCGCCATCAGATCGGCCAGCAAGCGACCGGAACCGCACGCCATGGTCCAACCAAGCGTGCCGTGACCCGTGTTCAAAAACAGATTGCTGAACGGCGTAGCACCCACGATCGGCGTGCCGTCCGGAGTGGTCGGACGCAGACCGGTCCAGAAACTGGCCTGGGCCAGATCGCCGCCCTGAGGATAGAGGTCGTTGACGATCATCTCCAGGGTTTCGCGCCGACGCGGGTTCAGCGACAGGTCAAAACCGGCTATTTCAGCCATGCCACCGACGCGGATGCGGTTGTCGAAACGGGTGATTGCGACCTTGTAGGTCTCGTCGAGGATAGTCGAGGTCGGAGCCATCGCCGGGTTGGTGATCGGCACGGTCAGGGAGTAACCCTTGAGCGGATACACCGGCGCCTTGATGCCCAGCGGCTTGAGCAGTTGCGGCGAGTAGCTGCCGAGCGCCAGCACGTAGCGGTCGGCGGTTTCCAGCTTGCCGTCGATCCATACGCCGTTGATGCGATCACCGGCGTAGTCGAGGCGTTGAATGTCCTGGTCGAAGCGGAATTCCACACCGAGGTTCGCAGCCATTTCCGCGAGCTTGGTCGTGAACATCTGGCAGTCGCCGGTCTGGTCGTTCGGCAGGCGCAGGGCACCGGCGAGGATGTTGGTGACGCTGGCCAGCGCCGGCTCAACGCGGGCAATGCCGGCGCGGTCGAGCAGTTCGAACGGCACGCCGGATTCTTTCAGCACGGCAATGTCTTTCCAGGCGCCGTCGAGTTGAGCCTGGGTGCGGAACAATTGGGTCGTACCGAGGCTGCGGCCTTCGTAGGCAATGCCGGTTTCGGCGCGCAATTCGTCGAGGCAGTCACGGCTGTACTCGGACAGGCGGACCATGCGCTCCTTGTTCACCGCATAACGGCTAGCGGTGCAGTTGCGCAGCATCTGCGCCATCCACAGGTATTGGTCGATGTCGGCGGTGGCCTTGATCGCCAGCGGCGCGTGGCGCTGCAACAGCCACTTGATGGCCTTGAGCGGCACGCCCGGTGCGGCCCACGGCGAGGCATAACCCGGCGAAACCTGCCCGGCGTTGGCGAAACTGGTCTCCATGGCAGCGGCCGGCTGACGGTCCACCACCACCACTTCAAACCCGGCACGCGCCAGATAGTAAGCACTGGTGGTACCGATGACGCCGCTACCCAAGACCATAACGCGCATTTTCATATCCCTCATCGCGGCTTGCCGCTGACGTTCGTAGTTGTCGAGCATTGATGTGCGCAGTGTAAAAAAGATTAGGCAGTGCTTTTCACTATATAAGTGCCTATATTTGGCGAGAATTCTCGGCAAAAACGCTTTTCACGGAGGCGCATCCCCTATGCGTACCAACACTCAGACCAAACGTGAGCTGGACAAGATCGACCGCAACATCCTGCGGATCCTGCAAGCGGACGGGCGTATCTCCTTCACCGAACTGGGGGAAAAGGTCGGGCTCTCGACCACGCCGTGTACCGAGCGGGTCCGGCGGCTGGAGCGCGAAGGGATCATCATGGGCTACAACGCCCGGCTCAATCCGCAGCACCTCAAGGGTAGTCTTCTGGTATTCGTCGAGATCAGCCTCGACTACAAATCCGGCGATACTTTCGAAGAGTTCCGACGCGCGGTCCTGAAGCTTCCCCACGTGCTGGAGTGCCATTTGGTGTCAGGGGATTTCGACTATCTGGTGAAAGCGCGGATTTCCGAGATGGCCTCGTACCGCAAGTTGCTGGGCGACATCCTGCTCAAGCTGCCGCATGTGCGCGAATCCAAGAGCTACATCGTGATGGAAGAGGTTAAGGAGAGTTTGAGCCTGCCGATTCCGGATTGAAGATCTTTTGGCTGGCGACGCCTAAACCAGAACCTGCCGCGTCGAAGCCATGTACTCATGAATCTGCTTCTCGACCCGCGGATGTATCAGCTCAACCGGCCCCCGCCCATTCGGGCACGGCAAGGTCTTGGTGGTGCCGAACAACCGGCAGATCAGCGGCCGCTCGTCATACACGGTGCAGCCGTTCGGCCCGAGGTGCACACAGTTGAGCTCATCCATCGCCGCATCCTGCTCGGCGCGGGTCTTGCGCGGCAGGCGGGACATTTCTTCCGGTGAGGTGGTCACCGGCCCACAGCAGTCATGGCAGCCGGGCACGCACTCGAACGAGGGAATCTGCTGCCGTAGCGTGCGAATTTTCTGACTGTTGCAGCTCATCGAAGCGGTGACCAAAAGCGAAATAGAGCGGGATTCTGACGGAAAAACCCCGATCCAGACAGCACCAACCGACCAGTGTTGCCCGTGTCCGAAGGTCCGGCTTATGCTCCGTCAAATTTTCTAAACACAAGAATCAGGAACACGCACATGAATGCCCGTGCTCAGCAACCGGCCCCGAACCACCAGCACCCTGCTTCTTACTACGCCGCCAGCAGCCTGCCGCAGCCCGATCATCCGGTGCTCACAGCTGACTTGGTGGCTGACGTGTGCGTGGTCGGTGGCGGGTTTTCCGGGTTGAACACGGCGCTCGAACTGGCCGAACGTGGCTTCAGTGTGATCCTGCTCGAAGCCCACAAAATCGGTTGGGGCGCCAGCGGACGCAATGGCGGGCAGTTGATTCGTGGCGTCGGCCATGGCCTCGATCAGTTCGCTAACGTGGTCGGTGCGGACGGCGTGCGTCAGATGAAACTCATGGGACTGGAAGCGGTGGAAATCGTCCGACAGCGCGTCGAGCGTTTTCAGATCCCTTGCGACCTGACTTGGGGCTATTGCGATTTGGCGAACAAGCCCCGGGACCTCGAAGGTTTTGCCGAAGACGCCGAGGAGCTGCGCAGTCTCGGTTACCGTTACGAAACCCGGCTGCTGCAAGCCAGTGAAATGCATTCCGTTGTGGGTTCCGACCGTTACGTCGGCGGTTTGATCGACATGGGCTCGGGGCATCTGCACCCGCTGAACCTGGCACTGGGCGAAGCGGCGGCCGCCCAGCAGTTGGGGGTGAAGCTGTTCGAACAATCGGCAGTCACCCGCATCGATCATGGCCCCGAGGTCAAGGTCCATACCGCCCAGGGCTCGGTTCGCGCCAAAACGCTGGTGCTGGGCTGCAACGCCTACCTCAATGAACTCAATCCCGAACTCGGCGGCAAGGTGCTGCCCGCCGGCAGCTACATCATCGCTACCGAACCGTTGAGTGAAGCGCTGGCTCACTCGCTGCTGCCGCAGAACATGGCGGTCTGCGATCAACGGGTGGCGCTGGATTACTACCGGCTCTCGGCGGACCGACGCTTGCTGTTTGGCGGCGCCTGTCACTATTCCGGTCGCGACCCGAAGGACATCGCCGCCTACATGCGGCCGAAGATGCTGGAGGTTTTCCCGCAACTGGCCGGGGTGAAGATCGACTATCAATGGGGCGGGATGATCGGCATCGGCGCCAACCGTCTGCCGCAGATCGGCCGGCTCAAGGATCAGCCGAATGTGTATTACGCCCAGGCTTATTCCGGTCATGGCGTGAATGCCACGCACCTCGCGGGGAAGTTGTTGGCTGAGGCTATCAGTGGTCAGCAGGGTGGTGGGTTTGATCTGTTTGCAAAGGTGCCGCATATCACGTTCCCTGGCGGCAAGCATTTGCGCTCGCCATTGTTGGCGTTGGGAATGTTGTGGCATCGGCTTAAGGAGTTGGTCTGAAAGAACAGTGGCGTTCTTTCGGACGTCTTCGCGAGCAAGTCGAATCGTCGCACCGCCGCTCCCACATTAGATTCTCAGTGAACACAGATTTTGTGTTCGGCAACGATCAAATGTGGGAGCGGGCTTGCTCGCGAATCGGTTCAAAGAACACCGCAAGATTCAGATCCGCCAGAACGGTTTAAGCCCCTCCTCCCGCGCCTGCTCCCGACTCAACCCGACATCCCTCAGTTGCTCAGTCGTGAGCTCCAGCAACACCTTGCGCGTGTGCAGACGATGCCAGAACAGACCCCAGCGACTCAGGCCGGTCGGTGCGTTGCGCATGACCGCCTCGCGTGCGCCGTTGATTTGCCCTGCCGCCAGTTCCTGACTGTGTAACGTCAGCCGCACATCGCTCAAGCCGTTCATTTTGATTGCTCCTGTTTACTTGGGTAGCTAGAGCTTTCATGATGCGCGGACGGAAAAAAGCATTACAGATTCAACAAGACTGTATTAACCCCATACAGATTTTGCATTTCAGCGTCTGAATTCCCTATTTTCGACCCATCTGTACTGGTAAGCCAAATAACCCACACCGAGACTGCGCCATGACCCTTTACGTCAACCTCGCCGAACTACTTGGTACGCGTATCGAACAGGGCTTCTATCGCCCCGGTGACCGGCTGCCGTCGGTGCGGGCGTTGAGTGTTGAACACGGCGTCAGCCTGAGCACGGTGCAGCAGGCCTATCGCGTGCTGGAAGACAGCGGCCTGGCGACACCCAAACCCAAGTCGGGTTACTTTGTACCGGTGGGTCGCGAACTGCCGGAGCTTCCGGTAATTGGTCGCCCGGCCCAGCGTCCGGTGGATATTTCCCAGTGGGATCAAGTGCTGGAACTGATCCGCGCCGTCCCGCGCAAGGATGTGGTGCAACTGGGCCGCGGCATGCCGGACATCACCACGCCGACCATGAAACCGCTGCTGCGCAGCCTGGCGCGAATCAGCCGGCGGCAGGACATGCCCGGTCTGTATTACGACAACATCTACGGCACCCTCGAACTGCGCGAACAGATTGCCCGTCTGCTGCTGGATTCCGGCTGCCAATTGACAGCCCACGACTTGGTGATCACTACCGGTTGCCACGAAGCGCTGTCCACCAGTATTCGCGCCATCTGCGAGCCGGGGGATATTGTGGCTGTGGACTCGCCGAGCTTTCACGGCGCCATGCAGACCCTCAAAGGCTTGGGCATGAAAGCCCTGGAAATCCCTACCGACCCGCTCACCGGGATCAGCCTTGATGCCCTCGAACTGGCCTTGGAACAATGGCCGATCAAAGCCATACAGTTGACCCCCAACTGCAACAACCCGCTGGGCTACATCATGCCGGAGTCGCGCAAACGCGCGTTGTTGACACTTGCACAGCGCTTCGACGTGGCGATCATCGAGGACGATGTGTATGGCGAACTGGCCTACACCTACCCGCGTCCGCGCACGATCAAATCCTTCGACGAAGACGGCCGCGTCCTGCTTTGCAGCTCGTTTTCCAAGACCCTGGCGCCGGGACTGCGCATTGGTTGGGTGGCACCGGGACGGTATCTGGAACGGGTGCTGCACATGAAATACATCAGCACCGGCTCCACCGCACCGCAACCGCAGATCGCGATTGCCGAATTTCTCAAGTCCGGGCACTTCGAACCGCATTTGCGGCGGATGCGCACCCAATACCAACGCAATCGCGACGTGATGATCGATTGGGTCAGCCGCTATTTTCCGGCCGGTACCCGAGCCAGTCGTCCCCAGGGCAGCTTCATGCTCTGGGTCGAGCTGCCGGAGGGTTTCGACACCCTGAAACTGAATCGTGCACTGCACGATCAAGGCGTACAGATTGCCGTCGGCAGTATCTTTTCCGCCTCCGGCAAATACCGCAATTGCCTGCGGATGAACTACGCTGCCAAAACAACCCCGCAGATCGAAGAAGCAGTGCGCAAGGTCGGTGCGATGGCAATCAAACTGCTAGCGGAAACCGACTGACCTTTCTTCGGGATGCGGCGTCCATATGCTAACTGCCACCACCCGGAATACGCTCCGTGAGAATCAGACAGCCCTTGCTTGCTACTCTGTTACTCGCCTCGCTCCTTGGTGGTTGCACGACACTCAATGTCCCTAGCGAACCGAGTCAGGCCCTACCGGCAACGGACTCGGCCTTCGGCCGCTCGATCCAGGCACAGGCCGCCCCCCATCAGGGCCGATCGGGTTTTCGCTTGCTCTCTGATAGCGCCGAGGCCTTCACCGCCCGCGCCGAGCTGATTCGCAACGCCCAAAGCAGCCTCGATCTGCAGTACTACATCGTCCATGACGGCATCAGCACACGAATACTGGTGAGCGAGCTGCTCAATGCCGCCGACCGTGGCGTGCGAGTGCGGATTCTGCTCGACGACACCACCAGCGATGGTCTGGACAGGATCATTGCGACCCTTGCCGCACATCCGAAGATTCAGATCCGCGTGTTCAACCCGCTACATCTGGGCCGCAGCACCGTCGTTACGCGAACCATGGGCCGGCTCTTCAACCTGTCGCTGCAACACCGGCGCATGCACAACAAACTGTGGGTGGCGGACAACTGCGCGGCGATCGTTGGCGGGCGCAACCTGGGGGACGAGTATTTCGATGCCAAGCCCAACCTCAATTTCACCGACATCGACATGCTCAGTGTCGGCCCGGTTGCAGAGCAGTTGGGGCACAGCTTCGACCAGTACTGGAACAGTGCCCTGAGCAAGCCGATCGAACAGTTTCTCTCGACCAAGCCGACAGCCAAGGATCTGAGAAACACCCGGACTCGGCTGGACGAATCCCTGGAGGAAACGCGTAAACAGAACCACGCGCTTTATCAGCAGTTGATGGCCTACACCACTCACCCGCGTTTGGATGTCTGGCGCCGAGAGCTGATCTGGGCCTGGAACCAGGCGTTGTGGGACTCACCGAGCAAGGTGCTGTCCAAGGGTGAGCCGGAGCCGTACTTGCAGCTGACCACCCAGTTGGCGCCCGAGCTCAATGGGGTCAGCAAGGAGCTGATCATGGTCTCGCCCTACATCGTACCCACCCAACCGGGTCAGGTGTATCTGACCGGTCGCGCCGATGCCGGCGTGTCGGTGAGTTTGCTGACCAATTCACTGGAAGCCACCGACGTACCCGCTACGCACGGTGGTTACGCACCTTATCGCAAAGCCTTGCTGGAGCACGGCGTGCAATTGTTCGAATTGCGTCGTCAGCCCGGCGACAACGGTGGTAGCGGCAGCGGACCGAGCCTGTTTCACAGCAGGAGCAGCTCCTCCCGTAGTTCCGACTCCAGCCTGCACAGCAAGGCGATGATTTTCGACCGACAGAAAGCCTTCATCGGGTCGTTCAATTTCGACCCGCGCTCGGTGCTGTGGAACACCGAAGTCGGGGTCCTGGTGGACAACCCGCAGCTCGCCGGACGGGTGCGCGAATTGGCACTGGAGGGAATGGCGCCGCCCCTCAGCTATCAGGCCCGGCTGGAAAAGGGTCAGATCGTCTGGGTCACCGAAGATGACGGCAAGCTGCACACGCTGACCAAAGAACCGGGAAGTTGGTGGCAGCATTTCAATTCATGGCTCAGCAGCATGGTCGGCATGGAGCGGATGTTGTAGCTTAAATTGCCAGGATCGCAGCCTTCGGACGATCTTTTGATCTATGCCGGCTGCACCACACCAAACGCCCCCTGCCGCGATACCAGAATCACCAACCCCAGCGCACCCGCCGCCATCAGCAGCGGCAACGCATGCCCGCTGATCCACTGACTACCGGCACCGGCCGCCAGCGGCCCGACCAGGCAACCGATACCCCACAGCTGCGCGATATGCGCATTGGCGCGCACCAGTGCATCGTCGCGATAACGCTCGCCGATCAGGATCAGCGACAAGGTGAACAAACCACCGGCACTGGCACCGAACAACACCCACAACGGCCAGATCAACAACGTGTCGATCAACAACGGGATGGCCAGGCTCGATATCAACAGGATCACCGCACACCCGGTGAACAACGTACGTCGCGACAAGCGATCAGCCAGCGCGCCAATCGGTAATTGCAGCAAGGCATCACCGACCACTACCGTGCTGACCATCGCCAACGCAATTTCCGTGGTAAAGCCCTGACGCAGGCAATAAACCGGCAACAACGTCAGGATCATCGCTTCGAACGCCGCGAACAGCGACACCGCCCAAGCAATCGCCGGCAGGCCACGACAGAAACCCAGCAAGTCGCTGAAGGTCACGCTGCTGGCTTCACTGGCCGGTGCGCCGCTGCGACCCAGCAACAGGAACGGTGCCGCCATCAGCAACCCGACACCGACCCAGAATCCGTAATCGTGCTCGGTGCCCACAACGCCAAGCAGCAACGGCCCGGCCAGCTGACTCAGCGCATAGCTGCTGCCATACAGCGCCACCAATCGCCCGCGCCACTCTTCAACCACAAGCTGGTTGATCCAGCTTTCGCCAAGGATGAAGACGAGGGTCAGGATCACCCCGATCATCAGCCGCAGTACCAACCAAATCGGATAGCTCGGCAACAGCGCCAGCAACCCGATGGACAACGCCCCGGCCCACAGGCACAAACGCATCAGATTGGCTGTGCCCAGACGTGCGGCCAGATGGCTGGAGATCTTTGCCCCCAGCAATACGCCAATGGCTGGCATCGCAGCCATCACACCGATGGCGAACGAGCCGTAACCCCAGCCTTCCAGGCGAAACGACACCAACGGCATGCTGACGCCCAGCGCCAGGCCGACACTCAAGACAGACGCCAACACGGCGAAATAAGTCGCCCAACGCATTTCCCACGCTCCTGTGGATTGTTATTTTTTACAGGTCATACAAAGCAAATGTGGGAGCGGGCTTGCTCGCGAAGAGGCCATCACATCCAACATCTTCGTTGGCTGTTACGGCGCCTTCGCGAGCAAGCCCGCTCCCACAAGGGATCTGCGTCGTTCAGGAGTCCGATTGGTTGCCGGGCTCCTTCACTGGCTTACAACTTGATCCAGGTCGCCTTCAGCTCGGTGTACTTGTCGAACGCGTGCAGCGACTTGTCGCGACCGTTGCCGGACTGCTTGAAACCACCGAACGGGGCCGTCATGTCGCCGCCGTCATACTGGTTGACCCACACGCTACCGGCGCGCAATGCCTTGGCAGTCAGGTGGGCCTTGGAAATATCCTTGGTCCACACTGCTGCGGCCAAGCCGTAAGGGGTGTCGTTGGCAATCGCAATGGCTTCTTCGGCGGTATCGAAAGTGATCACCGACAGCACTGGGCCGAAGATTTCTTCCTGAGCGATTTTCATCGCGTTGCTGACGCCGTCGAAAATGGTCGGCTCAACGTAGGTGCCACCGGTTTCCTGAAGAATGCGCTTGCCGCCTGCCACCAGTTTGGCACCGTCGGTGTGGCCGGATTCGATGTAGGACAGCACGGTGTTCATCTGTTGGGTATCCACCAGCGCGCCGACATTGGTCGCCGGGTCCAGCGGGTTCCCCGGTTTCCAGGTTTTGAGGGCCTCGATCACCAGCGGCAGGAATTTATCCTTGATCGAACGCTCCACCAACAGGCGCGAGCCGGCGGTGCAGACTTCGCCCTGGTTGAAGGCGATGGCGCCGGCAGCCGATTCAGCGGCAGCTTGCAAGTCCGGCGCATCGGCGAACACGATGTTCGGGCTCTTGCCGCCGGCTTCGAGCCAGACGCGTTTCATGTTCGATTCGCCGGAGTAGATCAGCAGTTGCTTGGCGATTTTGGTCGAACCGGTGAACACCAGGGTGTCTACATCATTGTGCAGGGCCAGGGCCTTGCCGACGGTGTGACCGTAACCTGGCAGGACGTTCAACACGCCTTTCGGGATGCCGGCCTCAACGGCCAGCGCAGCGATGCGGATGGCGGTCAGCGGCGATTTTTCGGATGGCTTGAGGATCACCGAGTTACCGGTGGACAGCGCCGGGCCGAGTTTCCAGCACGCCATCATCAGCGGGAAGTTCCACGGCACGATCGCGCCGACTACGCCGACCGGTTCGCGGGTCACCAGACCCAGCTGGTCATGGGGAGTCGCGGCCACTTCGTCGTAGATCTTGTCGATGGCTTCACCGCTCCAGCTCAAGGCTTGCGCCGCGCCTGGAACATCGATGTACAGGGAATCGCTGATTGGCTTGCCCATGTCCAGGGTTTCAAGCAGGGCCAGCTCTTCGGCGTGCTGTTTCAGCAGGCCGGCGAAACGGATCATGGTGGCTTTGCGTTTGGTCGGCGCCAGACGCGACCAGACGCCGGAATTGAAGGTGGAGCGAGCGTTTTCAACAGCGCGCTGGGCGTCGGCGGCGTCACAGCTGGCAATCTTGCCCAGCAGACGGCCATCGACCGGGCTGATGCACTCGAAGGTCTCGGCGGAGACAGCATCGGTGTATTCGCCATTGATGTAGGCGCGGCCTTCGATCTTCAGATCGCGAGCCCGTTGCTCCCAATCGGCACGAGTCAGGGTGGTCATACGAGTGTCCTCCTCTTATTGAATACGAACGCTCCACGGTCTTCGCGGGCGCTGTCAGGAATTCTGCCCGGCCAGCCTGCTGTTTCGGCCCAAGGCAACTGCCACCCTAAACCAGTGGCCGGGGTTGTTTCAATATATTTGACACAAGGTCGGCAAACGGCCTTGCGGTGTTCATTTTAATAAACATAGACTTTGGACTTTTCAGGCAATCACGGGAAATTACAACAATGAATATCCAGGATGTCGTCGACTTCAGCCAGGCCACGACCGCGCCCGAGCGCTATCGACCAGACCCGACGAAAGTCCTCAAGGGCGATCCCGAGCAAGCGGTGTACAACCACTACAACAGCCCGTGCGGCCAGCTGAACGCCGGCGTATGGGAAGGCGACGTCGGGCAATGGACGGTGAACTTCACCGAACATGAATACTGCGAAATCGTTCAAGGGGTTTCGGTACTACGCGACAACGACGGCAACAGCAAAACCCTGCGCGCGGGTGACCGCTTCGTGATCCCGGCCGGTTTCCGAGGTACCTGGGAGGTATTGGAGCCGTGCCGCAAAATCTATGTGGCGTTTGAACAGAAGGCTTGAAACCTTTCTCGAGGCCACAAAAAAGGCCCGTATCTCGCGATACGGGCCTTTTTCGTAAGAGGGAAAAATCAATTACTTGATTTTGCCTTCTTTGTAGATCACGTGCTTGCGAACAACCGGATCAAATTTCTTGATCTCGATTTTGTCCGGAGTAGTGCGCTTGTTCTTGTCGGTAGTGTAGAAGTGACCAGTACCGGCGCTCGAAATCAAACGAATCAATTCACGCATGATTAGCTCCCTTAGATCTTGCCAGCTTTGCGGATTTCGGCCAGCACGACAGTGATGCCACGCTTGTCGATGATACGCATGCCTTTGGCAGATACGCGCAGACGCACGAAACGTTTCTCTTCTTCAACCCAGAAGCGGTGATGCTGCAGGTTCGGCAGGAAACGACGACGGGTTTTGTTGTTTGCGTGGGAAATGTTATTCCCAGTCACCGGACCCTTACCGGTAACTTGACATACTCTCGACATGCCTCAGCCCTCTAAAACCACATGCCCAACCCGGCATGGGTTGGCCGCTTAATCTCTCAGTCATTTGGCGCCAGGCGCCGCGTTTCTTTAGAGGTCTTACCGGCTACACCTACAGTGAAGGAACCGGGCCCCTAGAAAAGAGCGCTGCTTTATACCAGAAAGACTGGAGAGCAACAACATTCCGTGTGCACAGACTTAATAAAAACCCCGTTTTTCTGGCTCGGAGCGCCTTGGATAAAGGCTATCGTCGATGAAGACCGCTCGTCGCAGAGAATCGGCCAACAGGCCAATCCAGGGTTTTGCTCAACCGGTACTCACCGAAAACAATCGCCTATAGTCCCCTTAAAATGAAAAAGGGGATAGTCATTTACAAAAGAGCCCACTAGGGTAAGCCTTTTCCAGACTGCACTTGCAGATGGGCCTTCGATCTGTAAAGGAATCCGACCATGCGCCTCGCTGCCCTACCGTTGTTGCTCGCCCCTCTTCTGCTGAGCCCATTGGCCCATGCCGCCGCTCTGAGCGTTTGCACTGAGGCAAGCCCGGAAGGGTTCGACGTGGTGCAATACAACTCGCTGACCACCACCAACGCCTCGGCCGACGTGCTGATGAACAGTCTGGTGGACTTCGATACCGCCAGCGGCAAAGTGGTCGCCAGCCTCGCCGACAGCTGGGAAGTCACGCCCGACGGCCTGACCTATGTCTTCAAATTGCACCCGCAGGTGAAGTTTCACCGCACCGAATATTTCAGCCCGACGCGTGACCTGACCGCCGAAGACGTGAAGTTCAGCTTCGACCGCATGCTCGACCCGGCAAACCCTTGGCACAAAGTCGCCCAAAGCGGCTTCCCGCACGCCCAGTCGATGCAGTTGCCAGCATTGATCAAGAAAATCGACGCGCTGGACCCGCTGACAGTGCGCTTCACCCTCGATCACCCAGACTCGACCTTCCTCGCGACGCTGAGCATGGGCTTCGCCTCGATCTACTCCGCCGAATATGCCGACAAACTGATGAAGGCCGGCACCCCGGAAAAGCTCAACAGCCAGCCAATCGGCAGCGGGCCGTTCATCTTCACGCGCTTCCAGAAAGATGCCTCGATCCGCTACAAGGCCAACCCGGACTACTTCCGCGGCAAGCCTTCGGTGGATCCGCTGATTTTCGCCATCACCCCTGACGCCAACGTGCGTTTGCAGAAATTGCGCCGCAACGAGTGCCAGATCGCCCTGTCGCCCAAGCCTCTGGACGTACAGGCAGCGCTGAAAGAACCGACCCTGAAAGTGGAAAAGACTGACGCCTTCATGACCGCGTTCGTCGGCATCAACAGCCAGCATCCGCCGCTGGACAAGCCTGAAGTGCGCCAGGCGATCAACCTCGCGTTCGACAAGGCCAACTACGTCAAAGCCGTGTTCGAAGACACCGCCGAACCTGCCAATGGTCCATACCCGCCGAACACCTGGAGCTATGCCAAAGGCCTGCCGGGTTATCCGCACGACGTCGAAAAAGCCAAAGCCCTCATGGCGAAGGCCGGGCTCAAGGACGGTTTCCAGACCACCATCTGGACCCGACCTTCTGGCAGTCTGCTCAACCCGAACCCGAGCCTCAGCGCGCAAATGCTGCAATCGGACCTCGCGGAAATCGGCATCCAGGCCGAGATTCGGGTGATCGAGTGGGGCGAACTGATTCGCCGTGCCAAGGCCGGTGAACACGATCTGTTGTTCATGGGCTGGGCCGGCGACAACGGTGACCCGGACAACTTCCTCACGCCGCAGTTTTCCTGCGCCGCGGTCAAATCCGGCACCAACTTCGCACGCTACTGCAACCAGGACCTGGACAAGCTGATCAGCGCCGGCAAGACCACCGGCGAGCAAGGTGTGCGCACCAAGCTCTACGAACAGGCCCAGGCACAGATCCAGCAGCAGGCGCTGTGGCTGCCGCTGGCCCACCCGACCGCCTTCGCGCTGACGCGCAAGGACGTTGAGGGCTATCAAGTGAGCCCGTTCGGCCGCCAGGATTACTCGAAGGTCAACCTCAAGTAATCAGCGTCACCACCAAGCCCGCTCCCACATGGGTTTTCGTCGCTCACTACATCCACCCATACTCAGCCATGGACAGCGGATCGCCGTCACCGATGATGAAATGGTCGAGCACCCGCACATCGATCAGGTCCAGCGCCTCTTGCAGGCGCTTGGTCAGCGTTCGGTCGGCTTGACTGGGGTTGGTATTACCCGACGGATGGTTATGGCAGAGGATCAGCGCTGCGGCGTTGTGGGCCAACGCGCGTTTAACCACTTGCCTCGGATAGACACTGGTGCTGTCGATGGATCCGCGAAACAGCACTTCAAAGGTCAGCACTTGATGCCTGGAATCCAAAAACAGACAGCCGAACACCTCGTGAGGCTCATGGCGCAACATTGACTTCAGGTAATCACGAACCGCCTGCGGATTTTCCAGCGCCGATTTTTGGCGCGCACGTTCGGCCAAATGCCGCCGGCTCATTTCCTGGACCGCTTGCAACTGAGCGAATTTCGCCGGCCCGAGCCCCAACTGCCGGCTGAATGCTGCCTGATCGGCCTCGAGCAGTGAGCGCAGGCTGCCAAACCGACTCAACAGGTGTCGCGCCAGATCTACCGCGCTTTTACCCGACACACCCGTTCGTAAAAAAATCGCCAGCAGTTCGGCGTCCGAAAGGCTCCCCGAGCCCAACTCAAGCAACCTCTCCCGCGGCCGTTCCGCCGCGGGCCAATCACGAATACTCATAGCACCTCCCTGGTCTGTGGGCGCCGCTGTTCCGTAGCGGTCGCTGTGATATCGTAGCCCATCTTTTTTGCGGGCGATTTCACTCCTGGGGAGGGGGTATCGCCATGCAGTCATCAACGAAATGAAAGGCAGACCTATGCAGCGGCTGTATCGGAAACGCATCGTTCTGGGCGTCGGCGGCGGCATTGCTGCCTACAAGAGCGCCGACCTGGTTCGCCGACTGATCGACCAGGGCGCCGAAGTGCGCGTGGTCATGACCCGTGGCGGCAGCGAGTTCATCACCCCGCTGACCATGCAGGCCTTGTCCGGCCACCCGGTCCACCTCGACCTGCTGGACCCTGCGGCAGAAGCCGCGATGGGCCACATCGAGCTGGCCAAATGGGCCGACATGGTGCTGATCGCCCCCGCCACCGCAGACCTTATCGCCCGCCTGGCCCAAGGCATTGCCGACGACCTGCTGACCACTTTGGTGCTGGCCACCGATGCCGTGGTCGCCGTTGCCCCGGCGATGAACCAGGCCATGTGGCGCGACCCGGCGACCCAGGCCAACCTGCAAACCCTCGAAAGCCGTGGCCTGAAAACCTTTGGCCCAGCCTCCGGCAGCCAGGCCTGTGGCGACGTCGGCATGGGCCGCATGCTCGAAGCCACCGACCTCGCCCAGTGCGCGGCGGACTGCTTCCAGCGTCAGGCGCTGACCGGTAAACACGTGCTGATCACCGCCGGCCCGACCCAGGAAAACATCGACCCGGTGCGCTACATCACCAACCACAGCTCCGGAAAAATGGGCTTTGCCCTGGCCGAAGCCGCGGTGGAAGCCGGCGCCCGCGTAACGCTGATCACCGGCCCGGTGCACCTGCCGACCCCGGATCGCGTCACGCGCATCGACGTGGTCAGTGCTCGTGACATGCTTGCCGCCTGCGAAGCCGCGATCCCTTGCGACCTGTTCATCGCCTCGGCAGCGGTCGCGGATTACCGCCCGGAAGTCGTCGCCCCACAGAAACTCAAGAAAGACCCCACGAACGGCGACGGCTTGTTGCTACAGATGGTGCGCAACCCGGACATCCTGGCCACCATCGCCACTCGCCCTGACCGTCCGTTCAGTGTCGGTTTCGCCGCCGAAACCGAACACCTGCTCGACTATGCTGCACGCAAGTTGAAAGACAAGAACCTCGATTTGATCGTCGCCAACGACGTCGCCAACCCGAGTATTGGCTTCAACAGTGAAGAAAACGCCTGCAGCGTGATCGACCGCCAGTTACACGCCACACTTTTCGCCCAGACCAGCAAGAGCAAGATTGCCCGCCAGCTGATCACTTTTATCGCCGAACGTCTGAACCAGGTTTAATTTACATGCACACTTTGCAAGCCAAGATCCTCGACCCTCGCATCGGTACCGAATTCCCGCTGCCGCAGTACGCCACGCCAGGCTCCGCCGGCCTCGACCTGCGCGCCATGCTGGAAAAAGACACCATCATCAAGCCGGGCGAAACCCTCCTGATTCCTACCGGCCTGTCGGTGTACATCGGTGATCCAGGCCTGGCGGCGCTGATTCTGCCGCGCTCGGGCCTGGGCCATAAGCACGGCATCGTGTTGGGCAACCTGGTCGGCCTGATCGACTCCGATTATCAAGGCCCGCTGATGGTGTCGTGCTGGAACCGTGGCCAGACCGAATTCACCATGGTCGTTGGCGAACGTTTGGCCCAGTTGGTGCTGGTACCAGTGGTTCAAGCGCATTTCGAGATGGTCGAAGAGTTCGTTGAAACCGAGCGCGGCACCGGCGGCTTCGGCCACTCCGGCACCAAATGACCCGGTAGAAGCGCTAAACCCCTGTAGGAGCTGCCGAAGGCTGCGATCTTTTGACTTTAAAGACCAAGATCAAAAGATCGCAGCCTTCGGCAGCTCCTACAGGGGACAAGCTTGCTCTCCACAAAATCAAATTGTCATCTGCAAGGTTTAGCCCCGAAAATCAAGGCATTGGCTGGTCATTACCTCGCAAACGCAGGTGTCATGGCCTTTACACACCACGAACTCTCAGTGGAAAACGCCGTCATACCCTTCAGTTTGAACCGGCCGACGAGTTCTTCGCGGCAGGTCCAGCCACTTTCGAGATGGAGCATTCCTACAGATGAGCACCCCAGCCCAAGTCGCACCCAAGTTCCCCGACAGCATCTTCCGCGCCTACGACATTCGCGGCACCGTCCCGGAGTTCTTGAACGCTGAAACCGCTTATTGGCTCGGTCGCGCCATCGGCTCCCAGAGCCTGGCCCAGGACGAACCCAACGTGTCCGTCGGCCGTGACGGTCGCCTGTCCGGTCCAGAACTGGTCGAACAACTGATCAAAGGCCTCGCCGACAGCGGTTGCCACGTCAGCGACGTCGGCCTGGTGCCAACGCCTGCGCTGTACTACGCCGCCAACGTGCTGGCCGGCAAATCCGGCGTGATGCTCACCGGCAGCCACAACCCGTCGAACTACAACGGCTTCAAGATCGTCATCGCTGGCGACACCTTGGCCAACGAACAGATCCAGGCCCTGCACGAACGCCTCAAGACCAACAACCTGAGCAGCGGCAAGGGCAGCATCACCCAGGTCGAGATCCTCGACCGCTACAACACCGAAATCGTCCAGGACATCAAACTGGCTCGCCGCCTCAAAGTCGTGGTCGACTGCGGTAACGGCGCGGCCGGCGTGATCGCCCCGCAACTGATCGAAGCCCTGAACTGCGAAGTCATCCCGCTGTTCTGCGACGTCGACGGCAACTTCCCGAATCACCACCCGGACCCAGGCAAGCCTGAAAACCTCGTGGACCTGATCGCCAAGGTCAAGGAAACCAACGCTGACCTGGGCCTGGCCTTCGACGGCGACGGCGACCGCGTCGGCGTGGTGACCAACACCGGCAGCATCGTTTACCCGGACCGCCTGCTGATGCTGTTCGCCCGTGACGTGCTGGCGCGCAACGCTGACGCGGAGATCATCTTCGACGTCAAATGCACCCGTCGCCTGACGCCGCTGATCAAGGAATACGGCGGCCGTCCGCTAATGTGGAAGACCGGTCACTCGTTGATCAAAAAGAAAATGAAACAAACCGGCGCCCTGCTGGCCGGCGAAATGAGCGGCCACATCTTCTTCAAGGAGCGCTGGTTCGGTTTCGACGACGGCATTTACAGCGCCGCTCGTCTGCTGGAGATCCTCAGCAAAGAAAAATCCACCGCGGAAGAGCTGTTTGCGACCTTCCCGAACGATATTTCTACGCCGGAAATCAATATCCATGTGACCGAAGAGAGCAAATTCAGCATCATTGATGCTCTGCACGACGCGAAGTGGGGCGAAGGCGCCGACCTGACCACCATTGACGGCGTGCGAGTCGACTACGCCAAAGGCTGGGGCCTGGTGCGCGCGTCCAACACCACACCGGTGCTGGTGCTGCGCTTCGAGGCCGATGACGAGGCTGAACTGCAGCGCATCAAGGACGTTTTCCACGTCCAACTGAAGCGTGTTGCACCTGATCTCCAATTACCGTTTTGATTTAACGAAGCACCCGGAGCCCTGAATGACCCTCGAACGCGAAGCCGCCGCCAACACCGCCAAGGTCCTGTCCGAAGCGCTGCCTTACATTCGCCGCTATGTCGGCAAGACGCTGGTGATCAAATACGGCGGCAACGCGATGGAAAGCGAGGAGCTGAAAACCGGCTTCGCCCGCGACATCGTGCTGATGAAAGCCGTCGGCATAAACCCGGTGGTGGTTCACGGCGGCGGCCCGCAAATCGGCGATCTGCTCAAGCGTCTGTCGATCGAGAGCCACTTCATCGATGGCATGCGCGTGACTGACGCGCAGACCATGGACGTGGTGGAAATGGTCCTCGGCGGCCAGGTGAACAAGGACATCGTCAACCTGATCAACCGTCATGGCGGCAGCGCCATCGGCCTGACCGGTAAAGACGCCGAGCTGATTCGTGCGAAGAAACTCACCGTTACCCGCCAGACACCGGAGATGACTCAACCTGAAATCATCGACATCGGCCAAGTGGGCGAAGTGGTCGGGATCAACACCGACTTGCTGAACCTGCTGGTCAAAGGCGACTTCATCCCGGTCATCGCGCCAATCGGTGTCGGCGCCAACGGCGAGTCGTACAACATCAACGCCGACCTGGTGGCCGGTAAAGTTGCCGAAGCGCTGAAGGCTGAAAAGCTGATGCTGCTGACCAACATCGCCGGCCTGATGGACAAGTCGGGCACGGTCCTGACCGGCCTGACGACTCAACAGGTCGACGATCTGATCGCCGACGGCACCATCTACGGTGGCATGCTGCCGAAGATCCGTTGCGCGCTGGAAGCCGTGCAAGGCGGCGTAGGCAGCTCGCTGATCATCGATGGTCGAGTGCCGAATGCGATTCTTCTGGAAATCTTCACCGACACCGGTGTGGGCACCTTGATCAGCAATCGCAAGCGTCACTGATTCAAGAACATCAAAAGATCGCACCCTTCTGCGGCACCTACGGATGTACGAATATTCCGTAGGAGCTGACGAAGTCTGCGATCTTTTTTATGCGCGCAGGAAATGCCTGACCTGATAAAGCGAAACGTCCGACATCACGCCAGCACTAGTCCGCATAGGATCTTCCCTGTATCCACAGGAGATCTTCCCCATGCAAAAAGACCACGCTCCCTACGGCAGTGATGTTTCAGCAGGCACTTACGAGTGCGCAGACTGCGGGCGCGAATACACCAATCAGTCAAAGACTTCGCTTCCGCCGTGTCCAGACTTCAAACCAAGCACCCACGTACTTAATGGCTGGAATATCCTGACCGGCCAAGGTGACGCCGTGGCAGATCCGTATCCAAACAAGCCTTCCAAGTAATCGCGGGGGTCTGAACCATGCAGATCTCGTTCACGATTGACGCCCAGGTATTCGACCTCGAGCAAAGGGAGCCGGTCAAAAAGACCTTGAGGATCTCCGACCACGAAATCGCCCACGCCCTGCAGCGAATCGCCAAGGCGAGCCTGACCGAATACTTGAAAATGCTGGTAGAAGGCGGCATGCCGAGTCGGGCCGATGAAGCGAAACAGGACCGCTTGCTGTATCTGATTCAAAGCTACTTCGGGCAGACATTGCCGACCGAATCCCAGATATCGACGATTTTTCAGCTGACCCAGAGCCAAAGCAAAACCCTGCTGAAAAACACGGTTTCGCGCTTTCGTAATCAGCTGGACGACATTCTGCAGCACAGCATGCGAGCCGTGATCGAGTCTGCGGAACATGCGCAGACGGTGTACCTGGTGGTGATCAGTTCGGACGTCATTCGTGACGAGCTGAACATGCTGATCACACAGAACGAACCGACCTTCAAACCCATCACAAAACGTAAAGGCAGCGCCGGGCAGTTCGAAATCAGTGAGGATTCCCACGACTTGCTGTGCAGGACGCTTGGCCTGAATGCCGTTCAGTGACATTGTCGCGGTCAGCGGTTTGCTGCTGACCCTGACCACTTTCATGTTCAACCTGGCGTGGCCGAGACTGCATGAAGCACTGGAGCTGGATGAAAGCCAAACTGGCCCGCTCGCCAGAAAACGTAGCCGAAAAAAGGTAACGAACGTTTTGTTCGCCTGCGCCCTCCCTCTCACCAGCGCCTTCCTGGCGCTGTTTTACGTCAACCTTCCTGCTGCGGTGAGAATCATGGGCAGCAGCACGCTGGATCTTTGGGACTTTGACGTGGATCGCACACTTTACGTGATGGTTGTGTTTGCACTAATGGTGTTTGCGCTGTTCAACGCCCGGTTAACCCTGCGCCTGTGTGGGAAATGGCGCAGCCTGCGTTAATCGCCAGATGAAAAAAAGGCCCTGTAAAAACAGGGCCTTTGCGTTAAACGCCGAACTGCGCGCGGTAGGCTTCAACCGCCGGCAGGTGTTGCTTGAGCTGCGGATCGTCAGCCAGGAATTCGAGCACCTGGTTCAGCGAAACAATGCTGATCACCGGAATACCGAAGTCACGCTCCACTTCCTGGATGGCCGACAACTCGCCGTTGCCACGCTCCTGACGGTTCAGGGCAATGAGCACGCCCGCAGCCTTCGCCCCTTCCTGGGAAGCGATGATCTGCATCACCTCGCGGATGGCAGTGCCAGCGGTGATGACGTCGTCGATGATCAGCACGTCGCCGGTCAACGGTGCGCCGACCAGACTGCCGCCTTCGCCGTGAGCCTTGGCTTCCTTGCGGTTGAAGCACCACGGCAGGTCACGGCCATGATGTTCGGCCAGGGCCACAGCGGTGGTCGCCGCCAAAGGGATGCCTTTGTAGGCCGGACCGAACAACACGTCGAACGCAATACCACTCTCGACGATGGCTGCCGCATAGAAACGACCCAGCTGCGCAAGGGCCGACCCCGAGTTGAACAGGCCGGCATTGAAGAAGTAAGGACTGGTGCGCCCGGACTTCAGGGTGAACTCGCCGAAGCGCAAAACGCCGCGATCGATGGCAAAACGAATGAAATCGCGCTGATACGCTTGCATGAAAAAAACCCCAAATACCACGGATTTAGCTAATTAGGTTGACGCCGTGTATCATACACGCACGCGATTTTTGGGGCCATTTATGCGGATCATCAGTGTGAACGTCAATGGTATTCAGGCTGCAGTGGAGCGAGGTTTGCTCAGTTGGCTGCAAGCACAGAATGCCGACGTCATCTGCCTGCAGGACACCCGCGCCTCCGCCTTTGAACTGGACGATCCAGCTTTCCAACTGGATGGCTACTTCCTTTATGCCTGCGAAGCCGAAGTTCCCGCCCAAGGTGGCGTGGCTTTGTATTCGCGGCTGCAACCGAAGGCAGTCATCAGCGGTCTCGGCTTCGAGACAGCCGACCGCTACGGGCGCTACCTGCAAGCCGATTTCGACAAGGTCAGCATCGCGACCTTACTGCTCCCTTCGGGGCAGAACGGCGATGAAGACTTGAACCAGAAGTTCAAGCTAATGGACGATTTCGCCCGTTACCTGGATAAACAGCGACGCAAACGTCGCGAGTACATTTACTGTGGCTCGCTGTACGTGGCACAACAGAAGCTGGATATCAAAAACTGGCGTGACAGCCAGCAATCCCCGGGCTTCCTGGCACCTGAACGTGCCTGGATGGACGAGATTGTCGGCAACATGGGCTATGTCGATGCCCTGCGCGAAGTCAGCCGTGAAGGCGACCAGTACAGCTGGTGGCCGGATAACGAACAGGCTGAAATGCTCAACCTCGGTTGGCGTTTCGACTATCAGTTGCTGACGCCGGGCCTGCGTCGCTTCGTACGTAGCGCACGCTTGCCACGTCAGCCACGGTTCTCGCAACATGCACCGCTGATCGTGGACTACGACTGGACGCTGACCATCTAAGCGTCGTTTCGCAGACACAAAAAAGCCGACATCAACTGTCGGCTTTTTTGTGGACAACGATTTATTTGATCAACCGCCAGGTGAACGGATACCGGTAAGGCACCCCTTCATTGGCCTTCACGCCGCCGATGATGGTCAGCACCAGCGCACCGATCGCCAACAGACCGAACAGGAAGAACCCGACGATCACCACCATCAGCAGGAAGCAGATGGCGGAGGCAATGGCGACGGTGATCTGAAAGTTCAGCGCCTCCTTGCCTTGAGCATCAACAAACGGGTCCATCTCGCGCTTCATCTGCCAAAGAATCAGCGGGCCGATCAGCGTACCGAACGGAATCCAGATCCCCAGCAAGGCGGACAGGTGACAAAACATCGCCCACTGCCGAACCTCTTTGCTCGGGGTGGGAAGCAGCTGTTGCTCGTCACTCATGGCGTCCTCCTTGCGTGGTGCGGTCCGATCAGTCGGCCAGTGCAGCCTTTTGCAGCTCGAAGATTTCGCTCATGCCTTTCTTCGCTAACTCAAGCATAGCGTTCAGTTCTTCCGGCTGGAACGGAGCGCCTTCGGCAGTGCCCTGGACTTCGATAAAACCACCCGTGCTGGTCATCACCACATTCAGGTCGGTCTCGGCGGCCGAGTCTTCCAGGTAGTCAAGGTCGAGTACCGGCTCACCCTGATACATGCCCACCGATACGGCAGCGATCATTTGCTTCAGCGGGTCGCCGCCTTTCAGGCCGCCGCGCTTCTTGATCACTTTCAAGGCATCGACCAGTGCAACCATGGCGCCGGTGATGGACGCGGTGCGGGTGCCGCCGTCAGCCTGGATCACGTCGCAGTCGACGTACAGGGTGACGTCGCCCAGCTTGGACATGTCCAGCGAAGCGCGCAGGGAACGACCGATCAGACGCTGGATTTCCAGGGTGCGGCCGCCTTGCTTGCCGCGGCTCGCTTCACGCTGGTTACGCTCGCCAGTGGCGCGCGGCAGCATGCCGTATTCAGCGGTCAACCAGCCCTGGCCCTGACCTTTGAGGAAGCGCGGCACGCCGTTCTCGACGCTGACGGTGCAGATGACTTTGGTATCACCGAACTCGACCAGTACAGATCCCTCGGCGTGTTTGGTGTAGTTGCGGGTAATGCGGATCGAGCGGAGCTGATCGGCAGCGCGACCACTTGGACGTTTCATAGGGAATACCTGTACGGGGGACGGAAAACTGCGGAGCATTATAGAGCCGCAGGGCCACGAGTGGGCACTTCTAAAAAATCCCCCGACGACTGAAGGCCCTGAACAGCGCTTTGCCGACGACCTGCAGCCCTTTGTCACACCGTGTGTTTGGGCGCATTCGCCCCACTGCGCTACAATCCTGCGCCTTTGCTGCCTCTGGGCTTAAATTCATATAGATCAGGCCTGCGAAACCTTTGGTAACGCATGAACCTGCATTGCGAGGTACCTCCATGGTGCACAGCATGACCGCCTTTGCCCGCGTCGAAAAAGCCGGCGCCCAAGGCACCCTGAGCTGGGAACTGCGCTCGGTCAACAGCCGCTACCTGGAGCCGCACCTGCGTCTGCCGGAGTCCTTTCGCGACCTCGAAGGCGCGGTCCGCGAAGCACTTCGCCAGGGAATCTCGCGCGGCAAGCTCGAATGCACCCTGCGCTTTACCGAAGAAAATACCGACAAACCACTGCAAGTGGACCGCGAGCGCGCCGCGCAATTGGTCGCCGCCGCCGAGACCATCGCCGGCCTGATCAAGAATCCGGCCGCGCTGAACCCGCTGGAAGTCCTGGCCTGGCCGGGCGTGCTGGTGGGCGATGCGACCGACCCGCAAGCCTTGAATGCCGAAGCCCTGGCGCTGTTCAACGAAGGCCTGAAAGAACTCAAGGCCGGCCGCGAGCGCGAAGGCGCGGAGCTGGCGCGGTTGATCAATGATCGCCTGACCTCCATTGAAGAAGACGTGGTGACCCTGCGTGAACTGGTCCCGCAGATGCTTGCCACCCAGCGCCAGAAAGTCCTCGACCGCTTTGCCGACATGAAGGCCGAGATGGACCCGCAGCGGCTGGAGCAGGAAATGGTCATGCTCGCCCAAAAGAGCGACGTCGCCGAAGAACTGGATCGCCTGAGCACTCACATCATTGAAGTTCGCCGGGTGCTCAAATCCGGTGGCGCTGCCGGTCGGCGCCTGGACTTCCTGATGCAGGAACTCAACCGCGAAGCGAACACACTGGGCTCCAAAGCCTTCGACCCGCGCAGCACCCAGGCGGCGGTCAACCTCAAAGTGTTGATCGAGCAGATGCGCGAACAAGTGCAGAATATTGAGTAAGGCAAACCCCACATGACCCACAGCACCGGCACCCTGTACATCATTTCCGCACCTTCGGGCGCGGGCAAGAGCAGCCTGGTCAAGGCCCTGACCGACGCTGATCAGGAGATCCGCGTCTCCGTCTCCCACACCACCCGCGCCATGCGCCCCGGTGAAGTGAACGGCGTGAACTATCACTTCGTCGAACGCAGCGAGTTCGTGAAGATGATCGAGCATGGGGATTTCCTCGAGCGCGCCGAAGTGTTCGGCAATCTCTACGGCACTTCGCAAAGCCACCTGCAGCAGACCCTGGATGAGGGCCACGACCTGATTCTGGAAATCGACTGGCAAGGCGCCGAGCAAGTGCGCAAGTTGATGCCTCAGGCCCGTTCGATCTTCATTCTGCCGCCGTCCCTTCAGGCCTTGCATCAGCGCCTGACCAATCGCGGCCAGGACAGCGACGAGATCATCGATGGCCGGATGCGCGAAGCCGTCAGCGAAATGAGCCACTACGTCGACTACGATTATCTGATCATCAACGACGATTTCGCCCACGCACTGCGCGATTTGCAGGCAATTTTCCGTGCCAATCAGCTGCATCAGAAGCGTCAGCAGCAGCGTAACGGAAAACTTTTGGCCGAATTGCTGGGTTAAACAGCTCTTCCCAAAACCGCTGCAAGGGCTTTACATTGGCACTTGCAGCGCGTTGAAGGGCTTGGTCAAAAAATCAGCGCTTCCCTAATCGCTGGTGATTTTTTAAACTGTTGAGTCCGCTCGCCCAACCGGGCAGCGCGCATATTGCATTCGCTCCGAGGAATACCATGGCCCGCGTAACCGTTGAAGATTGCCTAAACCACGTGGAAAACCGCTTTGAGCTGGTCATGCTGTCTACCAAGCGTGCCCGTCAACTGGCCACCGGCGGCAAAGAGCCACTGGTTCAGTGGGAAAACGACAAGCCTACCGTTGTAGCCTTGCGTGAAATCGCTGAAGGCCTGATGAGCTACGAGTTCATCGCCAACGCTGAAATCGTCGAAGACGAACCGCTGTTCGCAGCGTTCGAGGACGAGTCCAACGAGGCAGTCTAAGCCATGCCTGGTCGACGTAGCACGGCGCGGGGTCACAGCGAACGGCAGGATTCATCATGCCGAGCATAGACGCCCTCGCCGATCGCTTATCGACCTACCTCGGCAAGGACCAGGTCAACCTGGTCCGCCGAGCGTACTTCTACGCCGAACAAGCCCACGACGGCCAACGCCGCCGTAGTGGCGAGGCGTACGTCACGCACCCACTCGCGGTTGCGAATATTCTTGCCGACATGCACATGGACCATCAGAGCCTGATGGCTGCGATGCTGCATGACGTGATCGAAGACACCGGTATTGCCAAGGAAGCGCTGCAAGCGCAGTTCGGTGAAACCGTGGCCGAACTGGTCGACGGGGTCAGCAAACTGACCCAGATGAACTTCGAGACCAAAGCCGAAGCCCAAGCCGAAAACTTCCAGAAAATGGCCATGGCCATGGCCCGCGACATTCGCGTGATCCTGGTCAAACTGGCCGACCGCCTGCACAACATGCGGACCCTGGAAGTCCTGTCCGGCGAAAAACGCCGACGGATCGCCAAGGAAACCCTGGAAATCTATGCGCCCATCGCCAACCGGCTGGGCATGCACGCCATCCGCATAGAATTCGAAGACCTCGGCTTCAAGGCGATGCACCCGATGCGTTCCGCACGGATCAACCAGGCGGTCAAACGCGCCCGGGGCAATCGCAAGGAAATCGTCAACAAGATCGAAGAGTCCCTCAGTCACTGCCTGGCCATCGACGAAATCCAGGGCGAAGTCAGTGGTCGCCAGAAACACCTCTACGGCATCTACAAGAAAATGCGCGGCAAGCGTCGGGCCTTCAACGAGATCATGGACGTCTACGCGTTCCGGATCATCGTCGACAAGGTCGATACCTGCTACCGCGTACTGGGTGCTGTGCATAACTTGTACAAACCGTTGCCGGGGCGCTTCAAGGATTACATCGCGATCCCCAAGGCCAACGGCTACCAGTCGCTGCACACCACGCTGTTCGGTATGCACGGTGTACCGATCGAGATTCAGATCCGCACCCGTGAAATGGAAGAGATGGCCAACAACGGCATCGCCGCCCATTGGCTCTATAAATCCAGTGGCGATGAGCAGCCAAAAGGCACTCATGCCCGCGCCCGCCAGTGGGTCAAAGGCGTGCTGGAGATGCAGCAACGGGCCGGCAACTCGCTGGAATTCATCGAGAGCGTGAAGATCGACCTGTTCCCGGACGAGGTCTACGTGTTCACGCCCAAAGGCCGGATCATGGAGCTACCGAAAGGCTCCACGGCGGTCGATTTCGCTTACGCAGTGCACACCGACGTGGGCAACAGCTGCATTGCCTGCCGGATCAATCGTCGTCTCGCACCGCTGTCCGAACCGCTGCAAAGCGGCTCCACGGTCGAGATCGTCAGCGCCCCCGGGGCACGACCGAATCCGGCGTGGCTCAACTTCGTGGTCACCGGCAAGGCGCGGACTCACATCCGCCATGCGCTGAAACTGCAACGCCGCTCCGAATCCATCAGCCTCGGCGAACGCCTGCTGAACAAGGTTCTTAACGGCTTCGACAGCTCGCTGGAGAAAGTCGCAGCCGAGCGCGTCAAGGCGATGCTCACCGAGTACCGCCTGGAACTGATCGAAGACCTGCTTGAAGACATCGGGCTGGGCAATCGCATGGCTTACGTGGTCGCCCGCCGACTGCTTGGCGAAGGCGAACAGCTGCCGAGCGCGGAAGGCCCGCTGGCGATTCGCGGCACCGAAGGCCTGGTACTCAGTTACGCCAAGTGCTGCACGCCGATTCCGGGCGACCCGATTGTCGGCCACCTGTCTGCGGGCAAAGGCATGGTCGTGCACCTGGACAACTGCCGCAATATCAGCGAAATCCGCCACAACCCGGAAAAATGCATCCAGCTCTCGTGGGCCAAGGATGTCACCGGCGAATTCAATGTCGAGCTGCGCGTCGAACTGGAACACCAGCGCGGCCTGATCGCTCTGCTGGCCAGCAGCGTCAACGCGGCCGACGGCAATATCGAAAAAATCAGCATGGACGAACGCGATGGTCGCATCAGCGTGGTCCAACTGGTGGTCAGCGTGCACGACCGCGTGCACCTGGCCCGCGTGATCAAGAAACTGCGTGCCCTGACCGGGGTGATTCGCATCACTCGCATGCGTGCGTAAGCCACTCATTACAAGGAGTCATTCATGACCAAAACAGTTATTACCAGCGACAAGGCCCCGGCCGCCATCGGCACTTATTCCCAGGCGATCAAGGCCGGCAACACCGTTTACATGTCGGGTCAAATTCCTCTGGACCCAAAAACCATGGAACTGGTTGAAGGCTTCGAAGCCCAGACCGTCCAGGTGTTCGAGAACCTCAAAGCCGTGGCTGAAGCCGCTGGCGGTTCGTTCAAGGACATCGTCAAACTGAACATTTTCCTCACCGACCTGAGCCACTTCGCCAAGGTCAACGAGATCATGGGCAAGTACTTTGACCAGCCTTACCCTGCCCGCGCCGCCATCGGCGTAGCGGCCCTGCCAAAGGGTTCGCAGGTTGAGATGGATGCCATTCTGGTCATCGAGTAAATGCGTACGGCGCAGCCTTTAAAGGGCTGCGCTGACCGATCTTGTAAAGAAAGGGTTCTGAAAGGATTCCAAAATGCGCAAAGCGCTAGCTCTCTCGCTGGTCGCCCTACTCTTGGGCGGTTGTGCCAGCAACCCTGCCGACCGCGACATCAGCGGCACCTGGATCAATCAGGTGGCAATCAATGCTGCAGCCAAAGGCGGCCCCCTGCGCGAAGCGCTCCAGGCCTATGGTCCAAACCTGGAATGGGACGTCAACACCAAGGCTGGTCAGGCCCGCTACACCAATGGTTTTGAAAACGTCGACGGCAAGCTGCTGGGTGAAGAGTCCGGCGCCTGGAAAGTCGACTTTTATGGCAGCTCCGCCAGCGAGCTGAAGCGTGACGGCAAGCAACTGAGCCAGGTCGCCAGCGACAATGAGCCGGAGCAAGTCTTCGACCGCGCGCAGGTTACGGTGCCGGACGGCGCACCGGTGGGTGCCAGTTTCGAACGCGCACTGTATTCGGCCTACATGGGCGGCAGCTGGAAAGTCGTCAGCGGTCCCGGTGAAGGCAATACCGTGCAATTCCAGGCTGACGGCCAGGTTGCCGGCCTGCCAGGGGCGGATCGCTATGCCCTGTGTCTGGCGGGCGATTGCGCGTCGATGAGCGGCGGCAACGACAACATGTGGCTGCAACTCAACGGCCAGGGCAATACCTGGATCTTTGCGCGCAAGGGCAAAGAGCTGGAGATCTTCCAGACCATGAACACCGCTCAGGCGGACGAGATGCCACAGTTCACTCCGAGTGAGCGCAAATGGTTGCTCGAAAAGCAGTAACCCGGCCATAAGGCCAACGCATGATCAATGTGGGAGCGAGCTTGCTCCCACATTTGGTTTGTGGTGACAGGAAGTCAGCTGCGGCCTTCAAGGATCGCGGCGTAGCCTTCGCGATAGCTTGGGTACTTCGGCGTCCAGCCCAAGGCTTTCGCCCGAGCATTGCTGCATCGCTTACTGCCAGTGCGACGCACGCTCGCGTCTTCGGCCCATTCGGTCACGCCCAGATACTCACGCAACCAGCCCACCACTTCGGCCAGCGGCGCAGGCGCATCGTCCACACCAATGTAGACGTCATCCAGCGCCACACCGCGACGATCCGCTTCAAGCAGGCACGCCATCAACCCCGCCGCATCGTCGGCGTGAATGCGATTGCCGTACAACGGTGGATCGACGGCCACGCGATAACCCCGACGCACCTGCGTCAACAACCGTTCGCGCCCCGGACCGTAAATGCCGGTCAAACGTACGATGCTGGCCGGGATGCCGCTATCGAGCGCCACTTGCTCCGCCTCTAGCATCAAACGACCCGAATAGCCTGTTGCAATGGTCGGCGAAGTCTCATCGATCCACTCGCCATCCTGCTGGCCATACACACTGCTGCTGGAAACAAACAGCAGGCGATCGGGCACCTGCCCGTAATCGTCCAGCCACTCCAGCACATGCTTCAAGCCCTGAACATAAGCGGCGCGATAACCGGCTTCATCGTGATCGGTGGCGGCCGCGCAATACACCAGGTAATCCACCGCACCGACTGGCCAGGTCGCTGGACAGTCTTCATTGAACAAGTCACCGGCAACGCCAATTACCCCCTTGGGCAGTCGTGAGACGTCACGCCTCAGGCCATGAACCTCCCACCCACAAGCCAGCAATTGCGTAGCCAGACGACTACCAACATCACCACAGCCGGCGATCAAAACAGAAGGCGCGGACATCAGAAAACTCCCATCAGAAAGGCACAGACTAGCGCCGGCAAAGGACGAGCGGCTAGCAATGAAGGAAAAAAAGATACTCTATTACTTTTGTTAACAAGAATTACTTGCAATAATGCCTGCCACTTTTGTTCTCGGCCTCACGAGGCCTGGAAGAACATTTACCGTCTTTTTCTCTCAGGTCCGGCCAGCATGACACGCAATCAATTCCCCGCTTCGCCAACCAAACGACCTCGCGCCTGGAGCGCGGTGGCCGCCCTGCTGCTCAGCCTGATGCTGGCACCGACCGCCGCTTTCGCTGACGCACAAGCGCCAGCCGCTCCGGCAGCCACTGCTGCTCCAGCTCCTGCCGCTCATGTTACCCCGGCTGCGACCGACCCGGCCCAAGCCGTAGACACCACTGCCGAAGACGTTCCGGAAGTCCTCGAAGCCGACAACACCCTGGGCATGGCCCACGACCTGTCGCCGTGGGGCATGTACCAGAACGCCGACATCATCGTGAAAATCGTGATGATCGGTCTGGCCATCGCCTCGATCATCACCTGGACCATCTGGATCGCCAAAGGCTTCGAGCTGATGGGCGCCAAGCGTCGTCTGCGCACCGAAATCGTCCACCTGAAAAAAGCCACCACCCTTAGAGAAGCCAGTGTGACAGCCACCAAGCAAGGCACCCTCGCCAATTTGCTGGTGCATGACGCCCTGGAAGAGATGCGTTTGTCGGTCAACAGCCGCGAGAAAGAAGGCATCAAGGAACGCGTCGCCTTCCGCCTTGAGCGTCTGGTTGCGGCCTGCGGTCGCAATATGAGCAGCGGCACTGGCGTGCTCGCCACCATCGGTTCCACCGCGCCGTTCGTCGGCCTGTTCGGTACCGTGTGGGGCATCATGAACAGCTTCATCGGTATCGCCAAAACCCAGACCACCAACCTCGCCGTCGTGGCTCCCGGCATCGCCGAAGCCCTGCTGGCAACCGCGTTGGGTCTGGTTGCAGCGATTCCGGCCGTAGTGATCTACAACGTATTTGCCCGCTCCATTGCCGGTTACAAGGCGCAAGTATCCGATGCCTCGGCTGAAGTCCTGCTGCTGGTCAGCCGTGACCTCGATCACCTGCCGACCACCGAGCGCTCCGCGCAACCGCACATGGTCAAAGTAGGGTAATCAGCCATGGGCTTGCATTTGAAAGAAGGCGCAGACGACGATCTGGCCGAGAACCACGAAATCAACGTCACACCGTTCATTGACGTGATGCTGGTGCTGTTGATCATCTTCATGGTGGCAGCCCCGCTCGCCACCGTGGACATCAAGGTCGACCTGCCGGCCTCCAGCGCCAAACCGGCGCCACGGCCAGAGAAACCGGTGTTCCTCAGCGTCAAGGCTGACCAACGCCTGTTCCTCGGCGAAGACGAAGTGAAAGCCGAAGCACTCGGCGCCACCCTCGACGCCAGGACCAAAGGCAAGAAAGACACGACGATCTTCTTCCAGGCCGATAAAGGCGTGGATTACGGCGACCTGATGAGCGTGATGGACAACCTGCGCTCTGCCGGTTACCTGAAGGTGGGTCTGGTCGGACTCGAGACGGCAGCCAAGAAATGATCACGACGCGCCAAAAGCTGACGCGTTACAGCGGGAGCCTGGCCGTGGTGCTGGGTGTCCATGCGCTAGCCATTGCGCTGGCGCTGAACTGGACGTCGCGCCCACCGATCGAGCTGCCGCCGCAGGCGATGATGGTCGAATTGGCGCCGGTTCCGGCACCGCCACCGCCGGCACCGCCGAAGGTCATAACGCCGCCACAGCCACCCGCCCCGGTGGAAGAACTGCCGATACCGAAGCTGGCTGAAGTGCCGAAGGCCGAGATCGCCGTGCCGAAACCGGTCAAACCCAAGCCAAAGCCTCAACCGCCCAAGCCTGTGGAGAAAAAGCCGGAACCGCCTAAAGAGAAGCCGTCCGAGGAAAAACCGAGCGACGCGCAACCGACTCGGGCGCCAACGGAGAAATCCGCTCAGCCGGCACCAGGCCCATCACCGGCGCAGCAAGCGGCCAAGGCCAGTTGGCAAGGCACCCTGCTCGCTCACTTGGCCAAGTACAAGAAATACCCGGCCAGTGCACAGGCGCGGGGCAAGGAAGGCATGAACCGTCTGCGCTTCGTGGTGGATGCCGAAGGCAACGTGTTGTCGTTCGAACTGGTGGGCGGTTCTGGTACTGCCGATCTGGACCGGGCCACCCTGGAAATGATCCGCCGCGCCCAACCGCTGCCAAAGCCACCGGCCGACATGTTGACCAACGGCGCCATCGAAATCGTTGCACCGTTTGTTTACTCGCTGGAAAAACGCCGGCGCTAAACCGCCGCAGATCCCCATGTGGGAGCGGGCTTGCTCGCGAAGAGGCCAGAATATTCAGCATCTATGTTGACTGACACACCGCTTTCGCGAGCAAGCCCGCTCCCACAGGGTTATGTATCAACCATAAAAGGCACCCGAAAAGGTGCCTTTTGCATATCCGCCAGCGGCAAACCTGCTTTGCCCTGTGTCACTCAACACACTCAGTCTGATAACGTGCGTCTATCGATTGCAGCCGGTATGCTTGGCTCGCAACTTCATGGACGCTTGCTATGACTCTTACAGAATTACGCTACATCGTTACCCTCGCCCAAGAGCAGCACTTCGGCCACGCGGCCGAGCGTTGCCACGTCAGTCAGCCGACCCTGTCGGTGGGCGTGAAAAAGCTTGAAGACGAACTCGGTGTGCTGATTTTCGAGCGCAGCAAGAGTGCCGTGCGCCTGACCCCGGTCGGCGAAGGCATTGTCGCCCAGGCGCAGAAAGTGCTGGAACAGGCCCAAGGCATCCGCGAACTGGCCCAGGCCGGCAAGAACCAGCTGACCGCCCCGCTGAAAGTCGGCGCCATCTACACCGTCGGCCCGTACCTGTTTCCGCACCTGATTCCACAACTGCACCGGGTCGCCCCGCAGATGCCGTTGTACATCGAAGAAAACTTCACCCACGTGCTGCGCGACAAACTGCGCAACGGCGAGCTCGACGCGATCATCATCGCCCTGCCGTTCAACGAAGCCGACGTGCTGACCCTCCAGCTCTACGACGAGCCGTTCTACGTCCTGATGCCGGCCCAGCACCCGTGGACCCAAAAAGAATCCATCGACGCCGCCCTGCTCAACGACAAGAGCCTGCTGCTGCTCGGTGAAGGCCACTGCTTCCGCGATCAAGTGCTGGAAGCCTGCCCGACCCTGGCCAAAGGCAACGACGGCGCCAAGCACACCACGGTGGAATCCAGCTCCCTGGAAACCATCCGCCACATGGTTGCGTCCGGCCTCGGCATCTCGATCCTGCCGCTGTCGGCAGTCGACAGCCATCACTACGCCCCCGGCGTGATCGAAGTGCGTCCACTGACGCCTCCGGTGCCGTTCCGCACCGTGGCCATCGCCTGGCGCGCGAGCTTCCCGCGGCCGAAGGCGATTGAAATCCTTGCTGACTCCATTCGCCTGTGCTCGGTGGCCAAGCCGCAAGCACCGGTGGTTGCGGCCTAAGTCGCTGCCATGACCGAGTTGTCGCAAGTGTCGGTGACGGCACTCAAGGGTGTCGGCGAAGCCATGGCCGAGAAGTTGGCCAAGGTCGGCCTGGAGAATCTCCAGGACGTGCTGTTCCACTTGCCGCTGCGCTATCAGGACCGCACGCGCGTGGTCCCGATCGGCCATTTGCGACCGGGCCAGGACGCCGTGATCGAAGGCACCGTCAGCGGCGCCGATGTGGTCATGGGCCGCCGCCGCAGCCTGGTGGTGCGCCTGCAGGACGGCACCGGCGGGCTCAGCCTGCGTTTCTACCATTTCAGCAACGCCCAGAAAGAAGGCCTCAAACGCGGCACGCGCATTCGCTGCTACGGCGAAGCACGGCCCGGTGCGTCGGGACTGGAAATCTATCACCCGGAATACCGCGCCATCACCGGCGACGAGCCGCCGCCGGTGGACGAAACCCTGACGCCGGTTTACCCGCTCACCGAAGGCCTGACTCAACAGCGCTTGCGCCAACTGTGCATGCAAACACTGACGATGCTCGGCCCCACCAGCCTGCCCGACTGGCTGCCGAATGAACTGGCGCGGGACTATCAACTGGCGTCGCTGGCCGATGCGATCCGCTACCTGCACCACCCGCCGGCCGATGCCGACGTCGACGAACTCGCCCTCGGTCATCACTGGGCGCAGCACCGTCTGGCCTTCGAAGAACTGCTGACCCATCAACTGTCCCAGCAGCGTCTGCGCGAGAGCATGCGCTCCCTGCGCGCCCCGGCGATGCCGAAAGCCAGCAAGCTGCCGGCCCAGTATCTGGCCAACCTCGGTTTCACTCCGACCGGCGCCCAGCAGCGCGTCGGCAACGAAATCGCCTACGACCTCAGTCAGCACGAGCCCATGTTGCGGTTGATTCAGGGCGACGTGGGCGCAGGTAAAACCGTGGTCGCTGCCCTCGCCGCGTTGCAGGCGCTGGAGGCCGGATATCAAGTGGCGCTGATGGCGCCCACCGAAATCCTCGCCGAGCAGCACTTCATCACCTTCAAGCGTTGGCTCGAACCGCTGGGCATCGAAGTCGCGTGGCTGGCCGGCAAGCTCAAAGGCAAGAACCGCGTGGCCGCACTGGAGCAGATCGCCAACGGCACACCGATGGTGGTCGGCACCCACGCGCTATTCCAGGACGAAGTGCAGTTCAAAAACCTCGCGCTGGCGATCATCGACGAACAACACCGCTTCGGCGTGCAGCAACGGCTGGCGTTGCGGCAGAAAGGTGTTGGCGGGCGGATGTGTCCGCATCAGCTGATCATGACCGCCACACCGATTCCCCGGACGCTGGCCATGAGCGCCTACGCCGACCTCGACACCTCGATCCTCGACGAACTACCGCCCGGTCGAACCCCGGTGAACACCGTGCTGATCACCGATACCCGGCGCGTCGAAGTCATCGAACGGGTGCGCGGCGCCTGTGCCGAAGGGCGTCAGGCCTATTGGGTGTGCACGCTGATTGAAGAGTCGGAAGAGCTGACCTGCCAGGCCGCCGAAACCACTTACGAAGACCTCACCGCCGCCCTCGGCGAGTTGAAGGTCGGACTGATCCACGGCCGCATGAAGCCCGTCGAGAAAGCCGCGGTAATGGCCGAATTCAAGGCCGGCAACCTGCAACTGCTGGTCGCCACCACGGTGATTGAAGTCGGCGTCGACGTGCCCAACGCCAGCCTGATGATCATCGAAAACCCGGAACGCCTCGGCCTCGCGCAACTGCATCAGTTGCGCGGCCGCGTCGGTCGGGGCAGCGCCGCCAGCCATTGCGTGCTGCTTTACCATCCGCCGCTGTCACAGATCGGTCGTCAGCGGTTGGGCATCATGCGCGAAACCAACGACGGGTTTGTCATCGCCGAAAAAGACCTCGAACTGCGCGGTCCTGGCGAAATGCTCGGTACGCGTCAAACCGGCCTGCTGCAATTCAAGGTCGCCGACCTGATGCGCGACGCCGATCTGCTGCCCGCCGTGCGCGACGCCGCCCAGGCGCTGCTGGAACGCTGGCCGGATCACGTCAGCCCGTTGCTCGACCGCTGGCTACGTCATGGGCAGCAATACGGCCAAGTGTGAGCACCGTCGCAGTTTCTGAACCACCGTTCTGAGCAAGCTGGTTATACTCCTGCCATTGTTTTAAAACGGATACAGACCATGACCGAAGTTGCCCTCGCACCCGCCACCCCGCACGCTTCGTCGGTTATTCGGCTGATGCTGGGCAAACTGGGTATCGCCTACGAAGAAGTCCTCGACCATCACGGCCTGAACGCCGCACGCAAAGTGCAGGCTGTTCTGCTTGATGACGCCGTGGGCACGCTCATGGTGCTGTTCCCACAGAGCCAATTGCTGGACCTCAATCGCCTCGCCGAACTGACCGGCCGTCGCCTCACCGCCGTGTCCACCGAACGCCTGGTAAAAATGCTCGGCAAACACAACCTGAGCCTGCTGCCCGGCATGCCGGCGCTCACCAGTTCACCGTGCCTGTATGAAGAAAGCCTGCTGCGCGAGCCGAAGTTGCTGATCAACTCGGGCGAGCCGGGCGTGTTGCTGGAGATCACCAGCGAAGACTTCAAGACCATGCTGACCAAGTCCAGCGCCGCCAACTTCGGCGAAGCGCTGATCAGCATTCGCCCGAACCTCGACCGCCCCCACGATGACCGTGAGGAAATCACCCAGGCTGTTCAAGCGTTCACCGCACGGCGCATCCAGCAACGCCTGGAAGAGACCATCGAGATTCCGCCGCTGGCCGAGACCGCGCAGAAAATCATCAAACTGCGCGTCGACCCCAACGCCACCATCGACGACATCACCGGCGTCGTCGAAACCGACCCGGCCCTGGCCGCACAAGTCGTGAGCTGGGCAGCGTCGCCGTACTACGCCTCGCCGGGCAAGATTCGCTCAGTAGAAGACGCCATCGTGCGGGTGCTGGGCTTCGACCTGGTGATCAACCTGGCGCTGGGCCTGGCCCTGGGCAAAACCCTGAGCCTGCCCAAGGACCATCCGCAACACACCACGCCGTATTGGCAGCAATCGATCTACACCGCCGCCGTCATCGAAGGCCTGACCCGCGCCATGCCGCGCGCCCAGCGCCCGGAAGCCGGCCTGACCTACCTCGCCGGCCTGCTGCACAACTTCGGTTACTTGCTGCTGGCCCACGTCTTCCCGCCGCACTTCTCGCTGATCTGCCGTCACCTGGAGGTCAACCCGCACCTGTGCCACAGCTATGTCGAGCAACACTTGCTGGGCATCAGCCGTGAACAGATCGGCTCGTGGCTGATGCGCTACTGGGACATGCCCGAAGAACTGGCTACGGCGCTGCGCTTCCAGCACGACCCGGGCTACGACGGCGACTACGCCGAGTACCCAAACCTCGTGTGCCTGGCGGTACGTTTGCTGCGTAGCCGTGGCATCGGCTCCGGCCCGGATGAAGACATCCCGGATGCGTTGCTGGAACGCGTAGGCCTGACTCGCGACAAAGCCAACGACGTCGTCAGCAAAGTCCTCGAAGCTGAAGTGCTGCTGCGTGAACTGGCTTCGCAATTCACTCAAGTCTAAAAAGCATCGCGGGCAAGCCACGCTCCCACAGGATTTACGCGATCCCTGTGGGAGCGGGCTTGCCCGCGATGAATCCCCCCCGATCCAACTGAATCACCACAACCCTGTGGCGAGGGGACTTGTCCCCGTTCGGCTGCGCAGCAGTCGCAAATCCATTCAAAGTGGTGTGCCAGATAAAACCGGGATCCCAGGTTTCAGGGCCGCTTCGCAGCCCAACGGGGACAAGTCCCCTCGCCACAGGGTTAGTCATCGACCTCAAGCCTTGGCTTTAGCCTTCGCCTTCCTCGGCTTCAAATACTTGGTCAACCCCTGGAACCAGATCACCAGCGCCGGGTTGCCCTTGATCTGAATCGACTTGTCCTGAATCCCCGTCATAAACGCCAACTGCTTGTTCTTCGCCTGCATCGTGGCAAAGCCATACGCCGCATCTTTAAAGGCAATCGCAAACGCCGGCTCGGCATACACGCCGGACTTGCTGGTAATTCGCTGATTCTTCACAAAGAAATGCCGCGCCACTTTCCCGTCCAGGGTCTGTAGCTGGAACACCAACTCCTTGTCACCCAACTGCTGCTGAAATGCAGGATTAGTCCGACTGGACTTACCCATCAACAAACCCAGCATCCACAGAAGAAAACGAAATTTCATGCGCACAGCCTCAAAAGGAAAATGAACGGCCGGCGCAGTGTAGCGGCTTCAAGCAAGAACGCCACTGTCTGGTTGCGTTAGAAGAAGATGCAGGTCTTTTTGACGCCAATGACTACCAAGTCACGCCAACCTGATCGTTCCCACGCGCAGCAAAGGAATGCATCCCGTGACGCTCCGCGTCACCTCTCGGCACCTTCCCTACACCTGAAGAAACACAATCCTGTAGGAGCTGCCGAAGGCTGCGATCTTTTGATCTTGATCCCCTCAAACCTCTCAGACATTTCCTTCAACACGCCGGGCTGTCCGTGAACTAGGCAGTCTTCGGTATCGCCGATAGTCTTTGGTGGTCGCCGCAAATCGGTGACACGGACGTGCAAGTCCGAATCCAGGTGCGCAATTGCTTATGGCTATTCGTCGAGCGTTTTCCTATGCTCGCGGATCGTTATGGCGGCTGTGCGTCGGAGACCTTCGGGTCTGCCGGTTCCTGGATCGGTCTTGCACACCAACGCACAGCTGCCACCTCTTTCGAAGTGCAAAGCGAAACGGTGTCAGTCTCTTTATTCCAGGAGATACATCTATGATCAAGCCAACACCGAATCCTCCAGAACACGAAGACACATCTCCCTACGAATCCCTCGATTCGAAGAAACTCCACGAAGCCGCCGAGCGCGCCCTAGATCTTCACCTCGGCACACCTTCGGATAAAAAACCTAAGCGTCGCAATGGCGACCTCTTCATCGTCGCTCCCGACCTCCACACCGAAATCCTCCTGGCCAACGCCTCGGAAGACCTGCTATCCATCAGCGCCATCGCCGCTGACCTGGCCGACAGTGTAGAAGGCTCACGCCGCTCCGTCGCACTGGCACTCAGCAGAATGGCGGTCGGTGTGCATCTGTTAGTGGAGCGAGCGCTGGATCACATTGATTCGCCGAATCCGGCGGAGCATCGGGCTAAGGTGTAGAAAAACCGCGAATCGAAAAAGGGGACTTGGCGTCCCCTTTCCTGCATTAACGTTGAGGAAATGTGGTCATGCACGATTTAGCCTCATTCATTTCCCAGTAAGTGCTGACAAGAGCTTTCTGCCTGCTATCTATACGGAGATTGACAAAGCCATCACCACAATCAGGAAGTATTTCCTTGAAAAAAACAGCTTCCGGCTGATACACAAAAATCCGGTGAATGGTATATGTGCCCATCCCATCATCGATCTGCCAAACAGCAAAATCCTTCATACCATCGAAATTAAAATCGTCTACCTGAATATGTAGTTTTTTAAGCGCCTCAAAATCGATTGTCCTAGATTCGGCATGGGTATCACCTTCAACGCCGATCGTTAAAGTTGAACCGTCCAACACAAGAGTTGCTTCGACCTTTTTAACTGGGTTGAAAGTCGTTACTTCGGCATAAGCTGGAGCATTCCATAACAACACAAGCAATGGCATCACAAGATTTTTAAACCGCACTTTATTACCTCACCGAGTTGCATTGAAGACTTTATTTACAGATCAAGAGCACAAATAAATTTTTCACTTTTCGTTCAGACGAGCTAGCGAAACAAATACCTAATCATTCGCCACATCCAACTTTATAGCCTGAAAAGCTGCTTTAATATCAGAAAGCTTAGGATCAGCAATATCAGTTGATCGAGGAACACAAACGGAAAATGTCACAGTTGATTTACCTACACCCGCCAAACCGTAAAAACAGTCAAATCTCAATCCAGAACTGGCAATCGAAAATTTTTCCCTGGCTGCGTTAATGTCCTCTTCCGAACTCCATAGCATAAAAGGCGACATTACTACTCGAAGCGATGCAGTTCCGGATGCAGTCAATTGTTCAAGGCTAACTTTCCCTTCTTCGTTGGTCTGTCGTATCACATCATCTACGGCGTAGTTGTAAATGTAATTACCCTTCCCGTCAAATCGTGCTGTATCTTTAAGTCGCGCTTCAAATGGAACAGGCTCGATAATAAAAACGTTTTCTTCTGTCAAAATATCTGGATTCAATTTTATCTTCGACGCAAACTCACCATAACAAATATTATTCTCAGCCCTGAACTCCACACTAAACCCTGGCACTTCCGGGATTGAAACACCGCATGCGCTTAATGGTTTCGCACTAACTGCACTGGAAAGCAGGATAGATAATGCAAGACCGATACCTACAGCACCTGCCTTCATTACAACCAAACCATTTGAGCTCATATTGCTTTGTTTTCGGAATGATCCATCTGCACGGCTGTCGATCCAGTATAGTTTCTCGCGTACTCAACCAGGTCTCTTGGATAGATCAGATGATCGACTCTACTGTCATCGACTTCGTAAAGAAAAGCGATGGCCGCAGCCTCAAAAGCCCAGTATCCAAAATAGCTACCGTCATCACCATCAATACTTAAGTGCGTATCATGCCAACTTGTTTGCAGTTCGCCGAACGAGGAATACCACTGAGAGCAGTACTCATTTAAAAGTTTTGACGCCTCATCTTTGTTTTCGGCATAAATTGATCGAATCAGCAACGTATATACTGGGTGAAACCACTCATCTATATCCACTCTTCCAGGAAGAGCTTTACGCAGCAAATCCTCATACAAGGTATCTTCGCCGTCAAAGCCTGCTGCATCAGTTAATAATACAAACCGAGCTAGCAGATCGTTGCGATGCAATAAAATGCACAAGCTTAGGATTTGAACGAATTCCTCATAATCACTCGGCGACTCGTCCAGATTCAAAGGTGAGATGTTAGTTATACCTTCGTAGCTGGCCAAGGCCCTTTGATAGGCTTCAAAAGCCACCACCACTTTCTCAAGAGGTTTAATCAAGGCCTCGACGGGCTCGCCTGCCGTATATCTAATTATCAGAGCCTCTAATGAATCCTGCTTAATCTCATAGGCTTTTAAGGAAGCTTCCTGACCCGGAAAATCTTCCTCTATTCCATGAGAAGCCCAATAAACTTCTGAAGCGTCATAAAATTCGACAAGGGTTTTGTAATAGCTTTGCGTAATGAACTGCTGTCTTTTTTTCATTTTTTGTAGGCATCCAGCCCGTTTTCCTGCAAGAAATACCAACCTCAACAAGGGACGTTCGTTAAGTTGGTCGTCACAAAGTTTCGTGCATAGTCGACCAAATCCTTAGGGTAGACGATGACAAAAGCATTTAATTACGGCGCTCTTAAAGTCTGCGTATGCTGCTGTAGAAAAAACGTTACACCCGCGAAGAAAGCTACAAACGCTTTCATTTCAGTTCCCCTTTAATTTTTTTAAGAAAAGGGGGCGGATTTATTTATCGATAGATAACGGGCAAAGTTACCCCAAAAACAAACTTGTCCCATTTTTCTACCCAACTCCCTTTAACCTCACTTATCTTGACTCGCCTTCATACAGCTTCGTGTCTGGATTGAAGCGCCAAAGATGGGGAGTAGTCAGTGGCTTTCCATCTCTGTGCATAATTTGATCTTGCTTATCTCTATTATAAGAATAGATTTGAATGTCTTTATATGGAATGTTTTTTGGATGGCTATCTAGAACTTTTACGCCGGCAAAATAGTCACCTCCCACATTCCTCAGAAAACCTTGGCACTGAACTAAAAACCCGTAAGTAAAATCACCACTAGAACCTGCACTAGAATATGAAAGAAAAATAAAGTCCTTCACTCCATCACCATTGAAGTCTTCGTTATAGACGATTTTCCCCTCCTCAATTGAAAATTTTTCCCCCTCAACCCGTGAAAGCATATCGGTTGTGCGTGAATTCTCGGTCCATTGGGACAAAAAATGCTTAGGCCCTTCCGTGGGATAACAGACATCTACAGGGGCAGCGCGAACAGCGGTAGCAAAGAAAGCAAGCACGAAAAAGTACTTCATATTAATTCTCCAAGACAAACGTATTTCGACCAGTTCTAACCGAGCCTTGAGCTTCACTGGCACCAAAAATTATGGCCCCAGTAATCGTATTGTTCAGCCCCTGTAAAGTCGAAAGCAATTCTGCCGTTAATGCCGATTCGTGCGCGGCTCCCCAGCTAGCAATCGGTAGCTGCCAATTTATCCCAGTGGAACCGTTTATTGTACTTTGAAGGACAGCGCGAAGCCTGTTATTCGGAGGATCACCAACAACATGAGAAGGACGCCAAACATGCCAGCGCAGAAGTATGGCTACTGCCTTTTCGGAAGTGTAGATATTTCCTATAGTACTGTTAACCGTTGCCCCACCAACTTGGAAGCCAATGGGGTCAGTCAATATTTCCTTCAGTCGAAGTTTGGCCATGGACCACATTGCAGCCCTATATCCAGGAATAGTGCGAGCAGCCATACTCAAGCGATAAAACCAATGCCATGTCTTTAAATAGTGAGCCTCATCCTGGGAGTTACCTAAACTCGTAAATTCACTGTCAGCGTGAGTCGATTGGGAAATCGCATAAGAATCATTAGTAAGCTTTACCCAGCCGGAGTAGGTCATGGTATTCGAGTCATACAGGCTAGGATTACTCCATTCTTTAGCTGGATATAAACCAAAATCACCAAATACTTTTTTGAAGATTTCTAGATTATGGTTTTTTAGAAATGCAATGAAGCCAACAAACTCACCCTTTCCGTAAGCGTTTGCTCCAAAATGACCCATGGTCCAATGGCAGGGGCCGCCAGAAATTAGAGCATTATCCCAAGCATTTAGTACGTCAAAACGACCAAAACATTCTGCTTCCGCAACCACCCTTATCGTTCGATAAGTCGACAGGATCGGGCTATTAACTTGCGTCGGATTAAAAGGTGAGCCGGTTATATTTTCTATCGTCATTTCAGTCTGAGATGACCAACTATGCGCTTTTCCCGAATTTGGACCACCATAAGTACCGCTCTGATAGTCGCCCACTGCGTGGTATTCCGCTTGAGCGCGACCATCAGGGAAAGAAAAGTAACTACTGAAGTCCCTGACTACAACTCTGGGCGGTCCCTCGGTAAAGCTATCGTGAGCCCATATATTGCAACCTTTAGGAGCCAAATCAACCCTAGCCCCCGCAGTTATCTTCCAAGCCTCAAAAACAACCGGACATCTATAATCATTGTCCAACCAATACTCTATCGCTGCTCGGGTTTTCTCATTTACCACACCACTTATTGGACCAATATATTTTGCAGCATTCACTACTGACTTAAGACTATCAACATAATAAGTCACAGGCCCAACAGTAGTTCCGCTAACGGACGGAGACTTTCCGGCCTTAGCGACAATACCTGCTGAGCCGTCGTAATAAACATCTAAGTTATTTATTCGTACGGGAGAACCAGCCTGATCCAACAGAAGCTGGCCTTTTTTTTCATCTCTCACACTCGCAATTTGTGTCATTGAGGCATATATCTGAAATTCCCGAACGGCCCATTCGGTTCTAGGCCCGAAGTCCCCAGTGGGTTTTCCGAGAACAGAGAACCCTAAGCTAATCAGGTCTTCTTGAAGCTTTCTCACGTGCTCTGGCACTGCCAAAGCCGCGCTGGTTCCAGAAGTTGCCACAGCTGTTTCGGCAATGGCGACGGTAATTGGTGGATTGTTAATTCCCCCCCAGCGCGGAGGTGTATTCTGGGCGGGTTTTCCGTCGTGATCACCGCGACAAAGATCAAAATTCTCGTAAATCATTGCGTACTCCCTTATGCAATATGCTGTTCTTCGAGACGCTTAATATCGCTGGAAGAAAGATAATCTTTATCTGCCAACTCACACGAGCGATGGAAACACCGGGTTGCGTACTTTGTTTTTGGACCATTATCACCGTCGATTTTTCCATTATAGAAGCCGAGGTTTTTAAGGCGAGACTGAAGCCCTTTGACGTCCGAAGCGTCCGACTGCGCTTTTAAATCGAGCTCCCATACCCATGGCTGCGATTCTGTGCCGAAAGGATAGAAAGTAAGCTTGCCCTTCTTTGCACCCGGTGGAACTGACTGATCTACAAACCCGTCACCCGAAGTCGTGCCCTTATAAGTTATGCCTTCCACCTCCAACGTATAGGGTTGTCCGGCGATTCCTTTTTTGTCATATGGACGTTTCATCTGAATACGGAAACTCTTTTTTTCAGACTCTACGGGTGGCGGTGGCACCGCATTCAACAACGCCTGATCCATCAAACTCCCCGCCTTATCCTTATCCGCAGCCCCCGGCAACACCGGCGGTTTAATCCCGATCCCGGTCCCCGATCCCGCCGAACCGCCAGCGTTGATTTTGATCACCGGCCCAACCACGGTAATTCCACCCGCATCCAGCTTGATAAAACTCCCCCCGGCCTTAACCGTGAGCTCCATCCCCGCCTCAATAACAATCTTGTCCCCAGCCTTCAGATGAATCTCTTTCCCAACGCTAGTCAGCTGCGCAGTCCCCAACTTCACATGCTGGTTCTGCCCAATCGTCAGGTGGTCATCCATCCGCGCTTCAGTCTTGCGATCCGCAATCGTGGTCCGATGTTCCTCAGCCTTCAGCTCGGTGTAGGTGTTCTTCACAACCGTGTCGTGGCGTTCGTTACCCACGCGAATCTTCTGATCATGCTCAATGTTTTCATCCCAATCCCGCTGGGCATGGATGAAAATCTGCTCCGCGCCTTTCTTGTCTTCAATCCGCAGTTCATTAAACCCGCCGCCACCCGGTGAGCTGAGGGTTTTGAACACGGTGCGAGTCTTGTTCGCCGGCAATTCGTACGGAACCTGGTTTTCCTTGTGGTACAGGCAACCGGTCACCAGCGGCTGATCGGGGTCCCCTTCAAGGAAGGTAACCAGCACTTCCATCCCGATACGCGGAATGACGATGGCGCCATAACGATCGCCGGCCCAGCTCGATGAGACGCGCATCCAGCAGCTGGTTTTGTCATCAGCCAACCCTTCGCGGTCCCAGTGGAATTGCACCTTGATCCGGCCATATTGATCGCAGTGAATTTCTTCACCTTTGGGGCCGGTGACCATAGCGGTCTGGCTGCCGAGTACACGCGGCTTCGGATGTTCCAGCGCTGGGCGATAGAACACGTCCCACGGGGTGGCGAGGAAGCGGTTGCGGTAGCCCTGGTGGAAGTCGTCTTTGTTGTCGGTGGTGTCGCTGGTCACCGATTCTTCGAGGACTTGCGGTTGTTTGCCTTCGTGGAAGATTTCGGTGAGCAGCCACAGGTCGTTCCACTCGGTGCGTGGGTGGTCGGACATTTCCAGGAAGTGGCCGCTGATCAACCTCGTTTGATCGCCGTGGCCTTCGGCCTGGCGGTAGTCGGCGCGGTGGCGTTCGAGGGCGCGTTGGCTGAGGAATTTGCCGCGCGCGCGGTCGATGAAGCGGCCGGGGTAGTCGTAGTCTTCGAGGTCCGGTTCGGTGCTTTCACCGTCGGGTTTGTACGCGGCTTCGAGTTGCAGGCGTGGTTTTTCAAAGTCGTAGTCGCGGCGGGTGATGCGGCCGGTGCGGGTTTCCAGGCGCAGTTTGAAGCCTTTGATCACCGGTTCGTCGGCGACCATGCCGCTGCCTTGGACATAGGCGGTGGGCTGGCCGAGTTTCGGGAACACAGTCTGATCGTCGCCGAACACCAACAGATGACCTTTGGAACTGTGCTGGAAGTGGTAGTGGATGCCTTCTTCTTCGCACAGGCGCTGGACGAAATGCAGGTCGGTTTCGTCGTACTGCACGCAGTAGTCGCGATCCGGGCAGGGCTGGCTTAGCTGGAATTTGTAGGCGTTGCCCTTGATGCCGTGTTCATCGAGGATCAGCGCGATGATTTTCGGCGCCGACATCTGCTGGTAGATGCGCTGGTTGGTGCGGTGGTGCAGGTATTGCAGTTGCGGCACCAGGGAGATTTTGTAGCGGGTCAGGCGTTTGCCGGCATCGCCTTGGGCGACGCGGTAGATCTGGCCGTGGATGCCGCTACCCTGTGGATCGAACGCCAAAAAGGCCTGCTTGTGCAGGAGCTTTTCCAGGTCCAGATCGGGGTTTTCGCTGACCAGTTCCAGGTCGAAGCGATACGGCTGGCTGATGCCTTCGGTGCCGGTGAACGACAGCACTTGCAGGTCGCCGACGTAGTCTTCGACGGTCAGGCTGAAATGCGTTTCGTTGGAAGGGTTAAACATTGTTTGCTCCCTGTTCGGTAGTCATCCGTTACGCCCGACGTCGCAGACGTTGCAGCCAAGTCGATGTGGCGCCCATAGCGTCACGCAGTTGGGCGGCAGTGATCGTTCGATCTGCCGCATTGAATGCCAGCGCCGTTCGCAGTGCTGGCCAGCAGTGTTTCGGGAGATTCCTGGGGGCGTGCAGCTCGCGTTCGAGGTGGCCGTCGCGGGCCTCGGTCGAGGGCAAGCGGCGGAACGGGTGTTTGCCGCCCGCCAATTCGTAGAGCACGCAGGCCACGCCATAGACGTCCGCACTGGCCGACAGCGGCTGGCCTTCGAGCAGTTCGGGGGCGGCGTAGCCGGGGGTCCAGGCGTTGAAGCGGTTGCGGCTCAGGTGTGGCAGGCCGGGCAAGATGCCCTCCTCGGCCTGGCCCAGACCGAAGTCGAACAGGCGCACGCCTTCTTCGCTGAGCATCACATTGCTTGGCTTCATGTCACCGTGCAGCACGCCGCGAGCGTGGGCGAAGGCCAGCGCGTCGAGCAGCGGCAGCGCGATGTCGCGCAGTTCTTTCCACGGCAGGCCCAGTGGCCGCTCGCAGAGTAATTTGTCCAGGGTCAGCCCACGCATGAGTTCCATGGTGATGAAGGCGCGCTGGCAGTCGGTGTCCACTTCAAAGCTGTGCAAACGCAGCACGTTGTCGTGGCGCAGGCGTCGGGTCAGGGCGAACTCGCTGTAGAGCAAGGCACTGGCGTCCGGCGATTCGGCAAATTCTTCGCTGAGGATTTTCAGCGCGATGTAAGGGTCGGGGTCGCCGAACTGTTCGCTCAGCAAGTCCCTTGCGCGGTAAACCGCGCCCATGCCGCCGGCACCGAGCAGGCGCTCGATGCGGTAACGGCCTGCCAGCACGTCCGGCATTTCGCCGACGCCGGCCTTGGTAGGCGCCAGTGCGGGCTCTGCTTTGTGCGACTTGGCGAACGCAAAGTAAGTCAGGTTATTGGCTTCCTCGTCGGTCACCAGCAGGTCGTCGAGCGGCGGCATGAGTTCAGTCATTTTCGGATCACCACGGCAGTCAGATTGTCCCGAGCCGAGCCACGCAAAGCGCCGTCGAACAGACGCTCCAGCGCAACGTGCGGCGCGGTCAGGCTCAGGGCGTTGCCCAAGGCATCGGTGCTTAAGCCCTGGTACAAACCGTCGCTGCACAACAGAAACGTATCGCCGGGGTAAACCTCGAGTTCGAGCACGTCCAGCGTCAGCACATCGGCAGCCCCGACCGCGCGGGTCAGGGCATGGGCCGAAGGATGCGCACGGGCGTCCTCGACGCTCATGTTTTGCTCGTCGATGAGTTGCTGTTGCAGCGAATGGTCCTTGGACAGCTGATACAAACGCTGGCCACGCCACAGGTAGCAACGGCTGTCGCCGGCCCAGATGCAGGCCGCGCGATTACCTTCCACCAGCAGCGCCACCACGGTGCTGCCCATGATGCTGTCGTGGCGCCCGGCCGTGACGGTCAACTCCTGACCCAAGCGACGGTTGAGCCAGTGCAGGCACTGGCGGATGCCTTTGAGTCGTTCGTCGAAGTCGTCCTGCACCGGCAATTCCGCCAGGCTGGCGACGATCAACTGGCTGGCGATGTCGCCACCCTGATGACCGCCCATGCCATCCGCGACCACCCACAGCCCCTGCTGTGGACAGTCCAGAAAAGCATCTTCGTTGCGCGCCCGAACCTTGCCCGGATCGGTACGCGCAGCGCTGCGCCAGGGACTGGCAACCAGCATCAGAGCTGCACCGGCATACGGAAGGTACGCAGCACGCCCATGTCGAACGGGTTCGGTGTGCGCTGGCTGCTAAGCAGGTAATTGGCGCGCAGGCCGCCTACGTCAGCTTTGAGCACCAGCACATCGCGACCGCTCAGGTACTCCGTCTGCATCAGGTCGAACAGACGGAACAGCGACCATGGGCCGGTGTTCTTCTCGATGCCGATCGGACGGCCGGCCATTTTGTCGAGGACCAGGCTGGTGCGACCGTCTTCAGCATCGGTCGGCCATTTGAACGACACCGGCACGATCGGGCCGTGGCGGTATTCGATGGTCTTGTCACCAAACTTGAACTCGGAACGGCTGACGGCCGGGTCGAGGGTGTACGGCTCCAGTTTGAACTGCACTTGCGGTTCGGCCGGATTGATTGAGAAGAAGCTCTGGCGAATCACTTGTGCCGCTGCCATCTGGTCGAGGTAGACCTTGGAGATCGGCATGCTGTGACCGTCGATGCTGCGCAGACGGTAGTTGCCTGGATCGCCACTCACGAACGGACGCATGTAGGTATCAAAGAAGCGATCGTTGATGCCCTGCGCCTTGAAGAACTCGCGGAAGTCGCTGATCGCAACGTCGCTGGTGCTGTGGGCGCTGAACGGGTAACGCTTGTTGATCGCCTTGCCGTAGAAGCTGTACAGCTCGGTCTGATAACGCTGGTTCAGGTACTGGTAGGAATCGTTCAGCACCAGACGCCAGGTGTCTTCAGCCAGTACGTTGAACCACACGCTGACCGGACGTGGCAGACGGTTCGAGGCATTGCGCAAGTTGCTCAGCGCATCACGCTGGCCGCTCATACGGGTCTTGGCCATTTCGAACGCAGCCTGTTCCGGCGCGCTGGCACGAGCGAGGCTCGCCAGTTGCAGTTGCAGGTCGTTGAGTGCCGTCAGGGCCGGGGTCAAATCAGCGGCCGGGCCGTTGTTGTCATCCAGCAAACGGTGCAGCGGTTCGAAGCGGCGTTGCAGGGATTTCTTCGCGGTGTCGGGCAGGTTCTTGGTCATGTCTGCGGCTTTGTCAGCCGCAGCCGCCGCGAGTTTGCCAAGCTTGCCGCCCTTCTCGCCCAGTTTGTCCGCCGCCTCGGCCGCTTCATCAGCGCTGTCGGCGATCACCGGGAAACGGGTGTTTTCGCGTACTTCCACCAGCAGTTGCAGCACGGGCGAGTTGGCGGATGTCAGGCCCGCCAGTTGCTCGGCGCCCTCACTGAAGTCGCTGATTGGAGGCAATGCCACCTGGCCGACCGCTTCGCTCCAGAAGTTGGCGTAGTCGCGGAAGTACAGTTGCTCCAGTTCGACCATCAGGCGACGCAAGTCCATGCCGCTGATGCCCGAGCCTTCGCCCAGCACCCAGTTGTCGCGCAGGATATCGGTGACCAGCGCAGAGCCCTGAACCGAGAAGTACTGCTGATAACCCTGTTGGGTGTAGAACCCCGGGATCACATATTCGGTGCCGACAAACAGCGCACCCTGTGGGCCCAAGTGTTGGCTCAAACGGTACTCCGGCAGGTTGCGGGCCTGCTCGCGCAGCATCCGGTAAACCACGTTGGCCAGCGACTCGCTGCGTAACACCTGACGCGCCTGGGCCACCAGTTGATCGTTCAGCGGATAGATAAACGGCTGCTTGAGCAAACGCTCGAAGTGCGTGTTCAAACCGTTCTGCACGGCAGTGTTGCCGGCGTAACGCTGGGACCATTCGGTGGCCACCCAATCCTTGAGCCACGGGCTGTCGCGACGGTCTTTCATGTTCAACATCAGGTACGCACGCAGGCTGTTGAGCAGGCGTTCGCGGTCCTTCATGTTGGCGCGGATCTGCCCTTCCAGCAGGGTCGCAACCTTCGGCAGCAGTTGCTTTTCAAGCTCACGCTCGTAGGCCTCCTTGACCACCGGGTTGACCTCTTCGCCTTGGTACAGGCCGCCACGTTCGTGGTACGACACGTCACCTTTTTTCGGGAAGACCTGAGTCGCCGCGTAGCTGGTGTCGAGGGTTTTGAGTACTGCCATGGAATCATCACGCGCGGTCAGGGCCGAGCGCTGTTGAGTCCAGTTTTGAGCCAGGTTACGCAGGTTTTCCAGACGCTCGTAGTTGGCCGAAAATCCGCCCGCCCACAGCATGCCGAACAGCGCCAGTGCCGCCAAAGCGCCTACGTAGAGGGCACGTTGGCCCCAATGGATGCGGCTGCGTTCGCGCTTGTCCAGACCCGCCAGATCGGCTTCCGGGAAGATAACGCGGCTCAACAAATGGTGGATGAAGCGCGAACGACCGCTGCGCAAGGTCGGCAGCACGCCAGCGTTCATGCCCAGATTGGCGCCGATGCCGGCGGTGGTCTGGTCCATCTCTTGAGTCAGGTGCGGTGCGCTGGTCAGGTAGAAACCGCGCAACTGGCTGACACGCTGGTAACGGTTGCCGGTGAACGCCATGTCGACGAACAGGCACAGGCGCTCGCCGATCTGCCCCAGTTGATGCGGGAAGTCGAGGATGCGGCCACGGCGCTGGGTGTCGCGCTCCTGGTGCATGCGCATGATCACTTGGCTGTTCAGGCGACGCAGCAGCTCTTCAAACTCGGCGCGCAGCACGGCGACGTCGGTGCCGCTCTGCTCTTTGCGGAAACTGGTGCCGAGTACTTGATCGCTTTCTTCGCGGGTCAGTTGATCGAAGAACTCGTCGAAACCGAGCAGCTTGTCAGCCTTGCTCAGCACCAGATAAACCGGCACATCGACGTGCAGTTTTTGATGCACGTCTTGCAGACGGGCACGCACCTGGCGAGCCAGGGTGTCGAGGTCTTGCTCGGTGTTGCCCAGCAGCATTTCCACCGGAATGGTCACCAGCACGCCGTTCAACGGACGGTTGCGGCGACGCTTGCGCAGCAGGTCGAGCAAGGTGCTCCAGGCGCTGCCATCGACTTCGGCATCCGGCTGGGTCAGGTAACGCCCGGCGGTGTCGATCAGCACACCGTGGTCGGCGAAATACCAGTCGCAATGACGGGTGCCGAGGGTGTCGCGGGTCAGTTTGCGGTCGATCTTGTTGATCGGAAACTCAAGGCCCGAGAAGTCCAGCAAACTGGTCTTGCCGCTGCCCTGCGGGCCGATCAGCAAGTACCAAGGCAAATCACTGCGCCAGCGTTCGCTGCGACCGCGATAGAGGCTCGAGGTCTTCAGGGTTTTCAACGCGTCCTTGAAGCGCACGCGAAGCTCTTTCTGCTCTTCGTCGATCAACTCTTCACGGCGGATACGATCCTGGCCGTCTTCGGTGTCTTCGATGGCTTTCTTGCGTACGCCAGCGCGCCAGCTGACGAAGACCATGGTCAGGCCCCAGATCAGGAACAGCACACTGATGGTCAGCAGGCGGGAGGTCGAACCTTCCCAGAACTTGTAGTCATTGACCGCCAGCAGCGGCCCGACGAACCACACCAGCAGCGCGACGAACAGCACCAGCAGCAAGGTCCAGACCCAGGTCTGACGCAAGAATGCGCCGACTTTCTTGAAAAACTTTTTCATCACACGTCCCTGTTTACGGCTGCGACTGCGGCTGGACCGCGGCCGGATCTAGCTGCTGATAAGGTTGCAGAACGGTTTCGCGTTGCTCGCCCAGTACCCAGGCAAAGCCCGAATACATCACCAACAGGCAAACCACGGTGAACAGCACCACCATCCACGCCGGCACGATGCGCACCAGGCTGCGGCGCTGATCGTTCAAGCCTTCCCAATGCGGCGACAGCTCACGTGGCACGTCGCCGCGAAGTTGGCGAATCTGGCGATACAAGGCGTCGCGGATGCCTTCGAGCTCGAGCATGCCGCGCGCTTGCACGCGGTACTTGCCTTCGAAACCCAGCGACAGGCACAGGTACATCAGCTCCAGCATCGGCAGGTGCTTGACCGGGTTTTTCGACAGGCGATCCAGCAGCTGGAAGAACTTCTCGCCGCCGAAAGTTTCGTTGTGGAAGCTGCTGAGCAGGCTCATCTGCGACCACTCGCTTTCGTTGCCCCATGGCGTGGTCACGACGGCTTCGTCGACCACGGTGCAGAGCACGTAACGGGCGGCCATCACCTGGCTGCTTTCGGCGCCGTTGTGCAGCGCCCGCACTTCAAACAGTTTCAGTCCGGCCGTCAGTCGCTCGTTGAGCGCGTACATGTCTTCGCGGGTGTCGCTGTGCTTGAGTCGCACCACTTCCGACAACAAGTCAGACGCCGCTGCGACCAGCGAATTGAGGCTGATGTTGAACGCTTCAGCCGGGCGTAAACGCGCGGCGTAGATCATCCGCTCTTCCAGCTGTTCAAAACGCGGCGGTGCGGCGAAATCGGTCAGCGGGCTCGAAGCAGGGCCGTGGCCCTGGCGGTCGAGCAGGACGGTTTTATCGTCCTGGGTATGTTCCATGTCCTTGATCATGTCGGTCAGTTCCTGATGGCCCAGAATTTCAGTTCAAGCTCGGCGAATTCGCCGGACACGTGGAACGCGAAGCCGCCGGAGCGCTCGAGTTGTGCCAGGTCTTCGGAACTGAGTTCGAGAATGAAATAGGTTTTGTTGGAGTGGAACGCGATCTGCCGCGGGGCCACCGGCAACGGTTTGACCTTGATTCCAGGCAGATGCAGGTTGACCAGTTGGCGGATGCGCTCCACCGGGCCGACCTTGAGGTGCGCCGGCAAACGATGGCGCAGTTCTTCGGAGTCGCAGTTGGCGCTGGCCGCGAGCACGAACGAGGCCGAGCCCAGCAGTTTGTGGTCGTGCAACGGCGAGACGATGATCCCGTACTGACGCGCTTGCAGGACCAGTTCGATGGCGTGCTGTTCGAGCACCATCGACAGCACCTGACGAATCGCTTCCATCAATTTGCGGAAGCTCGCGCCCTGGTCGCTGTGCTGGTAACGGCTGTCCAGACGCGGGCGTTTACTGTCGCTGGAGAAGGTCGCCAGATCGCCGAGCATGGTCAGCAGCGTGCGGTACAACTCTTCCGGGTGAACCTGCTCCAGGCCGAGGTAGTGACGCAGCAGCAGTTCGGTGCGGTTGATCAGTTGCAGCATCATGAAGTCGCCGACTTCCGCGCCACCGACTTTGCCGTTCGAGCGGATGCGTTCAGCGATGGTGTCGCCCCGGTGGCCGAGCATGCTGATCACTTCTTTCAAGCACGACAGCAGGTAGCTGGACGAGTGCGCCTGAATGTAGGTCGGCACGAAATCCGGGTCGAGGCTGATCACGCCGTCGGGCGTGGTGTCGAGCACTTCGCAGATCTTCAGTTTCACGTAGGCCTGGTCGCTCTGCTGCTCGCCGAGCAACAGTTTGAAGTCCGGGCGGCCGCAGCTGACCTGGCTGGCGGAGTCGTCGCCGGCGTTGGAATCGGCGACTTCCGCTTCGTACGCGGTGTAGCGCGCCAGCACGTCGGATTGCTCCGGACGGCGCGACTCGATGTGGTTGCCGGTGACCAGCGGCAGCGCCAGGTAGATCGGCGTGTTACCGGTGTTCGGCGGTACGTCGAGGGCCAGCGGTTCGGTGTTGCCGCCGAGTTCGAACAGGCTGCCGTCCGGCAGAATCCCCGAGGCCTGGCTGATCACCAGTTTGCCCATGTTGAGGAACTGCAGGTCGATGTCCAGGTTCAGGAAGCCCCAGGTGTAGCTGCCCAGCAACTGCGTGCGGGTCTTCATCTGGTGGTCGTAGTAGCGATCGTTGTGCTGGAAGTGCTGCGGGCGCAGCAGCATGCCTTCCTGCCAAATCACTTTATGGGAATTCATGATCAGTCATCCGCCTTGGCGAGCGTTTCGTTGCTGTTGCGAATACCGGCCTGGTCGAGGGTCAGATCAGCGTCGGTGACTTCCACCGGGGTGACTTGCACCGTGTAGCGCCATTTGGTTTCCGGCAGATCGCGGTAGGCGGCGAGGATGCCGACGTAGCGACTGCCCTCCTCCACGCTGAGTTTCATCTCCACGGTTTCACCTGGACGCAACTCGATTTCTTCGCTGGCCACCAGGTCCGGGGCCAGGGATTCCTTGGCGCGCTCGTACAGGCTGAAGAAGTCAGCGTTCTCGAACGTCACCGGGTGCTTGAGCTCGAACAGACGCACAACGATCGGCGACGGACGCCCGTTGAGGTCCGGGTTCAGCTGATCGCTGGCGGTCAGCTTCAGGTTGAGCTTGGTGACGTGGGAATACGGCGACAGCGACGAGCAGCCGGCCAGCAGCACCAGGGCCGCGAACGCCGTCAGCGTCTTGAAAAAAGCGGTCGAGCAGCGAGACATGCGCATCATCCTTGGTGGTCGGTGTGAAGGGTGGAAATCAGGCGGATCTGTTCTTCGTAGGCCTGAGCGAAGTCGCGAGCCAGCAGGCGCTCGCTCCAGTCATCGTCCTGACGCAGGGCCTGGTGATAACGACCGTAGGCTCTCCAGCGACTGCCGGACGTGGCGAGCAAAGGCTTGTTGTCGCGCTCGAAACGCAGGGTCAACTGCTGTGGCGAAAAGTGTTCCAGCGTGCCGCGTACGGCGGCGCGGCTGGCCGTCAGCAAGGCCACCTGATGCGCCTGCAAATCGCGGAACGCACGGGAGATCGCCTGCTCGGCCGGCAACTGGCCCGGCTTGTTCGGCTGCAACAAAATGCCCAACGCTTCGCCGGCATCGACGGCAAATTTCAGCGGGTTCTTTTGGGTGCCTTGCACGGTGGTCTGGGCCAGACGCAGTTCGTTTTTCAGTTCGCTGCGGGTGCGCAGGCTCTGCTGCAAACCGCCGACGCTTTGCTTGAGCAGGCGTGCAGCGTTCAGCGCCAGGGCTTCGCGGGCGTCGTGGTCGAGGCCTTTGAGGTCCACGCCCAGCGCCGCACCGAAGTGTTCCCAGAAACCTTCACTCTGACGCTCGACCGCTTTGGGCGGTGGCGCGGGCGCTGGCTCTGCCGGGGCGTTGATCAGCTCCGGCACCATCAGGCTTTCCATGTCGATGCGCGCATAGTCGGCGCGCTGACGGGTGTCCTCGATAGTCGTACTCGGGGAGATCAGTTCGTCGATTTCCGAATACACGCGCTCTTGCTGATCGAGGGCGTTGAGCGGGTCGAGATCGAGAAACGCATCGTCCGGAATGATGCTGCCTGCTGCTTGCGGACGGCCGACTTCAACGTCGAAGGTCGCCGGGTCGCGCACCAGCCGCGCACGGATCTCGAAGTCACCCAGCACGTAGACACTGCCGTGCTCGATACGCATCGCTTCGCCCTTGCGCAGGCGCGCGCCGCTTTCGCTGTCCTGGATACCGTTGCTGCTGGTATCGGTCAGGAAAAACGTGCCTTCGCGGTAGCTGATCACCGCGTGGTGATTGGACAGGTGACGCTTGCGGTCCGGGATGATCCAGTCGCAATCCTCACCCCGACCGATCACGCCACCGGCCTGTTTGAAGGTCTTCTGGCACAAATCCGTGGGCACGAACTGCTTGGTGTTGAGCATTTCGAAAACCAGTTCCATGGTGATACTCCTTGCGGTCACTTGCCGCGATTGACCGCCTGCGGATCACCCAATGGGCGATAGGTGTTGTCGTTGTATTTGTAATTGCCGCTACAGCCGCCGAGGCCGCATAGAACGACGAGGGTCAACAGGACGGCTTGCCAGTGACGAACAGACATCAGAGGGTCTCCAGGGGTAGACAAAGTACAAAGCGCCGACCCGTTTGGGCGGCGCTGTTAGAAGCGGATGAGGTGAAGCCGAGAGCTCTAGTCCGGGACATTGAGCACTGCCTTTGTGGCGAGGGGACTTGTCCCCGTTGGGTCGCGAAGCGGCCCCAAAACCGGCCACCCCCGTTTATTCAGGTAAACCGCATTTACCGGACTGCGACTGCTGCGCAGCCGAACGGGGACAAGTCCCCTCGCCACAGGAAGCTCGCTCACTGCAGGAAACTTCCTCACCACAGGGAATGCGCTGGCCACAGGTGGCATTCCAACCAAGTTGCAGAAATCGAGATCAACCATCGAAATCACCCAAATTGATATTCAGGCGCCCGAGGCGATACAGCAGCGTGCGGCGTGGCAGCCCGAGTTCGCGGGCGGCGAGGGTCTGGTTGCCGTCGTTTTTGCGCAGGCAATCGAGCAACAGGCTGCGTTCGACCTGCTCCAGGCGTTCGCGCAAGTTCAGGCCGCTGCTGTCTTCCGGCATGGCTTCCATGCGCAGAGAGAAATGTTCGGCCAGTAACTCACCGCCCTCGCACAGCAGCACCGCGCGCTCGACCAGGCCTTTGAGTTCACGCACGTTGCCGGGGAAGGCATAACCGGACAGGTGATCCAGCGCAGCATCGGACCAACTCACGGCGTCCCGTTGCAAGAACGAGCACGCCTTGTCGGCGAAGTGCCGGGCCAGGTCGAGGATGTCGCCTTCGCGCTGACGCAGGGCCGGCAACTCGATCGGAAATTGCGCGAGGCGGTAGTACAAGTCCTCGCGGAATTTGCCTTCGCTGACCAGCACCGACAAATCCCGGTGAGTCGCGGCGATGATGCGCACATCGATCTTGTGGGTGTCGTTGGAGCCCAGCGGGCGGATCTCGCCTTCCTGCAGAACCCGCAACAGCTTGGCTTGCAGGGACAACGGCATGTCGCCGATTTCATCGAGCAGCAAGGTGCCGCCGTTGGCCGCGTCGAACAGCCCGGCACGGTCGCGATCGGCACCGGTGAACGCACCTTTGCGGTAGCCGAACAATTCGCTTTCCAGCAGGTTCTCGGGGAACGCCGCGCAGTTCTGCACGATGAACGCCTGGGAACGGCGCGGGCCACAATCGTGAATCGCGCGCGCGACCACTTCCTTGCCGGTGCCGGTTTCGCCACGCAGCAGCACGGTATACGGGCTGTGCAGGACTTTGCTGATCAGCGAATAGGTCTGGCGCATGGCCGAACTCTTGCCGATCAAACCGTAACCGCTGGCGCTCGGGACGCTGACCTTCGCCGGTCGTGCATCACCGGTCGGCTGACGCAAACGTTGCAGCAAATGCAGTTGGCCAAGCACGAACGAACCGAGTTGCCCAAGGGAATCGGCAAAGCCTTGCAAGTCGATGTGCCGGCGACTGGCGCACAGCAATAAGCCTTCGACAGCTTTCTGCTGATTGACCAGCGGCACGCACAGCAGCGACTGCCAAGGCGTGGCCTGAGGCGGCAGGAAACTGGTTTCGTGCAGGCTGCCGCTCAACTCGCTGAGGCACACCACGCGGTTCTGGCACAGGGCGAATTGCAGCAGTTGTTCACCGTTGTAATCCGCCGGCAGGCTCGCCGCTTCCCGAGGTTGCAGGATGCCGTTGAGGCATTCGGCGTTCATCCCCAGGCACGTGTGAGTCGCGTCCAGCAGGTACAGCTGAGTCAACTCGCAACCGCTGAGTTCGGCCAAGCCGCGCACGAAGTCACCCAGCAGCGCAGCACCGTCCGCCGCGCGCGACAGGCTGGCGAATTGCGCCAGCAAGGCTTCGGCATAGACCAGCGGCTGCGGCACTTGAGTGAACATCACACCCACCTCAGGCGAACTCGCACGTCACGCTGGCGTTGCCGTCGAGCGTCGCGTGGACACGCTTGAGGCTTTCACCCGTGGCCATCGCATCGAGCAAGCGGTCGGCCACCAGCGGCAGCACGTGCAGGTCGAGCAAATGGTCGATCAGGCGCGCGCCACTGTCGCTTTGGGTGCAGCGTTCGGCCAGGTGATCGACGAGGTCTTGCGAGTAAGTGAAATCCAGCTGACGACGGTTCAGGCGCTCGCCCAGACGGCCGAGTTTGATTTCGATCAGCTCGCGCAGCACCGGGCCACCGACCGGGTAGTAAGGCACGACGCGCATGCGCGCCAGCAGCGCCGGTTTGAAGTGTTTGCTCAGCACCGGGCGGATGGTTTCTTCAAGGACTTCGGCCGACGGCCGCGCGCCGTTTTCACAGAGCTCGGCGATGCGGTCGCTGCCCAGGTTCGAAGTCATCAGGATCAGCGTGTTGCGGAAGTCGATCTCACGCCCTTCGCCGTCGTTGGCCACGCCTTTGTCGAAGATTTGGTAGAACAGGTTCAGCACGTCCGGGTCAGCTTTCTCGACTTCATCGAGCAGCACCACCGAGTACGGTTTCTGCCGCACGGCTTCGGTGAGCATGCCGCCCTCGCCATAACCGACGTAGCCCGGCGGCGCACCGATCAGGCGCGAGACGGTGTGTTTCTCCTGGAACTCGGACATGTTGATGGTGGTGATGAAACGATCGCCGCCGTACAGCAAGTCCGCCAGGGCCAGCGCGGTTTCGGTCTTGCCGACGCCGCTCGGGCCGACCAGCAGGAACACGCCGACCGGTGCATCAGGTTTGTTCAGGCCGGCAGCGGTGGCGCGCATCGAGCGGTCCAGTGCGTGAACGGCTTGTTCCTGACCGCGAATGCGCGTGCGCAAGTCGGTGGCGAAGCTCGCGACCTTGGCGTTGTGCTCGCGGGCCAGTTGCGCCAATGGCACGCCGGTCCAGGCGCTGATCACTTCGGCCACCAGACGCGGGCAGACTTCGAAGCTCACCAGACGCTCTTTGACCTGAAGCTCGGTCAGCGCTTTGTGAGTTTCGTTGAGTGCGCTTTCCAGCGTTTCGACGCTTTGCGCTTCGTCCACCGGCAGCGTTTCGATCACGGTGCCCTCGGCATCTTCTTCAACCGTGACAGTAGGATCGACGGCGGCAGCTTCGCGGGCCTTGGCCAGTTGCTGACGCAGGTCCAGCAGGCGCTCGGCCAGTTCTTTCTGTTCGGTCCACAGCGCTTCGAGGGCGACCATTTCATCTTCGGCTTCGGCCAGACGACCTTCCAAAGCGTCCAGCGCTTCGCGATCGATCAGCAGACCGGCCTCGGCATCACGGCGCAGCGCCTGACGCTGACGGCCACCTTCAGCCAGTTCGCCACGCAAGCGTTCGAGGCTTTCCGGGGCAGCGGCGAGGCTGATGCGTACGCGTGCGCACGCGGTGTCGAGGACGTCGACGGCTTTGTCCGGCAGCTGGCGACCTGCGAGATAGCGAGCAGACAACTCGGCCGCCGCAACCACTGCGTCATCGCGCAGGTAGATGCCGTGGCTCTTCTCGTAAACCTGAGCCAGGCCACGCAGGATGGTCACCGCTTCGCTGACGGTCGGTTCGTGCAGTTGCACCGGTTGGAAACGACGGGCCAGGGCCGGGTCTTTTTCGAAGTACTTCTTGTACTCCGCCCACGTGGTGGCGGCGATGGTGCGCAACTCGCCACGGGCCAGGGCTGGCTTGAGCAGGTTGGCCGCGTCGGAACCGCCGGCATTGCCGCCCGCGCCAATCAGTGTGTGAGCTTCGTCGATGAACAGGATGATCGGTTTCGGCGAGGCTTTGACTTCGTCGATCACGCCTTTGAGGCGGCGTTCAAACTCACCTTTGACGCTGGCGCCCGCCTGCAACAGGCCCATGTCCAGCGACAGCAACTCAACGCCTTTCAAGACTTGCGGCACTTCACCGGCCGCGATGCGCGAGGCCAGGCCTTCTACAATGGCGGTTTTACCGACGCCGGCTTCACCGACCACAATTGGGTTGTTTTTGCGGCGACGGGCGAGGATGTCGACCATCTGACGGATCGCGCCGTCGCGGCACAGCACCGGATCGAGTTTGCCGTCGCGGGCCTGTTGGGTCAGGTTGTGGGTGAAGCGCTGCAGCAGCGATTCGCCCGGCACGGCAGGTTTGCCCGTCGCCGGTTGTTCTTTCTGCGACAGGGCGAATTCTTTCAGGCGCTCGATGTTCAGTTTGGCCAGCAACGACTGGTAGCGGCTACCGGCGTAGCGCATCGGGTTGCGCAACAGCGCGAGGATCAACGCGGCTTGCTCGACCTGGCTCTGGCCCAGTTCAAGGTTGGCCACCAGCAACGCATCTTGCAGCCACTGCACCAGTTCCGGAGCGAACACCGGGTTGCGCGAAGCGCTGTGCTCGACCCGCGATTGCAACGCGGCGCTCAGCTCACCGGCATCCACTTCGGCGTCTTGCAGCGCGCGTGCGAGCAAGCCTTGCGGGCGCTCCAGCAAGCCCAGCAGCAAGTCTTCGACGAGGATCTTGCTGCCGCCACGGGCGACGCAGCGTTCGGCCGAACTTTCCAGGTCACGACGGGTTTCGGCATCCAGCGCCTGGATAAGTTGTTGCAGGTCTACGTTGATCATTGGTCATCTGTCCTTAATGAATTTTGCTGCCCAGGGTCACCACGCCGTCCGCTTTTTCGCGGCCGAGCCAACTGGTCCATCCCAGGCGACAGGCGTTCTGCTCACCGATGCGCAGTTCGCGGATTTCTTCCTGTCGCAGCACCAGGCGAATGTCGTAATCGAGCGGGTCACGCAGGGTGAACCGCACCAGCGCGCAGAGCGGCTGGTAGCCGAAACCGATCGGCAGGAATTCGTGGAAACGTTGCCAGTCGAGTTCGCGGATGTGGATACGGAATTTGCCGCTGCGGTCGCGCACGTGTTCGCCCAGCACCAGGTCTTCGCCGAGCAGGCTGTTGGCGCGGCCCAAGCGATTGCGCTGCTCGTCGAGGATTTCGACGCGGCGCTCGATGCATTGCTCGATGGTCAGTTCGGCGTGTTTGAAGTAGTAACGCAGCACCGCTTCGATCAGCGCCGCCGAGTGCGCCCGCAGGCTGAGCAAACCGAGGTACGGCAGCAGGCGTTTCCAGTTGAGTTCCTTGGCCTTGCGGATCTCTTCGCCACCGAGGCCGATCAATGCAAACAGCTGCGAAGAAAACGGGTCGAGGGCACCGCTCTGGAAGCTTGCGCGGTAGCGGTATTTTTTCCAGATCGGCAGCATCAGCCGTTGCAGGCGATGGTGAAACAGGTCGAGGAAGTTGCGGGTCGGGTTGCCGTCTTCGCTGTCGCCCAAAGCCTGCTCGCCGTAGAACGCCGGCAGTGGCGAACCGGAACCGACCAGGCCGATCAGGTTGAAACGCAGACGCGCGCGCATCTGCCCGTGCTCTTCGAAAAACTCCACGCGATCGACGTCACTGCCGGGGAAACCCAGGCTCGGATTGGCCTGGAATTCCAGCTGGTCATACAGATCATCTTCGCTCAGGTACGGGTGCGCCTCGCGCAGCCGGTCAACCACCAGCAGCACGGCCTGAAACAGCGAGTACTCGCGTATTACCCGGGTCAGCCCGCTTAAAGCAGGGGTTGCAGACCCATACGTGGTGTCCATTGGTACACCTCTCCCTGTGTGCTTTTTACTCGCAGCTCGTGGTACGAGTTGAGACTGGCGTAAAGCGCGAAAAACTCGTTAAGAACCGAAGCGAAAACGAACAGGTCGCCCTCGCCGATATACCCTTCCGGGTCGATGGTCAGCTCGGTGCGCAACCCGCGTACCGGCAACCCGCGGTGCAAGCGGTCGACGTGTTGGTGTTTGATCGACTTGAGCCCGCCCAGCAGGCGCTTGCTGACTTTTTCAGCGTGTTGGTCGTAGTAGCGCGGCAGGTCGTAGGTTTCAAGAATCACCTTCAACGCATTGACGTCCGCCAGCGACAGATAGTTAAGCGACATGTTGCTGATCAGCTTCCAGAGGAAGTCACGGTTCAGCGGCGGCGCATAACTGGGCGTGGCCGGTGTGATGTTGCGGAAACTGAGGAACTCCGGCGTCTCTTCGCAGGCCACGCAGATGTCGCCGAGCTTGAGCTTGCGCGGCAGGTTCTGGTTGGTGCACATCAGCTCGATCGACAGGGTTTCGTGGGCTTCGGTGTGGCGAATGCCAAAGCTCAGGTAAGTGTCGAGGCCATCATGCAACAGGGACGAACGCTGACGGATGCTGTAATGCGGACGGCTGTTGGGCACGTCGAAACTCGGGTCGTGCTCGAACGATTCGAACGGCACGTACTCCTGATAACCAAGGCCGCCGGGCTTCCAGCCGGTGACGTTTTCCACCGAAAACACACCGCAGTTCTGCAGATCGTATTCGGCTGGCAGCAGCAGGTATTCGTCTTGCTTGCCGTCGAGGCGGATCGGCAGTGCATCGTGCTTGAACAGGTTGACGATGGGCGTGCAGTAGAGCTTCACGTTGTCCAGCGTCGGACGCATCCGCATGATGCCGCTCTTGCGAATGTCGAAGCGCAATTCGAGGCCGCGCATTTGCTTCAGCGTGTCTTCCGGCAGGGCTTTGAGCAGGTCCAGACCGTTGACGTCGACAAACAGGAATTTATCCTGGAAGGCGAAATATTCCTGCAAGTAGCGGTAGCCGCGGAAGGTGTTCAGCGGATACGGGATCAACGCCTCTTCTTCGGCGAAACCCACCGGCTGCACGCGGTCGCCGGGCATCTTGAACGCCATCGGCGTGCCGTTGACGCCGTTGATGGGCTTGCCGGCGCCGTCCAGCGGGATCAGCTCGATGCCTTCCAGGTTGCGCAACAGGCTCAGGTAAAGCATCTGGCTGATGTAGCGCTCACCGGCGAAGTGCAGACGCAGACGGCTCAGCTCCAGCTCACCGAGGTGACCGTCAGCGCTCATCTCCAGACGCAGGCTCAACAGCGAACCGTCGCCTTTCACCGAGTAATTCAGCGCGGCCAGATCCAGCGGCAAGACTTCAGTCGGGTAGCAGGTACGGAAACGGCAACGCACGTCATCGATCGGCACACTCTCAACCGGCGTGTCGCGCTCGACCATCAACGCCGGCCCGGAACGCTTGAGCGGGTCGAACTGCAAAATGCTGAACGCCGGCAGCGGGCGCATGTAGTTGGGCCACAGCAAATGCATCAGCGAATGGCTGAGCTCCGGCAACTCGTCGTCGAGCTTCTGACGCAGGCGGCCGGTCAGGAACGCAAAGCCTTCCAGCAACCGCTCCACGTCCGGATCCCGCCCGGCCTGGCCGAGGAAAGGCGCCAACGCCGGGCTACGCTCGGCGAATCGACGACCTAACTGGCGAAGTGCGGTGAGTTCGCTTTGGTAGTAGTGGTTAAAGGACACGGGGGGTTACCTGTTTGTCGTTTTTGCAAAATTTTTCAGAGCCGGAACATCCAACAACTGCGTGCGTCATGGGCAAAAAGAACGGTCATCGACAGTCCATGAGCGCACGGCTTTTTCTTCGACCTTCTCAACCCGCGCCAAAGCCGTGCGTAGCGCTTGCCCATCAATGGTTTTGACGGCACTGGCGCTTTTTATCGACAGGCTGTACTGGTCGCTTATCTGGCCCGACACGTCCTTGCCCGCCGACGTGTAGTTGGCGATGGACCGGCGCTCGTCAGGGCTCAACGTAAAGCTGCGGGGCTGATCGTCATAGTTGGAGTCATGGGCCAGGGACAGCTCCAGCGGTACTCCGCAGGTGTTGAGCAGGTACACATCGTTGCGGTAGACCTGCTGCGCAGCGCAGGCCGTCAATGACACGAAGAAGGCAAAAAAACCGGTCCACTTAAACATCGAATCCATCCTTGGCAGCTTCATGGGCAGAACGATGCATCGTTGATTGTCCAGGAGCTGATATCGCCTTGTCTCACCGGTGTTTTGCCTTCAAGGGCCGCTCTTAATGCCTGCGCATGAATGACCTTCGAGACACTAGCGGTGTTGATCAGCAGTTCATAATCATCGGCAATGCGCACCACCGAGTCTTTGTCATACGAGATATAGCTGCCGATGATTTGTCGGGCGCCGACCGGCGCGACATAGTCGCCAACAGACGGTCCCCAGTTCGAAAAATGCGAAACCTTCAGCGTCAGGGGACTAGCGCAGCTGTTCTGCAGATAGATTTCGTCACGGAAAAGCTGCTGCGAGGTGCAGGCAGTCAGCGGGAACAGCAATGCTGCGCAGCCGATGTACTTAATCATCGAATTCGACCCGGGCCAGCCAGAGAAGGCTTTTGACGTCTTGTTCGGAGGCGACGGTGCGGCTCAGCCTATCGGCCGTGGGCGCGCGGTAGTCGCTAAAGTACTCCATGACATCGACTTCACCTGTCAGCGGATCGTCATGATTCGGCGTTGGATTTTGCATCAGGCTTGAAGAGCCTTTGTGCGTCCACGAATAAGTAGGAACTATCCCGCCACCGTATTCGTTGAGAATCAAATGGCCTAACTCATGAGCCGACGTTTCCTTGAACTGTTCTTTGGCGTAGTTCTTCGCGACTTCCAAGGGGCTACGACGTTGAACAACATAACTGTCATAGGCGAAGCCCATGTTGTGATAAAGCTTTCTGGCAATCGCCAGACTGGTAGAACGTCCGAAGTCCTTGGACAACGAATCAATCAGTGGGAAGTTTCCAGCTTTCGGTGTGGCATTGATGTCGGCTTTGACCGTAACTTTGTAAGCACCCTTGCCGGTCGTGATCCCACTGGCAATACCACCGGCCCGCGAGCCATTACGCGACCAATAGAGCTCGATCCCTTCCTTGGCCCAACCCAGTAATGTGTTGAACGGCGTCGGCGCCAGGCCCGGGGTAGAACCACTGCTGCCGCCATCGGAGAAGCTCGGCCGCAACACGACATCAACCGTCTTCGCACTCCGATCAACCCGAACATCAACCCACTTCACTTCTTGCGCCGAGCACTCAAGCGTCAGATCGGTGACCTGTTGTTCGCCGCCCTGAGTCGCGGTCAATCGCACCTTCAGGTTCGGGCTTTTCAGAACACGGGTGTCGAGAATGCCGGCGGTGTCGTAGCCATCCCACTGCCATGAGTGCTCACCAGTCGGCAGGAACGCTGCGGTATTGGGTTCGGCGTAGATCAACTTTTCGCCGTCCAGCACTTCCAGCTTCACGGTGTCGGCAGCGGCCTTGCGGTTGTCGATGAGGAAGTCGATCAGCTCACGGTTTTTCGTGGCACCGCTTTTGATTTCATCGTAATCCGGGACCTCCAGCGGCGTCAGAACCGAGTTGCCGCCAGACTTCAGTTTCAGCAGGTAATCGAGCTTCTTTTCATCAGCGCTGACTTCTGGAATCAGTGCCGCGACCACAGCACCCAGCGCGGTCGCAACAATCCCGGAGAACGACGCCGCCGAATGCGAATTCCCGATAATCACCGTCCCGGACCCGGCCGTAACCTTGTTGCCATGAGTTCCAACGGAATCCACCGTCGCAGCCGGTTTCCCGTTGATCAAAACCGTCGTCGCCAACCCGCCCGACATCGCACCACCACACGCCGAGGCATCGCCTTGGCGGGCGGCCGCGAGGCCGTCGAAGAAGACGTCGCCGGAACCGGCGACAATCGGGTTGGTGCCGTGACCGGGGAGCGGGCAAGCGGTGGGGTCGGTGACGCGGGCTGCGGGTTTGCCGGACATCGGAGTCTCCTTAGTTGACCTTCACTTGACCGCTACCATCCAGGCGCGCGGCGAAACTGACCTGACGCTTGAAACCATCAACTTCCAGCAAGCCTTCGATGCTGAAGGACAGGCGAAGCTGATCGTGGTCACGCGGCAGGGAAATGACACGCACATTGCTCAGGCGTGGCTCGTAGGCTTCGATGAAATTTTCGATGGCCAGACGGGCCTGACTCAGGGAGTCGTGCAGGCTCAGACGCATGTCATTGAGATCGGGTAGCCCGTAATCGGACAGCGTTTGCACGCTGCCCGCACGGGTGCTGAGCATCTTGGCCAGATGGGCAGCCACGGACGCCATGGCGGAGACCTCGCGGCTCCAGCCGACGCGTTTGTCCGCGTCGCCACCCAGGCGTTCGAAAAGGCTGCCGTATCCAGTCATGAGTTAGCCCCGCTTACTCTTTGTCCAGCTTGCCAACCAGCGACAGGGTGAAATCGGCACCCATGTACTTGAAGTGCGGGCGCACGTTCAGGCTGACGCGGTACCAGCCAGGCTCGCCTTCGACATCGCTGACGATGATCTGGGCAGCGCGCAGTGGACGACGGCCACGGACTTCGGCGCTTGGGTTTTCCTGGTCGGCCACGTACTGGCGGATCCACTTGTTCAGTTCCAGCTCGAGGTCGGTGCGTTCTTTCCACGAACCGAGTTGCTCGCGCTGCAGCACTTTCAAGTAGTGAGCCAGGCGGTTGACGATCATCATGTACGGCAGTTGCGTGCCGAGCTTGTAGTTCAGCTCTGCCGCCTTGCCTTCTGCGCTGATGCCGAAGAACTTCGGCTTCTGCACCGAGCTTGCGGAGAAGAACGCCGCGTTGTCGGAGCCTTTGCGCATGGTCAGGGAGATGAAGCCTTCCTCGGCCAGTTCGTATTCACGACGGTCGCTAACCAGAACCTCGGTAGGAATCTTGGTTTCGATTTCGCCCATGCTTTCGAAGTGGTGCAACGGCAGGTCTTCAACCGCGCCACCGCTCTGCGGGCCGATGATGTTCGGGCACCAGCGGAATTTGGCGAAGCTGTCGGTCAACTTGGTGCCGAACGCGTAGGCAGTGTTGCCCCACAGGTAATGCTCGTGGCTGTTGGCGACGGTTTCTTTGTACACGAACGATTTGACCGGGTTTTCTTCCGGGTCGTACGGGTTACGCAGCAGGAAACGCGGCACGGTCAGGCCAACGTAACGGGAGTCTTCCGACTGGCGGAAGCTCTGCCATTTGGCGAATTGCGGGCCTTCGAAGTGATCTTTCAGATCCTTCAGGTCCGGCAGACCGGTGAAGCTTTCCAGACCGAAGAATTTCGGGCCGGCAGCCGCGATGAACGGCGCGTGGGACATGCAGGCAACGCTGGACACGTACTGCATCAGTTTCACGTCCGGCGAGCTTGGGGACATGAAGTAGTTAGCGATGATCGCGCCAACCGGCTGACCACCGAACTGACCGTATTCAGCGGTGTAGATGTGCTTGTACAGGCCCGATTGCATCACTTCTGGCGAATCTTCGAAATCGTCCAGCAGGTCCTCTTTGGAGACGTTGAGGATTTCGATCTTGATGTTTTCGCGGAAGTTGGTGCGGTCGACCAGCAATTGCAGACCGCGCCACGACGATTCCAGGGACTGGAAGGCCGGGTGGTGCAGAATTTCATCCATCTGGCGGCTGAGCTTGGCATCGATCTCGGCGATCATGCGGTCAACCATGGCCTTCTTGACTGGCTCACCGTTGTTCTGCGGCTTGAGCAGCTCTTCGATGAAGGCCGACACACCGCGCTTGGCGATGTCGTAGGCTTCGTCGTCCGGCGTCAGGCGGGTTTCGGCGATGATGCTGTCGAGAATGCTGTATTCGCCGTTCTCGTTGCTCTTTTGCTGTGCTGCGCTAGTGCTCATTGTGTTGGCTTCCTTGGCTGATGGAGACTCAGGCGTCCTGGGCTGCGGCGTTCAAGCCCAGCTCACCCAGTACGCGACCGCGGGATTCGTCGTCGGCGAGCACGCCTTCGATGGCTTTGCGGAACGCAGGCGCGTTACCCAGCGGACCTTTGAGGGCCACCAGCGCGTCGCGCAGTTCCATCAGTTTTTTCAGCTCAGGCACTTGCTCGACCAGGCTGGCCGGGTTGAAGTCCTTCATCGAGTTGACGCGCAATTTCACGGCCAATTCTTCAGTGTCGCCTTCTTCCTGAAGACGGTTCGGTACGCTCAACGTCAGCTGCAGCTCTTGCTTGGCCAGCACTTCGTCGAAGGTCATCTTGTCGATGCTGATCGGCTTGCGATCTTCGACTTTACGTTCGTCCTTGCGGTGGGTGTAGTCACCGATTGCCAGTAGTTTCAACGGCAGTTCAATCTCTTCCTGAGCACCACCGGTGGCAGGTTTGAAAGTGACGTTGATGCGTTCCTTGGGGGCTACCGAGCCTTCTTTGGCCATGGCTATTCTCCTTGCGGTTGTGGCCCTGGGGCCTATTCGAGTACCACTTCGAGATCGAGGTGGCACAGCCTGCGATAAATCTCTTCCTTGCGTTCACGTACGGCATGGTTCTGCGGTAACAACTCGCAGCAGCTATGCAGTAAATGCAGCACTTCCAGCGCAAGATCGGGCTCCCAGGCGTTCAGGCCTGAGTCCTGTAATGTTTGGTCCAGGGTTTCGAGTTGGGTCTTGGCCAGTTCGTATTTCTTGGCCATGAAGCACAGCCGCGCGAGGGCGAACTGCCAGAAGAATCGGACGCGTCCGCCGTGGGCGCTTTGCAGGCCTTGCTTGAGGATCTGCACGGCGGCCTTGAGGCCGTCCTTGCGCAGGATCGGCAAGACTTCTTCCAGGGCCAGTTCCCAGGCCGGCTGACTGTCGGCGACTTCGACCTTGCGCGGCGCACTGGCGCTTTGCAGGTGCGGCATGACGTGGGCGCTGACCCAGGCGCGGGTCGCCGGATCGGCAAACGGGGCGCCGTCATGGAATCGCAATTCGATGATGCCGGGCAGGCGCTGAATCAAAAGCGCGAAGTGGATTTCCACTTCGCGCATAGACATCTCGGCGTTGAGCCCCTGGAGGCACTCCCAGACCATTCGCTGGCCATCGAACCAGAACGGCGCCTTCGCCAGGCTCGCCTCCAGTTCCACCAGCAAGTCAGCGTATTTGGCGTGGTCGTAACGGTCCTGGTAGGCCTTGAGCTTGTCGGCTGGCAACCCGCGCAGAACGGTGATCTGCTCGGCGTTGCGCTCGGGCACCGCATCGATGGGCAACCACAACAGTGTGCGATTGAGGCGCAAGGCGCGCAGGTCGGTGGCTTTCTGCTTGAGCCACCAGGCACACAACGGTCGCGCGCTTTCCTGTTGGGCGCGCAGGGCCTTGTGGGCTTCTTTCTCGTTATCGATCGGTGCGCCGGGGGTGAACAGCTGCGTGGCGACTTGTTTGACCTGGGCCACGGCAGCCCCGACCACGCCGGGTTCTGGCTGGTTGTCGGCGGCGCGCTGAACCATGTTTTTCAAGCGGCGGGAGATCGGCAGCAGCAACGGCGCATCGTCGCCCAAGTGCGCGGTGCAAGCGGCATCGAGACCTTCAAGGTGTTCGACCAGCCGCCGGAACATCGGCAACTGCTCTTTGATCGCGACGTTTTCGGTCAGCACCTGCTCAAGACGCGGTACCAACCAACTGATGGCAGCGGAGCGGGTGCGGGCCTTGTTCGGGTGGACTTCGGCCCAGTGGCTTTCGCACAGGTAGTGCAGCAAACCGAGGCCGGCCAGCAGTCCCTGGAATGATTCGCGCTGGTACAGCGCCCAGGTCAGCCAGGCGCCAACCCGCAAATCCTTGGACTGGGTGCGCAGCAGGTTTTCACTGTTTTCGCGGATTTTCAGCCAGTCGATCTGACCGCTTTCGTGCATGGATTGGGCTTTGCCCAGCTCGCTTTCCAGCGCCTCATATTCGCTCGAAAAGCGAACGTCCTCGCCCGCGAAATTCTCTTTGGAAACAGAGGCTTTTGCGAGTTCGAGGTAATGAGCGGAAAGTTTGCTTGAGTAGGACATCCATGGCCTTTAATTAGGATTACAGTCATACGTCTATTGGAGTTCCAACGACGCGAGACAGTATCAAAGAGCTGCGATGAGTCTCATCCAATTGAGTTCGTGCTCTTTCAAGTGCGCGCATCGTACTCACGATGATGGCCACTAGCAAGCATCTGGTTAAACAACAAGACGAAGCGTCTCTATTGCTCGTAGGTGAATTCCTTATATATCGCAAGGGATTCCCTGATATCAGTTTAATATTTCCTCACCTGACGTATCGATCGGAAAGCACCGACTTAGAGCCGTCGCCGTCAATCAACCGCGGTCGCTGCCGATTGAATCGCTGCCACGCGTCTGAATCATGACAACAATAAAAATTATTAAATGTAGGAGGCTTCCGAAAGTCGCTGTCATCTTTCAACAAATTGGAGCGACAACAGCCCGCATGAAAAGTGCCACTATAATGATGGCACCCCATACACAAAACAAAGTTCCACATTGGAACTTTCGGTATCGCGGAAATTTCATATCGGGTTTTAAGGAGTGCCTACATTTCCGATGGTTAAACACCGCTCAATTGCGCGTGTTTAAAACGCCTCAAGGTTACTTCCTGCAAGCTACAACACCTTGCGCCGTTGCCTACGGCTACGCCAGAATCCGCCGGCTTGTGCGCCTTGGGGCTGGTCGGTAACTTGGTTCCTGTCACTGCCCATCAGTGATCGGGTTTAGCAGCCCGTGGTTGTTAGTGAGGTGCATAGCGTTTCCTTCAGTCAGGTATTCATATCCCTGCACTTGATGGTGGCTGTGCGTGGGGCGCCCTAGGGCGCGCCGGTTTGCTAACTCCCCGGTCTGCTAACCCGCGCACAGCCGCCACCCATCGTTTAGCAGCGACGTGTGAACGGCTCCATTTCAGGAGCTAGCAAATGTTCAAAGTCACACCCAACCCACCCGACACCGATCCGGTCTCTCCCTACGAAAGCCCCGATTCAAACAAACTCAGCGAAGCCGCCGAGCGCGCCCTCGACCATCACTTCCCGCCAGCCGACCCCAAACCACCAAAACGCAACGGCCAGCTCTTCAGCGTCTGCTCGGGCATCAACCCTGAAACCCTGCTCGCCAATGCCTCGGAAGATTTGCTGTCCATCAGCGCCATCGCCGCCAACCTCGCCGACGATGTGGACGGCTCACGCCGCTCCGTAGCCCTGGCGCTCAGCCGCATGGCTGACGGCGTGCATTTGTTGGTGGAGCGAACACTGGATTATCTGGATGAGCCGGAGATGGCGGCGATTTTCGCCAAGCAACAAAGCCGCGTCATTTAATCCGCCACCCATAAAAAAATGGGCACCCAACCTCGTTGGCGTGCCCATTTTTTATCCCGCTCCCGCGCTACGCGGGAAGTCGGTGCGTGTTACGGATTAACGCTGTCTTTCAACGATTTGCCTGGCTTGAACGCAACGGTGTTGCTGGCCTTGATTTTGACGGGCTCACCGGTTTGCGGGTTTTTGCCGGTACGGGCACCGCGGTGGCGTTGCAGGAAGGTACCGAAGCCCACCAGCGTGACGCTGTCCTTGCGGTGCAGAGCGCCGGTGATTTCTTCGAGAACGGCGTTGAGAACGCGGTTGGCCTGCTCTTTGGTGAGGTCTGCTTTTTCAGCAATTGCAGCGGCGAGTTCTGGTTTACGCATTAGTGAAGCCCCTTTGACGGTTTTTTGTTGTTATGTCCGTGCTGTTCTCGTTGGAACAGCGCCCAAAGCGCCGCAGATGCTCTACTCTGCGGCAGACGGGAGTGAGGATGGCACGCAGCGAAGAGCCGCGCCAGTCTCGGCGCGACCTTTGTAAGGGCAAAAGAGGGGTGATTCCGACAGAACGACCGGTATTTACGCCAGCAGTGCCGGAAGCTCTTTGTTCAGGGCCAGTTTTTCCATCACCGCCGCGCCTGTCAGGGCATAACCCAGCAGTTTGCCGCTGGCATCGCGGCACACTACTTTGATGTCCGCGCCCTGCCCTTCGACCGTCCAGACGCCCTCCAAACCCCGTGGCGGCGGTGAAACCACCAATGGGCAGACCGGCGTTTTAACGGTGATGGGCATCGGGCCATAACTCACCGCCGTCGGGTTTCCGGCGAGGGTCTGGGCCAGCGCTCTCGCACAGCTCATGAGGGGCATCACGTACAACAGATTCAGCCCATCGACTTCGGCGCAGTCGCCCAAGGCATAGATATTGGCGTGGGAGGTTTTCAGCTGACGATCGACCACCACGCCGCGATTGACCTGCACACCGGCCGCCGCCGCCAGGTCGATGCGCGGACGCAGACCGATGGCCGACACCACCACATCGCAAGGGATCACCTGGCCATCGGACAAGTGCGCTTCCAGTCCGTCAGCAACGCGCTGCAAGCGATTGAGCACCGGCCCGAGGTGGAAGCGTGCGCCCAGGCTTTCCAGCCCGGCCTGGACCGCAGCGGCCGCCGCCGGGTGCAACAGGGTCGGCATGACCTGCTCGCACGGTGCAACCAGTTGCACCTCATAGCCACCAAGGATCAGGTCGTTGGCGAACTCGCAGCCGATCAGACCGGCGCCCAGCAACAACACCCGACGCTTGCCGGCCGCCGCTGCGCGAAAACGTGCGTAATCTTCCAGATCGTTGATCGGGAAGACTGCGTCAGCCGCGTCGCCTTCGATCGGCACTCGCACGGTTTCCGCGCCCCAGGCGAGGATCAGGTCACGGTAAAACACCGCTTCCTCACCGATCCACAAGCGCTTGTGGCCAGGGTCGATGCCGCTGATGCGCGTGTGCGTACGCACTTCGGCCTTCAATTGCTCGGCCATGGCGCCGGGTTCGGCCATGCTCAGGCCGTCGGCGTCTTTGTTTTTGCCGAAGCCGGTGGAGAGCATCGGCTTGGAGTAGGAGCGTCCGTCATCGGCAGTAATCAGCAGCAGCGGGGTTTCGCCATCGAGTTTGCGAAACTCCCGGGCCAGGTTGTAGCCAGCCAGCCCGGTACCGACGATCACGACAGGTGCGTTCATTCCTTACTCCTCTAATTGTTTTAAGCAGCGATTTCGATCATTTCGAAATCCATCTTGCCCACGCCGCAGTCCGGGCACAGCCAGTCTTCCGGTACGTCTTGCCACAGTGTGCCCGGCGCAATGCCGTCGTCCGGCCAGCCTTCGGCTTCGTTATAGATCAGGCCACAGACCACACATTGCCACTTTTTCATTGGGTTCATCCTCAGGATTCAGGCTTATTGCCGGCGCGAACGGTCGATGGTTGGAGCGCTGCCGTCCGGCTCAGCGCGTTTTGTACTGATCGGGCCCGGCAGATGCAAGCCTGTTCGACGCAATGGCCGGCCGGATCAATCAAAATCACAGGCTGACATGGTAAGCTCGCCGCCTCATTTGCTGCCAATAATGACTCACTGTGCCGCACTCAAAATCCCCTGCCGCGACCCCGCTTTGGCTCCCTCGAAGCCAACTGACGCCCCTCCCCGACATGTCTACGCTCGACTGGCTGTTCGACGAAGGCTCTTTGACCCGACGGCTGATCCGTTTGTCGAATGACGGTTTCAGCGTCACGCCACTCTTCGAAGGCTGGCAACCGCTGCGCGCCGACGAATGTGCCGCGCTGGACTTGGCCGAAGGCAGCGAGGGCTGGGTGCGCGAGGTGTATCTGCGCGGCCACGGCGAAGCCTGGGTGTTTGCCCGCAGCGTGGCGGCGCGCAGTGCGTTGCAGGGCGACGGGTTGCACATGGACGAATTGGGCAGCCGCTCCCTGGGCGAATTGCTGTTTTGCGATCAGGCATTTCAACGGCGCGTCATTGAGGTTTGTCACTATCCTCAGGAGTGGCTGCCGATGGAGTCCCGGGCACCTGAGCTGTGGGGCCGCCGTTCGCGTTTCGACCGCGGCGCCTTGAGCGTGCTGGTGGCCGAAATTTTCTTGCCGACCTTGTGGAACGCTACTCGCGCCCATCCGGAGAATTGCTGATGTATCAGAGCCTGCTCAAGTCCCTGAATCACTTGAATCCACGGGCCTGGGATTTCATTCAGCTGACCCGCATGGACAAACCGATCGGCATTTATCTGCTGCTGTGGCCGACCTTGTGGGCACTGTGGATTGCCGGCAAAGGGTCGCCCTCGTTGGCCAACATCGTTATTTTCGTCCTCGGTGTGGTGCTGACCCGCGCCGGCGGCTGCGTGATCAACGATTGGGCGGACCGCAAGGTCGACGGCTACGTGAAACGCACCGAACAGCGGCCATTGGTGAGCGGCAAGATCAGTTCCAAAGAAGCGCTGGTGTTCTTCGCGCTGCTGATGGGCGTGAGTTTCCTGCTGGTGTTGTGCACCAATGCGGCAACGGTTTGGCTGTCGTTCGGTGGCTTGGCGCTGGCCTTCACTTACCCGTTCATGAAGCGCTACACCTATTACCCACAAGTGGTGCTCGGCGCGGCGTTCTCCTGGGGGATGCCAATGGCGTTCACCGCCGAAACCGGTGAACTGCCGGCGGCGGCGTGGTTGTTGTGGATCGCCAATCTGATGTGGACGGTGGCCTACGACACCTATTACGCCATGACCGACCGCGACGACGATTTGAAGATCGGCGTGAAATCCACGGCGATTCTGTTTGGTGATGCGGACCGGATGATCATCCTGATCCTGCAAGGGTTGGCGTTGGGTTGCCTGCTGCTGGCCGGGTCGAAATTCGAGCTCGGTGGCTGGTTCCACTTGGGATTGTTGGCGGCGGCAGGCTGTTTTGCGTGGGAGTTCTGGTACACCCGCGGCAAGGACCGGATGCGTTGCTTCAAGGCGTTTCTGCACAACCACTGGGCCGGGTTGGCGATTTTTGTCGGGATTGTGCTGGATTACGCGTTGCATTGACCGTTGGAAAAGATCGCAGCCTGCGCCAGCTCCAACAGGGGGATGGAGCGACCGCAGGCTGTGAACTGTTTACGGCACAGGCGAATCGCTTATTTATGCTCGCGCATGACGTGCCAGACGTCCTTCATATTGTCGCCTGCCATGTCACCGGGTTTTTTGTCCTTCATGAACATGTAAAGCGGCTTGCCGTCATAGGCCCACTGCATCTTACCGTCGTCACGCTTGATCGTGCTCCACTTGCCTTCGGGCTTGGCGCCCGCCGGCGCCATCATTGGTGGCCAGTATTCAGCGCACTCGCCGTTGCACATCGACTTACCGCCTGAGTCCTTGTCGTATGTGTACACCGTCATGCCCTTGTGATCGACCATCATCCCGTCTTTCATCATCGCCGGCTCGGCGGCGAAGGCCAGTGTCGGCAGCGTTAGCGCAGCCGTGACCAGCAGAGCCTTCCAGGTTTGAGCAATGTGTTTCATGGAAACCTTCCTTTTGTGGTTGTCAGGATTCGGAATTAGAGCTTAGTTCAGGATCATGACAATCGCCGGGCGACTAAAATACTGTCACACGACTGCAATAATTCCGTTATCTAATGCGGCGCAAGACAGTTAAATGACAAGAGGATTAAGGCATGGTTGGCAGGAGCATTCTGATCGTCGACGACGAAGCGCCCATTCGCGAAATGATCGCCGTTGCGTTGGAAATGGCCGGCTATGACTGCATGGAGGCTGAGAACTCGCAGCAGGCCCACGCCATCATTGTCGACCGCAAGCCGGACCTGATCCTGCTCGACTGGATGCTGCCCGGCACGTCCGGCATCGAGCTGGCCCGACGCCTCAAGCGCGATGAGCTGACCGGGGACATCCCGATTATCATGCTCACCGCCAAGGGTGAAGAGGACAACAAGATCCAGGGCCTGGAAGTCGGTGCCGATGACTACATCACCAAACCCTTTTCCCCACGTGAGCTGGTTGCGCGCCTGAAGGCCGTACTGCGCCGTGCCGGTCCTACCGATGGCGAGACGCCGATCGAAGTCGGCGGCCTGCTGCTGGACCCGATCAGCCACCGCGTGACCATCGACGGCAAACCCGCCGAGATGGGCCCGACCGAATACCGCCTGCTGCAATTCTTCATGACCCACCAGGAACGTGCCTACACCCGTGGCCAGTTGCTGGACCAGGTCTGGGGCGGCAACGTCTATGTTGAAGAGCGCACCGTCGACGTGCACATCCGCCGCCTGCGCAAAGCCCTCGGCGATGCTTACGAAAATCTGGTACAAACCGTGCGCGGCACCGGCTACCGGTTCTCCACCAAGGCCTGATCCGGGCCTTTCCCGCCCGACAAGCTGACAAGGACGCGCGTTCAAGTGAACCAAAACTGGCATGGCACCCTGATCCGCCACATGCTGCTGCTGGTCACCGCCTGCCTGGTGATCGGCCTGATTACCGGCTATTACGGCTGGAGCCTCGCCGCGGGCCTGGGCCTTTATCTGGCCTGGACGCTCAAGCAACTGCTGCGTCTGCACGAATGGCTGCGCCTGCACAAATCCGATGAAGCACCGCCCGATGGCTATGGCCTGTGGGGCGAAGTGTTCGACAGCATTTACCACCTGCAGCGTCGCGACCAACGTGTGCGCGGGCGTCTGCAAGCGGTGATCGACCGGGTCCAGGAGTCGACTGCAGCGCTGAAAGACGCAGTGATCATGCTCGACAGCGACGGCAACCTCGAATGGTGGAACCGCGCCGCCGAAACGCTGCTCGGCCTCAAGACACCACAAGACAGCGGTCAGCCGGTGACCAACCTGGTGCGCCATCCGCGCTTCAAGGAATACTTCGAGCAGGACAGCTATGCCGAGCCGCTGGAAATCCCGTCACCGATCAATGATCGCCTGCGCATTCAGCTGTACATCACCCGCTACGGCAACAACGAACACTTGATGCTGGTGCGCGACGTGACGCGTATCCATCAACTGGAACAGATGCGCAAAGACTTCATCGCCAACGTCTCCCATGAACTGCGCACGCCGTTGACGGTGATTTGCGGCTATCTGGAAACCCTGCTCGACAACGTCGAGGACGTGAACCCGCGCTGGTCCCGTGCCTTGCAGCAGATGCAGCAGCAAGGTGGGCGCATGCAGACCTTGCTCAACGATTTGCTGCTGTTGGCCAAACTGGAAGCCACTGATTACCCGTCGGACAACCAGCCGGTGGCCATCGACGGCTTGCTGCAATCGATCAAGAGCGACGCTCAGCAACTGTCCGCCCAGCGCAATCAGAAGATCACCCTGGAAGCCGACCCGACGATTCTCCTCAAGGGCAGCGAAGCCGAGTTGCGCAGCGCGTTTTCCAATCTGGTGTTCAACGCAGTGAAATACACCCCGGCCGAGGGCAATATCCGCATTCGCTGGTGGGGTGATGAGCAAGGCGCACACCTGAGCGTGCAGGATTCCGGGATCGGCATCGACAGCAAACACCTGCCGCGCCTGACCGAACGCTTCTACCGCGTCGATTCCAGCCGCAACTCCAACACCGGCGGCACAGGGCTCGGGCTGGCGATCGTCAAACACGTGCTGCTGCGCCACCGCGCGCGGATGGAAATCAGCAGTGTGCCGGGCCACGGCAGCACGTTTACCTGCCATTTTGCGCCGGCCCAGGTCACCAAATCCCGGGTCATCAGCGCCGCCGACTGATACCGGCCGGCACGCGCCACTAGTCAATCACTTGGTCAGCCGCTACATTGGCTGACTTGTGCCTGCCCTTCAGGCGCACTTTTTTCTTTCCTTTCGAATACACGGAACCCGCAAAACTCCATCATGGACCCTTCCCCTGGCTTGACCCTCGCGACACTCTTCGCCGATTTCGGCATGATTCTTTTTGCTTTGATCCTGGTTTTGCTCAACGGCTTTTTCGTTGCGGCGGAATTCGCCATGGTCAAATTGCGCTCGACCCGGGTCGAGGCCATCGCTGATAAAAACGGCTGGCGCGGACACATCCTGCGCACCGTTCACAGTCAGCTCGATGCTTACCTGTCGGCGTGCCAATTGGGTATCACCCTCGCCTCCCTCGGCCTCGGCTGGGTCGGTGAGCCGGCGTTCGCGCACATCCTCGAGCCGATCCTTGAAGCCGTCGGCGTGCAGTCGGCCGAAGTGATCAAAGGCGTGTCGTTCTTCGCCGCGTTCTTCGTCATCTCGTACCTGCACATCGTGGTCGGTGAGTTGGCCCCGAAATCCTGGGCCATCCGCAAACCCGAGCTGCTGTCGCTCTGGACCGCCGTGCCGCTGTACCTGTTCTACTGGGCCATGTACCCGGCCATTTACCTGCTCAACGCCAGCGCCAACACGATCCTGCGGATCGCCGGCCAAGGTGAACCCGGCCCTCATCACGAGCACCATTACAGCCGTGAAGAACTGAAACTGATCCTGCACTCCAGCCGTGGCCAGGACCCGAGCGACCAAGGCATGCGCGTTTTGGCCTCCGCGGTGGAAATGGGCGAGCTGGAAGTGGTCGACTGGGCCAATTCCCGGGAAGACCTGGTGACGCTGGAATTCAACGCGCCGCTGAAGGAAATCCTGGCGATGTTCCGTCGCCACAAGTTCAGCCGTTATCCGGTGTACGACAGCGATCGTCAGGAGTTCGTCGGCCTGCTGCACATCAAGGATTTGCTGCTGGAACTGGCAGCCCTTGACCACATTCCCGAGTCGTTCAACCTCGCCGAACTAACCCGGCCGCTGGAGCGTGTTTCGCGCCATATGCCGCTGTCGCAGTTGCTGGAACAGTTCCGCAAAGGCGGTTCGCACTTCGCCGTGGTTGAAGAGGCCGACGGCAACATCATCGGCTACCTGACCATGGAAGACGTGCTGGAAGTACTGGTCGGCGACATTCAGGACGAACACCGCAAGGCTGAACGCGGGATCCTCGCGTACCAGCCGGGCAAGCTGCTGGTGCGCGGCGACACGCCGCTGTTCAAGGTCGAGCGCCTGCTGGGCATCGATCTGGACCACATCGAAGCCGAAACCCTCGCCGGGCTGGTCTACGAAACCCTGAAACGGGTGCCGGAAGAGGAAGAAGTGCTGGAAGTCGAAGGCTTGCGGATCATCATCAAGAAGATGAAAGGGCCGAAGATCATTCTGGCCAAGGTGTTGATGCTCGATTAATCCGCAGATCCGGATCCGCGTCGATCCCTTCGCGAGCAAGCCCGCTCCCACATTGGAATGCATTTCAAATGTGGGAGCGGCGGTGCGGCGGTCCGACTTGCTCGCGAAGGCGTCAGAACAGGCAACACCTCACTGTTTGCCGAGCGCAAAGTTTGGCAGGCTGCCCACCGGTTGATTGAACTGGTACGGGATCGACACCAGCCCCAACCCGGTATTGCGCTGCACCACGAAATGCAGGTGCGGCCCGCTGCTGTTGCCGGTATTGCCCGACAAGGCCAGCGGACTTCCTACCGACACCCGCTGCCCCTCGCGAACGCTCACCGAACCTCGCTTGAGGTGCAGGTACACGCCCATCGTCCCGTCATCGTGCAGCACCCGCACGAAATTACCCGACGGATCGGTGCCGCGCCCGGTCTGGGCATTCTCGGTTTTCACCACCACACCGCCTCGCGCCGCAATGATCTGCGTGCCTTCGGGCATGGCGATGTCCATGGCGTAGCGGTTCTTGGGACCAAAGTGGCTGTATTGACCGTTGGCGCCCTGACTCAACCGAAACGGCCCGCCACGCCACGGCAGCGGGTACCGATAGGCCATGGTGGCGCCTGAGGGGTCGCCCAGGGAGTATTCAAATTTTGGGGTATACGCGAGCGGCCTTTCGGGCTTCGTGGCCGTGAGCAACGCCAGACGAATACTGCTGCGTGCCGGCATCACCCGGCGAATCGGCCGGCTTGGCGCACCACTGACGTTCTTCAGCCCGCCGAAGCTCAACTCGATTTCTACCGGCGCATACAGGTCATTGCGCACGTAAACGCTGTCCACGCCCTTCTTCTTCGTGATGACGACGTACACCTGGCGCTCAAGATTCTCGACCATGCGATCACGAAAAACGAACACCTTGGAGCCCGCCGTGGGGCGGTCGCTGTAGGAGACCACGCCACTGGCGTCGGTGGACTTGTAGATCGTCATGGCCATCGCCGAGGCGGATGCCATGAAAAGACCGCAGAAAAACAGCAGGCGCGCGAGCATGGGCAAGATTCTGTCGAGTAAGGCCTGGGTAGGAGCCTAGCAGCTGCAATGGACCCGGGTAGTCGACAGATGTTTCAAAATGGGCCGTTCAGCGGATGTGCGGTGAATTCGAAGGCCTCATCGCGAGCAAGCTCGCGATGGCGGCCTAACAGACGATACCGAACTTAAGCGCCGGGTACGAAATGCTTCTGCGCCGTACCACGCGCTATCAACCGGGAGATGTAGTCGAGCTTCTGCGCATCCTGGTCGACGAAGCGGAAGGTCAGTTGCAACCAGTCGCTGTCGGGCTTCGGCTCGTGGGCGACGATGGCGTGCAGGTAGCCGTTCAGACGGGCGGTTTCGGCGTTATCGCCCTGTTCCAGGTCGAGCACGGCGCTGTCGAGCACTTGCGGCAGGGAGTCGGTGCGTTTCACCACCAGCAGTGCTTCCTTGAGACTCAAGGCCTTGATCACACATTGCTGAATGCCGTTCGGCAGGCGCAGTTGGCCCTGACCACGACCGCCCGTTGGCGCTGCGGAGGACGCTGGAGGCTTGATCGGCGGGCTGTTGAGCAGACCGCGAGACGGAGCAGCCGCCGGGGCCGGCGCGGCGGCGGCAGGTTTGGCGAACGGGTTGACCGGCGCCGCTGCTGGCGCGACCACGGCAGCCTTGCCGCCGGTCAATGCGCTCAGGGAATCGTTGCCGAACGCCGAGTTCATTTTGGTCGGCGCGCTGTTCATCAAGGTGTCGAGCTTGCCCACTTTGTTCAGGGCCTGCTTGACCTTGGTCAGCAGTTGCTCGTTGGTGAACGGCTTGCTGACGTAGCCTGAAACCCCGGCCTGGATCGCCTGGACGACGTTCTCTTTATCGCCACGGCTGGTCACCATCACGAACGGCATGGTCTTGAGGTTGTCCTGCTCGCGGCACCAGGTCAGCAGCTCCAGGCCGGACATTTCCGGCATTTCCCAGTCGCACAGGACCAGGTCGAACGCTTCCCGAGCCAGCAAGGCCTGAGCCTTCTTGCCGTTAACCGCGTCTTCGATCCGGATCCCCGGGAAGTAGTTGCGCAAGCACTTCTTCACCAGGTCACGAATGAACGACGCGTCGTCCACGACCAACACACTGACCTTACTCATCCATCACCCCTTTAAAAAATCCCGGCAAGCATACCGCTTTGCTGATGGCACATTGCCAAAAACCTTCAGTCACGCCGGGACTTTTCGTTCGCGGGTGCTGCTTTCGAATTCATCAACCACAAACAAAAACGCCCGGCCAAAAGGCCGGGCGCTTTTCTCAGGCAATCTTACTTATCGTCAGCTTTGCCCGGAACATTAGCGGTTTCGCCACTTGTGCCTTCAACTTCTTCTTTCATGCGCTTGAGGCCCAGGTGACGCACGTCGGTGCCGCGCACCAGGTAAATCACCAGCTCCGAGATATTGCGTGCGTGGTCGCCGATCCGTTCCAGCGAACGCAGCACCCAAATGATGCTCAAGACCCGCGAGATAGAGCGCGGGTCTTCCATCATGTAGGTGGCGAGCTCACGCAACGCGGTTTTGTATTCGCGGTCGATGATCTTGTCGTACTGGGCCACCGACAACGCCAGGTCGGCGTCGAAACGGGCAAAGGCGTCCAGCGCATCGCGAACCATGTTGCGGACCTGGTCGCCGATGTGGCGAACCTCGACGTAACCCCGTGGGGCTTCGCCTTCTTCGCACAACTGGATGGCACGACGGGCGATCTTGGTCGCTTCGTCACCGATACGTTCCAGGTCGATCACCGACTTGGAGATGCTGATGATCAAACGCAAGTCCGACGCTGCCGGCTGACGACGGGCCAGAATGCGCAGGCATTCTTCGTCGATGTTGCGTTCCATCTGGTTGATCTGATCGTCGATCTCGCGAACCTGCTGGGCCAGGCCGGAGTCGGCCTCGATCAGCGCGGTCACCGCGTCGTTGACCTGCTTTTCCACTAGCCCGCCCATGGCCAGGAGGTGGCTGCGCACTTCCTCGAGCTCAGCGTTGAACTGCGCGGAGATGTGATGGGTAAGGCCTTCTTTACTAATCATGTTGGCGTCCTTGGAGCGTCCGGTAAGGTGCGGTGGACCGCAGCGTCAGTTCAGTGAGCAACAACAGCTTCCTAGCCGTAGCGACCCGTGATGTAGTCTTCGGTCTGCTTCTTCGCCGGATTGGTGAACAGGGTGTCGGTGTCGCCGAATTCCACCAGTTTGCCCATGTACATGAACGCCGTGTAATCGGAAACCCGCGCGGCCTGTTGCATGTTGTGGGTCACGATGACGATGGTGAACTTCGATTTCAGTTCGTAGATCAGCTCTTCGACTTTCAGCGTGGAGATCGGGTCGAGTGCCGAGCACGGTTCGTCGAGCAGCAGCACCTCCGGCTCCACAGCGATGGTGCGAGCGATCACCAGACGTTGTTGCTGACCGCCGGACAGGCCAAGTGCCGACTCGTGCAGACGATCTTTGACTTCGTCCCACAGTGCCGCGCCTTTCAACGCCCACTCGACGGCTTCGTCGAGTACGCGTTTTTTGTTGATGCCCTGGATGCGCAGGCCGTAGACCACGTTCTCGTAGATGGTTTTCGGGAACGGGTTCGGCTTCTGGAACACCATGCCCACGCGACGACGCAACTCGGCTACGTCTTCGCCCTTACGGTAAATGTTGTTGCCGTAGAGGTTGATCTCGCCTTCGACACGGCAGCCATCCACCAGGTCGTTCATGCGGTTGAAGGTGCGCAGCAGCGTGGACTTGCCGCAACCGGACGGGCCGATGAAGGCGGTCACGCGCTGTTTCGGGATGTTCATGCTGACGTCGTACAGCGCTTGTTTGTCGCCGTAGAACAGGCTCAGGCCCGGCACTTCAATGGCCACGGTTTCCTGTTCGAGACTCAGGCTCTGTTTGTCGCGGCCCAGCGCCGACATGTTGATGCCGTGGGTATGTGCTTCGTGCTGCATGGGAGGCTCCCTGTGCTAACAAATTCGGTTCAGTGAGCGGCTGGCATTGAGGCCAGCAGCCCATTCAATTTTTGCGGCAGCTATCAGCTATCCAGCGCTTTGTATTTTTCGCGCAGGTGGTTACGGATATAGACGGCCGACAGGTTAAGCGTGGCGATCACCAGCACCAGCAGCAACGCCGTGGCATACACCAGCGGCCGCGCGGCTTCGACGTTCGGGCTCTGGAAGCCGACGTCATAAATATGGAAGCCCAGGTGCATGATCTTCTGGTCCAGGTGCAAGTACGGGTAGTTGCCATCCACCGGCAGCGACGGCGCCAGTTTCACCACACCTACCAGCATCAGCGGCGCCACTTCACCCGCGGCGCGAGCCACGGCGAGGATCATGCCGGTCATCATCGCCGGGCTAGCCATCGGCAGTACGATCTTCCACAAGGTTTCAGCCTTGGTTGCGCCGAGGGCCAACGAGCCTTCGCGCACGGTGCGAGGAATCCGCGCCAGACCTTCTTCCGTGGCCACGATCACCACCGGCACCGCCAGCAACGCCAGGGTCAGGGACGCCCAGAGCAGACCCGGCGTGCCAAAGGTCGGCGCCGGCAGCGCTTCAGGGAAGAACAACCGGTCGACTGAACCACCCAACACATAAACAAAGAAGCCCAGACCGAACACGCCGTAAACGATCGCAGGAACGCCCGCCAGGTTGTTCACGGCAATGCGGATCAAGCGAGTCATGGTGTTCTGTTTCGCATATTCACGCAGGTAAACCGCTGCCAACACGCCGAACGGCGTCACGATCATCGCCATGATCAACGTCATCATCACGGTGCCGAAAATCGCCGGGAAGATCCCGCCTTCGGTGTTCGCTTCACGCGGGTCGTCGCTCAAGAACTCCCAGACCTTGCTGAAGTAGAAGCCGATCTTGGTGAAGGTGTTCATGCCGTTCGGCTGGTAGGCGTGAACCACTTTGCCAATGCCGATTTCGATCTCTTTGCCGTTGGCATCGCGGGCCGTCAGGCTGTCGCGGTTGAACTGGGCGTGCAGGTCGTTCAGGCGAGCTTCGATGTCCTGATAACGAGCGTTCAGTTCGGCGCGCTCGGACTCCATGTCCGCTTGCGCGGTAGCGTCCATCGTGCCGGTCAGTTCCAGCTTGCGACCGTGCAGGCGCACGCGCTCGAGGCCGGCGTTGATTGCGCCAATGTCGGTTTTTTCCAGGCTCTTGAGCTGTGCGGCAAGCTGGTTGACGCGAGCGACACGGGCCTGCAGCTCAGGCCATGCAGCTTCACCTTCAGCGATGACCTTGCCGTCCTGTTTGACGTTGACCAGGTAGCCGTAGAAGTTGCCCCACTCACGACGCTCGATGGTCATCAGCTCTGGCGGGGTCGTTTGGTTAGTCAGCCACTCGCCGACGATCCAGGTGAAGTCGGTGCCGTTCAGGTCACGGTTGCCGACCTTGATCAGCTCGCGGGTCATGAACTCCGGGCCCTGATCGGGCACCGGCAGGCCAGCGCTTTTCAGGCGCTCGCGCGGCACTTCTTCTTTCTGCACCACTTCGCCGATGACGAGATGGTTGGCCTGGCCCGGCACGTCGTAACTGGCGTGCACCAGGTCCGCCGGCCAGAAATGGCCCAGACCGCGCACGGCAATCACTGCCAGCAAGCCAATGGTCATGATGACCGCGATGGACACCGCGCCACCGCTGATCCAGACGCCGGGGGCGCCGCTCTTGAACCATCCTTTCAGGGAGTTCTGTTTCACAGACTTCTACCTTTCTTAAAGCGACGAGTATTTCTTGCGCAGACGCTGACGAATCAGTTCCGCGAGGGTGTTCATGACGAAGGTGAACATCAGCAGCACCAGCGCCGAGAGGAACAGCACGCGGTAGTGGCTGCCGCCGACTTCCGATTCGGGCATTTCCACCGCAACGTTGGCCGCCAGGGTGCGCAGGCCTTCGAACAGGTTCATTTCCATGACTGGCGTGTTACCGGTGGCCATCAGTACGATCATGGTTTCACCGACCGCACGGCCCATGCCGATCATCAGCGCCGAGAAAATGCCCGGGCTGGCGGTCAGGATCACCACGCGAGTCATGGTCTGCCATGGCGTGGCACCGAGGGCCAGAGAACCGAGGGTCAAACCGCGAGGCACGCTGAACACGGCGTCTTCGGCGATGGAGTAGATGTTCGGGATGACCGCGAAGCCCATGGCCAGACCGACCACCAGAGCGTTGCGCTGGTCGTAAGTGATGCCCAGGTCGTGGGAGATCCACATGCGCATGTCGCCGCCGAAGAACCAGGTTTCCATGTACGGGCTCATGTACAGCGAGAGCCAGCCCACAAACAGGATCACCGGGATCAGGATCGCGCTTTCCCAGCCTTCCGGCACTTTCAGGCGGATCGATTCAGGCAAGCGGCTGAAGGTGAAACCCGCTACCAGAATGCCTATCGGCAAGAGCATCAGCAGGCTGAAAATGCCTGGCAAGTGCCCTTCCACATACGGTGCGAGGAACAGACCAGCGAAGAAGCCGAGGATCACCGTCGGCATCGCTTCCATCAGTTCGATCACCGGTTTGACCTTGCGGCGCATGCCCGGGGCCATGAAGTACGCGGTGTAGATGGCGGCGGCAACGGCCAGAGGCGCGGCCAGCAGCATGGCGTAGAACGCGGCTTTCAAAGTGCCGAAGGTCAGCGGAGACAAGCTCAGCTTGGGTTCGAAGTCGGTGTTGGCGGCGGTCGATTGCCAGACGTATTTAGGCTCGTCGTAGTTCTCGTACCAGACCTTGCTCCACAACGCGCTCCACGACACTTCCGGGTGCGGGTTGTCGAGCAGCAACGGTTGAATCTTGCCGCCCGCCTCCACGATCACCCGGTTGGCCCGTGGCGACAGACCGAAAATGCCTTGGCCATCGACCACCTGATCCACCAACAAGGTGCGGTGGGCGGTGCTGTGGAACACGCCGAGCTTGCCGGACGCGTCGAGCGCGATGAAGCCTTTGCGACGTTCTTCAGCGGTGATTTCAACGATCGGCGCCGTGCCCATCTGGAAGTTACGAATCTGCTTCAGACGCAGTTCGCCATCGTGGTCGCGGGCCATGAACCATTGGGCCAGACCGCCCTTGGAATCGCCGAGGATCAGCGAGATCCCGCCCACCAGTTGAGTACTGGCAGTGATTTGCGCTTCGCCATCATCCAGCAGTTTGTAGCGACCGTTGAGGCTCTTGTCGCGCAGGCTGAACACGTCGGCCTGGGCGCGACCGTTAATCACGTACAGCCATTGCTGACGCGGGTCGACGAAGATGTTCTTCACCGGCTCGGTCATCTGCGGCAGATCGATGCGCTTCTGCTCGTTGGTGATTTCGCCGGTCATCATGTTTTCTTCGCTAGTCAGCGACAAAACATTGAGCTGCGAACCGGTGGAACCGACCAGCATCAGCGTCGTATCGGTGGCGTTGAGGCTGACGTGCTCCAAGGCTCCGCCCGCCTCGTTCAGCGCAATCGGCGTTTCGCCGTACGGGTATTCGATGGCCGGCGAGATGGTTTTTTTGCCGTCCGGGTAGCTGACTTTATAAGTGTGACGGAACACCAGCGCCTGGCCGTTGGACAAGCCCACCACCACCAATGGATGGCCTGGTTGGTCTTCGCCGATGGAGGTCACGGTAGTGCCGGCCGGAATCGACAGATCGACACGCTTGAGTTCAGCGCCACTGTCGATATCGAAGAACAGGGCCTGGCCCTTGTCGGAAACCCGCATGGCGACCTGGTTCTGCTCTTCCAGGGAGATCATCAACGGCTTGCCTGCGTCTTGCATCCAGGCGGGCGTGATGGCGTCCTTGGCGGTCAGGTCGGCGCCCTGAAACAGGGGCGCGACAACGTAAGCGAGGAAGAAAAAGATCAGCGTGATCGCGCCGAGAACGGCGAGGCCGCCCACAAGGACGTACCAGCGGGTCAGGCGATCTTTGAGCGCGCGGATGCGGCGCTTGCGTTGCAGCTCAGGCGTATTGAAGTCAATTCGCTTGGGGGGATTAGTAGTCATGGTGGAATTGGCCAGATCATTCATTCGCACACCCTAGCGATCCTGTATGACAGAAAGATGACAATGCAGTGACGCAACAAATCCGCCGCCTGTGGGAACTGGCAGCGGACTGAAAATTTGGGGGTATGTGGGAGCGGGCTTGCTCGCGAAAGGGCCGTCACTTTCAACATCAATGTCGATTGATCCACCGCTTTCGCGAGCAAGCCCGCTCCCACATTGAGTCCGGGATTACCCCGGACTCAGGGTTTTACTTTTTTGCGACTTCAGCGCCGCCTTCCTGCAGACCCAGGTCAGCCAGTGCTTTTGCAGCAACCTTGGCCGGCAGTGGGATGTAGCCGTCTTTCACTACAACTTCCTGGCCCTGTTTGGACAGAACCAGTTTCACGAACTCGGCTTCCAGCGGGGCCAGAGGCTTGTTCGGGGCTTTGTTGACGTAAACGTAGAGGAAACGCGACAGCGGGTACTTGCCGTTCAGGGCGTTTTCTTCGGTGTCTTCGATGAATTCAGTGGTGCCTTTTTTGGCCAGAGCCACAGTCTTCACGCTAGCGGTTTTGTAGCCGATGCCCGAGTAACCGATGCCGTTCAGCGAGGAGCTGATCGACTGCACGACCGAAGCCGAGCCTGGTTGTTCGTTGACGTTTGGCTTGTAGTCGCCTTTGCACAGGGCTTCTTCTTTGAAGTAGCCGTAGGTGCCGGATACCGAGTTACGACCGAACAGTTGAACTGGCTTGTTGGCCAGGTCGCCGGTCACGCCCAGGTCACCCCAGGTTTTCACGTCGGTTTTAGCGCCGCACAGACGAGTCGAGGAGAAGATCGCGTCGACTTGTTCCATGGTCAGGTGCTGGATCGGGTTGTCTTTGTGAACGAAGACAGCCAGGGCGTCCACGGCAACCGGGATAGCGGTTGGCTTGTAGCCGTACTTCTGCTCGAAGGCAGCCAGTTCGGTGTCCTTCATCTTGCGGCTCATCGGGCCCAGGTTAGAGGTGCCTTCAGTCAGCGCAGGTGGCGCAGTGGCGGAGCCAGCGGCCTGAATCTGGATGTTTACGTTCGGGTATTCTTTTTTGTAGTTCTCAGCCCACAGGGTCATGAGGTTGGCCAGGGTATCGGAGCCGACGCTGGACAGGTTGCCCGACACACCAGTGGTTTTGGTGTAGCTCGGGATAGCAGGGTCAACAGCGGCAACCGCGTTGGCAGTCGCAACGCCAGCAGCGACAAAAGTCATTGCCGCCATCAAACGCTTCAGTTTCATGCCTTACTCCTAGCAGATAGGTGTGTTAAGTCGGGGCCAAGTATCAGCAGGCCGTGTGAACACTCTATGGCTGAAATATGACAATTGGATGAAAGGCCAGCATTCAAAACGCAGATGCCCTGCCCCGTCAAAGCAAGGTTGACAAATCAAAACTAAAATATAGCATCGTCAACCACGAGAGGAACTCATGATCAACGACCGAATTCGCCGCGCTCGCCTACTGCGCGGCATGTCCTTGGAGGCTCTGGCGCTCCAGCTTGGAGACATCACCAAGCAAGCCCTCAGCAAATACGAGAAGGGGTTAAGTGCCCCGAACTCGGCGCGTCTGCTGCAAATGGCCAAAGTACTGCAGGTCAATCCTGAATACTTCTTCCGTGCGGATGCCGTTCCGCTTGCCCCCCTTGAGTTTCGAAAACTCGCGAAAATGCCGAAGTATCGCCAGATTCAGGTCGAAGAGCAGATTCGCGAGCACCTTGAACGCTATATGGCTCTGGAGGAATGCTTCGACCCAGTCGACATCCAGACTCCAGCCACCCCGGCGCAAATGCTGCCCGTTTCTTCTATCGAAGATGCCGAGCAAGCCGCCGAGTCCCTTAGGAACTTCTGGGGAATTGGTAGCGACCCCATCTCCAACCTGACCGAACAGCTGGAAGAGCACAGCATCAAGGTCGCGATGCTTATGGGACCGGATGACTTCGACGGAGCCTGCGCCGCCACCAGTGACGGCCGCCACGTCTTGATTGCACTGAATACCGAGCGCCCAGGTGAACGCATACGCTTCACCGCAGCACATGAACTGGGTCATTGGGTCATGCAATTACCCGATGACATGCCTGAACGGGATAAAGAAAACTGTTGCCACCGTTTCGCAGGCGCCTTCCTCTACCCGGCCAAAGGTGTAACCAGCGACTTCGGTAACCATCCTCGCTCACGGGTCCATCCTCGTGAGTTGTTGATCGCCAAGCGCCAATACGGGATTTCGATGCATGCAGCATTGAGGCGTCTCAAGGATCTGAACCTCCTTAGCGACAGTGGATACAAATCCCTCACCATCCAGTTCAGCGCGAACGGCTGGCGCAAGGCCGAACCCGAGCCCTTGCCATGCAAACCACCGCAACGTTTTGAATCTTTGGTGTTCTGGGGGCTAGCGGAAGGGTTGATCACCAAATCCCGCGCAGCCGAACTTCTACGCAAACCAGTGAGCGCTCTTGACCCCAATTTTCTGGGCTCACTGGAGAGTGCATGAGTCTGATCTACATCAGCGATACGAATATCTGGATCGACTTCAGAAATGCCGGACTGCTGGAGCAGATGTTCAGACTGCCATTCACTCTTTGCTGCACAGATTTCGTGTTGCATGAACTCGAAGATTTCCCCCATGACGAATTACTCGGTCGGGGATTGATTGTTGAGTCGTTCGACGAGTCAGGGGTTACCAAGCTGTTCAGTCTCAAAATAGAGCACAACAACAGCTCATTAGCCGATGTGTCGTGCTATCTGCTCGCACAAAAAACAGGTCGGCCGTTGCTCACCGGAGATGGCAAGCTGAGGCGTCAAGCGCAGAGGGATGGCTTACAAGTGCATGGCGCACTCTGGCTACTCGATTTGATGGTGGAGCATCAGGTCCTTCAACCGAAGCACGCTGCGGATGCTCTGGACCATATGCTTGAGCATGGAGCACGTTTACCAACGGGCGAATGTGGGGCAAGGCTTTCGCACTGGCGAAAGCCTTAACAACTGGCGGTCTAGCGCTATCGGCCCTTCTTCCAGAGGTAGGCGCCCACCAGAACCCCGACACCGCAAATGATTGCCACATAATAGGCAGGCCCCAACGGGCTTTCCTTGAGCAGCAAGGTGACAACCATCGGGGTCAGGCCGCCGAAGATGGCGTAGGCCAGGTTGTAGGAGAACGACAGCCCGCTGAAGCGCACCACCGCCGGGAAGGCTTTGACCATCACATACGGCACTGCACCGATGGTGCCGACCAGCAAGCCGGTCAGGGCGTACATCGGGAACAGCCAGTCCGGGTGGTTGAACAGGCTGTGGTAGAAGGTCCACGAACTGATCAGCAACGCAGCACTGCCGTACACGAAGATACGACCTGCACCGAAGCGGTCAGCCAGTGCACCGGAGGCGACGCAGCCCAGGCTCAGAAACACGATCGCCAGGCTGTTGGCCTGCAACGCGGTGGTTGGCGAGAAGTGGTAGACAGTCTGCAGCACGGTCGGGGTCATGAGGATGACCACGATGATGCCGGCGGACAGCAGCCAGGTCAGCAGCATGGAAATCAGGATCGCCCCGCGATGGTCGCGCAACACGGCGCGCAGCGGCACTTCTTCAGCCAGAGCCTTGCGCAGTTGCAGCTCGGCGAATACCGGCGTCTCGTGCAACCAGCGGCGCAGGTAAACCGAGAACAGGCCGAATACGCCACCCAACAGGAACGGAATCCGCCAGGCGTAATCCGAGACTTCAACCGGGGTGTAAATGCTGTTGATCGCGGTGGCGACCAGCGAGCCCAGCAGGATACCGGCCGTCAGGCCGCAGGTCAGGGTGCCGCAGGCGTAGCCGATGTGTCGGTGCGGCACGTGTTCGGAAACGAATACCCACGCGCCCGGCACTTCACCGCCAATCGCAGCGCCTTGAATCACCCGCATCAGCAGCAACAGGATCGGCGCCCACATCCCGATCTGCGCATAAGTCGGCAGCAAACCCATGATCAGGGTCGGCACCGCCATCATGAAAATGCTCAGGGTGAACATCTTCTTGCGTCCCAGCAGGTCGCCGAAGTGCGCCATGACGATGCCGCCCAGTGGCCGCGCCAGGTAGCCGGCGGCAAAGATCCCGAAGGTCTGCATCAAGCGCAGCCACTCGGGCATGTCGGCCGGGAAGAACAGCTTGCCGACCACCGTGGCGAAGAACACGAAGATGATGAAATCGTAAAACTCCAGCGCACCGCCCAGGGCAGACAGTGACAAAGTCTTGTAGTCGCTGCGGGTCAGCGGACGTGCGGATTGGGTTGGCTGCGCGATGCTCGAGGGCGCTGTGGTCATGGCAAGGCTTCTCTTATAGTCGGATCTGCAACCCCAACAACGCTGGCTGAGGCTTGGGCAGGTCCGGCACGATAGCAAATTGTTCGAAAAAGCACATAGAGGTGCGTATTTGACGGTCGAAATGAGAACCGGACGGTCGTCTCGGAGTCTACCGATCGATATACTCGCAATCCTGCACCTGCTTGTAAGGGGTTGCTGTGCGAAAACGTCGTTGGCACCCGCCAGCCGATTTCGCAGAGTTTCCCTTTAGGCGCCTTACGAAAAACGTGACGAACGTAGTATGTTCGGGGCTGAATCGTTTTTCCAAGACGGCTATTCACCCGCTACACCTATGAAGAGTCACGGGTCAGAGGCACCCCCGGCATGATAGAGCTCGAACAAGAAGATCCGATCCCGCAAGGCGACCTTGCCCTGCAAATTACCGCGCTCCCCCGCGAAACCAACGGCTTTGGCGATATTTTCGGCGGTTGGCTGGTGTCGCAGATGGATTTGGCCGGCACCGCAATGGCCAGCAAAGTCGCGGGTGGCCGCGTGGCTACGGTTGCGATCGACCGCATGGCATTTCTGGTTCCGGTAGCGGTGGGCGCTCAGCTCTCCTTCTATACCCAGGCGCTGGAAATCGGCCGCAGCTCGATTCAGATGATGGTCGAAGTCTGGAGTGACGATCCGCTGTCCAGCGAATGGCGTAAGGTGACTGAAGCCGTATTTGTGTTCGTCGCCATCGACGGCAGCGGTCGCACCCGTTCGGTTCCGCCTAGAGCTCGTTAAACACTACGACCTTTCTGCGGTCCATTGCAGTCATTGTTCCTGATCGAGAGTTGCCCATGAGTACGCCCAACGTTGAAGCCGTGAAACTGGATGAACTGAACTGCTGGCGCATCCGCCACGGTCAGGCCGAATTGCTGGTTGCCCAGCAGGGCGCGCACATCCTCAGTTATCAAGTGGCCGGGCAACCGCCGCTGATCTGGCTCAACGACGAGGCCGTGTTCAAGACTGGCAAGAGCATCCGCGCCGGGGTTCCGGTGTGCTGGCCGTGGTTTGGTAACTTGCCGCGCAACCCGCAGAGCGTTCAGGCGATGCGCATCAGCAACGAAGCGCCGACCGCCCACGGGCTGGTAAGGGCGATGGACTGGGAACTGGGCGGCATTGAAACCGAGGGCGAAAGCCTGAAGGTGGAGTTTGTTCTGCCTTACCCTGAAGGCGGTTTGCCAGGCTGGCCGCATCAAGTGGATTTGAAGCTGAGCATTCGTCTGGATGAGCAACTGCACATCAGCCTGACCAGCCACAACCAAGGCACTGACAACGTCACCATCAGCCAGGCACTGCACAGCTATTTCGCGGTCAGCGATGTACGCGAAGTGCGTGTCGAAGGACTGGATGGCTTGAGTTACATCGAAACCCTGGACGACTGGAAAACCGTCACTCAGACCGGCGATCTGCGTTTTGTCGGCGAGACCGATCGTATCTATCTCAATACCCCGGCGAAGCTGAGCATTGTCGATCCGACCTGGGAACGGCGCATCGAGCTGACCAGCAGCGGTTCACGCTCGGCGGTGATCTGGAATCCGTGGATTGAACGCGCTGTGGCGTTCAGCGACATGGCCGACGATGGCTGGCAGCGGATGCTGTGCATTGAAACGGCGAATGTGATGGATGATGTGGTGACGCTGGCGCCGGGTGCGAGTCATACCCTGGGTGTCAGCATCGGTAGCAAGCCTCTATAAGCAACACCCCAGAACCAATGTGGGAGCGGGCTTGCTCGCGAAGGCGGTGTAACAGTCAACGATGATGTTGAATGTTATGGCCTCTTCGCGAGCAAGCCCGCTCCCACATTTGGTTTGTGCCAGGCCTACTGGCGCTTTACAGATCCGACTCTTTGACCACCCGCACCTTCGCCGCATCCAGCGCATACGCGGCATCCGCCAGGTCGTTGTTGACCTTCTCGATCTTCAGCGTGCCGGTCACCCACAGCGGTGTATAGATGTCATTCAGCTTCAAACCTTTCGGATAACGCACCAACACCAATTGATTAGGTGGCGGTGGCGGCACGTGGATGCAGGCGCCCGGATACGGCACGAGGAAGAACAGCGTGCTGCGGCCCTGGGCGTCGGACTCCAGCGGCACCGGATAACCACCGATGCGGATGTTCTTGTCGTTCATCGACGGCACGGTTTTGGTCGAATACATCACCGCCGGTAAACCCTTGCTCTGCTTCATGCCACCCTTTTCGGTAAAGGTGCCATTGGCTTCGGGGGAGTTGTGGTCGATTTCGGGCATGGCCTCGAGGGCTTTCTGGTCCGACTTGGGCATCAGTTCAAGCCAGTCGGTTTCCGGCAGTTCGCCGGCATGGGCGAGGCCCGAGCCCAGTAAAAGGAAAGTCAGTAAAAGACGGCGCATGGAGGTGCTCGGCAAAGGAAAGGTCGGTGCAACGCCGAGCATTCTAGCCCGCTCTGCGTGCGGCGCAGAGGGGGCTTTGTCGCTTTGGATCAGTTCTTTTTGATCAAACCGTAGATCACCAGCAACACCACCGCGCCAACCAGCGCACCGATGAAGCCTGCGCCTTGACCGGCCTGGTAGATGCCCAGAGCCTGGCCGCCGTAAGTGGCCGCCAACGAACCGCCGATACCGAGCAGGATGGTCATGATCCAGCCCATGCTGTCATCGCCCGGTTTCAGGAACCGTGCCAGCAGGCCGACGATCAAGCCGATAAAGATGGTTCCGATAATTCCCATGGCATTTCCCTCTGATTGAATGGCAATGCCCAAAGCCTAGTCAGACTTTGGCATCCTGCCATGAGAGAACGGCGGGCCCTGAATGGTTCCGCCGTTGCCAGATGAAACTATTCGGCGATGAGTGCTTCGACCTTCAGGATCTGCGCAGCCAACGTCTCGCGGTCTGCACAGCGCAGATTCGCGTGACCGACCTTGCGGCCGACCTTGAAAGCCTTGCCGTAGTGATGCAAATGGCAGTCGTCGATCGCAATCACTTTTTCTACTGGCGGCACGACACCGATGAAGTTGAGCATCGCGCTCTCGCCGACCTTGGCCGTCGAACCCAGCGGCAGACCGGCAACGGCCCGCAGGTGGTTTTCGAACTGGCTGCACTCGGCACCTTCAGTGGTCCAGTGACCCGAGTTGTGGACCCGCGGGGCGATTTCGTTGGCCTTGAGGCCACCGTCGACTTCAAAGAACTCGAACGCCATCACGCCAACGTAGTTCAGCTGCTTGAGCACACGGCTGGAATAGTCTTCCGCCAAGGCTTGCAGCGGGTGGTCGGTGCTGGCCACGGACAGTTTGAGGATGCCGCTGTCGTGGGTGTTGTGAACCAACGGATAAAATTTGGTCTCACCATCGCGAGCGCGCACGGCGATCAACGAGACTTCACCGGTGAACGGCACGAAACCTTCCAACAGGCAGGCCACGCTGCCCAGTTCGGCGAAGGTGCCGGCGACATCTTCAGGCTTGCGCAGGACCTTCTGGCCCTTGCCGTCGTAACCCAGGGTGCGGGTTTTCAGCACGGCCGGCAGACCGATGGAAGCCACGGCAGCATCCAGATCGGATTGCGATTGAATGTCAGCGAACGCCGGGGTGGGAATCCCCAGGTCCTTGAACATGCTCTTCTCGAACCAGCGATCACGGGCGATGCGCAGGGCTTCGGCGCTCGGGTAGACCGGGACGAATTGCGACAGGAAGGCCACGGTTTCGGCCGGGACGCTTTCGAACTCGAAAGTCACCAGATCGACTTCATCGGCCAGCTGACGCAGGTGATCCTGATCGCCGTAATCGGCCCGCAGGTGTTCGCCCAACGCGGCTGCGCAAGCATCCGGAGCGGGGTCCAGGAAAGCGAAGTTCATGCCCAGCGGAGTGCCCGCCAGCGCCAACATGCGACCCAACTGGCCGCCACCGATTACACCGATCTTCATCGTCAACAACCTCAGGCGATGCGTGGGTCTGGATTTTCCAGGACGCTGTCTGTCTGCTCAGCACGGAATTTTTTCAGCACCGCGTGGAACTGCGGGCGCTTGGCGCCGAGGATGCTCGCCGAGAGCAGTGCTGCGTTGATCGCGCCAGCCTTGCCGATGGCCAGGGTGGCGACCGGAATACCCGCGGGCATCTGCACGATAGACAGCAGCGAATCGACGCCCGAGAGCATCGACGACTGCACCGGCACGCCCAGTACCGGCAGGTGGGTCTTGGCCGCACACATGCCTGGCAAGTGAGCCGCGCCGCCGGCACCGGCGATGATCACCTCGATGCCACGCGCCTCGGCCTCTTCGGCGTACTGGAACAGCAGGTCCGGGGTGCGGTGGGCAGAGACCACTTTCACCTCGTAAGGAATGCCGAGCTTTTCCAGCATATCGGCGGTGTGGCTAAGGGTGGACCAATCGGACTTGGAGCCCATGATCACGCCAACCAGTGCACTCATCGTCGTGCCTCTTCTCTCTGGGCGCCCGCAGGCGCGTCAAAAAACAACAAGCCACGCAAAATGCGTGGCTTGATTGTACGAATTATGGCCGGACGAACCGGCCGAAGGCCGCGCAGTATACCTCAATGAAGCAGATAAACAGCCCCCATAGCGACCATCTGTCATTCGGCGCAAAGTGCCGGTTTTATTGACTCCGAGGTCAGCGAAAGATCAACACAAATCCCCCTGTGGGAGCGGGCTTGCTCGCGAATGCGCTGGATCAGGCAACATTGATCTCGACTGACACACCGCATTCGCGAGCAAGCCCGCTCCCACATTGGATCTTCATTGGTCTCAGATACCCGTCGTGCCTTGGGCTGCGCCGCCTTCCAGCTTGCGCCATAACAACCGCACGTTCGCCTTGCGCACCAACGCGCAGCGGTACAGGCGAATCTCCAGCGGTACATGCCATTGCGGGCCGCCGCAAACCACCAGTTCACCACGAGCCAGTTCGGCACGCACGCTGAGCCGCGGCACCCAGGCAATGCCCAATCCTTCCAGTGCCATGCTTTTAAGGCTGTCGGCCATGGCGGTTTCGTAAATGGTGGTGAAGCGCAGCGCACGCTGGCGCAGCAGCATGTTCACCGAACGCCCGAGAAATGCACCGGCGCTGTAGGCGAGCAGCGGCACACTGCCTTCGCCTTCCAGATCGAACAGTGGCTTGCCCTCGGCGTCCGCCGCGCAGACCGGAAGCATTTCAGTGTCGCCAAGGTGCAGCGACGGGAAGATTTCCGGGTCCATCTGCATCGCGGCATCCGGGTCGTAGAACGCCAGCATCAGATCGCAACCGCCTTCACGCAGGGCATGCACGGCATCACCGACGTTGGTTGCCACCAGGCGCGTCGCGATGTTCAGGCCTTCGTTACGCAACTGCGCGATCCAGCGCGGGAAGAACCCCAACGCCAGGGAGTGAGCGGCGGCGACCTGCATCACCTCGCCCTGCCCGCCTTCCAGGTGATGAAGGTGACGCAACACTTCACCGAGCTGCTCGACCACCGTCCGCGCGGTGACCAGAAACAACTGCCCCGCCGCCGTCAGCTCGATCGGCGTGCGCGAGCGATTGACCAGGGTCAGCCCCAGCGCGGCTTCAAGGCTGCGGATCCGTCGACTGAACGCCGGCTGAGTCACGAAGCGTCGTTCGGCAGCCTGGGAGAAGCTGCGGGTGGCGGCCAGAGCACTAAAGTCCTCCAGCCATTTACTTTCAAGGTTCATCACGGCCTCCCGGACACGCACCAATTTAGGTCACACGCTCGCCGCAGACACGGCGTCACACGGGCATTATGCCGAATGTGCATAGGCTAGTGTTTAACAGCATTGGCCCAAAATTCTCCACAAGCCTAGCATTTGCAGTGTTCCGGCACAGACCGGGTCCATATCGAGATGATTTCTATCATGTCCTCCGCTGCATCTTTCCGCACAGAAAAAGACCTGCTTGGCGTACTCGAAGTACCTGCTCAAGCGTATTACGGCATCCAGACCCTGCGAGCGGTGAACAACTTCCGTCTCTCCGGCGTTCCGATTTCGCATTACCCGAAGCTTGTTGTCGGCCTGGCAATGGTCAAACAGGCCGCCGCTGACGCCAACCGCGAACTGGGTCACCTGAGCGAAGCCAAGCACGCTGCCATCAGCGAAGCCTGTGCACGTTTGATCCGCGGCGATTTCCACGAAGAGTTCGTGGTGGACATGATTCAAGGCGGCGCTGGCACTTCAACCAACATGAATGCCAACGAAGTCATCGCCAACATCGCGCTGGAGGCCATGGGCCACCAGAAGGGCGAATACCAATACCTGCACCCGAACAACGACGTGAACATGGCGCAGTCGACCAACGACGCCTACCCGACCGCGATCCGTCTGGGTCTGCTGCTGGGTCACGACGCGCTGCTGGCCAGCCTCGACAGCCTGATCCAGGCGTTCGCCGCCAAGGGTGTTGAGTTCAGCCACGTATTGAAGATGGGCCGTACCCAGCTGCAAGACGCCGTGCCGATGACCCTGGGCCAAGAATTCCGTGCCTTCGCCACCACATTGAGCGAAGACCTGGCACGTCTGAAAACACTGGCACCTGAACTGCTGACCGAAGTGAACCTGGGCGGCACCGCGATCGGTACCGGCATCAACGCCGACCCGCGCTACCAGCACCTGGCCGTTGAGCGTCTGGCACTGATCAGCGGTCAACCGCTGGTTCCAGCCGCCGACCTGATCGAAGCCACCTCCGACATGGGCGCCTTCGTACTGTTCTCCGGCATGCTCAAGCGCACCGCGGTCAAGCTGTCGAAGATCTGCAACGACCTGCGCCTGCTGTCCAGCGGCCCACGCACCGGCATCAACGAAATCAACCTGCCAGCGCGTCAGCCAGGCAGCTCGATCATGCCCGGCAAGGTCAACCCGGTTATCCCGGAAGCGGTTAACCAGGTGGCGTTCCAGATCATCGGCAACGACCTGGCGCTGACCATCGCAGCCGAAGGCGGCCAACTGCAACTGAACGTGATGGAGCCGCTGATCGCGTTCAAGATCTTCGACTCGATCCGCCTGCTGCAACGCGCCATGGACATGCTGCGCGAGCACTGCATCGTCGGCATCACCGCCAACGAAGAGCGTTGCCGTGAACTGGTCGAACACTCGATCGGCCTGGTCACCGCACTGAACCCGTACATCGGCTATGAAAACGCCACCCGCATCGCCCGTATCGCCCTCGAAAGCGGCCGTGGCGTGCTGGAACTGGTGCGTGAAGAAGGCTTGCTCGACGACGAAATGCTCGCCGACATCCTGCGCCCGGAAAACATGATTGCTCCGCGTCTGGTGCCTCTGAAGGCTTAACCGAACGCAACACCGGCGCTTGCTCTTTTAACGAAGAGCACGAAGCGCCACGCTCACCAGGTCGAGGGACTAGACACCTCTCACCTTTTGAGGGCTTGGGGATGTATTCCCCAAGCCCTTTTTTTTAACCCTTTTGCGGATAGCGAATATGTCTGACACCGCAAAGATCGCAGCCTTCGGCAGCTCCTACAGCATTTGATGTACACCCTGTAGGAGCTGCCGAAGGCTGCGATCTTTTGATCCTGGCAGCACCTCGTTTCGATTCATGCACCACAACCGTGCAGACGGACGACACGCTCATAGGTATAGTGCCGCCCCTCTTCGCGTGAGCGGTCGTCGGTAACGAGGCCCAAACCCATGCGAAACCCGAACTAATAACAAACCCGCAATATGAAATCGGGACGAACCTTCGCCTCACCTGTTTTGCCGCGCGCAATCCGGTGTAACGCGATGTTTCTGACCGCCCAACATTTGCCTACACAAAAAACAGCGAGGAATAATCCATGCTCGAAGTCATTAACGACTTCCTCTCAGGGAAAGTACTGATCGTGCTCATTGTCGGGCTCGGTAGCTACTTCACGATCCGCTCGCGTTTCGTTCAATTGCGCCACTTCTTCCACATGTTTGCGGTGTTCCGCGACAGCCTGAAAAGCAGTGCCGGTCAACTCAGTTCGTTCCAGGCCTTGATGCTCAGCCTCGCCGGCCGCGTCGGTGCGGGTAACATCGCCGGGGTCGGTATCGCCGTAACCTTGGGTGGTCCGGGTGCGGTGTTCTGGATGTGGGTGACCGCGCTGGTCGGCATGTCCAGCAGCTTCTTCGAATGCTCCCTCGGCCAGCTCTACAAGCGCTGCGACTCCGACGGCACGTACCGTGGCGGCCCGTCCTACTACATCCAGCACGGCCTGCAGAAACGCTGGCTGGGCATGATCATGGCGTTCCTGCTGCTGATCACCTTCGGCTTCGCCTTCAACGGCCTGCAATCCCACGCCGTGACCCACTCGCTGAACAACGCTTTCGGCCTCGACACCACTTACACCGGCCTGGCCCTGGCGGTGTTGCTGGGTCTGGTGTTCATCGGTGGGATCAAGCGCATCGCCAAGGTCGCTGACCTGCTGGTGCCGGTGAAAACCCTGGTGTACATCGGCGTGACCATCTACGTGATCGTCCTGCAATTCGACCACGTTCCAGCGATGCTGATGACCATCGTCAAAAGCGCCTTCGGTCTCGACCAGGCCTTCGGCGGCCTGATCGGCAGCGCCATCGTCATGGGCGTGAAGCGCGGCGTGTTCGCCAACGAAGCAGGCCTGGGCAGTGCGCCGAACGTGGCCGCAGTCGCGTCGGTCGAACACCCGGTGTCACAAGGCGTGGTTCAGGCGTTCAGCGTGTTCCTCGACACCTTCGTGATCTGCACCTGCACCGCGTTGCTGATCCTGCTCTCGGGCTTCTACACCCCGGGCTTCGAAGGCGACGGTATTGCCCTGACCCAGAACTCCCTGGCCGCCGTGGTCGGTGACTGGGGCCGGAGCTTCATCTCCGTGGCCCTGTCGTTGTTCGTGTTCACCTCGATCCTCTACAACTACTACCTGGGCGAGAGCAACCTGCGCTTCCTGATCGGTGAAAACCGCAAGGCGCTGATCGGCTACCGCGCATTGGTACTGGCGCTGATCTTCTGGGGTGCAATCGAGAACCTGGGCACGGTGTTCGCCTTCGCCGACATCACCATGACCCTGCTGGCTTTCGTGAACCTGATCGCGCTGTTCCTGCTGTTCAAGGTCGGCATGCGCATCCTGCGTGACTACGATGACCAGCGCGCGGCCGGCATCAAGACGCCCGTGTTCGATTCGAGCAAATTCCCGGATCTGGACTTGGACCTGAAAGCCTGGCCAGCCAATCCGCCAGCGGCCGCCACCAAGGCTGAAGCCGAGTCGCAAGGCGTACCCGCAGCGCAACGCTGATCGGTTAAAGTGCGCAATCCCCTGTGGGAGCGGGCTTGCTCGCGAAGAGGGAGTGTCAGGCGACATTGATGTTGGCTGATACACCGCTTTCGCGAGCAAGCCCGCTCCCACATTAGGAATGTCATCGTTCTCGGAGACCCCCCATGAATTCCTCGACCTTCCCTGCCGCCCAGCACGTCATGGTGCTCTACACCGGCGGCACCATCGGAATGCAAGCCAGTGCTCACGGCCTGGCCCCAGCGTCCGGTTTCGAAGCCCGGATGCGCGAATATCTGCACAGCCAGCCTGACCTTGTCGTGCCGCAATGGCGCTTTCGCGAGATGTCGCCGCTGATCGACAGCGCCAACATGAGCCCGGCTTACTGGCAGCAACTGCGTGAAGCGGTGGTCGACGCCGTCGATGTCCAGGGCTGCGACAGCGTGCTGATCCTGCACGGCACCGACACCCTCGCCTACAGCGCTGCGGCCATGAGTTTTCAGTTGCTCGGCCTGCATGCCCGCGTGGTGTTCACCGGTTCCATGCTGCCGGCCGGCGTAGCCGACAGCGATGCCTGGGAAAACCTCAGTGGCGCGCTGGTTGCCCTCGGCCAAGGCCTTGCACCGGGCGTTCATCTGTACTTCCACGGCGAACTACTGGACCCGACCCGTTGCGCGAAGGTGCGCAGTTTCGGTCGTCATCCGTTCAAGCGTCTTGAGCGTCAAGGTGGCGGTGAGAAGGCTTCTTCAATACCGGCATCGCTGACCTACAACCAGCCCAAGCAATTGGCGAAAGTCGCTGTGCTGCCGCTGTTCCCCGGCATCGGCGCCGAGATACTGAACGGCCTGCTCGACAGCGGCATTCAGGGCCTGGTGCTGGAGTGCTACGGCAGCGGCACCGGACCGAGCGACAATCCAGAATTCCTCGCCAGCCTGGAACGGGCGCGGGACAAGGGTGTTGTGGTGGTAGCCGTCACCCAATGCCATGAAGGTGGCGTCGAGCTGGATGTTTACGAGGCTGGCAGTCGGTTGCGCGGCGTGGGCGTGCTGTCGGGTGGTGGCATGACCCGTGAAGCCGCGTTCGGCAAGTTGCATGGCTTGCTGGGTGCCGGGCTCGAAACCGCTGAAGTGCGGCGCCTTGTAGAACTCGACCTGTGCGGCGAACTAATCTGACACCTCAACGCGCCTGTAGGAGCTGTCGAGTGAAACGAGGCTGCGATCTTTTGATCCTGAAAAACAAGATCAAAAGATCGCAGCCTCGTTTCACTCGACAGCTCCTACAGGGTTTCCCGCTCGGCATGTAACTTGCTGCCGTTCCAGCATCCCAAGGCTGGAACACCCCATGCTCCATTCCCACCTCACCACCCTCAACGCTGTCTCTCTGGTGCTCAACGCCTTTAAGGCCGAGGGCTTGTCCAGCGAAGCGCTGCTGGCCGGCAGCGGCATCAGCGCGGCGGATCTGAGCCGGGCGGACACGCGCATCACCACCAATCAGGAGATGCAGGTCTGCGCCAACGCCGTCGCGCTCAAGCGTGACATCGGCCTGGAACTGGGCCGGCGAATGCATGTTTCGTCCTACGGCATGCTCGGGTACGCCTTACTCACCAGCGCCACTTTAGGTGACGCCTTGCGGCTGGCACTGCACTATCCGGCGCTATTAGGAACACTGTTCGAGTTGAGCCTGGAAGAGGATAACGAGCGCATCTGGCTCACCGCTGGCGACTATCGGGAAAACCCTGCGCTGGCGCCATTCAATGTCGAGTTTTGCCTGGTTTCGATGAAGGTCACTTGTGAAGACCTGCTCGGCCAACCGTTGCCGCTGCTTGGCGCCCGCTTCGAATACCCGGCACCGGACTATCAGGCACGCTACACCGAACGTTTCGATTGCCCCTTGCAGTTCGACGCTGCGTCCAACGCCTTTGCCTTCGACAAAGCCTGGCTGGAGCACCCCCTGCCTCTGGCCGACGCCATCACCCATCAAGCCATGGCCGAACGCTGCCGCAAACAGAACACCGAGTTCACGGGACGCCAGGTGTGGCTGGGACGAATCCGCCAGCTACTCAGCGCGCAGTTGAATGCGGCGCCCGGCCTCGAAGGTTTGGCCGAACAGATGAATTGCTCGGCGCGCACCTTGCGTCGGCACCTGAATGACCTGGGTTGCAGCTATCAGGAATTGCTTGATGAGCTGCGGTTCGAGCAGGCCAAACGCATGCTCTGCGAGGACCAACTGCCGATCTATCGGATTGCAGAAGCGCTGGGGTTCAGCGAGACCGCGAGCTTCCGTCATGCGTTTGTGCGCTGGAGTGGGGTAGCGCCAAGTCAGTTCAGGCCCTGACCCACCCCTGTGGCGAGGGAGCTTGCTCCCTCGCCACAGGGGGGGCGAATTCCGGTCAATTCTTTTGGCCATATCGATCCCCTTTTGGCCTTTCCTGCCGTTCTCTCAAACGCCGCGCGCCGCAAGACTGTGTTCAACCGAAACAGCCTGCGGAGAACAAGAAATGCTGACGATCTACTCGGACGATCACCACCTGCACCACGGCCGTTGCGAATTGATGGACGGGCAACTGATGCCCTGCTTCGAAATGCCTTCGCGAGCCGACCATGTTCTGCAGCGCGTGCAGTACCGCGACCTCGGTCCGGTCGAAGCGCCGCAGGATTTCGGCCTCGACCCGATCGCGCGCGTCCACAGCCGCGACTACCTCGACTTCTTCAAAGGTGCCTGGGCACGCTGGACCGAATTCGGCACCGACGGCGACTTGCTGCCTTACACCTGGCCGGCCCGCACCCTGCGCCGAATCATGCCCACCAGCCTGCACGGCCAGCTCGGCTATTACAGCTTCGACGGCGGCGCACCGATTACAGCCGGCACCTGGCAAGCAGCGTACAGCGCGGCGCAAGTCGCGTTGACTGCTCAAGCCGTCATTCAACGCGGCGCCCGCAGTGCCTTCGCCCTGTGTCGTCCACCGGGACACCACGCCGCCAGCGATTTGATGGGCGGTTATTGCTACCTCAACAACGCCGCCATCGCTGCGCAGGCGTTCCTCGATCAGGGCCACAAAAAAGTCGCGATCCTCGACGTCGATTACCACCACGGCAACGGCACCCAATCGATTTTCTACGAGCGCAGCGACGTGCTGTTCACCTCGATCCACGGGCATCCGGAAGCCGAGTTCCCGTTCTTCCTCGGCTATGAAGATGAGCTGGGTGAAGGGGCCGGCGAAGGCTTCAACTTCAACTACCCTTTGCCGGCCGGTAGCGGCTGGGACAGTTGGAGCGCCGCGCTGGAACAAGCCTGCAAAGAGATCGAAAAGTACGGCGCCGATATCGTCGTCGTATCCCTGGGCGTCGATACGTTCAAGGACGATCCGATCTCCCAGTTCAAGCTCGACAGCCCGGATTACCTGGCCATGGGCGCACGCATCGCCGGCCTCGGCAAGCCGACGCTGTTCGTGATGGAAGGCGGCTACGCGGTAGAAGAAATCGGCATCAATGCCGTGAACGTTCTCGAAGGTTTTGAAAGCGCCCAATGAGGAATTAGAACAATGATCAGTCTCAAGCGTTTTATCGCTCCTACCCTGTGTGCCACGGTGCTCAGTGGCGCCGTTCATGCTGAAGAGCGAACGTTGCGCGTCTACAACTGGTTCGACTACATCACCCCCAAAGCGCTGGAAGACTTCAAGGCCCAGAACACCCAGACCAAACTGGTCTACGACATCTTCGACACCAATGAAGCGCTGGAGGCCAAGTTGCTGACCGGCAACTCCGGCTATGACGTGGTCGTGCCGTCCAACGTATTCCTTGCCAAGCAGATCGAGGCCGGTGTGTTCCAGCCACTGGATCGCAGCAAATTGCCGAACTGGAACCACCTCGATCCCAAGCTGATGAAGCTGATCGAAGCCAACGATCCGGGCAACAAATTTGCCGTGCCGTACATGTACGGGACCATCCTGATCGGCTTCAACCCGGACAAGATCAAGGCTGCGTTGGGTGACAACGCACCGGTGGACAGCTGGGACCTGATCTTCAAGGAAGAGAACATCAGCAAGCTCAAGCAGTGCGGCGTGGCCCTGCTCGACTCGCCGTCAGAGATCCTTCCATTGGCCCTGCAACACCTCGGCCTGGACCCCAACAGCAAGAAACCGGCGGACTACGAAAAGGCTGAAGCGCTGTTGATGAAGATCCGTCCGTACGTCACCTACTTCCATTCCTCGAAGTACATGGCCGACATCGCCAACGGTGACATCTGCGTCGCGGTCGGTTATTCCGGCAGCTTCTCCCAGGCAGCGAACCGCGCCAAGGAAGCCAAGAACGGCGTGATCGTCGACATGCGCCTGCCGAAAGAAGGCGCGCCGATCTGGTTCGACATGCTCTCGATCCCCAAAGGCGCGAAGAACCCGGAAGACGCCTACACCTTCATCAACTACTTGTTGCAGCCGCAGGTGATTGCACCGGTCAGCGACTTCGTCGGCTACCCGAACCCGAACAAGGACGCCACCGAAATGGTCGACCCGGCGATCCGCAACAACCCGAACCTGTACCCGACCGAAACGGCGATGAGCACGCTTTACACCCTGCAACCGCTGCCCCGCGATGCCGAACGGGCACGGACCCGGGCCTGGACCAAGATCAAGTCCGGGACCTGAAACCTGACTGAAGTCCTCGACCTCAGGGCCGCCAGGCCTTTTGCAATCGCCCGAGCGCTGCGATGATCGCCGCCTCGGGCACCGCCGCAAAGCCCAGCACCAGCCCGGCGCGTTGATCCACAGTGTTTTTCGAATCCGGTAGCCAGTAACTGCTCAGGCCATTGATCTCGACATCGACGCTGGCGGCGGCTTCAATCAGTTCGCGTTCTCGGGCCTGAGTGTCGACCGCCACCGTCAGGTGCAGCCCTGCCGCCACACTGGGCAGGCTGCCCACCCCTGGAATATCCGAAGGCCAGTTGGCCAGAAGCGTATTGCGGCGACTCAACGCAGCGCGGCGCATGCGGCGAATGTGCCGCTGGAAATGCCCGGCCGCCATGAACTCGGCCATGACGGCCTGGGTACTCACCTCGGAATGCCGCACATCGACCGCGCGACGCTGGGCGAAAGCGTCCACCAATGCCGGTGGCAGCACCAGATAGCCCAAGCGCAATGCCGGGAAAGCCACTTTGCCGAACGTGCCGACGTAGAGCACCCGCCCGTGACGATCAAGCGCAGCCAGCGGTGCCAGTGGCGCGCCGCTGTAACGATACTCGCCATCGTAATCATCCTCGACGATCCAACCCTCGGTTCGCTCGGCCCAGGCCAACAACTCCAGCCGCCGCGCCAGACTCATCACCACCCCGGTCGGGTACTGATGCGACGGCGTGACATAGGCCAATCGACAATCGTTGAGCCCATTCAATTCGCTGCAGTCGATGCCCTCGCTGTCCACCGCCACCCCGTGCAATCGCGCACCGGCCACGGCGAACGCATGACCCGCCGCCCGATACCCCGGATTCTCGATCGCCACGCCATCGCCCGGCTCTACCAGCAGCTGTGCACAAAGGCTAATCCCCTGCTGCGCGCCACTGGTGATCACTATTTGCTCAGCCGTGCACTGCATCCCCCGGGAGCTGCGCAAATACGCAGCAATCAGGCCGCGCAAGCGCGCATCGCCCGCCGGATCGCCGTAACACAGCTGCTGGAGATCCGGTTTACGCCAGAAAGCCGCATTCAGCTTGGCCCAGACCTCGAAAGGGAACAGATCAAAAGCCGGAACACCCACACGAAATGCGCGGGGCGGACCGATGGGAGGCAGGGCCAAATGGTTCCTTTCAACCCGCCCCAATGCGCCGCTGTGGATAACTTTGCTGGATGAAACCACAGGTAAATCCAACCAGTTTGTGGATAAGGCTGTGGATAACCCTGTTGACAACCCTGTGGATACTTTTGTGGATAGTTTTTTCACCGGTAACACTGATTGAGGCAATTGCGCGACATACGTCCCGTCCCCCACGCGTCCTTCAATAAAGCCCTCGGCGTAAAGCTGATCGTAGGCCCGGACCACGCTGTTTCGGGAAATCGACAACGCCGCCGCCAGATCGCGACTGGCCGGTAATCGCGTACCGCTGGCCAGACGACCGTCGAGCACTCGCACCCGCAAGGCCTGATAGAGCTGACGACTCAACCCCTGACGGCGATCGAGTTCGATACCCGCCGGGTTGAATGACAAGGACAGTGGCTCGCTGGTCATGGCAATGGACCTATGAAATTGGTCGTTAATGGCTCTTACAACAGACCATTAGCCTGCCTAGGATGCAGGCATTCGCCAAGGAAAATCTCCATGTACACGCCAAGCAGCTTTGCCATAGATGATTTGCATGAACTGCACCAGCAGATACTCGGCACCCGCCTCGCTGTGTTGGTCACACACGGGGAACAAGGTCTGCAAGCCAGCCATTTGCCGCTGCTGTTGAGTTCAGACCAGGGCCCGAATGGCACCCTTTATGGACACTTCGCCAAGGCCAATCCGCAATGGAAGGAACTGCAGAACGGCGCCGAAGCCCTGGTGATTTTTACCGGCGCCGACGCTTACGTCAGCCCGGGGTTTTACCCGAGCAAAGCCGAGCACGGCAAAGTGGTGCCGACCTGGAACTACGTCGCCGTGCACGCGTACGGCACGGCCGAAGTGTTCACCGATGCCGATCGCCTGCGCACGCTGGTCAGCGCGCTGACTGATCGTCATGAAGCGGGTCGCGCCAGTCCATGGAAAGTCGCCGATGCCCCCGCCGACTACATTGACGGGATGCTCAAGGCCATCGTCGGTTTTGCCTTGCCTATCCAGCGCCTGGAAGGCAAGCGCAAGCTCAGCCAGAACCGCAACGCTGCAGACATCGCCGGTGTGCGTGAGGGGCTTGCTGCCAGCCCTGATGTGCACGACCAGGCCCTCGCCCACTTGATGCGTTAAGGAACGAACATGAGTCAGATCGACATCCGCCAGGTCACCGACGACGACCACGCCGCCTGGTTGCCCTTGTGGCAAGCGTACCTGCGTTTCTACAACACCGAACTGCCTGAGGACGTAACTCAAAGCACCTGGCAGCGCCTGCTCGACCCGAGCGAACCGACCCATGCCGCGCTGGCCTGGGCCGATGGCAAAGCGGTGGGCATGGTGCACTTCATCTACCATCGTTCGAACTGGAGCATCGAAAACTCCTGCTACCTGCAAGACCTGTTGGTAACACCAGAGACCCGCGGCACTGGCGTCGGCCGACAGTTGATCGAATTCGTTTACGCGACAGCCAAAGAGGACGGTTGCTGCAAGGTCCACTGGCTGACCCACGAAACCAACGCCACCGCGATCCAGCTCTACGAGCGCATCGCCGAACGCCCCGGTTTCATCCAGTTTCGCAAAGCCATTTAAGGTTCAAGGAGAGCAACATGTCGACTTCACTTGCCGACTGGAAAGGCGTTCCGGCACCGTCGGTACAAACCCTCGAAGGGCGTTTCATCCGCCTGGAAAAACTCGACCCGGCGCGTCACGCTGACGGTTTGTGGGAGGCTCTGCAAGGCCCGGGTGCCGACCCGAAACTCTGGGACTATTTGCCTTATGGTCCTTTCCCGGAGCGCAGCGTGTTCAACGATTGGCTGAACAATCATGCGGCCAATAGCGACCCGTATTTCTTCAGCGTGATCGACCGAGCCAGCGGCGATGTGCAAGGCATCCTCAGCTTGATGTCGATTGTTCCTTCACAAGGTCGGATCGAGATCGGCCATGTCACTTTCGGTGCGCCAATGCAGCGCTCACCGAAAAGTACCGAGGCGGTTTATTTGCTGGCCAAGGAATCCTTTGCGCTGGGTTATCGCCGTCTGGAGTGGAAGTGCAACAACGGCAACGCCCGCTCCAAGTACGCGGCCGAGCGTCTGGGGTTCAGTTTTGAAGGCGTGTTTCGTCAGCACATGGTGGTCAAGGGGCAGAATCGGGATACGGCGTGGTATTCGATTCTGGACTCGGAATGGCCGGCGATCGGGGCGGGGTTTGAGCGCTGGCTGTCCGATGAGAACCAGGCGGATTCGGGGCAGGTGAAAACCCTGGCGGAGTGCCGCAGGTGATCTTCAGCGCCTGAACGGACGCCTTCGTCGGAACGCCGCCCGGAGCAAGCCCGCTCCCACACTGGATTGGGGCGGATCACAATTTTGTGGTCAATCCAAAACCCTGTGGGAGCGGGCTTGCTCGCGAATGGCTTCACGCTAATTTCTGGGCCAGCACTGCGATGTGCTCCGGCCCGATCCCGCAGCAACCGCCCAAATGACTGGCGCCGCGTTTTTTCCAATCCGCCGCCCACTGCAAGTAACCCGGCGGATCAAGGTCTTCACGCAACGGGTCCAGACCGTCATTGGCCGTGGCCTCTTTCGGTTGCGGCGGGAAGGCATTGGCGTACGCACCGATGTGAATCTTCACCCCTAAACGCTCGAAGGTTTCCCGCGCGGCATCAATCGCGGCACCGATCACTTCCGGCTGGCTGCAGTTGAACAGCAACGTCTTGACGCCCAGCTCAGCCGCCACGGCTGCGGCGTCAGCCACAGGCTCGCCCGAACGCAAGCGCGGCACTTCGTCCGTGTCCTCATCCTTCAGGGTAAACGACAGCCAGAACGGCTTGCCGTCCGTTGGCAGACCGGCATGGATCGCTCGCGCTTCAACGATCGAACTCTGGGTTTCTGCCAGCCACAGATCGACATGAGGTGCCAGACCCTTCACCAGTGGCGCCAACAATTCAGTCGCCCGAGCAGCGTCGAAAAGGTCCGGACGATAGGACCCAAACAGCGGCGGCAATGAACCGGCCACACGCACCGCTTTGCCCGAAGCCTCTACAGCGCGCCGAGCCAGTTCACCGGCCAACGCCGCGAGCGCCTGCCCTTCTGCTGCAAAACGCTCTTCGCCAATATGAAACGGCACCACCGCATAACTGTTGCTGGTGATCACGTTCGCACCGCTTTCGATATAAGCCGTGTGCACCGCCTCTACCGCTTGCGGCGCTTCGCTCAAGGCCAGCGCCGACCACTCGGGCTGCCTGAACGGCGCACCTCGGCGTTGCAGCTCGCGACCCATGCCGCCATCCAGAATTACTGTGCTTGCTGCACCCATATGCTTTTCACTCATAAGCTTATGAAAATAACTCACTATCAGAGTCGTTCTTATAACTATTTAATACGCACCATCCGGTTAATAACAACCTCTTTTTTATCAGGGATCGACTGTGAAATTCCAACCACTCCTGGCCCTCGGCCTGACGATTCTCGCTGCCTCCACCCAAGCCTTTGGCGGCGCCACGCTGGATCGCGTCGAAAAAAAGAAAGAGCTCGTGGGCGTGTTGATGGAAAGCTATCCACCCTTCTCGTTCCTCAATGATCAGAACCAGCTCGATGGATTCGACGTCGACGTGGCCAAGGCCGTGGCAGACAAACTGGGCGTCAAACTGCGCCTCGAAACCCCGTCCTGGGACGTGATCGCTGCCGGCCGCTGGAGTGGTCGCTACGACATCTGCATCTGCTCCATGACCCCGAGCAAGGCCCGCGCAGAGGTCTTCGACTTCCCGGTCGAGTACTACGCCTCGCCAGCCGTGATCGTGGTCAACGCCAAGGACGACAGCATCCACAGTGCCAAAGACCTGAGTGGCAAGAAAGTCGGCCTCACCAGCGCCTCCAGCTATGAAAGCTACCTGAACAAAAACCTGGTGATCGAGGGCGCCGAAGACACCCAGCTGCAGTACCCGTTCGAGGACGTGCAGATCGCGCCGTATGACACCGACAATGTCGCCTTTCAGGACCTCGGCCTGGGTGCTGGCGTGCGGCTGGACGCGATCCTCACCAACCTTGTCACCGCCCAACCGCGCCTGACCGAAGACAAACGCTTCAAGCTCGCCGGCGAGCCGCTGTACTCGGAGCCGAACTCGGTGGCCATTGAAAAAGGCGATGCCCAGTGGGACGCCAAAGTGCGTGACGTCTTCGCTCAGCTCAAACAGGACGGCACCCTGAGCAAGCTCTCGCAGAAATGGATCGGCGCCGACATCAGCAAATGACTTCTTTCCCCAAACCTCCTCAGCCGCCACAACCGGTGGCTGAGTCGCTATTGCAACGGATCTTCGGTTTCCGCACGCGGCTGTACCTGACGTGGGCAGCGATGCTCGGGTTGTTCGCCAGCTTCTTCCTGAGCTTCGACCTGAAGTTCTCGATCATCCTCGACAAACTGCCGAACCTGATCGGTCTGCACTTGGCACCCAACGGCTTTTTGCAGGGTGCGGCGCTGACGTTGTTCTTGTGCCTGTGCTCGATCGTGACCTCCTCGCTGCTGGGCTTCATCACCGCCCTGGCGCGGCTGTCGAAAAGCGCAGTGGCCTTCGGAATCGCAAGCTTCTATGCCTCATTCTTTCGTGGCACACCGCTGCTGATCCAGATCCTGCTGATCTACCTCGGCCTGCCACAACTCGGCATCGTTCCCGGCGCCATCGCCGCCGGCATCATCGCCCTGTCGCTCAACTACGGCGCGTACCTTAGCGAAATCTTCCGCGCCGGCATCCTCGGCGTCCCCCACGGCCAACGCGAAGCGTCCCTGGCCCTGGGCATGCGCGAAACCGTGATCTTCTGGCGCGTCACCCTGCCCCAGGCCATGCGCACCATCATCCCGCCAACCACCAACCAATTCATCTCGATGCTCAAAGACTCGTCGCTGATCTCGGTGATGGGGGTTTGGGAGGTGATGTTTCTGGCGCAATCGTATGGACGGTCGAGCTATCGCTACATCGAAATGCTGACGACGGCGGCGGTGATTTATTGGGTGATGTCGATCGGGTTGGAGCTGATTCAGGCGAGGATGGAGCGGCATTATGGGAAGGCGTATTTGAGCCGTAGTTAGCGAAAGGCAGATGAGTTTCCGAGTTGCGATAGCCGACCATGTCTCGATTTGTTGTAAGAAAAAGCGTCAGCCCGAACGGGTAAAAACAACCTTCCTCATTAGGCTGGCAATTTTCTACACAACCTTCTGACAACCCCCGCAAGCCTGCGGGAAGCAGCTGACATCGGTACCTATAGCCTCTCTCTTAGAGTTTGGCCTCCTGTCAAAAGAGGCCGTACTCGATGCCCGTTCAACACAAATACCGTCCAAAACACCTGGCGCTGGCCATTGCGCTTGCGCTGGGTTGCGCTGAAATTTCGCTTGCCCAGCAAGTATCCATCGATGACACCATTCCTTCGGGTGCAACGCCGGAGCAGCTCATAGCGGCGCTGGACGCATTTATAAATGATCCAGACACCCTCAAGAATCCCATCAACAGAGCAGCGGATGGTACTGATCGGACATTCGGCGATGGAGATGATCTGGTCATTGTGTCCGGCCGCGGCGTCCTTTCCGGATTTATCGACGGCGGTGACGGTGTCAACTTCCTGCAACTCGATACCGCGAGCGGTGGCACGTTAGGCGAGAGTCGTCGTTTTGAAGGACTGGAGCTCAAACGAAGCACTTGGACCATGAATAGTTCCGGTGATTTCAATACCGGTGTCTTGATACGTCCAAAAGCAACGCTAATAAATAATGGACATATCCAGGGTGGGGCGTTGACCCAAGGAACGCTTGTCAACAACGGAGAGATTGGCGGCGGAGCGACCGTGCAATCAGGAGGTTTCCTGAACAACCCAGGAACTATCGAAGGTGACGTCGTCATCAATGAAAAAGGTGCTTTCGCGGGCAACGGTATAACGGGTTCCCTGAGGGTAAACGGAAAGCTTTCTGTCGACAGTTTGCACGGCGCACCGAAAGTTAAAGGTAACTTGGATCTCTCAAAAACTGCCGAGCTAACCTACGAGGTCAATGCCGACCGCAAAAGTGAAACGATAATAGTCGATGGCACCGCCAGCCTTGGCGGCGCCACACTGAACATCGTTGCAGCACCGGGTGAATACCCGCTAATCAGCGAAAAAAACATCCTTATTGCCAATAAAGTCGAAGGGGAATTTGGAAAAGTCCTCAACAACCTTGCCTTTTTAACGCCCAAGCTCAAATACGAAGAAAAGACTGTCGACCTGATCTTCGTCCGTAACGATGTGACGATCGAGAGTGTCGCAACCACGGATAACGGGAAGGAAGTAGCCCAAAGCATTGAAGAGCCAATGGACATAGCACAAGCCCCCTCCGTCGCTGAAACTCCGAATCCACCTGCAAGTGCCGACACATCCGTTCCGGTCTCCACACCGACAACCACCGCTGAAAAACCTTCGACAGCCGCAATACCACCTACCACCGACCAGCCCGTCACAGCCTCAACTCCACCCCCAGCGACCAATTCCGTCGCCACAGTGCCAAAGGCATCCAGCCCCACAAACGCTGCTGTCGCAGTCCTGCTCAGCGCTGACATACAAACGGCATCTGTTGCCATCGAACAGCTGGCTGGCGGCCAGAACGCCAACCTTGCGAAAGCGACCCTGAACAGTGACAGCCCAATCAGCGCGACCATGCTCTCGGCGATGCGTCAGCTGGACAGCGCCAGTAGCTACAGCAAATCCACCAGGCGCAATGCACCACGCCTGGCCGCCGGCAGCGAAGACAATGGCCGAGTCTGGCTTCAAGCATTGGGTCACGGCGGGACGCTGGATCGCGATTACGACGCTCTGAAACACACAACCCACGGCCTGGTACTGGGAGCGGATTGGGGCATCGAGGAGGACTGGCGCATCGGGGTGATGAGCGGCAAATCCGAAACGCGCCTGGACAGCCGCGGACTCGACGGCGATCTCGACAGCTGGCATTTGGGAGCTTATGCCCTACGTCAAAACGGACCAATGTCCCTGCGCCTGGGCGCGACCTATAGCAGCCACGACGGCAGCACTAAACGCCGGGTTGCCTTCAAAGGTTTCAGCGACCGCCCCGAAGGCCGTTACGATGCCAACACCCAGCAGGCCTTTGCGGAATTGGGTTACAACCTGGGACGGGCGAACGTCAGCATCGAGCCGTTTGCCAGCCTGGGCTACCAACGTTATCAGCGCGACACTTACACAGAAAAAGGTGGCGCCGCGGCACTGAAGGTACACGGTCAAACGCAGAACAATTTGAACAGCGCATTCGGCCTGCGGCTGGCGAAGCTCAACACGCTGGATAACGGCATGCAACTGACGCCGCGGTTCAGTGCCGGCTGGAAACACACTTACGGGGACGTCTATAGCGATACCCGCCAACGATTGGTGACGGGCGGAAAAAACTTCACCGTTTCCGGCGCGCCGCTGGATCGTGACAGTCTGCGGGTCGATGCAGGGCTGGACCTTGGATTGTCAGCAAAACACACCCTGGGAGTCGGCCTCACTGGCGAGATCGGCACCGACAGCCGAAACCACGGCGTCACGGGTCAGTGGCGAATGAGTTTCTAACAGCCACAAACCCGGGGCGAAAAAAAAGGGGAGCACATGCCCCCCCGAGGTTAAAAGCGGTGTATCGAGGCTGTTAACTCAGCCTTCGATCTCGATCAGGATTTCGCCCGGGTTCACCCGGTCGCCCTTGGCCACGTGGATGGCGGTGACTTTGCCGGCGATGGCCGCCTGCACTTCGGTTTCCATCTTCATCGCTTCGGTGATCAGCACGGCCTGGCCGGCTTTCACGGTGTCGCCTTCCTTGACCAGCACGTCGACGATGTTGCCCGGCATGGTGGTGCTGACGTGGCCCGGTGCAGTGGCTTGCTTGCGCTTGCTGCTGCCGCCGCTGACGAATTCGTTGAGCGGTTCGAACACCACTTCTTCCGGCATGCCGTCGATAGACAGGTAGAAGTGACGCTTGCCTTCAGCCTTGACGCCGACACCGGTGATGTCGACGCGGTAGGTTTCGCCGTGGACGTCGATGACGAACTCGGTCGGCACGCCTTCGCCACCGGCCGAGGTCACACCGCCGGCTTCAGGAATCGGCAGCAGCACTTCTGGAGTCAGGGTGCCGGCAGCGCGTTCTTCGAGGAACTTGCGACCGATGTCCGGGAACATGGCGTAGGTCAGCACGTCTTCTTCAGACTTGGCCACGGTGCCGATTTCGGCACGCAGTTTGGTCATCTCCGGCTTGAGCAGGTCAGCCGGACGCACGTCGATCACTTCTTCGCTGCCGATGGCCTGGCGACGCAGTTTTTCGTTCACGGTGCCCGGCGCTTTGCCATAGCCGCCTTGCAGGTAAAGCTTCACTTCGTTGGTGATGGTCTTGTAGCGCTCGCCGGCCAGCACGTTGAAGAACGCCTGGGTGCCGACGATCTGCGAGGTCGGGGTCACCAGCGGCGGAAAGCCAAGGTCTTCACGAACGCGCGGGATTTCGGCCAGCACTTCGCTCATGCGGTTCAGGGCGCCCTGCTCTTTCAACTGGTTGGCCAGGTTGGAAATCATCCCGCCCGGTACCTGGTTGACTTGAACGCGGGTGTCGACGGCGGTGAACTCGCTTTCGAACTGGTGGTACTTTTTGCGCACGGCGTAGAAGTACAGACCGATCTCTTGCAGCAGTTCCAGGTTCAGGCCGGTGTCGAACTCGCTGCCTTTAAGGGCGGCGACCATCGATTCGGTGCCCGGGTGGCTGGTGCCCCAGGCGAAGCTGGAGATCGCGGTGTCGATGTGGTCGGCCCCGTTTTCGATGGCCTTCATTTGGCACATCGCGGCCAGACCAGCGGTGTCGTGCGAGTGAATGAACACTGGCAGCGATTGCTCGGATTTCAACGCCTTGACCAGTTCGCCAGTGGCGTACGGAGTCAGCAGGCCGGCCATGTCCTTGATCGCCACCGAGTCGCAACCCATGGCTTCCATCTGCTTGGCTTGCGCCACGAATGCCTCGATGGTGTGCACCGGGCTGGTGGTGTAGGCGATGGTGCCTTGAGCGTGTTTGCCGGCGGCTTTCACCGCTTCGATGGCGACTCGCAGGTTACGTACGTCGTTCATGGCGTCGAAGATGCGGAACACATCGATGCCATTGACCGCGGCCTTGGCGACGAAGGCTTTGACCACGTCGTCGCTGTAGTGGCGGTAACCCAGCAGGTTCTGGCCACGCAGGAGCATTTGCAGGCGAGTGTTAGGCAGCGCCGCGCGCAGTTGACGCAAGCGCTCCCACGGATCTTCTTTCAGAAAGCGTACGCAGGCGTCGAAGGTCGCGCCGCCCCAGCATTCCAGCGACCAGTAGCCGACTTTGTCGAGCTTGTCGCAGATCGGCAGCATGTCTTCGGTGCGCATGCGGGTCGCGAGCAGCGATTGGTGGGCGTCGCGCAGGATTGTGTCGGTAACGTAGATTTGTTTGCTCATTGTTCTATTCCTCACAGGCCTGCGTGGGCGGCGATGGCGGCGGCGATGGCCAGGGCCAGCTCTTCGGGTTTGCGCTTGATCGAGTAGTTGGTCAGTTCAGGGTGGCTTTCAACGAAGCTGGTGTTGAACTGACCGCTACGGAATTCCGGATTACGCAGGATTTCCTGGTAGTACGCGGCGGTGGTCTTGACCCCTTGCAGACGCATGTCGTCCAAGGCGCGCAAGCCACGGTCCATCGCCTCTTCCCACGTCAGCGCCCAGACCACCAGTTTCAGGCACATGGAGTCGTAGAACGGCGGAATGGTGTAACCGGTGTAAATCGCCGTGTCAGTGCGCACGCCGGGGCCGCCGGGTGCGTAGTAACGGGTGATTTTGCCAAAGCTCGGCAGGAAGTTGTTTTTCGGGTCTTCGGCGTTGATCCGGAATTGCAGCGCGAAACCGCGGTGCTGGATATCTTCCTGTTTCACCGAAAGCGGGAGGCCTGACGCGATGCGAATCTGCTCGCGAACGATGTCGATGCCGGTGATTTCTTCGGTGATGGTGTGTTCCACCTGCACCCGGGTGTTCATCTCCATGAAGTACACCTCGCCCTCGGCGAGCAGGAACTCCACGGTACCGGCGTTCTCGTAACCCACGGCCTTGGCTGCGCGCACCGACAGGTCGCCGATGTAGGCGCGCTGTTCAGGGGTCAGTTGCGGGCTCGGGGCGATCTCGATGAGCTTCTGGTTGCGACGCTGGATCGAACAATCACGCTCGAACAGGTGCACCACGTTGCCAAAGCTGTCGCCGAGGATCTGCGCTTCGATGTGTTTCGGATTGACGATGCATTTTTCCAGGAACACTTCCGCCGAACCAAAGGCCTTGGTGGCTTCGGAAATGACCCGCGGGAATGCTTGTTCAAGTTCTTCCCGGCTGTCGCAGCGACGGATACCACGGCCACCACCACCGGAAGTCGCCTTGAGCATCACTGGATAGCCGATGCGGTCGCCTTCGATCAAAGCTTCCGCGATATCCGCGACGTTGCCTTCGGTCCCCGGGGTGACGGGTACGCCAGCCTTGATCATGCTGCGACGGGCTTCAGTCTTGTCGCCCATGCGGCGAATCACTTCAGCCGATGGACCGATGAACTTGATGCCGCGCTCTGCGCAGATATCTGCCAGTTCAGCGTTTTCCGAGAGGAAACCGTAGCCGGGGTGCAGCGCATCGCAACCGGTTTCTACCGCCAGATTCACCAGCTTGCGCGCATTCAGGTAACCGGCCAGTGGCTCGGCACCAATGCTGTGGGCCTCGTCCGCGCGTTTCACATGCAACGCATGGCGGTCGGCGTCGGAATAGATCGCGACCGAGCGAATGCCCATCTCGGCGCAGGCACGCACGATTCGTACGGCAATCTCACCACGGTTGGCGATCAGGATCTTTTTTATCACTTGGAGGTTCCCTTGAGCCGGTGGTACCCACGACCTGCTAGACCAGGTCGACGCGTGACCAAATGTTTCGATTCAGTCGCAGCCCCACACTAGCCCCCACAAGGGATTAACAAAAATGAATAATAATTGGGTCAGGCATAAGCAAAGACTTATAGTTGACTCATCAGCCTGCGGTGAGAGCGCCTAAAAAATGCGTAAGTCCTTGATGCGTATGACATTGCGCCAATTACAGATCTTCAATGAAGTCTGTGATTTGCGGTCCTACAGCCGCGCAGCCGACGAAATGTCTCTCACACAACCTGCCGTGAGCCTACAGATTCGTCAACTTGAAGAGCTGATTGGTCAGCCTTTGTTCGATTACGTCGGCAAAAAGCTCTACATGACCGAGGCAGCCGAAGCCCTTCAACGCGCCAGCCGGGACATTTTCGGACGCCTGGAAAACCTCGACATGCAGCTTTCAGACATGCAGGGATCGCTGCAAGGACAGCTGAAACTGGCGGTGGAATCCAGCGCCAAGTATTTCGTGCCGCACCTGTTTGCCGCGTTCAAGCGCCAGCATCCGGAAGTGAACCTGCAACTGACGGTGGTCAATCGCGGGCAGGTCATTCGACGACTGTCGGACAACCGCGACGACCTGGTGATCATGTCCATGGTGCCGCAGGACATGGGGCTGGAGTTCTTGCCATTCCTCAACAACCCGATCGTTGCCGTGGCGCCACCGGATCATCCGCTGTGCCACATGGGCCCGCTGCGTTTGCAGGATCTTGAACCCTACACACTGCTGATGCGCGAATCCGGCTCCGGGACGCGGCTGGCTTGCGAAGAATATTTCAAAGAGAAGCGCGTGCACTTCAACCAGACCCAGGAAGTCTCGTCAGCCGAAGCCCAGCGTGAATGTGTGCTGGCGGGTCTGGGCGTGGCGCTGTTGACGCGTCACGCCCTCAACCTTGAGTTGGCGACCGGCGGATTGATCGAGTTGCCGGTCGAAGAGCTGCCGCTGTACCGCAGCTGGTGCCTGGTGCAAGCCAAGGCGAAACGACTGTCACCGGTGGCGCACGCGTTCCTTGCGTTTATTCGCAGCGAGCGTGTGCAGATCAGCGTGCTGGTTGAGCGTTTCGACGGGAAGTTGCCGGTGCCGCCTGCCAGTAGTTGAGCTCCAGCTCAGGGAAATCACCGATCTCGGCCAGCAGTTGGCGACGTTCGCAGCGATCTTCGATAGCGCGGCGAAATTCCATGCGGCGCTGGTCTTCCTGCTGACGACGGGTTCTGGTGGCGCTGTTGCGTTCTTCGTAGGGCTGGGCCATTTCGAGTCTCCCAAGGCGATTACGGGAGTTTCAAGATAGGCGCGCGGGATGACGGTTTGGCGGCGGGTGGGTTACAGGGATGTGAATGTTTGTTGAGCGCTGCCGTACCTGTGGCGAGGGAGCTTGCTCCCGCTGGGTCGCGAAGCGGCCCTAAGATTTTGCGACTGCTGCGCAGCCGAGCGGGAGCAAGCTCCCTCGCCACAATTCCAGCAGAATCAATCGTCCAGCGCTTTTACCGACTTGGGTGACAGCCGCAAGCTGCGCAGGCTGCGCTTGACGCTCTTGAGGTGATTGACCAGGCTCGGCCCGCGCGCCATGGCCACGCCCATCGCCAACACGTCGATCACCACCAGGTGGGCGATGCGCGAGGTCAGCGGCGTATAGATCTCGGTGTCTTCGTGCACGTCGATCGCCAGGTTGACGGTCGACAGTTCGGCCAACGGTGTCTGGCTCGGGCACAAGGTAATCAGCGAAGCGCCGCTTTCGCGCACCAGATTCGCGGTGATCAACAGGTCCTTGGAACGCCCGGACTGGGAAATACAGATCGCCACGTCGGTCGGTTTCAACGTGACCGCCGACATCGCCTGCATGTGCGGGTCGGAATACGCCGCCGCCGTCAGCAACAAACGGAAGAACTTGTGCTGGGCATCGGCCGCCACAGCACCCGAAGCACCAAAGCCATAGAACTCGACCCGCTGGGCCTGCGACATGAGCGACACAGCCCGCTGCAACTCCACCGGATCGAGCTTCTCACGAACCTCCATCAGGGTGTGCAGGGTGGTGTCGAAGATTTTCAGGCTGTAGTCAGCGACCGAGTCGTCTTCATGAATCGCGAACTGCCCGAAGCTCGCGCCGGCAGCCAGGCTCTGTGCCAGCTTCAGCTTCAAGTCCTGGAAACCGGAACAACCGATGGCGCGGCAGAACCGCACGATGGTCGGTTCGCTGATGCCCACGTTGTGGGCCAGGTCGGCCATGGAGCTGTGCATCACCGCCGCAGGATCAAGCAGCACGTGGTCGGCGACCTTGAGCTCCGACTTGCGTAAGAGGTGGCGTGACTGGGCGATGTGTTGCAGCAGATTCAAAGGGCTGGACTCTTTGTTATTGGCAGGTGCCGGGGATGTAGCACGCTTGTAGTTATACTACATGAATCGGCTTTTTGCCTGCTCAATGCGTAACTCGATGTCCCCATTTCACGCCACATGCGCTCCATGTAGCCCTTACAAGGGTTTCGCGTCCGCACGCAACAGCGCCGCCAGGCCATCGGCCTCGACCGGGCGGCTAATCAAATAGCCCTGCACTTCATCGCAGTGCTCTGCTTTCAAAAACTCCAACTGCTCTGCCCGCTCCACACCCTCAGCCACCACTTTGAGCGACAGGCCGTGCGCCATGGCAATGATTGCCCGGGTGATCGCCGCATCCTCGCTGCCCTCCCCCAGACCGCGGATAAACGCCTGATCTATCTTCACGTAATCCACGGGGATGCGCTTGAGGTAGCTCAAGGACGAATAACCCGTGCCGAAATCGTCAATCGCCAGTTTCACGCCCAGATCGCGCAATTGCTGGAAGGTCGAGATGATGTGCTCGACGCTGTCCAGCAACTGACTTTCGGTGAGTTCCAGCTCCAGGTAGTGCGGCGCCAGACCGGTTTCTTCCAGCACCTGACGCACCAGGCTGACCAGTTTGCCCTGACGCAATTGATGCACCGACAGATTGACCGACACCCGTATCGGTTCAAGCCCCTGACGCTGCCACTCACAGGCTTGCCAGCAAGCCTGACGCAGCACGAACTCGCCGATCGGGCCGATCAACCCGGTTTCCTCGGCCAGGCCGATGAAGTCCCCCGGCGGCACGCGGCCCATGGTCGGGTGATCCCAACGCACCAGCGCCTCGGCGGCATTCAACCGCCCCGTGGCGAGGCACAGTTTCGGTTGGTAAAACACCTTCAGCTGCTTCTCTTCGATGGCCTTACGCAGCTGATTTTCCAGCTGCAAGCGCTCCAGCGTGCTGGCTTGCAGGCTGTCGGTGTAGAACTGGAAGTTATTTCCGCCCAGATGCTTGGCGTGCTGCATGGCCATATTTGACTGATGGACCAGCGCGGAAATTTCTCGCGCGTTGTCCGGCAACATACTGATGCCCATGGACGCGCTAACCACCAGTTCATGGCCCTCGACAGTGATCGGCAAACGCAGCTTGGTCGACAGTCGGGTCGCCACCCGCGCCAGGCTCGACAGGTTGCCGTAGGCATTGAACAACACGGCAAACTCATCGCCGGATAAGCGAGCGATGGTGTCCGCTTCAGGCAACGCATTGACCAGCCGCCGAGCCATTTTCTGCAAGAGCTGGTCGGCGATTTCATGGCCAAGGCTGTCATTGAGCAGCTTGAAGCGATCCAGATTGATGTGCAGCAACGCCAGACTGCGGTAGCCGCCCTGGCGCACCCGCTGATGAGCTTCGCTTAGCCGTTCGCGGAATAGAGAACGGTTGGCCAGGCCCGTTAATTCGTCGTAATGCGCCAGGTAACGCATGCGCTCTTCAGATTCGCGCCGTGCCGACAGATCGGCGAAGAAGCCTACAATATGGCTCACATTTCCCCGAGCATCGCGCACAGCGTTCAGTTGCAACCATTGCGGATACAACTCGCCATTCTTGCGGGTTTCTACCAGCTCGCCCTGCCAACTGCCGTGCTGCTCCAGCGCCTGATGAATCGCCGTGTAGTGCCGGCGGGCATCCCGGCTGCACGGCAACTCGACCACGTTGCGTCCGATCATGTCTTCAATTTCATAGCCTGTGACTCGGCTGAAGGCCTGGTTGACCGCGATCAGCGCGTAATTCGGATCGAAAATCACGATGCCTTCGCTGGCGGCTTCGAACACCGTCGCGGCCAGTTGCCGTTGCTCCTCGAGAGCTTTGCTGTCGCTGATGTCGCGACGGGTACCGACCATACGGATCACCCGGCCATTTTCGCCGCGCTCAACCGCTCGACCTCGGTCCTCGATCCAGACCCAATGGCCATCGCCGTGGCGCACGCGGTACTCAATCTGATAATCCTCGCTGCGGCCCTTCAGATGCTCGACCAGCGCACGCTTGAGCGACGGCAAGTCATCGGGGTGCAGGCGCGGCTTGAGGTGGCGAAGCATCGCCGTCACGAATTCCGGCTCCAGGCCGAACAACTCCTGAAGATGGGTGTGATGGACTTCGTCGGTTTGCAGGTTCCAGTCCCACAACCCGAGTTCACTGGCCTTCAACGCCAGCGCCAGACGCGCTTCACTCTTGCTCAGGGCCTGATTGGCGGCGTCCAGCTCCAGGCTGCGCTGGGCAACACGGCTTTCCAGCTCGATCTGAATTTGCCGCAACTCGTCTTCGGCACGACGGCGCTGGTCGATTTCCTTGGCCAGCTTTTGATTGAGTTGGTCGCTGCAGCTTTGAGCCTGCTGCAAGTGCTCGATCAGTGCCTGATTCTGGAAGCGCCGCAACAGTCCGCTATCGATGAGCCGATTGACCTGCCAGGCGACCACACTCAATGCGCCCAGCAAAATCAGGCCGAACCAGCCCCAGCCCTGATCTTGCTCATCGCCGCCCCAGAACAGATAGCCGATGGCCGGTAACAGACAGGGCAAGGTAAAGGACAGGAACGCCGGCAGGCTGACCGCGTAGGCAACGCTGGCAGAAAGGGCTGCGGCACCAATCAGGCCGAACACCCAGGCTTGTTGCATGAAGTTATCGGCGGGTACTAGCGCAATGCCGGCGCCGGCCAAGGTCAGGCCGGTCATGGCCGAACCCAGCAAAAACATGCGGCGCCAGATCGGATGGGCCTGACGGTTGGGTATCGCCGAATCGAAGGCCGCGACTTGAATCACCCGCAACGCCACCAGCGACAACAGCCACACCAGCCAGACGCTGACCAGGAAGTAGCGCTGCGGACTCCAAAGCAAGCCAGCGCAGACCAGACCATTGATCAACATGAATAATGTGGGCAGCAATGAGCCCTGATAAAGCAGACGCGTGCGTTCGACCGCCATTTCCATGGCGTACTGTTTGCGGATAACCCGGGGCTCCACAACGGGGCCCGACAGGTCGGTGCTGAGGGTCATAGGCAATGTTCTTGTTCTTATAATGGTGAGCATGAGCCCGAAACGTCGACGGAGCATACACAAGCAAATGCCCGGACCAAACTGCTCCAGATCATAAAATCGACAAAAACTGCAGCCCCCCATACCCGCTGAAAAGCCTCGGAGCGAGCCCCGCCACCGCCTGTAGCCAGTGACCGACCGGTCGTCATCCGTGCTTCTTTCATCGGCTAATGCAAAGCTCGGTTTGCCCGGTGTGACGGCGCACCCTAGAATGCCCCGATGCGCGATGATCTCTCCCTTCTGCTGAACTCCCTCAACGATGCCCAACGCCAGGCCGTAGCTGCCCGCGTGGGTCGTCAGTTGGTCCTGGCCGGTGCTGGTTCCGGTAAAACCCGAGTGCTGGTGCACCGTATCGCCTGGTTGATCCAGGTCGAAAACGCCTCGCCCCACTCCATCCTGTCGGTGACCTTCACCAATAAGGCCGCTGCCGAGATGCGTCATCGCATCGAGCAGCTGATGGGTATCAACCCGGCCGGCATGTGGGTCGGCACCTTCCACGGCCTGGCGCACCGCTTGTTGCGGGCGCACTGGCAGGAAGCCGGCCTGAGCCAGACTTTCCAGATTCTCGACAGCGACGACCAGCAACGGCTGGTCAAGCGGGTGATCCGCGAGCTGGGCCTGGACGAGCAACGCTGGCCGGCCCGTCAGGCCCAGTGGTTCATCAACGGGCAGAAAGACGAAGGTCTGCGTCCGCAACACATTCAAGCCAGCGGCGATCTGTTTCTGGCAACCATGCGCAGCATTTATGAAGCCTATGAGGCTGCGTGCCTGCGCGCTGGCGTGATCGATTTCTCCGAACTGCTGCTGCGCGCCCTCGACTTGTGGCGCGATCACCCGGGCTTGCTGGCTCATTATCAGAAACGCTTCCGGCACATTTTGGTGGACGAGTTCCAGGACACCAACGCCGTGCAGTACGCCTGGTTGCGTCTGCTGGCCAAGGGCGGCGACAGCCTGATGGTGGTCGGCGACGACGATCAGTCGATCTATGGCTGGCGCGGCGCGAAAATCGAAAACATCTATCAGTATTCCGACGATTTTCCAGATGCCGAAACCATTCGTCTGGAGCAGAACTACCGCTCCACCGCCGGCATCCTCAAAGCGGCCAACGCCCTGATCGCCAATAACACCGGACGCATGGGCAAAGAGCTGTGGACCGACGGCGGCGAAGGCGAAGCGATCAACCTGTACGCCGCGTTCAACGAACACGATGAAGCACGTTACGTGGTGGAAACCATCGAAAGCGCGCTGAAAACCGGCTTGGCCCGCAGCGACATCGCGATTTTGTACCGCTCCAACGCCCAATCACGCGTTTTGGAAGAAGCCTTGCTGCGTGAGCGCATTCCGTACCGCATCTATGGCGGTCAGCGCTTCTTCGAACGGGCAGAAATCAAAAACGCCATGGCCTACCTGCGCTTGCTGGAAGGTCGCGGCAACGATGCAGCGCTGGAGCGGGTGATCAACGTTCCGGCCCGCGGTATCGGTGAGAAAACCGTAGAAGCGATCCGCGACCATGCCCGTCACAGCGATGTGTCGATGTGGGAAGCCATGCGCCTGCTGGTCGCCAATAAAGGCCTGACCGGTCGCGCTGCTGGCGCGCTCGGTGCCTTTATCGAGTTGATCGAGAACCTCGCCGCCAAGTGCATGGAAATGCCGCTGCATCTGATGACCCAGACCGTCATCGAGCAGTCGGGGCTGATCGCCTACCACGAAGCGGAAAAAGGCGAGAAAGGCCAAGCCAGGGTAGAAAACCTTGAGGAACTGGTCAGCGCCGCACGCAACTTCGAAAACGCTGAAGAAGACGAAGACCTGACGCCATTGGCGGCGTTCCTCGGTCATGCGTCGCTGGAAGCCGGGGACACTCAGGCTGACGAGCACGAAGACAGCATTCAGTTGATGACCTTGCACAGCGCCAAGGGTCTGGAATTCCCTTATGTGTTCCTGGTGGGCATGGAAGAAGGTCTGTTCCCGCACAAGATGAGCCTTGAAGAACCGGGTCGTCTTGAAGAGGAGCGCCGTTTGGCCTACGTCGGTATCACCCGGGCGATGCAGAATCTGGTGATGACCTATGCTGAAACCCGACGCCTGTACGGCAGCGAGACTTACAACAAGGTGTCGCGTTTCGTACGTGAAGTGCCGAAAGGCCTTATCCAGGAAGTGCGGCTGTCCAACAGCGTCAGCCGTCCGTTCGGCGGTGGCCAGCAGCAGAGCTCCAGCAGCCTGTTTGGCGGTAGCGAGATTCCGGACACCGGCTTCAGCCTCGGCCAGGCCGTACGGCATTCGGTGTTTGGCGACGGTGTGATCCTGAACTTCGAAGGTGCCGGGGCTCAGGCTCGGGTGCAGGTGAACTTCAGCGAAGGCAGCAAGTGGCTGATGCTGGGCTACGCGAAGCTGGAAGCTATTTAGTCAGGCCTGATCGTTCCCACGCTCTGCGTGGGAATGCATCCCGTGACGCTCCGCGTCACAGTGGACGCAGAGCGTCCATGGCGGCGTTACCACGCAGAGCGTGGGAACGATCTATCCGCGCTGCGCCCGTTGCGGGCATTCCTACAGAACTTATCCACTTGTCTTACAGACCAAAGTTAACAGGCCTTATTGCGCTGACTGAAGCTGAACACAACCTGTCAGGCAAAAGCCCGAAACACTCTGCCGCTAGCCAGTAACTCTTCAGCTGTGCAACATGGCGCGCGTGCCATCCACAAATGGGAATTCCCTTTATGAAACGTTTTCTTAGCATCGCCATGGCGTTGTGCATCGGCCTGACGATGAGCCTCGACGCCAACGCCAAGCGCTTTGGTGGCGGCAAGAGCTCCGGCGCTGCGCCGACTCACCAGACCAGCCAAATGGCTCCTTCTTCTGCTGCAGGCGGCGCTGCTGCCACTGCGGGCGCGGCCGGTGCCGCTGGCGCTGCCGCCAAGGCCGGCGGTGCTTCGCGCTGGCTCGGCCCTCTGGCCGGCATCGCGGCCGGTGGCCTGTTGGCCTCCATGTTCATGGGCGGCGGCTTCCAGGGCATGCAGATCTTCGACATCCTGATCATGGCGGTTATTGCCTTCTTGGTCTTCCGTTTCATCGCCGCTCGTCGTCGCAAGCAGCAGGAGCACATGGCTCCAGCTGGCGCACCGATGCAGCGTGAAGTGTTCGAGCAGAAACCAGCAGCCATGGGTTCGATCTTCGGCGGCTCGGCAGCACCGGTTGCCGCTCGTCCGGTAATCAATGCTCCGGCCTGGTTCAATGAGAAGAACTTCATTGAAGCGGCCCGCAACCACTTCCAGTCCCTGCAGCAACACTGGGACGCCAACGAAATGGACAAGATCGCCGAGTTCGTGACCCCGCAACTGCTGGAGTTCCTCAAGCGCGAACGTGCCGATCTGGGCGACGGTTTCCAGTCCACCTACATTGATAACCTCAATGTTCAACTGGACGGCGTAGATGACCGTGCCGACAAGACCATCGCCACCCTGACCTTCACCGGTGTGTCGAAGACCTCGCGTTTCGACCAGGGCGAAGTGTTCAGCGAAAGCTGGAACATGGAACGTCCGCAGGGCGAGAACCAGCCTTGGCTGGTCGCCGGTATCCGCCAGAACGGCTGATCCCCACTGCGTTAAGCATGCTGTAATGAAAACCCCGGCCTTGGCCGGGGTTTTCTATTTCGCGGTTGCATCTATAGCGAGCTACTGTATAAACCGCCCCAACTAAACCGCGCCATCAAGCAAGAGGATCCCGGACGTGGAAGAAATCATCGAACAACTGCGTGAAGCCAACGAACCGGTACCGGTCCCCTTGGAGTTACCCGACGAAGATCAATTGGTGGAAATCGAAGAACAGCTGTTCATCGACATTCCATTCGTCTTCAGAGAATTTTTGCTGACCGTCAGCGACGTCGTCTACGGCAGCCTGGAGCCGGTGACTGTTACCGACCCGCAATCCCACACCTACCTGCCGGACGTTGCCGCCAACGCCTGGGATGCGGGTGTTGATCGCAGCATGATTCCGATCTGCCAGGACGGTGACAACTACTACCTGGTCGAAGAAGACGGCACCGTGGTGCTGTGGTTGGCCGAAGAAGAGCTGATCGCCGAAGAAACCTGGGAATCGGTGTGGCACTGGGCGCGGGATGTCTGGCTGGAAAGCTAAGACGCCTGACGCGCCACAGGGTTAATGCCCGGACGAATCCTTGTGGTTGTCCAATGTTTCGAGCAACGCCACCTGCATCCGCGTGTGCACGCGGATGAACCAGCGCCAGAGCAGCGCCGCTACAGCGGCCGCGACGACGACGATCAGCACCAGCAACTTGTTGGTCGGCAGAATACTGGCCGACAAGGCTGCCAGCAGCAGGAAAATCACTAGTAGCGAAAGGATCGGGATCACTTCGGCGATCACCCGACGCACTCGCTGCGTGTGGCGGCCGGCCATCTCCGGCTTCACGCCCATCTCCGCCAACAGCATCGAGAGCGCCTTGAGCTTGCGATAGGCGGCGATCAGGAACGGCAGCGACAACAGCAACGCCCCACCCCAGATCAACGCTTTCTGCCAGCTCGGGCCACTGATCCAGTCTTGCAGGTAAGTGGACATGCGCTCGGCGAAATAAGCGCCCGAGAAGAAGATCGCAATCACCAGCGCCAGATTGACGCCCACCTGCAACAGAATCCGCCGAATCATCGACGCCAACAGCGCGCCCTCGCCCTGAGGCTGGATGCTGCGCAGCCATTCGCCGTACATCCCCAATACCCTGCCCAGTCGCTTCGGCACCACCGCGGCAAGCTTGATCGACAGCGGATCAGCCGCGCGGATCAGGTAGGGCGTCAGCAACGTGGTGATCACCGAGACGACTACGGCGACCGGATAAAGGAAGTTGCTGGTGACCTGCAACGTCATGCCCAGCGCCGCGATGATGAAAGAAAATTCGCCAATCTGCGAAAGCCCCATCCCGACGCGAAGTGAGGTGCGTCCATCATTGCCAGCGATAAAGGCGCCAAGACCGCAAGAAAACATCTTGCCCAGCACCACGGCCACGGTGATCACCGCAATCGGCCACGCGTATTGCAGCAGGATCATCGGATCGAGCATCAGCCCAATGGCGACAAAGAAGATCGCACTGAACAGGTCGCGAACCGGTTCGATCAAGCGCTCGATTTTCAGCAATTGCCGGGATTCAGCCATGATCGCGCCAATCAGGAAGGCACCGAGCACCATGCTGTACTCAAGTTTGACCACCAGCAAACAGAAGCCGAAACACAGCCCCAATACAGTGATCAGCAGCATTTCATTACTTTCGAACTTCGCCACGTAAGCCAGCAATCGCGGCACCAACAGGATGCCGATGACCAGTGCGACAATCATGAACAGCGAGAGCTTGCCGACCGTGGAAAACACTTCGCCGGAACTGACCGTGCCGCTGACCGCGATGCTCGACAGCAAGGCGATGATGCCGATGCCGAGGATATCTTCAACGATCAGCACACCGAAAATCAGCTGCGCGAAGCGCTCGTTCTTCATTTTCAGATCGTTGAGCGCCTTGACGATGATGGTGGTTGAGGAAATCGCCAGGATCGCGCCAAGGAACAGCGAGTCCATGGTGTTCCAATCGAACCAGCGACCGATCTCGTAGCCGATCCAGATCATCAGCACGATTTCTAGGAACGCCGCGATGAACGCCGTGGCGCCGACCTTGAACAGCTTGCGCAGGCTGAACTCCAGGCCCAGGCAGAACATCAGGAAAATCACCCCGAGTTCGGCAAGGGTTTTAATGGTTTCTTCATCGTGGATCAGGCTGAACGGCGGGGTGTGCGGACCGATGATGAAGCCGGCGACGATGTAGCCGAGTACCACCGGTTGTTTGAAGCGATGAAACAGCACGGTCACCACACCCGCGATCAACATGATCACTGCCAGATCTTGAATAAAACTGATGGCATGCATGGTGTGGGGCTCCTTAAGGGGGACTTTTGGAGGTTAACACCACGACTTCCGCTGCAAAGGCGGTGCAATATATGGAAACAGATCGATCCGGGCGTGACGGCAGCCACCCGCCCGGCGTCCCGATAACTGTTGGTTTGAAAAAGCTGACAAGGCGCCCGCAGAGGTGCCGCCCTCCCGAAATTCTGCCTTGAACCGTGAGAACGCTATGGAACCCGGAAACGCACAACTGTCGATGACGGTATTGATGACCCCCGACATGGCCAACTTCTCTGGCAATGTCCACGGCGGTACCTTGCTCAAGTACCTCGACGAAGTGGCCTACGCCTGTGCCAGCCGTTATGCCGGCCGCTACGTGGTGACCCTGTCGGTGGATCAGGTGATTTTCCGCGAGCCGATTCATGTCGGCGAACTGGTGACCTTTCTGGCCTCGGTCAATTACACCGGCAACACCTCCATGGAGGTGGGCATCAAAGTGGTGACCGAAAACATCCGCGAGCGCTCGGTGCGCCACACCAACAGCTGCTTCTTCACCATGGTCGCAGTGGATGACGACCGCAAACCGGCTGCTGTCCCGCCACTGCAACCGCAGAACAGCGAAGACAAACGCCGCTACATGCAAGCTCAGCAACGTCGGCAGATTCGTCAGGAACTGGAAAAGCGTTATCAGGACATCAAGGGCGACGCCTGAGCTGTTCAGTGAGCTTGATGTCGTTCGTTAGATAGTCTTCGCGAGCAAGCCCGCTCCCACACGGGATCTGCTGTGAACACAAAATTTGTGTACGACGGAGACCAAATGTGGGAGCGGGCTTGCTCGCGAATGGGTTCAACGCGGAACTCAGAGACTGATCGCCGTCGCCTCGAACCGCACCCGTGGATGGGCAATCCGGTCCTGAGCCCGTACCAGTTCCAGCTCATAGCTGGAGCAAGCCTGGGTTTCCAGCAGCACTTCATGCACCGCCGACGCAGCGAATTCGAAAGCCGCCACCAGGCTATCGCCCAACAGCACGCGAGCCAGAAACAGTCCGGAGGTCAGGTCGCCGACGCCCACCGGCTGACGCGGGAACGCCAGCAGCGGACGGCGCAGATGCCAGCAGTCTTCGGCCGTCACCAGCAACATCTCGAAAACATCCCCCGGTTTACCGGGATAGTCCAGATGCTTGACCAGCACAGCCTTCGGACCACGCGCCAGCAACGCTCGCGCCATGGCCAGGCAATCGAACAACGATTGCGGCTTGCGCCCCGAAAAGCTGTCCAGCTCCAGCTGGTTGGGGCACATGAAGTCCGCCACGGCAGCCGCCTCCTCCAGCAGGAAATCGCTAACTTCCGCGGGCACGCTGCAACCCTTCTCCGGATGGCCCATCACCGGGTCACACAGATACAGTGCCTTGGGATTCATCGACTTGATCCGCGCCACACCTGTCAGGATCGCCCGGCCCTGGGCAGCACTGCCGAGATAGCCGGACAATACCGCGTCGCAGTTGCCCAGCTCGCCAATCGCCGCGATGCCTTCGACCAGATCGGGAATCTGATGCGGCGCCAGCACTTCACCGGCCCATTGGCCGTACTGGGTGTGGTTGGAGAACTGCACCGTATTGAGCGGCCAGACATTCACCCCGACCCGCTGCATCGGGAAAACCGCGGCGCTGTTGCCAGCGTGGCCGAACACCACGTGGGACTGGATGGCGAGCAGATGGGGCGTACGTTTCATGCGGTGAGTTTTCCGTCAAACGATTGAAATTCAAGCCGCGCAGTATGCGACTAAACGCAGCCTGTACGACAGACCGGCGACGCAGTTAAGCTGACACTATCTTGTTGGAGCAACGTGTTGATGCTGACCCTTGGAAATATCTTCGTCCTGATGCTGCTTGCCACCGGTGGCGCGTGGGTGTGGCACAACCATGGCTTGCGCGAGCGTGCGCTGGAGCGGGTCAAGCTGCATTGCGCAAAGCTCGGAATCGAGCTGCTGGACGGCAACGTGGCCTTGAAGAAGATTGCGTTCATTAAAGACGCTAACGGCCGGCGGCGCCTCGCCCGTGTGTATAACTTCGAATTCACCGTGACCGGTGAAAGCCGTCACAACGGCACCATCACCCAGTTCGGCGCTCACAGTGCGCAGATTGAGCTGGCGCCCTACCCAATGCCGTTCGACGACACGCCTGCGGTGACCGATGTAGTGAAACCGCGCGCTGAGGTCATCGAGATGAGCCAGTGGCGGCAAGAACACACTAAATGGCGTCCTTGATTCAAGTCGGGCTCGACCGGCAGTCGGCTAGATCTCTTTGCAATGAATCAACATCCTGCGGCTCACTGAAAATCAGCTCGATGCGCGAATCACGCCGCCATTCGCTGGGCTGCCAGTCCAGCGCCGAGTTTTCCAGCGCATTCGCCGAAACCCACCCGTCGACGCTGTGGATAACCAGTTTCGCCCGCCGCCAGGCAAGGCTTTCAAGCCAACGGCCAACGAGCGTCGCATCGAAAGCCTGACTTGGATGCCAGCGCCACCCAACACTCCAGCCGCCCTCCTGTTCCTGGCTCAAGCAAATTGGCAGCACAGGATCGGTCCAGATGGCCGGCAACTGCGCCAATCCTTTGGGTGCAACAAAGTTATCCACACCCGCTACAGCCTGAACCCCAAACCCCGGCAACTCACTCAATGGCAACGCGGCTTGCTGCGTCCAGTACAACGGACGCGCCGGCAACTGTGCAGCGATTCGCTGGCGATCAGCGTCGTCGATATTTTCGGCTTTATTCATCAGCAATAGCCCGGTGCTCTTGAGCGCTTCCTGTTGCGCCACCGGCAGCGGTTTGCCGGCAGCAAGTGCCTGGGCGTCCAGCACCAGCACGCAGGGTTGAACAGCCAACACGCCTTGCCACGGCGCCTCACTCAATTGCCGGAGCAATTGCGCCGGATGTCCAAGCCCGGAGGGCTCGATGAACAGCCGATCCGGCCGCGCCTTGCGCAGCAAACGCCCGAGGCCGATCTGAAACGGCGCACCATTCACGCAACACAAACACCCCCCGGCCACTTCACCCAGTGCGATACCATCGGTGTCCTGGGTCAGCAACGCAGCGTCGAGGCCAATCTGACCGAACTCGTTGATCAGCACCGCCCAACGCTCATTCGCCGGCCGCTGCGCCAGCAGGTGCTTGATCAGGCTGGTCTTGCCGGCACCCAAGGGGCCAGCAATGACGTGCGTGGGAATATTCTGCAACATGGTCGATGTGTTCTGAGGAGGTAAGGATGCGGTTGATGGGATTGTCGTTGCTCCTGGCGCTCATGTCCGGCGACGCACTGGCCCAGGCTTGCGTGGTACATAGCACGGCAGCGCGACTCGACGTGAAAGTCTGCCAGCAGAACCGCAACATCCCGGAAAAGCTATTCGCCGATGGTTTCTGCCAGCCGAACCTTCCTGGCCAGAAAGTCGAAGTGCAGTACGTCGACCAATGCCCCACCGGTGCGTTCGGCGTGTGCAGCAACGCCCAAGTCGCCAATATGCCTTACCGGCAGGATATTCACTATTACGGCGTAGCCACGGATGCGGCGTATTTGAAGCCGTTTTGCGAAGCCCAGAGCCAGGGAACCTGGCTCAAGCCGTGAGCTGCTAGCTCAGCCAGTCGAGCGTCAGGATCAACCGCCGCTCACCGGACGCAAGCTGTGGCGAGCGATGAATAAGGCCGAAGCCTTCGTTGCCATGCCATTTCTCGCCTTTGAGCAACGCGACTTCGCCGCTGGCGATCTGCTCGATCAGCGGACCGTCCTGGGGTTCGGCTTCGGCGTTGCCCAATTGTCGGCGATCCATCGCACCTTCCTTCAGCCACTGGCTGCCGATCCCGCAATACGTGGTGATCAGCCGCACCGGCACATGATCGACGTGGAAACGCGGGCACATGGCCTTGTCCAGGACCCGCAGGCGCAGGCCGATACGCTTGGCGCCCAGCAAACAGGCGAAAGCACTGACCAGCCAGGAGGCGTCGGCGATGAAACCTTCGTAACCTTCGAGATCACTGAAACCTGAGGCTAATCCATGAAGATTGGGTTCGCTGTCATCGCTGGGCAGTTCCAGGACCAGCGACTCGGCCAACGGCTCGTTCAGGGACAGCAGCAAACGCCCGAAATCAGCGATGTGCGCCGGCAGTTGGCGCTGCCAAACGGTGAGGTTTACGCCGTCATCCAGTATTCGGGTCAACGCTTGCGGCGTCTCACCTTGAACCTGATAAATGATCGGCCGTAGTTTCAGACTGGGTGCCAACATCAGGCTGCAGCCTCTTCATGCCATGGGCCAAATGGATCTGGCAGTAGTCGCCAGCCCTCGATGCCTAACGCCATTTCATCGTCGGTCAGCAGGCAACTGTCGAGTTCAGCGGTGAGTTGCGCGAAGTCGATGTTCTGGCCGATGAACACCAGTTCCTGGCGGCAATCGCCAGTGGTTGCGGTCCAGTTTTCCATGATCCCGGCGGTGCTTTCTTCGTCCTGCGGCCACTGGGTTTTCGGCACGAAACGCCACCAGCGTCCGGCGAAACCATGGCGCATCAATCCACCGGCCTGAGACCAGCTGCCGGCGTCCATGTGCTTGCTGGCCAGCCAGAAGAAACCCTTGGAGCGCAGCAGTTTGCCGTTCACCCACGGGCGGTCGATGAAGCTGAAAAAGCGCTGCGGATGAAACGGTCGGCGGGCTCGGTAGGCTGTCGAGGCGATGCCATATTCCTCGGTTTCCGGCACGTGTTCGCCACGCAGTTCCTGTAACCAGCCCGGCGCCTGCGCGGCCTTTTCGAAGTCGAAACGGCCGGTATTGAGGATCTTCGCCAAGGGAATTTCACCCATGACCATCGGGATAATTTCCGCCTGGGCGTTAAGCCGCTCAAGGATCGCGATCAGCTCCTGGCGTTCGCTGCTGCTGATCAAGTCGATCTTGCTGATCAGAATCACGTCGGCGAATTCGATCTGCTCGATCAACAGGTCGGTGATCGAGCGTTCGTCCTCTTCACCCAAGGTTTCACCACGGGATGCGAGGCTTTCGGCGGCCTGATAATCGAGCAGGAAGTTCATGCCATCGACCACGGTGACCATGGTGTCGAGCCGGGCGATGTCGGCCAGGCTCTGCCCTTCTTCATCGCGGAAGGTGAAGGTTTCCGCCACGGGCAGCGGCTCGGAAATGCCTGTGGACTCGATCAATAAATAATCAAAGCGACCCTCCTTGGCGAGTTTGCTCACTTCTTCCAACAAGTCTTCGCGCAAGGTGCAGCAGATGCATCCATTGCTCATCTCCACCAGTTTTTCTTCCGCGCGGTTCAGGCTGACATCGCGCTGGACTTCGCCGCCATCGATGTTGATTTCGCTCATATCATTGACGATCACGGCGACGCGCAGCTTCTCGCGATTGCGCAGCACGTAGTTGAGCAGCGTACTTTTGCCAGCGCCGAGAAAGCCCGACAGGACGGTTACGGGGAGACGATTGGGCATCAGGTATTCCTCACAGAGATGCCCGGTTGCAGTGTCGGGCTTAAGTTGATGTTATAGTATAACAACACAATCAAGCCACTCTCCTCTTGCCCACGATGACAAAGGGCACGATGCTCACGCCCGTTCGGTCCATGAGAAATCCTATGCGTGTAGCCCTGAAAATAGCGCTGATGAGCGTTTCGCTGCTGGTCGCTGTCGATGCCTGGGCGCAAATTCCGAGCCTGGCCAAATGCACCCGAAGCGCCAATCTGCTGGCCTGCGTGGATGGCGACGGCAACGCCTACAGCGTCAACACCGTCGGAAACACGATCTATCTGCGGGGTTTCGAAGCAGCCGGAAAACGCCATTGGGCGCAGACCAACAGTCGCTACGGACAACTCACGTTCTTCACTGGGCTCGCTTCCGATGGCGAGGCCTGGGTCGGCTACAACCGTCGCGTCGGCTGGACCACGATCAATCGGTTTTCCAGTTCCGGTGGCAGCAGTGGCAAGTTCACCTGTAGCCGAATTACGGGATGTTAGGCCTGGGATTTTTTCTGCTCTTGCTGCCAAGCGATGTAGCTGTTTACCGGCGGATTTTTCTGGAAATAGCGCTGTAAACCTTCGAATAAACCATCGGCTACGGCCTGCTGGTGGCGCGCGGTGACCAGTCGCTGACTGTCGCGAGCGTTGGAGATGAAGCCGGTTTCCACCAGGATCGACGGCACGTCCGGCGACTTCAGCACCGCAAATCCCGCTTGTTCCACACGCTTCTGATGCAATGTGGTGATGCCAGCCAGACTGCCGAGCACCGTGCTGCCCAACTGCAAACTGGCGGCGAGGGTTGCGTTCATCGACATGTCGAGAATCACCCCGGCGAGCATCGGGTCCTTGTCCTTGAGGTTGAGCAGGCTGGTAGCGCCCAGCAGGTCTGCGCCGTTCTCTCGTTGCGCCATGAAACGCGCCGTCGCCGACGTTGCTCCACCCTCGGACAGGCAGTAGACCGAAGCGCCCGACGCGGTGAGACGCGGCGCCGCATCGGCATGCACCGAGATGAACATGTCGGCGTTGTGCTTGCGAGCGATCTCCACACGCTTGCGCAACGGGACGAAGAAGTCGTCGTTGCGCACCAGTTTCACGTCGAAGCCCTTCTCGCGTTTCAGCCGTTTGGCCAATAGCTGGGCGATGGACAGCACCACGTCTTTCTCACGCTCACCTTTGGCGCCGACCGCGCCGGGGTCTTTGCCGCCGTGACCGGGGTCGACCACGACGATGATGTCGCGCTTGGGGTGAGCCTTGTCGATCGACGCCTCGGGCGCAGCCGCCATTTGTAACGGAGCAGCAGTCTTCAGATCGAGTACCAGTCGATGTCCCTGACCGTCCTGTGGCGGCAGCAAAAAACTGGCGAGCTGCACCGGGCCGCTGAGGTCGAGGACGATCCGCGTATCGCCAACGCCAAATTGTCCGGAGCGGATAGAGCGAATCACAGTGTTGCTGAGCGCCAACTGACTGAAGTCGCCACTGAGGCTGGCGCCACTCAGATCGATGATCAGCCGTTCTGGAGCGCTCAGGGAAAACGTCTTGTATTGCACCGGCCCGCTCAGATCGAACACCAATCGCAACTTGTCATCCGAACGCCAGAGCCGCGCATTGCGAATTTGTGTGGCCGAGACGCCAAACGGTAAAGCGAAGGCCGCGCTGGCCAGGATCAAGTTCAACAACTGACGTCTGTGCATGATGAAAGCCTGTTCATGAAAAAGGCATGGTCGATTTTAATGTAATAACATAACATACAGAATCGACTCCCACGATGGACCTGCTCATGAATGCGCTGACTCTGCCGGATATCGCCGCGCAGGCCTCACGCCAAGCCCTGCCACTCGACTGGGTGGGCATGTGCGGCATTGCTCTTCCTGTTTTATTCGATGGCCAACGAATGAGTGCAAAGGCCGATGCGGGCGTTAGCCTCGACGATGGAGAGGCGCGCGGTATTCATATGTCGCGGCTGTACTTGGCGCTGGAAATGCTTGAGGGAGAAAACCTGACACCCGCCTTGTTGCGGCAAGTTTTGCAAAGTTTTCTCGAGACGCATGAAGGTCTGTCCAACAGCGCGTACTTAAAAATCCACACCGATTTACTGTTAAAAAGACCGGCGCTGGTCAGTCCATTGGCCGGCTGGAAAACCTATCCAGTAAGCATCGAAGCACGTTTGAAAAACGCAATGTTCCACGTGGAACTAAAAATCGACGTGCCTTATTCCTCGACTTGCCCGTGTTCGGCCGCGCTTTCCCGGCAGTTGATTCAACAGCAATTCATCGATGACTTCGCCAACAAGCCGTTGCAACACGCCGACGTATTGACTTGGCTCGGCTCCACAAAAGGCATCGTCGCAACGCCTCACAGCCAACGGAGCACTGCGAGATTGCGGCTTCGAGTGGATGACTACCTGGATGACTTGCCGCTGATCGCGATCATCAACGACGCCGAAGCAGCCCTCGGCACCGCCGTACAAACCGCCGTAAAACGCGCCGACGAACAAGCCTTCGCGTTGGCCAACGGTCAGAACCTGATGTTCTGCGAAGACGCCGCCCGCCGTTTGAACCTGGCGCTGAAACGCTCCCCTGGCATCAACGCCTTCCACCTACGAGTCGTCCACGCGGAAAGCCTCCACGCCCACGATGCCGTCGCCGAAAGCCGTTGGAACTGGGAGGCCGCATGATTCATTGCCAAGCCTTGCGATGGGGCGCACCTGGCCAGCCACTGACTCCACCCGTGGATTTCGAACTGGCCAAAGGAAGTCTGACCGCCGTAATCGGTGCGAACGGTTCCGGTAAAAGCAGCCTGCTGAAAGTCATCGCGGGTTTGCAAAAACCGCTGACCGGCAAAGTCATCCTGGAGGTTCCACGCAAGGGCAAGCTCTCGTTCCTGCCTCAGCAACAACACCTGGACCGCCAATTCCCCATCAGCTTGCAAGAGTTAGTCGCCGCCGGTTTCTGGGGTAGCACGCAGTCTCCCGAGATACGCAGACAACGCCTCAAAGCCGTACTGGAAAACTGGTGCCTGAGCGGACTGGAACAGCGCCCGTTGATGGCCTTGTCCGGCGGCGAATTACAGCGTGCCCTGCTCGCCCGTTTGAGCCTCGCGGATTCGCCACTGCTGTTGCTCGACGAACCCCACGCCGCCCTCGACGAACTCGGTCAGGCGCTGCTCTGGAAACACATCCACGCCTGGCATGCCGAAGGCCGAACCCAGCTGATCGTGTGCCATGACCTGGCCGCCGTTCGCCAACACATTCCTCAAACGTTGCTGATCAAAAGCACCGGCTGCGTCATCGGGTCGAGCGTTGATCTGATCCATCAACAACCACATGCGCGGGTGGCCTGATGCTCGCGGCCGCTCATCTTTGGCAACCGTTCCACGAGTTCGTGTTTATGCGCCGAGCGCTGCTGGGTGGATTGGTCCTGGCGTGCAGCACGGCACCGTTGGGCGTGTTTTTGATCCTGCGACGTATGAGCCTGATCGGCGACGCCGTGGCTCACGGCATTCTGCCGGGGGCCGCTTTGGGCTTCTGGTTCGCCGGATTGAGTCTGCCGGCGCTGACCGTCGGCGGCCTCGGTGCCGGTCTCGGCATGGCTGGACTCGCCGCCTGGATCACCCGTCGCACCGGCCTGCGGGAAGACGCCAGTCTCGCCGCGATCTACCCGATATCCCTTGCCTGCGGTGTGCTGATCCTCGGCATCGCCGGCAAACGTCTGGACCTGTTGCACCTGTTGTTTGGCTCGGCCCTGGCAGTCGATGGCCCGACGTTGACCGGTATGCTCTGGGTCTCCGGCTTCAGCCTGATCGCCATGGCGTTCATCTACAAACCACTGTTGCTGGACACCCTCGACCCACTCTTTCTGCAAACCGTCAGCCGACTTGGTCCCTTGGCTCACGGCGTATTTCTAACCCTGGTGGTGCTGAATCTGGTGATCGGTTTTCAAGCCATCGGCGCGCTGATGGTGGTCGGTTTGATGATGTTGCCCGCCGCCGCTTCTCGCTTCTGGAGTCGTCGCTTACCGACGTTGATGGCCATCGCCGCCCTGCTCGGCTGCCTCTCGGTGTGGCTCGGACTGTTGCTGTCGTTCTACTACTCACTGCCCAGTGGCCCGGCGATCGTGCTGGTGGCTGGCGGTTTGTATCTGCTGTCCGTGGTGTTCGGATCGGTGCACGGTTTGCTGCGCCGCCCGCCTTTGCTCACATCCCAATGAGGTGTTACCCGATGCGCGTTCTACTCGTGCTGTTCAGTTTGCTGCTGTCGATGTCGCTGTCTGCTGCGGAAAAACTTCAGGTAGTCACCAGTTTCAGCATCCTCGCGGACATGACCCATCAAGTCGGCGGCGACCATATCCAGATCACCAACATGGTCGGCCCGGATGCCGATGCTCACACGTACGAGCCGACCCCGGACGACGCCAAGGCGTTGCTCAAAGCCAAACTCATCATCAAAAACGGCTTGGGTTTCGAGCCTTGGCTGGACCGTCTGGTGACCAGCACCGAGACCAAAGCGCCATTGATCAGCGCGAGTCGCGGCGTCATCCCGCGCTCCCTGGATGAAGATGGCGAGACGATTCCCGACCCGCACGCTTGGCACAATCTGGCGAACGCTGAGCTGTATATCAGCAACATCACCAAGGCGCTGATCGCCGCTGACCCGACGAACAAAGCCGACTACGAACGCAACAGTCAGACCTACCTGAAACAGATCTACGCGCTGCTTGCCGACGCCAAGGTCAAACTCGGTTCGCTGCCACCGGGCAATCGCAAAATCGTGACGTCCCATGACGCCTTCGGTTATCTCGGTCAGGCTTATGGCATCGACTTCATGGCCCCTCAAGGCCTGTCCACCGAGCGCGAACCGTCAGCCGCCGAAGTCGCTGCGCTGATCACCCAGATACGCCAAGCCAAGGTCAAAGCCGTATTCATGGAAAACATCAAGGATGCACGCCTGCTCAAGCAGATTGCCGATGAAAGCGGCGCGCACATCGGTGGCACGTTGTACTCCGATGCGCTCGCGGCGACCGGGCCGGCCAGCACCTTCGTCGGGTTGTTCGAGTACAACCTCAACACCCTGTACAACGCGTTGAGCAAGCCATGATCCGCAAGAATCCTTCCGGTGATTTGCCGGTGATAGCGGAATCTGCCTACGTGGATAAAACCGCCATCATCTGCGGCAAAGTGGTGATCGGCGAGAACGTCTTCGTCGGTCCTTACGCGGTGATTCGTGCCGATGAAGTGGATGCCTCAGGCGAGATGGAGCCGATCACTATTGGCGCCAACTCGAACATCCAGGATGGCGTGGTGATCCATTCCAAATCCGGCGCGGCAGTGACCATCGGCGAGTTCAGCTCCATCGCCCACCGCTCGATCGTTCATGGTCCGTGCAAGGTCGGCGACCGGGTGTTTATCGGGTTCAACAGCGTGCTGTTCAACTGCGCAGTCGGTGACGGTTGCGTGGTGCGGCACAACTCGGTGGTCGATGGTCGCGACTTGCCCGAAGACTTCTACGTGCCCTCCACCACCCGCATCGGCCCGAAGACAGATCTGTCGCAGTTCCCACCGGTGAGCATCAGCGCCTCGGAGTTTTCCGAGGACGTGGCGCGCACCAACGTCGATCTGGTGCGCGGCTACAAAGCCCTGCAGAACGAGTTCTGACCATGAGCAGCTTGCTGATTCGCAATGCCCGGTTGGTGAACGAAGGTAGGGAGTTTGACGGTGATCTGTTGGTGAGCAACGGTCGAATCGTGAAGATCGCCAGCAGCATCCACGGTGAAAATGCCGACGTGGAAATCAATGCACAAGGGCAATGGCTGCTGCCCGGAATGATCGACGACCAAGTGCATTTCCGCGATCCAGGCTCGCCAGACAAAGGCAGCTTCTACACCGAATCGCGGGCGGCGGTGGCCGGTGGCATCACCAGCTTCATGGACATGCCCAACACCCATCCGGCGACCCTGACCCTCAGCGCACTGGCCGACAAAAAGCGCCGAGCGGCGATCAACTCCGTCGCCAATTACGGTTTTCATTTCGGCGTGAGCAACGACAATCTCGATACCGTCGCCAGGCTAAACCCCTGTGAAGTCGCCGGCGTCAAAGTGTTCATGGGCGCCTCTACCGGCAACATGCTGGTCGATGACCCAAAGATTCTGGAGCGGCTATTCGCCGAGGTGCCGACCCTTTTATTGGCCCACTGCGAACACACGCCCAGCATCGACGCCAACGCCGCGAACCTGCGTGACTTGTTCGGTGAACACATTCCAGCTGCGGCCCACCCGCTGATCCGCAACGCCGAGGCCTGCTTTCGCTCCTCCTCAATGGCCGTGGACCTGGCCAGGCGTCACGGCACCCGACTGCACGTTCTGCACCTGACCACCGCCCGCGAACTGGCGTTGTTCGAAGACAAGCCGCTGGCCCAGAAACGCATCACCGCCGAAGTCTGCCTGCACCACTTGCTGTTCGATGACCGGGATTACCCGAGCCTCGGCAACCTGATCAAGTGTAACCCGGCGATCAAAACCCAGGCCGACCGCGATGCCTTGCGCGAAGCATTGCTGAGCCATCGGCTCGACGTGATCGGCAGCGATCACGCGCCACACACCTGGGCTGAAAAACAGCGGCCGTACAGTCAGGCGCCTTCCGGTTTGCCGTTGGTGCAACACGCCCTGCCCGCGTTGCTGGAACTGGTCGCGGATGAAGTGTTGCCGATCACTACGCTCGTCGCAAAAACCAGTCACCGGGTCGCCGATCTGTTCGCCATTCCCGACCGAGGTTATCTGCGCGAAGGCTATTGGGCCGACCTCGTTCTGATCAAACCGGAACCTGGTGGCGTCGCCGTTTCCCAGCAGCCGATCCTGTCTCAATGCGGCTGGACACCTTTTGCCCGCAAGCGTTTCCGCCACAGCGTCAGCACCACGATCGTGTCGGGGCAAATTGCCTGGCACGACAAACGTCTTAATGACAACTGCCTGGGTTTACCACTACGGTTTATGCGCTAGCACTCGAGAGCACCGACATGATTCACATCACCCTGAGCGATGGTTCATTGCGTGAATACGACCAGCCACTGTCGGTGTACGAGCTCGCCGCGAGTATCGGACCCGGACTGGCAAAAGCAGCGGTGGCCGGCCGAGTGGACGGCATCCTGGTGGACTGTGAGTTCATGATCGAGGCCGATGCCCGGGTCAGCATCGTCACGCCTCAAGAGCCCGATGGGCTGGAGATCCTGCGACGCTCCTGCGTGCTGATGCTGGCCATGGCCGTTAAACAACTCCATCCACAGGTGCAACTGCACGCAGGAACAGCGCTGGGCGACGGGTTCTTTCATGAGTTTTCTGCCGAGCGATCCTTAACGCAGACAGACCTGCCACTGATCGAGGCTCGCATGCAGGCGCTGGCGGCGACTAATCATTCGATTCGCCGTCAAGGAAAGACATCGCTGTACCGCCTGGGGAACTTCGAATCTACGACCGCTGGCCCGCATGTCCCTGCGACCAGAGTGCTGCAAGCGTTCACCCTCGACCACATCAGCGATACGTTGCCGCAACGGATTTACGGTACGTGCTGGTCCTGCCAACAGGAGCTCGATAACTGGCGGACACCACCACACGTCATGATCGTCAGCATGGACGAACGTCAGGCGGATTATGCGCAGTCGGTGACCGAGGCATTGCGCAGAAGTGGCGTGCGCGCCCGCGCGGATCTGCGTCACGAGAAAGTCCGCCAAAAGATTCGCGAGCACAGTCAGCACGTGCCGTATCTGGTGGTGATCGGGGAGAAAGAAAAAGCAGGCGGGTTTGTCAGTGTGCGCAGCCGCACTGGGGAGGATTTCGGCAGGATGAGCGTTGAAACGGTGTGTGAGTGGTTGAATCAGGCCCGCTCCCACACGGTCATGTAGGTCGCGGGCCTGCTGGCGAGCTTTTAAGCTCTTGGCTTGACGGTCCCGCAATCCTGCCCCAACCACACGGCGCGGCTATCGAGGCTGCCCTTCTGCTGAATGCCGGTAGCATTGAACGTGCCGTTAACCTTAGTGGTGAACTCACGATCACTGAGGAAAGTGGCGACACCGGTGCCCTGCGCTTTCGGACAGCTGAAGCGGAATTTCCACTGATTCCCGGTGCGGTCGGTGATTTCCTGCTTGCAGCCCGACTGCGGATCGGTCAGCGGAATGTCGTTAGTCTTCACTTGTTCCGGCGTCAAGCAAGCCCGAATCCCTTTGCCGCCCATGGTGATGCCCTGCTTTTCGAGCTGCGCGCGCTGTTGAGGGGTCATCTGGCTCTGTATCTGGCCAAGGATCAGCTGTAAATCCGGGAGATTCTGGTCATCGACCTTCATGTTGCTTGTGGTCATTTCCCACAAACCGGGCTGCAACATCTGCGCCTGAGCGGCCACAGGAAGTGACAAACCAACAGCCATGGCCAAACCCAGCAGACGAACGTTCATCGAGTAACTCCTGATCAGTTGTGGCCGTTAGACGTCAGCGAGTGGCTTCGGTTCATGGGCCAATTAAATAGCGACATTCTGCACGGAACATGGTCTGTTAAGCATTGAATCTTCAGGAGCAAGGCTGCCCCCATGGATTACTTTGGACCGCATATTTTTGGCTATATGATTGCACTGCTTCACACGCTGGGCCTGATCGCTGCCATCCACGCCGTGCTCACCGTCCGGACCGCCCAGGGATCGATTGCCTGGGCCCTGTCGTTGCTGTTTATTCCCTACCTCACACTCATCCCCTATCTGGTCTTCGGCCGCAGTACCTTCGATGGCTACATCAAGGCTCGGCGCCAGGCCAACGAAGAAATGCGCAAAGCAATCTCCGAGCTCAACTGGCGCCCTTGGGTAGAAGAGGCGCTGACCGCTCGCGCCTCAAATGCTTACGCGTCCTTGAGGGCCATGCCGAAACTGGGGCGCATGCCGTGCCTGGCGAACAACGAAGTGCGTTTGCTGATCGACGGCCAGGCCACCTTCAACGCCATTTTTGAAGCCATCAGCAACGCGAAGGAAGCAGTGCTGATTCAGTTTTTCATCATCCACGACGATCGCCTTGGCCAACGCCTGCAAACCTTGCTGCTGCAGAAAGCCGCCGAAGGCGTAGCGGTCTATTTATTGTACGACCGCATCGGCAGCCATTCCCTGCCTCACAGTTACGTGCAACCGTTACGCGATGCCGGCGTCGAGGTCAAAGCCTTTGCCACCCGTAGCGGCTGGCTCAACCGCTTCCAAGTCAACTTCCGCAACCACCGCAAGATTGTGGTAGTCGATGGAGTGCTGGGTTTCGTCGGTGGGCACAACGTCGGCGACGAATACATGGGCGAGAAACCACCCCTCGCGCCGTGGCGCGATACCCATGTGCAAGTACGCGGGCCGGTGGTGGCCTGCATGCAGGAATCTTTTGCAGAAGACTGGTTTTGGGCCGCCCGCTCATTGCCGCCGCTGATCCTGCCGGACGTTTACCCGGACGACGGCGTACTCTGCCAATTGCTCGCCAGCGGCCCGGCGGATTCCTACGAAACCTGTTCGTTATTCTTCGTTGAAGCCATTCATGCCGCCACCGAACGGGTGTGGATCACCAGCCCGTATTTCATCCCCGACGAAGCCGTGTTCGCTGCGTTAAGGCTGGCAGTTCTGCGAGGCGTGGATGTGCGGCTGCTGCTGCCCTCACGACCGGACCACCGGATCGTCTACGCCGCCTCCAGCCTTTATGCCTTCGAAGCCGTGCGCGCCGGCGTGCGGGTGTTCCGCTACGAGCCGGGATTCCTGCATCAGAAAGTGGTATTGATCGACAGTGAAATCAGCGCCATTGGCAGTGCCAATCTGGACAACCGCTCGTTCCGGCTGAATTTTGAAGTGATGTTGCTGACAGTCGACAGCGCGTTTGCCGCCGAAGTAGAACAAATGCTCAACGATGACTTCGCCCAGGCTCACGAGATCGCCAAAGAAGAAAGCCGGGAGACCCGTCGCCTGCAACAGGTCGGCATGCGGGTCGCCCGGCTTATTTCGCCGATACTTTAAGGGTTGTAGATATCGTCTCGCGTCCATGGCAGTTCATGGCTGCCATCGGGGTGAGCTTTCACCGCGAGAATCTGGTGCAGATTGATCCAGCCCTTGGCGAACGCGTAAGCGCATCCCGCCAGGTACAGCCGCCAGATCCGTAAGGCCTGCTCTGGTACCAGCCTGGAAGCCGCTTCCAGATTGTCTTCCAGGCGTTCACTCCAGTGGTCCAGGGTACGCGCGTAGTGCAGGCGCAGACTCTCGACGTCGACGATCTCCAGCCCTGCTTCACTGATCTCGGCAGAGATCATCGATAGATGCGGCAGCTCGCCATTGGGGAACACATATTTCTCGATGAATTCGCCGGCACCGCGCCCCACCGGACGGCCGTCGATGTGTTTGGCGGTAATCCCGTGGTTCATCACCAGGCCGCCCTCTTTCACCGCACCGAACAAGGTGTTGCAGTACTCGGCCAGATTGGCGTGGCCAACGTGTTCGAACATGCCGACACTGACCACTTTGTCGAAGCGACCGTCCTGAGGCAGGTCGCGGTAGTCGAGCAGTTGCAGTTCGACCAGATCGTCCAGGCCTTCGGCAGTCACCCGTTCACGGGCAAGTGCCAGTTGCTCTTTACTGAGGGTGATCCCGAATACCTTCGCGCCAAACTCCCGAGCCGCATACCGCGCCAGTCCGCCCCAACCGCAGCCGACATCCAGCAGATATTCCCCTGGTTGCAGCCGCAGCTTGCGGCACAAGTGACGGAATTTGGCTTGCTGAGCTTGCTCCAGCGTTTCACTGCCGGTCTCGAAATAGGCGCAGGAATACGCCATGTCACTGTCGAGCCACAGTTGATAAAACGCGTTGGAAAGGTCGTAGTGGTAGGAAATCGCCTTGGCGTCGGCTTCTTTGTCGTGAGCGGTGCGCACCGGTTGACTGTCTTGATCACCGAGCAACGCCTGACTCCACTCATCGCAGACGCGGATCACGTCACTGATGGAGCCTTCCAGCTCAAGTTTACCTTCGACAAACGCCGCTCCGAGCGCGTCCAGGCTTGGGTGAGTGAACTGGGTAACCATTTGTGGGTCCTTGACCACAATAGTGACGCTAGGCGTCGGCCCCAGATTGAATTCATGGCCGTCCCAGAGTCGCAGGCGTAGCGGTAACTGCAGATTCTGTAAGGCCGGAGGAAGATGCGCGAGCATGGATAGACCCTCTTGTTTCAGACGTCTGATGTGAGGGTAGCCCATCCTTGAAAAATAGCTGGCTATCGAATTAATAGCCCTTTTCTATAATTCGTAACGCTCGAACCCACCGTCGCGAATTCACAAAAGTGATTGCCCTCACCTAGATGACTACGAATTCGTCGTACAGTTCTGAAAACTTGAAATCGCCCGTGTTCATGCTGTTTAGAGCATTCACCCGGCGTACTCAATCCTCATCCTCAAGCTTGAGCAATGGTTCCTGAAAACGCAGTAAACGCCCGGCATTCCCCAACACCAGCAAGGTGCTGAAGTTGTGCAGCAGCGCAGCAATCATCGCGCCCGCAGCACCGAGCCAGCCGAAGGCGGCGAAGGCTACAATCGCCAACGTCCAGCCCAGACCGATGATCACGTTAACCTGCAACGTGTGCCGGCATTGGCGACTCAAACGCACACATGTACCGAGTCGACGCAGGTCGCTGCCGATCAGGACGATATCGGCCGAGGCCAGCGCGATGTCCGCCCCGCCCGCGCCCATCGCCACGCCGACCACACCGGCCTTGAGCGCCAGCGAATCGTTGATCCCATCTCCCACGACCATCGGCCGGAAGCCGCTGCCGATTTCCTTCAGCACGCGATTGAGTTTGTCCTCGGGCAACGCTTGAGCTTCAACGTCGCTGATCCCGACATCACGCGCCAATGTGTGCGCGACGCTTTGCCGATCACCTGTCAGCAGCAACTGCCGGCCCAACCCCAATTCGCGTAGCTCGCTCAATGCAAATCGAGCCTCGGGTTTGACGCTGTCGGCCAGCAGCAGCCAGGCGAGGAACTCACCGTTGAGCGCCAGTCCGGCAATCGGGCCATCGTGGTCGGGGACACTTGAAGTGGCGATGCCCAATTGCGCGAATAACTCTGGACGACCAAGCGCCGCCTCGCCCTGCTCCGTCATCGCCACCACGCCCAGCCCCTGACGTTCGTGGATGTCGGAGAGCAGCAGAAAATGTTCCTGGGTGACCAACCCGGCGAGCGCGCGGCTGACCGGATGACTGCTGGCAGAACCGAGGCTGGCAGCGAGTTTAAGGACGTGGCTGCGATCCTCGATTGGGCTGTCGATGGATTGCAAACGCAAGGTGCCGAAGGTCAGGGTTCCGGTCTTGTCGACCACCAGTGAAGTCAGGTCTGCCAACTCTTCGAGGAACGCGGAGCTGCGAATCAGAATCCCGTGACGAGCCGCCACCGCCACCCCGGCAATCGCCGTGGCCGGCGCGGACAACACCAATGCACAAGGACAGGCCGCCACCAACACCGCGAGCATGGCCTGAGCATCGTTAGTGACGAACCAGGTCACGGCGGCCAGCAGCAACACCAGCACCATGTAGCTGCCGGCGTAGCGTTCCAGCAAACGCGTGATCGGTGGTTTGGAACGCTCGGCACTTTGCATCAGCGCGATGACTTTGCCGAGGGTCGACTCATTGCCAGTGCGGGTCACCTCGATGCGCAGCAGACCGTCGAGGTTGATCGCGCCGCCGAAGACTTGCATGCCGACGCCTGCCTCCATCGGCACCGATTCGCCAGTAATCGAAGCGGTGTCCAGGCTCGCCTGACCGGACAACACCCGACCATCCGCCGGCACCCGATCACCCGCGCGCACCTCGACGAGGTCGCCGGCCTTGAGTGTGCCGTTATCGACTTCGACGATGGAGCCGTCGGCCTGAACTTTGCGCGCATGGCTGCGAGTCAGTTTGCCGAGGGCGCGAATCGCCTCCTGGGAACCGATCACACTGCGCTCTTCCAGCACGTGGCCAAAGATCATGATGATCGGCAGCAACGCCGCGGTCAGCAGATCACCCGTGGCCCACGCCCCGAGCATGGCCAACGCGATCAATTGATCCGTGATCCCGTGCAAGCTCGGATAACGCAGGCTGTACCAGGCGGAACGCATCACGGGCACGGCCACCAGTAACGAAGCAAAGCCCAGCAGCAATTGACTGACGCCCGTCTGCTCCGGCGACAACCAGCGCCAGGTCAGGCCGAGCGCAAGCAGGCCCAATGCGAGCATGGCCAGGGTCAATTGCCGGGCGGCGCTGCGTTGTTCAGCCGAGGACAACATGCTCGGTGCGGCGGCGGTTTGGGTGGTCATTGAGCAGCTCCCTGAATGATCAGGCGGGAATCGTCTTTCGGATTGACCGTGGTCACCGAGCCGGCCTGACCGAGAATCTTCGGCATTCGCTCGCGGTAGATGCGCAGCAGCATTTGCGGGTCGGTGCCCTGCTGCTGCGCCTTGGCCAGGCTCAATACCGTGGCCGTGTCCGCCGAGGCTTTGGCCAGCCGCTCGCTCGCTTGGGCGTGAGCGACTTGCAGCGTGCGATCGGCTTGTTCGTTGGCGGTCTGAGTCAGTTTCTCGGCTTCAGTGCGCGCATTGGCTACGGCTTTATCGGCTTGTTGACTGGCGGTCAGAACAGCGTTGAAGGCGTTGACCGCTGGCCCGGGCAGACTCGATTGCACGTCGACTCGCGCCACTTCTATTCCTAATCCCTGCCCGGTCGCGGTCAGGTCAGCCAGGCGCTGATTGATGCCTTGCACCAGATCACCGCGTAGACGTTCACGTCTTTCGGCAGCCTGTTTATCCGCGCCGATGAGTTCCGGTCGCGCCACTAGAATGGTGTCCAGATCTCGCGCTGCCGTGAGCGCCACCGCGCTGCGAGTCACCAATCGATCCAATGCCGGCAACACATGTTCGCCTTGAAGAACGAAGGCGTACGGCTCGGTGACTTTGTAGAAAACCCGCACATCCAGTTGCACCACGCCCGCGTCACCGGTGAGCAAATAACCCGAGCCGGCGAGTGCATCGCTGATCGGTGTGGCGAAACTCGCTGCCCGGTCTGCCTGCAACGCGGCATCGGTGCGCAGCAGATTTTCCACCCGACGCTCAATCACCCGGTCCGCCGCGGGCAACAAAATCACCTGCTCAAACGGGCGGGGCCAGGCCAATAGCAAGCCAGCATTCTGGATGCGATCCAGCGCGCCGAAGTGCAAAACCACCGCGCGATTTTGCGGATCGATCTGCCGCACATTGGATAACGCCCACACCAAAGCGGCTAGCACTGTCACGGCGTAAAGGGCCAAAAAAGCCAATCGTCCCGCCTGAATCCAGGGACTGCTTAACTCATTTGTTCCACGTGGAACTAATTTCATGGCTGCGACCCGGACTTGTTATCAAGGGTCGGTGGACCGTCAACCAACACCCGGAACGGCGCGGCATCGGTGCGCAAAATCAGTTTGGTGCCGGGCGTGACGATGGTGCCCAGTGTGTCGAGGGAGCGCAGCAGGTTGTAGAGCTGAGGCGACCCGACATAGGCGCGGCCATAAATCTGCGCGGCTTCAACGCGCGATTGTGCTTCGATGTCCGCCGCTTTTACCGTGGCGTCGGCCTGCACGATGCGCGCGTCACGCTCGGCAGCGGAGCGGATTTGCGCCGCTTCGCGCTTGCCGATGGCCGTGCGTTCGGTGGCGATTGTTTCACGCTCGGCACGCATGCGATCGACCGTAGCGGTGAGGGTTACCGACGGTAAAGTCAGACGCTCGATGCCGACTTGCACCACCCGCACACCATAAGTCGTGAGCAGCTGCTGATCGATTTGCTGACGCAACTGCGCTTCAAAATCAGCGATGTGAACTTGATTGGCGTCGGTATTCACCAGGTTAGCCAGATCAAAACTGCTGGCCGTGGTTTCCAGAGCCGAACCCACAAACGTACGAATCTGCCGCGCTGCTTCGTCCGGCTGATTCTGTACAGCACGCATGAAGCGTTGCACGTTGTCCGGATCGCCCTGAACCTGCCAGGCCACATAAGCCTGAACGATGATGCGCAAACCGTCCCGCGTACCCACGTCCTGTAAACCACTCGAGGTCGTGCGCAGTCGCAGATCGACAGGAATCGCCGCTTCAAAAGGAGCAGGCCAACGCCAGCCAAGACCTGGTTCCAGCAATACCCGCGATGGATTACCAAAACGGGTGATCACCGTCGCCTCCCCCGAACGCACTTGCACCAGGCTCGCTGCCGCGATGGCGAACGCCACCAGCAACGCTGCCCAACCCATTCGCCGCCATGGGAACGGGCCCGCTTCTTGGGGATCACCGTGGTGGTGATGGCCGTGGTGATGCCCGCCATGGCCGTGATCGTGATCGTGATCGTGATCGTGGCCAGTGTGGTCATCGTGATCGTGAGTGTGCGACTGGCTCAATTGGCAGCTCCTGGCTGAGCGGTTTTACGCGCCGGCGCAAGGTCAGCCGGCAGCGTGAACGTACGTAAGTCGATAGTCGGCGCATTACTGTTGCCGCCCAGACGATGATCAAGCACCAACAACCTGGCATTGGCCAGGCCCTGGGACAGTTGGCTGAAGTACTGCTCCAGCACGAAGGCCTGGCCGGCGCTGGCGTAGGCCTTTTGTTCGGCGCTGAACCGCAGATCTGCCGCTTGAGCGGTAGCGTTGATTTCACGAGCGCTGGCCGTTGCTTGATCGCGAGCGATGCTGGCCTGCAATTGCGCCTGGTTGGTGGCCTCCGCCGCCGCACCACGCTCGCGGGAAATTAATGCCTGGGCGCCAATCTGCGCAGCCTGAACGCCGTGATAGGCATTGGCAGCACCGGCCGGCGGATGAATCGCCTCGACCACGGTGGCGAGAATTTCCACGCCGCTGTCGAGTTTCTGCAAGTCCGCCTGTACCGCCCGACCAATCTCTTCGGCGAGCCCTACCCTGTCTTCACCGAGCAAACCGTCGAGGGTTCGCGAGGCGAAATCGTGGACCAGAATTCGGCTGGCGGTGCTGCGGATCAGCGTCGGGACATCAGCGCTGTTGTAGGTTGCGGCCAACGCCGCTTGATCACTCAGACCGATGCGGTAGACGAAACGCACGTCCATGTTGACGATCTGGAAGCTCTGCTTGTCGGCTCGGCTGCTGGCGATAACTTGGGATTTGTCGTTCACATGGCTGGCGTCCCACAAGCGATTGGCAATCGCGGGCGCCGGGCCTTCGGCGGGTTCGGCCACCACCGGCGCCGGTGTGTCGCCAACACTGGTGGCCAACTCGTGGACCACACCGTTCTCGACGCTCAACACTCGGCCCAGCGGCCAGGGCAAACCTGCGTGCAAACCGGGACCGAACACCTCCACCGGTTTGCCGAATCGCTCGTAGATGCCCCGCCCTTGCATGGGGATTTCGTGAATGCCGGTCAGTGACCAACCCACAATCGAGACCACGGCCAGCACCGGCAAAAAAGCCCGACGCATGTAGGTGAAGGCCCAAATCTGCCGCAGGTCGATACCGAAGCGGTTGTGCAATTCGTGCTGCAACGCCAGCAAAGGTTGCGGCGGCCAACGCAGCATGTCGGCGACGAAGCTGCGCGCCAGCAAGGCAGGTTCGAGTTGTTCGCGCTGCGGACTGAACAACGACAGCAGGGCGCGCAACAGCAGCTCGGCGGCGACCAACCCTGGCAGCAAGCCAATCAGTACCGCCAGACGCACCGGCCATACCGAGGTTTCGCTACCCAACAACAGGCACAAAGCGCTGAGCACCAGGCCAATGATCGCCACCCGTGTCAGCTGCGCCAACGACGCAGCTTCGGGCCATTGCGCGACGTTTTCCTGCGCCAGTTGTCGCTCCAGCACCAGCAAACCGAAGGCCAGCAACAACGACAGCGCCGCACCGACACTGGCCGACAATCCCAGTGCGGTCGGCGCCAGTGCAAGGTTCCAGATTTGTTCGATGCTCAATAACGTCAGCAGCGACCAACCCGCGAGCCACAGCGTCGGGGCGCCGATCTGCACCAGCATTCGCAGCCATCGCTGGCTGAGCCGATCCAGCAGCCGTTCGTACCAGCCCACCGGGGCAACGACTTCGTCAGCAACGACGACCTGCACGACCGGGTTCAACACCCGCGCGCGCCACTGCGTCACCCACCAGGCCGATTGCAAACCGGCGACCAGCACCAGCAAACCGGCGCTCTGATTCACCAGCAACGCGGGCCAGAGCGACTGCGGCGCAAACAGCCCGACAAAAAACGCCAGCAACCAACCTGTCGCCGCCAGAGCGCCCAGACCGATTGCGAACTGACGCAATCGTCGCCCTTGAAAAACCGCCTGCTGGAAACGCGGCAGCCCGGCTACTTGCGTCCCATCGACATCGAGATCGACTTGCATACCACCCCAGTGTTTATCGTTGCTCATATCGCAATACGTTACGGTATAACGAAAGCCGTGAAATTTCCGTTCTTAAATGCACTATCTAAAGGCGCTCAACCTGTCGCTTGACTGAAGCCTTGACCGAAATGCTGCGGAACGCACATATTACGTTCGTAATTTTATCCAAGGACTACGTTTACCCATTCCGATCCGATTCACTCCAGGAGTACACCATGAGCATCTATGACGTCGTGATTCTGGGCGGAGGCCCCGGTGGTTATAACGCGGCGATCCGCGCCGGTCAGTTGGGCCTCAGAGCGGTTTGCGTAGAAGGACGCGCCACGCTCGGCGGCACCTGCCTGAACGTCGGTTGCATGCCATCAAAAGCGCTGCTGCACGCCTCCGAACTCTACGACGCCGCCATGGGCACGGAATTCGCCAACCTGGGGATTGACGTCAAACCCACGCTTAACCTCGCGCAGATGATGAAACAAAAGGATGAAAGCGTTGCCGGATTGACCAAGGGCATCGAGTTTCTGTTTCGCAAAAACAAAGTCCATTGGGTCAAGGGATGGGGCCACATCGACGGGCCCGGCAAAGTGACGGTGACCGACAGCCAGGGCGGCAAGACCGAACTGAACACCAAGAACATCATCATCGCCACCGGTTCCGAGCCCACTCCCCTGCCCGGTGTGGACATCGACAACAAACGCATCCTCGATTCGACGGGCGCGTTGTCGCTGACCGAAGTGCCCAAGCATCTGGTGGTGATCGGCGCCGGAGTGATCGGCCTGGAGCTGGGTTCGGTGTGGCGGCGTTTGGGCGCTCAGGTGACGGTAATCGAGTTTCTCGACCGGATCTGCCCCGGAGTGGACAGTGAAGCAGGTAAAACGCTGCAACGTTCGTTGAGTAAACAGGGCATCAACTTCAAATTGAGTTCCAAAGTTACCAGCGCCACAACCTCGGCGACCGGCGTTCAGCTCAGGGTCGAGCCCGCCGCCGGTGGTACGGCCGAAACGATTGAAGCTGATTACGTGCTGGTGTCTATCGGACGCCGGCCTTACACCCAAGGCCTGGGGCTGGAAAACGTAGGTCTCGCCACGGATAAACGCGGCATGCTCGCCAACAAGGGCCATCGCACCGAAGCAGCTGGCATCTGGGTGATCGGCGACGTGACGTCCGGGCCAATGCTCGCCCACAAGGCCGAAGACGAGGCCATGGTCTGCATCGAGCAGATTGTCGGCAAGGCGGCCGAGGTCAACTACGATCTGATCCCCAACGTGATCTACACCAAACCCGAACTGGCCAGCGTCGGCAAGACTGAAGAACAACTGAAGGCTGAAGGTCGTGCGTACAAGGTCGGCAAGTTTCCCTTTACCGCCAACAGCCGGGCAAAGATCAATCACGAAACCGAAGGCTTCGCCAAAGTGCTGGCCGATGAGCGCACCGACGAGATTCTCGGCGTGCACCTTGTGGGTCCAAGCGTCAGTGAAATGATTGGCGAGTACTGCGTGGCCATGGAATTCAGCGCCTCTGCCGAAGACATTGCCCTGACCTGCCATCCACACCCGACCCGCTCCGAGGCTTTGCGTCAGGCGGCGATGAATGTGGAGGGGATGGCGACGCAGATGTAAGCCTGGAGGTTAGCGGTGGCGGGTCTATCGCCTTCGCGAGCAGGCTCGCTCCCACATTGGTTTTGTGAACGCCACAGATCAAATGTGGGAGCGAGCCTGCTCGCGAAGGGGGCGACTCGGTCTAAAGCGGTAAATGCTCCAGCGGCAACGCCCCCGGCGTCTTCACCGTATGAATCGCAAAGTTACTGCGAATGTCGCTTACACCCGGCAACTTCAGCAAACGCCCCGTGAGAAAACGGTCATAGGCACGCAGGTCCGGCACCACCACTTGCAGCAGAAAGTCCGATTCCCCTGACACCAGAAAGGCCGAAATCACCTCGGGCAACGCGGTCACGGCCAGGCGAAAGGATTCGGCCTGCTCATCGTTGTGCCGCTCGACCTTGACCCCGACGAATACCGTCAGCCCAAGCCCTACTTCGTCGCGATCCAGATTGGCCTGGTAACCGCGTATCACCCCGGCTTCTTCGAGCATCCGAACCCGGCGCAAACAAGGCGAGGCGGACAGACCGATCTCGTCAGCCAGTTGCACATTGCTCAGGCGACCATCCCGTTGCAGCGCTGCGAGAATCTTGCGGTCGTAGGCGTCGAGTTTCATGGTTTGGCAGATCCTGATGGTTTACCTGCAATTGAGTGGCAGGTTATGCCAACCGGAAGCATTTTAGAAGCGAACTACGCAACCACCTGCCCTGCCCTTCAGCCCTAGACTGGCCGTACCGAATCGATAACGAATGGGGTGCAACATGGCAGGACTCTGGGTGTTTTTCATGGCGCTGGCGGTGGTCTATCTGTTACCGGGCCCAGACATGATCCTGTTGTTGCAGACCGGTGCTCGTCAGGGCAAAGGCGCGGCGCTGGCGACTGCGGTGGGTCTGGGTGTGGCCCGGGGATGCCATGTGGCGTTGGCAGCGTTGGGGTTGGCGGCACTGTTCAAGGCTGCGCCCTGGACGTTCGACGTGGTACGCCTGGCCGGGGCCGCCTATCTACTGTGGATCGGCATTCAATGCCTGCGAACCACAATGCTGCCGAACTTGAACGGAGCAGACGCCACCACCGAGAAACCTCGCTGGCGTGCAGCGATCCAACGCGGTTTGCTGACCAACCTGCTCAACCCCAAAGCATTGCTGTTCTGCTCGGTGCTGCTGCCGCAGTTCATCGATCCGAACGCCGGGCCGGTGCTCGCGCAATTTGCGACCCTCGGGATTGTGCTGGTCGGTGTCGGCTTGCTGTTCGACAGCGCTTACGCACTGACCGGCGCAGCGCTTGGCCGTTGGCTGCATCGCAGTCCTTCAGCCCAGCGCCTGCAGCAATGGCTGTTTGGCAGCCTGTTGATCGGCTTCGCCGTGCGGCTGACCTTTGTGCAACAGGCTTGAGCCTTACCGCGTCTTGCGGCGGCGATTGATCAGCAACAGCGCCGCCGCCGTGACCGCTATCACACCGCCAATCTGCAACGGTGTTTTGTAAGGCCGCAGCTGCGAGCGCGCGGCGTCGGTGACCTGGGTCACATAGCGCTTGTCGACGTTCTGAAAGTCCGGTTCCTGGCATTGGTGACCAAAATCGCCGGCCCAGACCACATACGGGCCTTCCTCGACATACCGACGGTAGAAAGCGCTTTGCTCTTGCAGGCTGGTGCCCCACGACGAAGCCTTGCACAGCACCGAAGCAAACGCCTGACTGCTGTGGGGCAGATGATCAGCGGCCTTGCTCGCCAGCGCCGTGGCGACAAAACGGTAGTGGAAACGCTCATCAGGCTGCGCCACCGTGGCTTGCTGACGCCGCATTTCGCCCTCGGCCATCAGCGGCCCAACCTTGAGCTGGGGCGCTTCCAGACTGTAATTGCCGCCGAAGGTGGCGTAATCCGGGGACAGCTCGTAGCCCAACAACTCCATTCCGTCGAAACGAGCCAGTGTCGCGGCATAGTAATAAGCGAATGCCCGTTTGGTCGGCCACCATTTTGATTCAGCGTCGTGGCGCAACTGCCCGTACCACTTGGCCTTGGCCTGCAAATCGGCGTTATCGAAATAGGCTGGCGCTTCGTCGTACCGCTCTTCGCGCAACAAGCGCCGCCCGAGCAAATTGCGCAGTTTCGCCGCCACCGGTAACTGCACGTAGTTATCGCGATCCTGCTGAGTCAAAGGTGGCGGCGCCGGCACTTGAGTGTCGACGTATTGCTTGAGCTCATCGACAGTCAACACGCGCTCGGCGACCGTGGCGGCGTCGAACCAGTAGATATCTTTACTGCGATAAAGCTGATCGAACGCTTGCAGGTAATCCCCGCGTTGCAACGCCAGGATCGCGCTTTCACCCTCAACCCGGCACTTGGGCTGGAGCGTTTCGAAGTCCCAGTCTGGCGTGCGCCGCTCACCCCACGACTCGTTCTGCGGGAAGGCCTGGGCAGCCTTGGCATACGCCGCGGCAGCCGCGTTTTTATCGCCATCGCGCACGGCCAGTTTGGCCCGCAGCCACCACGCCAGTCCGCCATCACCGGCGTGTTCGAGGAACGCCTTGGCGCTGGCGTAATCACCCTGTTGATAATTCACCGCCGCCAGGCGATCAGCATTATCGAGGCTGCCGCGGGTGCTGTTCTGCAGCAGTTTGATCAGTTTCAATTCATTCGGCGGTTGATCACCGAATGACCAGCCCAGTCGGCTGATCAACGACGCTGTCACCAGTTGCTGCACCGGTTTGCCCTTGAGCAACACGGCCAGTTGATCGTCAGGCATCGCCGCGAGGTCGGCCACCAACAGTTTCAACGAGGTGTAACCCACCGCCGAACCCTGAAGGTTTTGCGTGGCGTAGAGTTCGATGGCGCGGTTCCAGTCGCCGGCGGTGCGGGCCACGCGGGCCTCTTCGCCAAGACTGGCGACGCCCAGTTCCAGTGGATCGCTAAAACCGTCGATGCTCAGTTGACGGGTCTGCTCGAAGGCCTTTCGAGATTGAGCCAACAAGTCAGGGCCAGCGTCCGCTTCGTAGCTCATGGCAAACAGCGCCCGGCCTAACGAGTAAGCCGCCCAGGTGCTGCGCAACGCCCGTTGATCCGCTGGCAATGCCAGCACCTTCTGGAAGTACTCGGCGGCCAGTCCATGATCACCGGCATTAAATGCCACAGCACCGGCCAGATAAAGCTTGAGTTCAGCCGGCAGGTTCGCGCCCTGAATCTCGACTTCATGCGCATCGGTCAGGCTGCGTAACTGTTTCACCAGCACCTGCTGCTCAGCCGTCAAACCGGATTGTTCAGCCTTGTCCCGCTGTTCTGCGGAGTCGGGCGCATCCATGTTATAGGCGGTTTCGGTGACATTCTTCAGCCCGGCGACCGCATGCCCGAGGCGACTGATTTCAAATCTGAAGTTACCTTCCGGCAATTCCGCCAGCGACTGGCCGCGGTTGTCCAGCAGACGCATCGGAAAGTCCGGCCCACAGGCCAGCGCCGAACCCAGCGGCAGACTGAGGCTCAGGCAAAGCAGATGGCGGGGCCAGTTACGGGTCAACATTCGAACCTCCTTGATCAATATGTTCGCAACGAGCCCAACCCACGGCGCGCTGCCCGCCGGCCGGTATTCGACCGTCGCGCAGGCGGGTGAAGGTAAGCAGATCCGGACGCTGTTGCAACGCATAACCGGCCAGCGCATCGGCACCGTCACAGCCCTGCACCGCGAGAGTCAGGCGTTCGGGCCAAGCGCTGTCGAGGTTGCCCTGATTGCTGAGGCTGATGTCATAAAGGCCTTCTTGCGCGGAGAGTTTCAGCGCCAGGTGACTGTCGAGGGCATCGCCACGCGCCACGGCGCTCAAGGTCGTCAGGCTCCAGGCCCGGCGGTCGCTGGCCAGCGGCAGACGAAACCAGATCAGGCCCGCCAGATGCGCCGGTGGATCGTTGCGCAACTCGCTCCCGAGCCGGCTCAGTTGCTGCGGATCGGCGAGCAATTCCCGGCGTTTTCCGCCCTGTTCGATCGGCACTTCGCTTTCCACTACCGGTGCACCGCCGCCTCCCGGCAACAACGCCACACCATAGGCCGGCAGCGCCAGATAGAAAGGTTTCGAAGTGATGCGGCTCCAGGCCTTGGTCCATTGTCGGGCCAGATCCGGGTCGAACAGGCCAAGACGCGGATCGCTCACCGCGTGCACCTGCAACACGCTGCTGTCGACTGTGGATAACAATGCCGGCAATTCGGGACTGTCGAGCCAGGCCGGCAACGCGGTGATGCTCAGCGCAATAGTGGCCGGCAGAACTGCGCGCAACTGCGTAAGAAATTCGCGGTAGGCCAGTAGCCGAACATTACCGGCATCGTGGTCAATTTCCACGCCGGAGAGATTCAACCCCTGACCTTGCCAATCGCCGAGCACCTGCAGGATCTGCGCGGTGACTGCGTCCCGATCCAGCGACTTGAGCTGGCCATCGAGACGAATCACCGCGATCAGCGGCCGACCATCACCTTTGAGCAGCGCTGGATCAATCCGCGCCCGGCTCCAACCCGCCTCAGGGAATGCCTGCAAGGCCAGCACCCGCAGGGTGGAAAAGTCAGCGCGGCTGTCTCTCAGCGCCGCTTCGTGGGCCGGTGTCCATTGCCGTTGCCAGACGTAGAGTTGCTGATCGAGCGCTGGCGCGTCCTGTCGTTCGCAACCGCTGAGCAACGCCACCGCGACAATCAACGCCGACAGACGAGCGAAAAAATACATAAATCCCCTTGAGCCGAATCAGATCCTTTGTAGCAGCTGTCGAGCCTGCGAGGCTGCGTTCGGCTGCGTAGCAGTCGCCAATACTACGTGCACGGTGTATCTGAAGAACCGCTGTGTCTGATTTTACGACTGCTTCGCAGCCGAACGCAGCCTCGCAGGCTCGGCAGCTGCTACAAGTCGAGGACCAAAGGCTGCGACCCCTGCGCCGGAATCGCACAACAAATCAGCACTTGTCCGTCATCCGGCACTTCGGCCGGCGGCTGTGGATAATTCACCTGGCCGCTGATCAGACGAGTCTTGCAGGTCCCGCAGGAACCGCCGCGACAACTGAATTCCGGGCGCAATCCACGGCTTTCCGCCAACTCCAGCAAACTGCCGCCGTCCGGTTGCCAGCGAGCCTCCTTAGCCGAGCGCTGAAACACCACCGGCACCGAGGTGGTAGCTGCGGGTGGTTGCTCGATGATCACCGCATCGGGGTCCGGCACCCGGCGCAAGGTCGAGGGGCCGAAGGTTTCGGCGTGAATCCTTGCGTCACGGATGTCCAGTTCCCGCAGACCGTCGTACAGCCCTTGGGTAAAACTTCCCGGGCCACAGAGGACAAAATCCAGCTGATCGTAGTCCTCCACTTCAACGAGGGTCTTGAGCAGCGCGGTGTCGATCCGCCCCGTCAGGTCGAAATCCTCACCCTCCAAAGCCCCCGCTTCCGGCTGACTCACCAGACGCAGCACCCTGACCGCGTCACCTGCGCCATCAAGCAAGCGATCCAGCTCAGGACGAAACACTTGATCGGCCAACGTCCGAGAGCTCTGGAAAAACCAGGTCGGCCGGATGCGGCGGGTGCGCAGGCCTTGATAAACCACTTCGCGCAGCATCGACAGCAGCGGCGTGATGCCGACACCGGCAGCCAGAAGCACCAGTGGCCGACGTTCATTAGGTGCCACGGTGAAATGCCCTTGAGGCGCGCGGGCCTCCAACAGATCACCGACGCGCACCTGTTCATGCAGATGCGAAGACACCAAGCCTTCACGCTTCACGCTGATGCGGAAAAAGTCATCGGACGGCGCGCTCGACAGGCTGTAAGTGCGGATGTGCACCACGCCGGCAATGTTGAACCGCAGCGGCAAATGCTGCCCGGCCTGAAACACTGGCAACCCCGCCCCATCGGCAGGCTCCAGATAGATCGAGCGGATGTTGTGGCTTTCCTCTTTGATGCGCGCCACCCGCAGCGGCCGCCAACGATCGCCCAACGCCTGGGCTTGTAGACGGGCGTTGGCCTGCTCCCAGGTGCCGGTCAGCAAACTGGTGGGCGACACACCGTCAAAGCGCCAGCGCAGAGCAAGCGCGCCGGGCCGACGCACCACGCTTTCCACCTCGAATGTCCACAAGCGCTCGGCCCCTTGAAACGCCTCGACCTGTGGGCCTTCAAGAATGACTTCGGTGCGACCGCTGAGGTGCAGCAGGTCTCCCGAATTGAAATCGATAAACAGCAAACCGGCCCGGGGATTGAGCAGCAGATTGCCCAAGGTGTTGAAAAACAGGTTGCCGGCGAAATCCGGAATGGTCAGGCGATTGCCTTCTACTTGTACGAAACCGGCCTGGCCGCCGCGGTGAGAAACGTCCACTGAACGTTGGCCATCGACGTCCACGTAACTGGCGACAAAGAACGTATCGGCTCCCGCGATCAGGGTTCTGGCCGCTTCATCCAGCCCGTTGAGGTGTTGCGCGATGCGAGTCGACGGATCCGCCAACGGCACCGAGTGAAACTGGCGCAATTGAATGTATTGCGGGCAATTGCCGAAGGACTGCTCCACCGCCACATCGAAGCCGCTCGCCGTCATCGCGCCGACTCGGCCATTGAGGCGGTTGCGGCGACGGGTGTGCAGTTCGATTCCCAGCAGGCCGATCGCCGCGCCCTCCGTCAATTGCGCAGGATCTTCAGCGCCCGGCAGGCTGCTGAATTGCAGCGCACCCGGCGTGGGCGAGTGAGCGAAACCCGGCGGCCCGTCAAGAATACTGGCCCAAGGATTACCGTCGGCATCCACCGCGCCGTACAGCATGAACGGCAGTTGCTCATAGAACGTGCGGTGCTGATCCGGCATTTCACTACGAATCACCTTACGACCGAGCACCTCCATTCGCTCGGCAATGCCTACGTGAGCCTGCAATTGTTTCTCGCCGGCGTGCCAAGGTGAACGGTCCACAACGACTTCTCCCCTGCGCCATCGGCGCAGTGTGAACGACCCGAGAGTGTCGGGCCGTAAGCATCAGGCAGTTTTTTGCAGACCGGCAACGGTGCGCGGCATGCCGACAAACCCTGGCAAGGCTTCGATCCGCGCCAGCCAAGCGCGGATGTTGGCGTAGTCCTCCAAGGACACGTTGCCTTCTGGCGCATGGGCGATATAGCTGTAGGCCGAAACGTCAGCAATGGTTGGCTCGGCGCCGGCCAGATACGGCGTTGCAGCCAGTTCCTGATCGATCACTTTGAGCACGGTGTGGGAGTAAGCAATCACCTCTTCAGCGTTGTAAGCCGCCCCAAACACCGTGATCAGCCTCGCTCTGGCGGGGCCAAAGGCAATCGGCCCAGCGGCAATCGACAACCAGCGCTGAACCTTGGCCGCCCCGACCGGATCGGTTGGCAGCCAACGACCGTTGCCATATTTTTGCGCCAGATAAACCAGAATCGCGTTGGAGTCGGCCAGCACCACGCCTTGATCATCGATGACCGGAATTTGACCAAAAGCGTTGAGCGCGAGGAAATCCGGCTGTTTGTGCGCGCCCTTCGGCAAATCGACAAAGATCAGCTCGGTTGGCAGATGCAGCAGGGACAGCATCAGCTCTACACGGTGAGCGTGGCCGGAACGTGGGAAGTTATAGAGCTTGATCGCTTGCATGGTCGACTCCGCTGGGTGGTGGCGCCTATTGAACAGTGTTCAGCACCGATGGGGCGCTATCTTCCACCCGCAACCAAAACAACAGAATAACCAGCCAACGCAATCCATTATTTCACTCAGAGAAATAATCCATCACGCCTGCAAGGACGGATGCTCACGTAGCGCGCTCACTGCAAAATCCACAAAACTGCGGATCCGCGCAGGGGCTTTGCGCCCACCCTGATAGACCACATGGATAGGCAAGGGCGGAAGTTCGAAATCCGCCAGAACGATTTCCAACTCACCGGAGGCGACTTTGCTCGCGACCTGATAAGACAGAACCCGGGTCAGCCCCAAACCCAGGCACGCCGCCGTAATAGCCGCCTGATTCGCCGTCACCACCAGGCGCGGCGCTGGTCGAACACTCAGCGGCTCTCCCCCTTCGAGGAACGGCCAGGTTTTCGACTGACCGATAGAGGACGTCGCAATAACCGGCGCCTGAGCCAGATCCTGAGGATGTCGAGGTCGACCATGGGCCGCCAGGAATTCCGGCGAGCCGCAAATCACCCGCCGAACCTCACCCACGCGAATCGCGTGCTGATTACTGTCGGGCAACTCACCGATCCGCACGGCGATATCGATGCCCTCCTCGACCATGCTGACCACTCGATCGACCAGCAACCCATTGATGCTGACTTCAGGAAACTGCGTCAGATAATTCACCATCACTGGCGTGACAAACAGCTCACCAAACAACACCGGTGCGGTAATTGTCAGTTGCCCACGCGGTTGAGTGTGGCTGCCCGCCGCCGAGTCCTCGGCTTCCTGTACCTCGGCGAGAATCCTCCGACAGTCTTCCAGGTAACGCTGACCCGCCTCGCTCAAATGCACACTGCGGGTGGTGCGCGTCAGCAGCAACGTGCCGATGCGTTTCTCCAGCGCCGCCACGGCTCGAGTGACGCTGGCGGCCGACAGGCCCAAACGCCGCGCCGCCGCCGAGAAACCTTGGTCTTGGGCGACGGCAGCGAAGACCTGCATTTCCTGGAATCGGTCCATGGGCGTGTCCTCATTGAAAATCAAAAGATTGCAGTCACGTCAGCTGCTTGTAGGTTGACCCTGATCCCGAGGAAGAGATTACGCTTAGGTTATGGACCCACATGCTTTCTGACGACAATTTAAATCAGCCAAGCTTTATCGAAACTATCTGGCATGAGCCCGAGCGGTGATCAGAGTATCCAAGGGGTTCTGCACATGCCGATGGATAATTCAGGTCGCTGGACAACCGCATCTTTCACTTACCACCTGGTCCTGCTACACAATCGAATTCCAGTCGAAATCTAGGGTGTTCTTAAATAATGGGATGACGAGACTGTAGGTAAATTCTGCGAAATTGAAAAAAAATCGATGATGTCGCCGGGGGCCATTGCGAAAAATAAATCGTTTAGCTTGTTCCTATCGAAGCTCCTTCAAGGGAGAAAAAATAAGAAAATTGAAATCTGTGAATAAACCACATTAAGACCATTCAAGAATATCAATTACCAGTTATTAATCATGGGTCTATGCAACAAACCTATTTTTTCGGCTGACAAAAAAACCCAACTAAAACTTCCTTCGAATTACCCGCAACCCTGTAAGAATATTCTCTTGTTTGTGCAGGCAACGTCCGAAAGACACTTACAGTTAAACCAAACCCGATTGAGGATATAAATTAATTCTTTGACATTCCCGCCCTCATCTGTAAAAAATCTAGGTGTTGCGCAACAGACCCTCTCAAACGCAATACTAAGGATGGAGTAACAGTTAATGGATTCTAAAGTTAATGATGTAACCTTCGAGCTTCAACTGGACGCAGAAACTGCGGAAAAATTTTCCGTCATTCTGAACGATGAAAGCCTCATGCACGCCGGTTTTGTGGCACATCAGTCGAACAACAACGTGTTGACGCTGGCTCTGGCTGAAGACGTAAAAATCGCAGCCTGAAAAACGGGAGGGAAGTAATTCCCTCCCGCTTTCTATTGTGTCGAACATGATACTTGCTGATACCTTTAATCACTAAAAGGTGATCCATTATGCAAAGACTAAGTTCGAGCCTTCGTCGACGCAGTGCCGAAGAAACATTAAAAATTATCGTCAACAATATAGCCCCGCGCGTGGGCATTACCCGAGTGACCGACACAACTTGGCTGGACCGCATTGGTATTCCGGTGTTTGCCAGTATACGACCCGGTGCATTGAAGGGTTCGCTGTGCGTAAATGCGGGTAAAGGCCTCAGACCAGCAGAAGCCAAGATAGGCGCATACATGGAAGCCATCGAGTTCAGCCTTGCGCAATACAATACGGCGCAACTGAAGCTGTTAAAGACCACGCCGAGGCAACTCATTGAAAGCCACGAAGGACGAATAGCGTTCAATCAGTTCTGCATGTTGTATGGCGTCTCTGCCGACGCCGACTCGCTCATCATGGCCATCGAAGTTGAAGATGTATTGCGCAAGCAAAAGGTGCTTTCCCCCGCCGAACTGGTGTTCATTCCCTACCCCGAAAACCCCGGGCAACAACTCTTCGGGGAAAGCTCCAGTGGCCTGGCTTCAGGCAATGACTTGGTGGAAGCCTCGGTACACGCTGTATGCGAACTCATGGAGCGAGATGTTCAAGCCTTTAATCACCTGCATGACCGCTCCTGCCTCATCAATCTGGACCACTACAGCGCAGAAATTGATGCCCTGATCAAGAAAATCAATGACGCGGGGTTGAGCCTGTCGGTTCGTTACACCGAGAACTGTTTTGGCCTGGCCTACTTTCAGGCTTTTATTATGGAAGAGTCCTCCCACGCGCCCATCTCTGTCGCCACCGGTTCAGGGTTGCATCCCATCAAGGAAATCTCCTTGATCCGGGCCATCTGCGAGGCGGCCCAAAGCCGTTTAAGCCACATACACGGCGGCCGGGACGACATCATCGAGCGCGTCAAATATTTCGAGAAAAAGGGCCGTTCGGCCGAACTTCAGGCCATCTCACGCTTGCGTACCGTAGCTACCTCCCGGGACCAGATGATCGATTACTCCTCCATCGAATGCCAGGAAGCCGCAATCCCCACGATCGAATCGACCTGGGATTTGCTCATCGAGCGGTTGCAGCGCATCGGGCTCAGTACCGTGCTAAGGGTCTTGCTCAGCAAAGCGACGGACGACATCACTGTGGTCAGAATTATTATTCCGGGGCTTGAAACCTTTGAACCCGGCTTGAAAAGGGTCGGTCCGAGGTTAAGTACGTATGTCAAACAAAGCGCTTGAGGTTTGCACACTGTTTGCTGGCCCCTCCCTGCAAGGAATAGACAGTCAGTTACTGTGCAGTGACGGCCTGATATTACGCCCGCCCGTCAAACGTGGCGATATCGAGCGTCTGGTGGCGCAATCGCACCCCTCGGATCTGGCCATTGTCGATGGTGTGTTCCATGCGCACCCTGCTGTCGGCCATGCCGAGATACTCGACGCCCTGGGCGCGGGTTGGCGCATTTGGGGACTGTCGTCTATGGGCGCCATTCGCGCCTGTGAAATGGATACGCTGGGAATGACAGGTTTTGGTGAAGTGTATCGACAATTCGCCAGCGACCCAGACATGTCCGACGACGAAGTGACCCTGATACATCAAGCACAAGAGCCTTTTCTTTCACTCAGCGAACCACTTATTCATATCAGGAAGTTTTTAAGACAGTGGGCGACCGAACAGATCATTACGCTAGAGCAAGAACAACATCTACTTCATTACCTGAAAAACATGTGGTACGGACATCGAACTCTAAATTGTTTGAAAGAAGCCTTGCTGGTACTCCCTGTCGCGGCGAAACAAATAGACAGCGCCCTGGCCAACTTTTCTGCCTACAGAATAAAGAGCTTGGACTTGATCGATTTTCTCAAACTGCAACCATGGACGAGACGGTAAAACAGAATGTCGCCATCAGAGATACTGTGTGAAATAAACGGTTTGCCCTTTGTGCACCCCATGTTCAACAGCATAAAACTTTTAACGCTTGTCGCTGTTGTACGTAAAAATATCGAGAGCGGCGAGTTACCTTTAACCGCCTATTTACAACCAGGCTTTGCCACCCGCCTGTATAACCGGCACGTCGAAGGTGCACCCGAATTTCCACCTCATCAAGCGCTCGGTAACGCCGAGCAGGTCATGTTGGCCGAAGCGAAGAGCAACCTCAAAGCCTTGCTGCCGGAATGGACCGGGTTATTGGACCTACCGGTTAAAATACATAAGTTACTGACTCAACAAGTCAGCCTGACCAATCCCGTGCTGCCGCAACAAATGTTTCTGGGTGAAGCCGCGTTTACCAGCATTACGGACCTTGAAGAGTTACTGGTGCATGAACTGTCCCATATCTGGTCCAGTTTGATTGCCGAGATTTATGACTTCCAGCTCAAGGACAGTTCGAACAACTACATACTGCCATCAGGAACCGACGGCAAGAATCCCAGGGGAGTTTTACTGGCGTGTCTGTTTGCGGTCAGCGCCGTGAACTATCACCAGCGGTTACTCGCTAGCGGTTCCGTGCGAGCTCGTCCCGAACGACTCGACTACTTGCACCAGTATTTCCTCAAAAGTCTGGCCACTCTCAAGGCTTCGGCCGAACTGTCCGAAATCGGAAAACTGATCACCTCCAGGCTGGATGCGTTTTCCAGCGAACTGACAACTGACACCGCTCAAGGATGACTCATGGCAGTCGTACACTTTCCCCGGCAATTTATGTCGTACACCGATCAGCATAAAACACACGCCACTGAGGGCCTGTGTGTCAGCGATGTACTGAGCAACCTGACCGCACGGTTTCCCGACCTGATTGGCCCGGTCTTCTCTGAGGACCTGCACCCGCTGCCGTTCGTGGGGTTGTTCGTCGACGGTATGCCCGTGACCAGTGAGCATGACCGCCGTTGTCCCTTGGACAGTAACGCGCAATTGATTCTGATCAACGCCGTGGCAGGTGGCTGACATGCAATGCAACCTGAAGACGGACACCTCCCGTTACGCCCGCCAGATCATCCTCAGCGAGGTCGGCGCTGAGGGGCAGCAGCGCCTAAAAGACAGCAAGGTGCTGGTGGTCGGTGCCGGGGGTCTGGGCTGCCCGGTACTCCTGTACCTGGCAGGTGCTGGCGTTGGGACGATCGGCATCATTGATAACGACATCGTCGACGTGAGCAATCTGCACAGACAAATTCTCTATTCGATTGCCGATGTAGGCGACCTGAAAGTGTTGGCAGCCAAGCGCCACATCAACCAGTTGAACCCCGACATCGTTGTCCACACCGTTGCCACGACGCTGAACCCGGACAATGTCCTGTCGCTGCTGACGGAATACGACATCATCGTCGACGCCACTGATAACTTCGACGCCAAATACCTCATCAGTGACGCCTGTATGGAGTGCGAAAAACCGATGGTCTATGCCTCGATCAGTCAGTTCGAGGGGCAGGTGTCGGTATTTAATTATTACAACCGACACACCCAACAACGGGGGCCGTCCTTCCGGGATCTGTTCGAAACTCCGCCGCCACCGCACTTGACACAAAACTGCTCGGAAGCGGGAGTTCTTGGCGTCATACCTGGTTTGCTCGGTTGCTTTCAGGCCAATGAAGTACTCAAGCTCATCCTCCGTGCCGGGGAGCCATTGAGCGGGCAATTGTTGTCTATCGACGGCCTGGACAACACTTTCCACCTGTTGAGCATAAACAAGAAAGCACGGAGCCGGCCCCCTGCTGGAACGCTTGGCACCGCGACCACACCTGAGTGGCGCGACAGCGACTGGCTGTCACCCGAAACACTAAATGGTTGGATAGCGACACAAGCGCCATTTCAATTGGTCGATGTGCGCGACGTCAGCGAGCATCGGCAAGGTTCGTTGGGCGGTGGACTGATTCCGCTCAAAGACATCATCAAGCGCCAGGAAGAGCTCGATACCACCCGCCGTATCGTTTTCTATTGCAAATCCGGTGTCAGGAGCAAGGCAGCCCTAATGGCAGTTCGCAGCGTCACCCAGGACGCGGAACTCTATAGCCTTGAGGGTGGCATCGAGCGATATCTCTCGATCTACCCTGATGAGCGTCACCCGGTCGTTTCTTGAACGCCTTTGCTTGCACAGTCGCCCTATCAGGATCAAAGGTACGTCAATGAGTGCAAATTTTTCAGGCATTACATGGGGCTTTCCCGGCATAGACCGGCGTCTGCTGAAAGTGCAATTCAGCTTTTTGCTTATGGTTTTGGGTGGACGGTGCAATCAACTGGCGGTGGCCTGGTGGGCCTTGCAGGAAACAGGCTCTGCACTCTACTTCGCCAACATGATTGCCTGTTCCATTGCGGCGGAGGTGTTAGCCAAACCCCTGTTGGGATGGCTGGGGGACAAGTACAACAAAATCCTGATCATCAAGCTGGCCTCATGGATCAGCCTGCTGACAGCGCTGTTGATGGTGGTGCTTTCCGCCACGGGGTCGTTCAACCCCTGGACGGTGGGCGCGCTGATGATGATCAGCAGTGCGATCGTTGGCGTGCGCGACCCTCTCCAGGCGTCGATCATTCCTTTGTTCGCAGACGACGATAAAGTCTCCGTGGCCTTTCGGACCAAAAGCGTGATGTCGTCCTTTTCGATTCTGCTGGGGCCGGTACTGGCCAGCGGGTTGATTTACGGGTTCGGTATCACGCTCGCCTTTGTTGCCGATTTTTTTGCGATTCTCATCGCCGGGGTGTTGATCGCGACCATCCCGAGCCACATCGGTGCCACTGGCCAAGGCGAAAAAACACCGGGTGCCAGCGGCTTCAGCATGATTTATTCCGGTTTCAAAGTGGTTTACGGAGTGAAAGTCGAATTTTACCTGGCCATCATTGCAATGCTGATCAACTTTGCCCTGTTTCCGTTCTTCACCATTCTGATTCCACTGTACGTAAAGGACGTCATCCAGTACCCGATCACTTACATTGGCCTTCTGGACTCGTGCTTCGGGCTGGGCATTCTGGCGGGCAGTTACAAGATCATCGGCTGGTTATCCGACCGGGTTCCCCGTGACATGTGTGTGTCCGCAGGTTTTGCATTACTAGGGTGCAACCTGGTGGTTGTCGGCACCGTTTCATCGTCGTTCATCGTACCCGCAGGCTTTTTCTGCGGCGGCGTAGGCCTGATGTTGATCAACATCCCCACCTCCGCAGTGAGGCTGCTGGCGACGCCCAAGCTCCATCGCAACCGGATTTTTGCCACGGTTTCATTTCTGTCTGCGGCAGCCAGCCCCTTGGGCAGTTTTGCGATGAACACCCTGATCGCCTATCTGGGGGTCGCACTGACAATCACGCTGCTAGGCGTCATGGTGTTGCTGTTGTCTCTGCTGGTCTTTCTGGTACCCGATTTCAAAACGTTCATGCGTTCCCCAGATACGCAGCTCAATGATGCCTACCTGGGCAAATACCCTGAAGCGTTTGCGCACTGAAGCGCCTCGCCGTACCCCCGCCTATTACAAATGGAGTTGCCTTTTACCATGCCGGATTTCAAGGATCGACCTGAGTCTGCTCGACATGAACAGATCTTCTGCGGCCAATATTATGATGACATGGGATGTACCGGTTTCTTGGGGGATCCGTCCAAGAATCGAATCTCGGTTCTGATGCTGGGGCTTTCGGACGGTGTGGCGCTGGCGCCGATCGCAGCCAGCACGAGAGTGGCCAGTCTGTTGTCTGTTGATCTGGACGAGACCGCATTCTCGCGCAGCCTCGACAACCGGAACCGACTTGCAGCGAATATCGTCTTTGACAGTGTGGTCGCCGATGCCGCGCACTTCCTGGACGTCACCCCCGACCGGTACGACGTCATTATTGTCGACCTCTACACCCAGAGCGGTTATGCCCCGATAGTGTTTGATCACGGGTTCCACCAACTATTGAAGAGCCGCCTCAATCCCCTCGGTCATGTGGTGTTCAACGGTTTTGGCGTCCCCATGAATCTGGACCCGTTCAACGGTCCTACGCCCCAGGCTTGGCTAGCACACTGCCTGAACGACAGCTGGGGCGACATTCATTACCTGCCGCACCGACGCAATGCGACGTTCATTATCGGCCCACCTCCATCAATCACTACGCGCACCGCACCGGCGTTGGAGTCTTTATGCGCAAGTGACCGGCTCTTTATGGACATCATGAGCCTTCGCCTGCGCTACCTGACACCTACGGTTATCCGTCACGCGACGCTTGTGCCTCCGGCGCTGGATTTCGTCGGAATTGATTTGGAGGTGCAAAAACGCTGGATGGACTCGTTACCGGCCTTGTCTGCGCTGCTTCCAGCCTCGCTGAAGCTGAGCAAACCCAACGATCTTCGCGTGTTACTGGATGACCCTGACGCTTGCCAAGCGCTGCAAGAGAGATTATTGAAGGACAAGTCTCCGCTGCGTACCACGCTGGCGTTGCTGGTCGCAGGCGAAGTCAACTTCTCGGACCGCGATATGTCGTGGCTGCCCGACTGGGTCGTGTCGACATTGGAGAACAGTGTAGAAATCCACCCACGAGATTGGCTGGAAGGTTTACTCCCTTATGCCTATGGAGTCATTACCCACAGAACTCGAGGAGATATAGCCAAAGTGGAAGGTTTTCGGCGGGCGCTAGAGCGATTATCACCAAATGCTCCCATCACGCTCCCACGACAAATGAAACCTATATCAGGATAGTTCAGCTATCAGACGTCAAAATACCGAGCCGCTAATTCAAGAGTTTCAGCGGGAAACGATGGCATGATTGGTTCCAGCCAATTGAGTGCTGTGAAGAATTCAACACCCATGAAGCCTCCAGAAGGGAGTGTCCTCAATTCAGATAAAAAAAATCGCAACCGTAGGCTGCGATTTTTAATGTTTCCATCACCTGTGGATAACTTATTCCACCGTCACCGACTTCGCCAGGTTGCGCGGCTGGTCAACGTCAGTGCCCTTCAACACAGCAACGTAATACGAGAGCAACTGCAGCGGAATGGTGTAGAGGATCGGCGACAGGATGTCGTGGATGTGCGGCATTTGTACAACATGAGTGCCTTCGCCATTGGTCATGCCAGCTTGTTCGTCTGCGAAGACGATCAGCTCGCCGCCACGGGCGCGGACTTCCTGGAGGTTGGATTTCAACTTCTCCAGCAGCTCGTTGTTCGGTGCCACGGTGACCACTGGCATGTCGTTATCCACAAGCGCCAATGGACCGTGTTTCAACTCGCCGGCCGGATAGGCTTCGGCGTGGATGTAGGAGATTTCCTTGAGCTTGAGAGCGCCTTCCATCGCCACCGGGAATTGCGCGCCACGACCGAGGAACAGGGTGTGGTTTTTCTCGGCGAACAGCTCGGCGATTTTTTCGACGGTACCGTCCATGGCCAGGGCTTCGCCGAGGCGGGTTGGCAGGCGACGCAGCTCTTCAACCAATGTGGCTTCGACGCCTTTGGCCAACGTGCCGTGGACCTGACCCAAGGACAGAGTCAGCAGCAGCAGACCGACCAACTGAGTGGTAAAGGCTTTGGTCGAGGCCACGCCGATTTCGCGGCCGGCCTGGGTCAGCAGAGTCAGATCGGATTCACGCACCAGTGAGCTGATGCCGACGTTGCAAATCGCCAGGCTGGCGAGGTAACCCAACTCTTTGGCGTTACGCAAGGCAGCCAGGGTGTCGGCGGTTTCACCGGACTGGGAAATGGTCACGAATAGCGTGTCGGCCTGCACCACCACCTTGCGGTAGCGGAACTCGCTGGCGACTTCGACCTGGCACGGGATGCCGGCCAGTTCTTCGAGCCAGTAACGGGCAACCATGCCGGCGTGGTAACTGGTGCCGCACGCGACGATCTGCACGTTACGCACTTTGGCGAACAGCTCGGCAGCCTGTGGACCGAACGCTTGCACCAGCACTTGATTCTGGCTGATGCGACCTTCCAGGGTGCGCTGCACCACAGCCGGTTGCTCGTGAATTTCCTTGAGCATGAAGTGGCGGAATTCGCCCTTGTCGGCGGCTTCGGCGCCATCGCGGTACTGCACCGACTCACGTTCGACGACTTGGCCGCTAACGTCCCAGATCTTCACGCTGTCACGGCGAATTTCGGCGATATCGCCTTCTTCCAGGTACATGAAGCGGTCAGTGACCTGGCGCAGGGCCAGTTGATCGGAAGCCAGGAAGTTTTCACCCATGCCCAAACCGATGACCAGCGGGCTGCCGCTGCGGGCCGCAACCAGACGATCCGGTTGCTTAGCGCTGATGACCGCCAAACCGTATGCACCGTGCAGCTCTTTGACAGTAGCCTTCAGGGCAACGGTCAGATCAGGCAGATCCTTGAGTTTGTGGTTCAACAGGTGAGCAATGACTTCGGTGTCTGTGTCCGAGGTGAACACGTAACCCAAGGCTTTCAGTTGCTCGCGCAGGGCTTCGTGGTTCTCGATGATGCCGTTGTGGACTACCGCCAGATCAGCGGAGAAATGCGGGTGAGCGTTGCGCTCGCTCGGCGCACCGTGAGTGGCCCAGCGGGTGTGGGCGATACCCAGGCGGCCGACCAACGGTTCTTCGGCCAGCGCCAGTTCCAATTCACTGACCTTGCCCTGGCGACGCAGGCGCTCAAGCTTTTGGTCATTGGTGTAGACCGCTACACCTGCACTGTCATAGCCACGGTATTCCAGGCGTTTCAGGCCTTCGAGCAGGATGGCGGTGATATTACGTTCTGCGACTGCGCCGACAATTCCACACATGCTATTTCTCCTGATTGACAGCCGCGAGGATCAAGTTGATTCCGCGGGCCTGAATCTGATCCCGTGCCTCAAGCGGCAGGCGATCATCGGTAATAAGGGTATGGACGCTGCTCCAGGGCAGCTCCAGGTTGGGAATCTTGCGGCCGATCTTGTCGGCCTCCACCATGACAACCACTTCCCGGGCGACTTCAGCCATGACTCGGCTCAGCCCCAGCAGTTCGTTGAAGGTGGTGGTACCGCGAACCAGGTCGATGCCGTCGGCACCGATGAACAACTGGTCGAAATCGTAAGAGCGTAGTACTTGCTCGGCCACCTGCCCCTGAAAGGACTCGGAATGCGGGTCCCAGGTGCCGCCGGTCATCAACAGCACCGGCTCATGCTCAAGTTCGCTCAAGGCATTGGCGACATGCAGCGAGTTGGTCATCACGACCAGGCCCGGCTGCTGGCCGAGTTCCGGAATCATCGCCGCCGTGGTGCTGCCGCTGTCAATGATGATCCGCGCATGCTCGCGAATCCGCGTAACGGCGGCGCGAGCGATGGCCTGCTTGTATTTGGACACCGGCTGACCAAGGTCGGCCACCAACTCTTGAGGCAGGGTGATCGCTCCGCCATAACGGCGCAGCAGCAAACCATTGGTCTCAAGCGCCGCGAGATCCTTGCGGATCGTAACTTCAGACGTTTCGAAGCGCTTGGCCAGCTCATCCACACTGACTTCGCCCTGCACATTGAGCAAGGCGAGGATGTTGTGACGGCGTTGAGGCGTATTGCGTTTCGACATGGCTTAGTAAGTTTCGATTCGAAAGATAACGGAAGCAATCAAAACCTATTGGCGAAACTTCGTCAAGCGTGGGGCGATAAAAAGCCCTGTGGATAACAAAAAAAGATCGCAGCCTGCGGCCGCTCACAAATGGGTTTTTTGTTCACCCTGTAGGAGCTGCCGCAGGCTGCGATCTTTTGATCTTCAAGAACTGTGGATAACTCAGCTCTTCTTGATTTTCTCAGGCCGCTTCCAGCCATCGATATTCTTCTGTCGCGCACGGCCCACGGCCAACTGCGCGTTATCCACATTCTGCGTAATGGTCGAACCCGCCGCCGTGGTCGCACCCGAAGAGATATCCACAGGCGCAACCAACGAGTTGTTGGAACCGATGAACACATCTTCACCCAGCACGGTTTTCCACTTATTGGCGCCGTCGTAGTTGCAGGTAATGGTGCCCGCGCCGATGTTGGTACGCGCGCCGATCTCGGCATCACCCAGATAGGTCAGATGACCGGCCTTGGCGCCCTCGCCGAGATGAGCGTTTTTCAACTCAACAAAGTTACCCACATGGGCGCGTGCTTCCAGCACAGTGCCTGGACGCAAACGAGCGAACGGGCCGGCATCGCTGCCTTCGCCGAGAACCGCGCCTTCTATATGGCTGTTGGCCTTGATCACCACACCTTTGCGCAAGGTACTGTCCTTGATCACGCAGTTCGGGCCGATTACCACGTCGTCCTCGATAACGACCTTGCCTTCGAGGATCACGTTGATGTCGATCAGCACGTCGCGGCCGACAGTGATTTCACCGCGCACATCAAAACGAGCCGGGTCACGCAGGGTCACGCCTTGAGCCATCAAACGACGGCCGGCGCGCAGCTGATAATGACGCTCAAGCTCGGAAAGCTGCTTGCGGTCGTTAGCGCCCTGCACTTCCATGGCGTCATGCGGTTGCTCGGTGGCCACCACCAGACCGTCGCTGACTGCCATGGCGATTACGTCGGTCAGGTAGTACTCGCCCTGGGCGTTGTTGTTCGATAGACGGCTCATCCAGCCAGCCAATTGCGCGAACGGCAGCGCCAGAATGCCGGTGTTGCCTTCAGTGATCGCTCGTTCGGCTTCGTTGGCGTCTTTCTGCTCGACGATGGCAGTTACTTTGCCGTCGGCGTTGCGGACGATGCGGCCATAGCCGGTCGGGTCGTCCAGTTCTACTGTCAACAAACCCAGTTGCTGCGGCGCTACTTGCTTGAGCAGACGCTGCAGAGTCTCGACTTCGATCAATGGCACGTCACCATAAAGAATCAGGACGGTGTCGGACTCAATGAAAGGCACCGCTTGAGCAACGGCGTGGCCAGTCCCAAGCTGCTTGTCCTGCAAGACGAAATTCAGATCATCAGCCGCCAGACGTTCGCGCACTGCATCGGCACCATGACCGATGACTACGTGGATGCGCTGTGGATCAAGTTGCCGGGCGCTGTGGATAACATGGCCGAGCATCGAGTTGCCGGCAATCGGATGCAGAACTTTCGGCAGTGCCGAACGCATGCGAGTGCCTTGACCAGCAGCGAGGATAACGATTTCTAAAGACATGACTGGCTACCAATCCTGGGTGGTCGGCGGCTGCGACCAGGTAATGAATATCGGAAAAGAAAAAAGGGTAGCCGAGGCTACCCTTTTTAATCAATCGCACAACAAGCGGTGGCCTATTAGTGGCCGAACTTCTTGCGGATCTGCTGGACGGTGCGCAGCTGAGCTGCGGCCTCGGCCAGACGTGCGGCAGCAGAACCGTAATCGAATTCTGCACCACGGTCATGCAAGGCCTTCTCGGCAGCCTTAACGGCTTCCTGAGCGGAGGCTTCGTCCAGGTCGGCAGCACGTTGCACAGTGTCGGCAAGTACCTTGACCATGTTCGGCTGAACCTCGAGGAAACCGCCAGAGATGTAATACACCTCCTCTTCCCCGCCCTGCTTGATCAGGCGGATCGGGCCCGGCTTGAGATTAGTGATCAGCGGCGCGTGACCCAGAGCGATACCAAGATCACCCAGTGCACCGTGCGCAACCACCATCTCGACCAGGCCGGAGAAGATTTCCCCTTCCGCGCTGACGATATCGCAATGGACTGTCATAGCCATCTGATTGCCTCAACCTAAATTAGCGCCCGTTGCCGGGCGCCGGGATTACAGTTTCTTGGCTTTCTCGATCGCTTCTTCGATGCCGCCGACCATGTAGAACGCTTGTTCTGGCAGGTGGTCGTAGTCACCGTTGAGGATGCCTTTGAAGCCAGCAATGGTGTCTTTCAGGGAAACGTATTTACCCGAAGCACCGGTGAAGACTTCAGCCACGAAGAACGGCTGCGACAAGAAACGCTGGATCTTACGAGCACGGTTTACCAACTGCTTGTCGGCTTCCGACAGCTCGTCCATACCCAGGATCGCAATGATGTCCTTCAGTTCTTTGTAACGTTGCAGAACATACTGTACGCCGCGAGCGGTGTCGTAGTGGTCCTGGCCGATTACGTTCGGGTCCAGCTGGCGCGAAGTCGAGTCGAGTGGATCGACCGCTGGGTAGATACCCAGGGAAGCGATGTCACGGGACAGAACGACGGTGGCGTCCAAGTGGGCGAAAGTGGTCGCTGGCGACGGGTCAGTCAAGTCATCCGCAGGTACGTATACCGCTTGGATCGAGGTGATCGAGCCGTTTTTGGTCGAAGTGATACGCTCTTGCAGAGTACCCATCTCTTCGGCCAGGGTCGGCTGGTAACCTACTGCGGAAGGCATACGGCCCAGCAGTGCGGATACTTCAGTACCGGCCAGGGTGTAACGATAGATGTTGTCGACGAACAGCAGAACGTCGTTACCTTCGTCACGGAACTTCTCGGCCATGGTCAGGCCGGTCAGTGCTACGCGCAGACGGTTACCCGGCGGCTCGTTCATCTGACCGTAAACCAATGCCACTTTGTCCAGAACGTTGGAATCCTTCATCTCGTGGTAGAAGTCGTTACCCTCACGAGTACGCTCACCCACACCGGCGAACACGGAATAACCGCTGTGCTCGATGGCGATGTTACGGATCAGTTCCATCATGTTTACGGTTTTGCCTACACCGGCACCACCGAACAGACCGACTTTACCACCCTTGGCGAACGGGCAAACCAGGTCGATAACCTTGATGCCGGTTTCCAGCAGGTCGTTGCCGCCAGCTTGTTCAGCGAAGGTTGGCGCAGGACGGTGAATGCCCCAGCGCTCTTCGGTGTCAATCGGGCCAGCTTCGTCGATCGGGTTGCCCAGAACGTCCATGATCCGGCCCAGGGTGGCTTTACCGACCGGTACGGAGATGGCTGCGCCAGAGTCCTTGACTTCCAGACCGCGCTTCAAGCCTTCGGTGGAACCCATCGCAATGGTACGAACCACGCCGTCGCCCAGCTGTTGCTGAACTTCCAGAGTGGTCCCTGCCGCGCTTTGTACCAACAGCGCGTTATAGATGCTCGGTACGCTGTCGCGTGGAAATTCCACGTCGATAACGGCGCCGATGATTTGAACGATACGTCCGCTACTCATAGCTGGATCCTCTGAATATTTGAACCGTTAAACCGCGGCAGCGCCGCCGACGATTTCCGAGATCTCTTGGGTGATCGCAGCCTGACGCGCCTTGTTGTAGACCAGCTGCAAATCGCTGATCAAATCACCGGCGTTGTCGGTAGCGTTCTTCATCGCGATCATCCGCGCAGCTTGTTCAGCCGCGTTGTTCTCGACCACCGCCTGGTAGACCTGCGACTCGACGTAACGGACCATCAAGCCGTCAAGCAGCTCTTTGGCATCCGGTTCGTAGAGATAGTCCCAGTGGTGCTTGAGCGATTGATCCGGGGTTGCCTCCAGTGGAATCAACTGCTCCACAGTAGGCTGTTGCGTCATGGTGTTGATGAACTTGTTGGACACCACGGACAGGCGATCAATACGGCCGTCCAGGTAGGCATCCAGCATCACCTTGACGCTGCCAATCAGATCATTGATCGACGGCTCTTCACCCAGGTGGCTGATAGCTGCAACGACGTTACCGCCGAAGTTGCGGAAGAAAGCCGCACCCTTGCTACCAACAACACACAGATCGATCTCGACGCCGTTTTCGCGGTTTACCGCCATGTCCTTGACCAGGGCCTTGAACAGGTTGGTGTTCAAGCCACCACACAGACCACGGTCACTGCTCACTACGACATAACCGACGCGCTTGATTTCACGCTCGATCATGAAGGGGTGGCGATATTCCGGGTTGGCGTTGGCCAAATGACCAATAACCTGGCGGATGCGCTCCGCGTAAGGACGGCTAGCAGCCATGCGCATTTGTGCCTTGCGCATTTTACTGACCGCCACTTTTTCCATGGCGCTGGTAATCTTTTGCGTGCTTTTGATGCTCGCAATCTTACTGCGAATCTCTTTTGCGCCTGCCATGTAACACCTATCAGGTTAGCAAGCGGGAGCCTTGCGGCTCCCGCTGCGGCTTACCAGGTTTGGGTGGCCTTGAACTTCTCGATACCGGCTTTCATGCCAGCGTCGATTTCGTCATTGAAGTCACCCTTCACGTTGATCTTCGCCATCAATTCGGCGTGATCGCGGTTGAAGAAAGCAATCAGCGCTTGTTCGAAGCTGCCGATCTTGGCGATTTCAACGTCAGTCAGGAACCCACGCTCAGCGGCATACAGCGACAGCGCCATGTCAGCGATCGACATTGGTGCGTATTGCTTCTGCTTCATCAGCTCGGTAACGCGCTGACCATGCTCAAGTTGCTTACGGGTCGCTTCGTCCAGGTCAGAAGCGAACTGGGCGAATGCCGCCAGTTCACGGTACTGAGCCAGAGCGGTACGGATACCACCGGAGAGCTTCTTGATGATCTTGGTCTGAGCGGCACCACCCACACGGGATACCGAAACACCGGCGTTCACAGCAGGACGGATCCCGGAGTTGAACATGGCCGATTCCAGGAAGATCTGACCGTCGGTGATGGAAATCACGTTGGTCGGAACGAACGCGGAAACGTCGCCAGCCTGGGTTTCGATGATCGGCAGTGCGGTCAGGGAACCGGTTTTGCCGGTCACTGCGCCGTTGGTGAACTTCTCTACGTATTCTTCCGAAACGCGGGATGCGCGCTCCAGCAGACGGGAGTGGAGATAGAACACGTCGCCTGGGTAAGCTTCACGGCCTGGTGGACGGCGCAGCAGCAGGGAAATCTGGCGGTAAGCCACTGCTTGCTTGGACAGATCGTCATAAACGATCAGCGCGTCTTCACCGCGGTCGCGGAAGAATTCACCCATGGTGCAACCGGAGTACGGTGCCAGGAACTGCAGTGCTGCAGATTCCGAAGCGCTCGCGGCAACGACGATGGTGTTAGCCAGTGCGCCGTTTTCTTCCAGCTTGCGAACCACGTTAGCGATGGTCGATTGTTTCTGACCGATCGCTACGTAGACGCAGAAAATACCGCTGTTTTTCTGGTTGATGATCGCGTCGATCGCCAGAGCGGTTTTACCGATCTGACGGTCACCGATGATCAGCTCACGCTGGCCACGGCCGACAGGAATCATGGCATCGACAGCCTTGTAGCCAGTCTGTACAGGCTGGTCTACCGACTTACGCCAGATCACGCCTGGAGCAACTTTCTCGACCGCATCGGTCTCGGTGTTGTTTAGCGGACCTTTGCCGTCAACTGGGTTACCCAGTGCGTCGACTACGCGACCCAGCAGTTCCTTACCAACCGGAACTTCGAGGATGCGGCCAGTGCACTTGGCGCTCATGCCTTCAGCCAGAGACTGGTAAGAGCCCAATACAACGGCACCTACGGAGTCTTGCTCCAGGTTGAGAGCCATACCGAAGACGCCGCCCGGAAACTCGATCATCTCGCCGTACATTACGTCGGCCAGACCGTGAATCCGCACGATACCGTCAGATACGCTGACGACAGTGCCTTCGTTACGGGCTTGGGAGGTCACATCGAGCTTGTCGATGCGGCCCTTGATAATTTCACTTATTTCGGAAGGATTGAGTTGCTGCATTGCTCTGCTGCCCCTTCAAACTCAAGATTTCAATGCTTCGGCAAGGTTCGCGAGTTTGCCGCGAACCGAGCCATCGATTACCAGGTCGCCGGCGCGGATGACAATGCCCCCAATAAGGGATTTGTCTTCCTCGACTTGCAGGCGCACTTCCCGGTTGAGTCGTGCACTGAGAACCTTGGCGAGTTTGTCTTGCTGTTCTTGGTTCAATGCAAAAGCACTGGTGACTTCAACGTCTACCGATTTCTCTTGTTCGGCCTTGTACAGGTCAAACAGAGCGGCAATCTCCGGCAACAGCGGGAGACGGTCGTTTTCGGCAACGACGTTAATGAAGTTCTGTGCCTTCACATCAAACTTGTCGCCGCACACGTCAATAAACGTGGCGGCCTTGTCTGCGCTCGTCAGTCGCGGGGCCTTGAGCACGCGCTGCATGGTGTCGTCTTGCGACACTGCTGCAGCCAGGCCGAGCATGGCTGACCAAGAGGCCAGTTGCTGGTGGGCCTGGGCGTGCTCGAAGGCTGCCTTAGCGTAAGGTCGGGCCAACGTGGTCAATTCTGCCATGATCGCCCTCGCTTAAATTTCAGCAGCCAGTTTGTTTACCAGCTCCGCGTGCGCGTTTTGATCGATTGTGGCACCCAGGATCTTCTCGGCGCCGCCAACGGCCAGAGCACCCAATTGGGCACGCAGCGCGTCTTTGACACTGTTCAGTTCCTGCTCGATCTCGGCCTGAGCCTGAACCTTCACACGGTCAGCGTCGATACGGGCTTTTTCAACAGCCTCATCGACGATCTGGTTACCGCGTTTCTTGGCTTGCTCAATGATTTCGGCTGCCTGAGCTTTAGCTTCGCGCAGTTGTTGACCCGCTTTATCTTGGGCCAACTCCAGGTCGCGAGCTGCTCGGGCGGCAGCGTCCAGTCCATCCGCGATCTTCTTCTGACGTTCGTGCAAAGCCGCGATGACCGGAGGCCACACGAACTTCATGCAAAACAGTACAAAAATGAAGAACGCAACGGACTGGCCAATCAGGGTTGCATTAATGTTCACGCCAACACCTCGCTCGTTCGTTGCACATCACACCAATTACTCGAAGGTTCGAGTAATTAGCCAGCGAGTTGACCAACGAATGGGTTCGCGAAGGTGAAGAACAGAGCGATACCAACACCGATCATGGTTACGGCGTCGAGCAGACCGGCAACGATGAACATTTTGACTTGCAGCATTGGAACCATCTCTGGCTGACGCGCTGCGCCTTCCAGGAACTTGCCACCCAACAGGCCGAAACCAATTGCGGTACCCAGTGCGCCCAGGCCGATCAACAGTGCAACAGCGATAGCGGTTAGACCAACTACAGTTTCCATCTTTCCTCCCGACTTTTACGTCGTATGGTTTAGGTTTTTTAGATTTTAAAGCGGTAAAACAAATCGTTTCATAGCCCTGTTCGGGCACCCACTCGTTTGACCGAGTGGGACATCAGACTAGTCGAGACTGGTCTTAATGGTTCTCTTCGTGCGCCATCGACAGGTAAACGATGGTCAGCATCATGAAGATAAACGCCTGCAGGGTGATGATCAGGATGTGGAACACAGCCCACGCCCACTGCAGAACTACGCCCAGGCCGCTAAGCCAGAGCAGACCGCTGCCGAACATCACAGCAATCAGAATGAAGACCAGTTCGCCGGCGTACATGTTGCCGAACAGACGCAGTGCCAGGGAGATTGGCTTGGCAACCAGCGTCACGAACTCCAGCAGGAAGTTCACCGGGATCAGCAGGGCTTGAACGAAGATGTTCTTGCTGCCGAAAGGGTGCAGGGTCAGTTCGCCGATGAAGCCGCCGATACCCTTGACCTTGATGCTGTAGAAAATGATCAACGCAAACACCGACAGGGACATACCCAGGGTCGCGTTCGGGTCAGTGGTCGGAACAGCACGGAAGACCAGATGCGGGTCGCCGGTAATGAAGGCAGCCACTTTCGGAATCCAGTCGACCGGAACCAGGTCGACGGCGTTCATCAGGAACACCCAGACAAAAATCGTCAGAGCCAACGGCGCGATCAATGGATTACGGCCGTGAAAGGTATCTTTCACGCTGCTGTCGACGAACTCGATCAGAACCTCGACGAAGTTCTGCAAGCCGCCAGGTTGACCGGAAGTCGCCTTCTTTGCCGCCATGCGGAAAAGAAGAACGAAAATCAGACCCAACGCGACCGACCAGCCGAGAGTATCGACGTGGAAAGCCCAGAAGCCCATTTCTTTGGCTTCTGCTGCGGTGTGGGCAAAACCCCACCCGCCAGTTGGGTGCTGACCGAAGGTCAGGTTCTGCAAGTGGTGCTGGATATAGCCCGAAGCGGTTGTCTCTGCCATGGTTGCCTCAAACGCCCTAAGGTCTCGAAAGTCTTGTTCTCATCAGCAGGGGCGCGAACCAGCTGACCAGTTGGGTCAACACGAAGACGCCGAATACAGCTAGCGGCGCCAATGGCTTCACACCTGCAAACGTCAATGCAAAGAGCACTGCCGTCAAAATTAGTTTGCCCGCCTCGCCAGCATAAAAAGACCGGACGATGGCTTGAGCTGCTCGGGCGCCGGAAAACCGAAATGCCCTGTGAGCGAAATAAACATTGGGTAGCAAGGCTATCAGGCCTCCGCAGAGTCCTGAGTACCCGGCTACGACTCCATGCCAGTACCAAAGCGCCAGAGCGGCCAGTACCAAAACGACAAATTGAGCCAGTAAGACCGGAAAAACTGCCAGGCGATGGAACGGCAAGCGGTTTGGCGTGCGGCTTTCCATCGTTTTGCTCCCCAATGATCGGCTGCCAGAATTCAATAACTTGGCATAATTTGTGCCGACAAAATGCGCGCAGAGTATAGGGGCGGTTCTGCCCCTATTCAACTGTCAGGTAGTGATTTCCGACTGCACGCTACATGAGGAAATGTTTCAGCGAATGTGTGCAAGCACACCTTGAAGCTCATCGAGGGAGTTGTAACCGATCACCAACTGCCCCTTCCCCTTTTTACCGTGGCGAATCTGCACCGCAGAGCCTAGGCGCTCAGCCAGACGCTGTTCGAGTCGAGCGATATCCGGGTCCGGCTTTACCGGTTCAGCAGGTTCCTGTTTACCACTCAACCACTGGCGAACCAGTGCTTCAGTCTGGCGTACAGTCAGCCCCCGTGCGACAACATGTCGCGCCCCTTCAACCTGTTGATTTTCCGGTAAACCGAGCAAAGCACGGGCATGACCCATTTCCAGGTCGCCATGGGACAGCATGGTTTTGATGACTTCCGGCAACGCGATCAAGCGTAGCAGGTTGGCCACGGTCACGCGGGATTTGCCCACGGCTTCGGCCACTTGTTGCTGCGTCAGCTGGAATTCCTGCTGCAAACGCTGCAAGGCCACCGCTTCTTCGATCGGGTTGAGGTCTTCGCGCTGGATGTTCTCGATCAGCGCCATGGCGATCGCGGTTTCATCCGGCACATCGCGAACCATCGCCGGGATGGTTTCCTGGCCAGCCTGCTGGCTGGCGCGCCAGCGGCGTTCACCGGCGATGATTTCGAAGCGACCGCTGCCAATCGGACGAACCACGATCGGCTGCATCACGCCCTGAGCCTTGATCGACTGCGCCAGCTCTTCCAGCGCCTGAGGGTCCATGTCCCGGCGCGGCTGGTACTTGCCGCGCTGGATCAGGTCCAGGGGCAGGTGCTGCAACTCACGCTGATCAGCCTGCACCGCTTGTTCTTCCAGCGAGCTGACAGTCGGACCACTCAGCAGTGCATCCAGTCCACGTCCGAGACCTCGTTTCTTGACGGCCATGGGGATTCCTTAAGTTGCCTGAGCAGCGGCAGTGCGTGAGTTTTTGCGTTGACGACGAACCATCTCGCCCGCCAATGCCAGATAGGCAATGGCGCCCCGCGATGATTTGTCGTACGCCAGCGCCGGCATGCCATAGCTTGGTGCTTCAGCCAGGCGGATGTTGCGCGGAATCACCGTGTCGTAGAGCTGCTCGCCGAAGTGTTCCTTGAGCTGCGCCGAAACATCGTTCATCAGGCTCAGGCGCGGGTCATACATGGTCCGCAACAGGCCTTCGACTTTCAGGTTCGGGTTCAGCAACTCAGCGATGCGCTTGATGTTATCCACAAGGTCGCTCAAGCCTTCGAGCGCGAAGTACTCGCACTGCATGGGGATAATCACCCCATCGGCGGCAACCAAAGCGTTCAGCGTGAGCATCGACAACGACGGTGGACAGTCGATCAAAATGTAATCGTAGTTTTCACGGATCGGCGCCAACGCACTGCGCAGGCGGCTTTCCTTCATCTGCATTTCCAGCAGAACCACTTCGGCCGCGGTCAGGTCGCGGTTGGCCGGCAGCAGTTGGTAACCACCGTGCTCGGAATAGTGCATGGCCTGGGCCAGATCGCATTCGCCGATCAGCAGGTCGTAGACCGAATTTTCCAGGCCGTGTTTATCCACACCGCTACCCATGGTGGCGTTGCCCTGTGGATCGAGATCGATCAACAGCACCCGGCGCTTGGTAGCGACCAGCGATGCTGCGAGGTTGATGCAGGTGGTGGTTTTGCCCACACCGCCCTTTTGGTTCGCTATCGCGAATACCTTAGCCATTCTTGCTTGTGTTCCCAATCATGCCGTGCGGCGCAGTATCAGCAGATGGCGTTGGCCTTGGCAACCGGGTACGGCCAGGGCGTGTTCGCTATCGAGGTGGAAGTCTGCCGGCAATGCTACCAGCTCATCGGCGGGATGAACGCCCTTCATTGCCAGCCAACGTGTTTCGGTGTCGCCGAGGTGGCGAGTCCAGTTGCTGAAGTTCTCCATGCTGCTGAACGCCCGGGAGATGATCCCGTTGAATGGCTGATCAGGCTGGAAAGCTTCGACGCGACTGTGGATAACTTGCAGGTTATCCAGTTTGAGTTCGAGTTTGACCTGGGTCAGGAAGCGGGTTTTCTTGCCGTTGCTGTCCAGGCAGGTCACTTGGGACTCTGGAAACAGGATGGCCAACGGAATACCCGGCATGCCGCCACCGCTGCCGACGTCCAGCCAGCGACCGTTTTCGACGAACGACATCACGCTCAAACTATCGAGCAAGTGACGGGAAACCATTTCATCCGGATCGCGTACGGCAGTCAGGTTGTAAGCCTTGTTCCATTTTATCAACAGGGCCAGATAACCCAGCAGCTGGGCATGCTGGGTTTCTGTCAGCGTGACACCGAGCTGGCGAGCACCTGTGGATAACTCTTCTGCGTGTTGCGAGGTGACCAACGAACTCAAGCGCTTTGCTCCAACTGACGGCCCGCGCCGCGTTTTTTCAAATGAATCATCAACAGCGAAATCGCTGCCGGCGTCACACCCGGGATACGCGACGCCTGGCCCAAAGTCTCTGGACGGGTCGCACCGAGCTTGCTCTGGATCTCTTTGGAGAGACCGGAAATGTTCGTGTAATCGATATCCACAGGCAGTTTTGTGTCTTCGCTGGCCCGCAGCCGTGCGATTTCATCCTGTTGGCGATCGATGTAACCGGCGTATTTGGTCTTGATTTCGACCTGCTCGGCGACTTGTGGATCTTCTGCGCCGCCACCGGTCACGGCGATCAGACCAGCGTAGTCGATTTCTGGACGGCTAAGCAGATTGAGCAAGTTGTATTCGTGGGTCAGCGGCGTGCCGAATTTTTCGGAAATCGCATCGCCTTGCTCGGTGCCCGGGCGAACCCAGGTACTTTTCAGGCGTTGCTCTTCCAGCGTGATGCTTTCGCGTTTAGTGCAGAACGCAGCCCAACGCGCGTCATTCACCAGACCCAGTTCGCGACCTTTTTCGGTCAAGCGCAGGTCGGCGTTGTCTTCGCGCAGGATCAGGCGGTATTCGGCGCGGGACGTGAACATCCGATACGGCTCCTGGGTACCCAGGGTAATCAGGTCGTCGACCAACACTCCGATGTACGCCTCGTCGCGACGCGGGCACCAGGCATCTTTGCCCTGAGCACGCAGCGCGGCGTTGGCCCCGGCCAGCAAACCCTGGGCGCCGGCTTCTTCGTAACCGGTGGTGCCATTGATTTGCCCGGCGAAGAACAGACCGCCGATAACTTTGGTTTCGAGGTTGTACTTCAGGTCACGCGGGTCGAAGTAGTCGTATTCGATGGCATAACCCGGACGAACGATGTGCGCGTTTTCCATGCCGCGGATCGATTGCACGATCTGCAGTTGCACGTCGAACGGCAGGGATGTGGATATCCCGTTCGGGTACAGCTCGTTGGTCGTCAGGCCTTCCGGTTCGATGAAGACCTGATGGCTTTCCTTGTCGGCAAAGCGATGGATCTTGTCTTCGATCGACGGGCAGTAACGCGGGCCGATACCTTCGATCACACCTGCATCGGAATACATCGGCGAACGATCGAGGTTGGCGGCAATGATTTCGTGGGTACGGGCGTTGGTGTGGGTAATCCAGCAGCTGACCTGTTTCGGATGCTGCTCTTTGGAACCCATGAACGACATCACCGGGATCGGTGTATCGCCTGCTTGCTCGGTCATCACCGAAAAATCCACAGATCGGCCGTCGATACGCGGTGGCGTACCGGTTTTCAGGCGACCGACACGCAGTGGCAATTCACGCAGACGGTGAGCCAGGGCAATCGACGGCGGATCACCGGCACGGCCACCGGAAAAATTTTGCATTCCGATGTGGATAAGTCCACCGAGGAAGGTGCCAGTGGTCAACACCACGGAATCCGCGAAGAAACGCAGGCCCATTTGGGTGACAACACCGCGCACTTGTTCCTGCTCGACGATCAGGTCGTCGGCGGCCTGTTGAAATATCCACAGGTTCGGCTGGTTTTCGAGGATTTCGCGGACAGCTGCCTTGTACAGAACCCGATCAGCCTGAGCGCGGGTTGCCCGCACGGCCGGGCCTTTGCGGCTGTTCAATACGCGAAATTGAATACCACCTTTATCGGTAGCCATGGCCATCGCGCCGCCGAGGGCATCGATTTCCTTGACCAGATGGCTTTTGCCGATCCCACCGATAGCGGGGTTGCAACTCATGGCACCGAGGGTTTCCACGTTATGCGTCAGCAACAGGGTTTTTGCACCCATACGTGCTGAGGCCAGTGCTGCCTCGGTACCGGCATGACCGCCGCCGATGACGATCACTTCAAAACGGGAAGGGAAATCCACCACGCACCTCGTGCCTGCTTCAGTTAGGTAATCAGGAATAGTTTGAGCTCAGGTTTTTGGACCTGGTCGGCAAGTATAGGGACTTCGCCCTTCCTAAAGAACCCTTTGCACAAAATTTAACCAGCTGTGGAGAAGTCGCGGTTATAGAAATTAAAAAGAAAGAAATTTATTAAATCTTTGTTTTTATGTTTATTTCTACTGAGCCACATTTCTGTGGATAGATCTCTACAGACCTTTATATTCAATATGTACAGAGATTCAAAACCCTGTGGTCATGTGCCAAGGAGGCCCTTGGATAACCGGTTTAAGCCTGTGGATTAAAGGGGTGCTTATCCACAGGGGCGGTTATCTTCAGTTTTGAGGCCCTGTTATCAACTGCCCTTAGTGGCAGTTATTCACAGGGCTTAATCCACAGAAAAACGCCGAATAAGCAAATCCCGGGCACGGAAAATCCGCCCAAGCAGAAAGAATCTGCTCAGCACTGGAAGAGAATTCGAGAAAAGGAGGGAACAGACAGGCACGAATGGCCTGTCTGTGGACAACGGGGAAGATTATTTACCGATACAGAAGCTGGAAAAGATCCGTCCCAGCAAGTCATCGGAGCTGAATGCACCGGTGATTTCACCCAAAGCGTGTTGGGCTTGTCGCAAATCCTCGGCTAAAAGTTCACCGGCTCCCGCCAGGGTCAGCTGTGCACGGCCGTGCTCAAGGGAAGCACTGGCGTGACGCAACGCTTCAAGGTGACGCCTGCGAGCACTGAAGCTGCTTTCCGAGGTCTGTTCGTAACCCATGCAGGCCTTGAGATGGTCACGCAGCAATTCCAGCCCTTCACCTGCAGATTTGGCGCTCAGGCTGATGGTGACGTGGCCATCTTCGCTGACTTCCAGTGCAATGGCTTCGCCCGTGAGGTCTGCCTTGTTACGGATCAGCGTGACTTTTGCCGGATCGGGACGGATTTCCAGAAATTCAGGCCATAACGCGAACGGATCAAGTGCCTCAGGAGCGGTTGCATCGACCACCAACAGGACTCGATCAGCCTCGCCGATGGCTTTCAGCGCCCGTTCGACACCGATTTTTTCTACCTGGTCGTCGGTATCTCGCAGACCTGCGGTGTCGACCACGTGCAGCGGCATACCATCAATGTGGATATGTTCACGAAGAATGTCCCGGGTGGTGCCGGCGATCTCGGTGACGATCGCGGCTTCACGACCGGCCAGTGCATTCAACAGGCTGGATTTACCGGCATTCGGCCGGCCGGCGATCACCACGGTCATCCCGTCACGCAGCAAGGCACCCTGCCCGGCTTCTCGTAGTACGGTGGATAACTCGTCACGCACTTTGTCGAGCATGCTCAGTACATGACCATCGGCGAGGAAGTCGATTTCTTCTTCAGGGAAGTCGATCGCCGCTTCGACATAGATGCGCAGGCCAATCAGTTGCTCGGTGAGGTTATGCACACGCTCGGAAAATGCGCCCTGCAAGGAACGCAGGGCATTTCGTGCAGCCTGTGCAGAACTCGCCTCGATCAAGTCGGCAATCGCCTCGGCCTGAGCCAGGTCGAGTTTGTCATTGAGGAACGCGCGCTCGCTGAATTCACCCGGCCGGGCCAACCGACAGCCCAATTCCAGGCAACGCTTGAGCAGCATATCCAGAACAATCGGACCGCCGTGGCCCTGGAGCTCCAGCACATCTTCGCCGGTGAACGAGTTCGGGCCCGGAAAATATAAGGCGATACCTTGATCCAGCACCTCATCGTTTTCACTGAGGAACGGGCCATAGTGGGCATACCTTGGCTTGAGCTCACGACCGCTGAAGGCTTTGGCCGCAACACTCGCCAGCGGCCCGGAAATACGGACGATGCCCACACCGCCGCGACCTTGAGCGGTGGCGACGGCGGCGATGGTTTCACGAGGAACGCTCATAAACCGTTATCCAGACAAAAGTGACAGATAGCAAAACGCCCCACTAGGGGGCGTTTTGAGTGGTTATCCACAGTGTAAATCAGGCAGCTGCTTTGGTAGCTGCTTCGATCTTACGAGTGATGTACCACTGTTGGGCGATCGACAGGCAGTTGTTCACTACCCAGTACAGCACCAGACCAGCCGGGAACCACAGGAAGAAGAAGGTGAAGATGATTGGCATCAGCTTCATCACCTTGGCCTGCATCGGATCCGGAGGAGTCGGGTTCAGCTGCTGCTGGATGAACATGGTTGCACCCATGATGATCGGCAGAATGAAGAACGGATCCTTGATCGACAGGTCAGTAATCCACAGCATGAACGGCGCTTGGCGCATTTCAACGCTTTCCAGCAGAACCCAGTACAGCGAAAGGAAAACCGGCATCTGCACGAGGATTGGCAAGCAACCACCCAGCGGATTGATCTTCTCTTTCTTGTACAGCTCCATCATGGATTGCGACATTTTCTGCCGGTCGTCGCCATGTTGCTCTTTCAGCGCCGCCAGTTTCGGTGCCACTGCACGCATGCGCGCCATGGATTTGTAGCTGGCAGCCGACAGCGGGAAGAAGATCCCTTTGATCAGCATGGTCAGGAAGATGATCGACCAGCCCCAGTTACCGACCAGCGCGTGGATGTGTTGCAGCAACCAGAAGATTGGCTGGGCAATGAACCACAGAATGCCGTAGTCGACGGTCAGTTCCAGACCTGGGGACAACTCTTTCAGCACGGCCTGGCTTTTCGGACCTGCGTATAGAACGGCGCTGGTCTCGGCTTTTGCACCTGGTGCGACAGTCATTGCCGGAGCGGTGTAGCCGATGATGTAGTTGCCTTTGCTGTCTTTACGGGTCTGGACGAGGTTGTTCTCGCCTTTCGCCGGAATCCACGCGGTCACGAAGTAGTGCTGCAACCATGCAACCCAACCACCGTTAACGGTTTCTTTCAGCTGAGCCTTGTCCATGTCCTTCATGGACACTTTCTTGTACGGCTCGTTACTTGTCCACAGGGCAGCGCCCAGGTAAGTCGCGGTGCCGGTGGCGGTGCTGGAAGAAGGATCGGAGCTGGCGTCACGCTTCAATTGCGCGAACATTGCACCGGACCAGGGTTTGGCACTCTGGTTATCGATCAGGTAGGAAACGGTTACGTCATACAGGCCACGTTTCAGGGTGAAACGCTTGATGTAGTTGACGCCGTCCTTGCTGAACTTCAGGTCTGCGACCAATTGGTCCTGACCGTCAGCCAGTTGGTAAACCTTCTTCTCCGAGGAGTAAACCGGACGACCGGCAGGACTTGCGTCCGGACCATCGGTGCCGATCAAACCGCTTTGAGCCAGATAAGTCCGCTCGTTGCCGTTATCGAACAACTGGAATGGAATTTCCGGATGGTCCTGGCGACGTGGATACAGCGGCAGCGTCAACTGGGCAACATCGCCACCTTGTGGATCGATTGCCAGGTTGAGCACATCCGTTTTGATCTGGATGAGGTCTTTGCTTGCAGCTACTGGTGTTTCAGCAGGTGCAGTTGCACTGGTATCGCTTGCGGCGCGTGGAATGTCGTCACTGACAGAAGCATTATTGCCAGTCGCCGTATCCGGTAGGCCCGGTGCGGTAGTACTGGAAGCAACATTCTGAGTCGGCAGGGCAGCCTGGCCATAGTCCTGGTTCCATTTAAGAACCATAACGTAGGACACGATTGCCAGGGCGACGATCAGGATCGTGCGTTTGATATCCATGATTACTCGGCCATCGAAGAAGAACGGGAGGTAGGGATAGATGGAACCGGGTCATAACCACCGGGATTCCACGGATGACAGCGACCTAAACGACGAAAGGCCAGCCAGCCACCGCGCAGAAGGCCATGATTTTCTATGGCTTCATACGCGTAGCAGGAACAACTGGGGTAGAAACGACAGTGACTGGCCATCAGAGGACTAATGGCATAGCGATAAAACTGGATCGGAACGAGTGCCAGTTTACGCATCGGGACTGTCTACCCCTACAGTTTCGGTTTTGACTGCTGGTACCGGCGTGCTGCGTGCCAGACGCTTCCAGAGTTTGCCGAAATGCTGAATCAATTCGGGGTTTTCTACGTCACCCAAACCTTTGCGCGCGACGATAACGATGTCCCAACCGACCAGTAAATCCTGGTGCAGACGGAACGATTCGCGCATCAGACGTTTGAGGCGATTGCGCTCGACGGAGAGCTTTACGCTCTTTTTCCCGATAACCAGCCCGAGACGGGGGTGATCAAGATCGTTGTTGCGCGCAAGGAGCAGGAGATTTTTCCCCGGAACCTTGCCGGTAGGGGAGTCAAAGACTGCCTTGAAATGCCGGGGAGTAAGCAGACGCTTTTCCCGACTGAAGTCCTGACTCACCTCCAGTGCCGGCTTATCAAACTGCCAGACGCGCACGACCTTTGGCGCGACGACGCGACAGAACGGCACGACCGTTCTTGGTAGCCATGCGAGCACGGAAACCGTGGGTACGAGCGCGTTTGATAGTGCTTGGTTGGAAAGTACGTTTCATTGTCGTGTTACCTGGTTCGTCCACAACGGGCCGGAATGGCCCCCGTTTTAAGAGACCGGGGATTCTAGAGAAAGCAAGCCTCTAGGTCAATTTCCAACCAGCGTTTCCTTATAAATAGATCTCCAGACGTTTTTCCTGCCGAGCTCCCTGGCTAGATATAGAAATTAAGAAGGAAAGTATTTAAAGCTTTTCTGTAAAGCTTATAAAAGCTAGGGACACGATCATCTGTGGATAACTGCCATCAGCCCTTTAAAGTCGTGATGTACAGAGAATGACAACTACGGTGGAAAACGGTGGTAACCCTGTGCTGCGCTGTCGGATAAGCTGTGTGTGAAAGGGGTACTTATCCACAGGGTGGTTATCCACCGAGTTTCCCCCCCACTTGTACAACGACCTTAGACCCGGTTATCCACAGAGCTTATGCACAGACCGCTGGTCGTCTTTTTTTCGTATAAATCACTGATTCTTCATGGGAGGTGCACAACCTTCGTGTGGATAAGTCGGGGCTTGGTCGGCTACAATGGCGGCTTGTTTTTGCCTCACCGGCTTTCAACTTAGGGGATATCCGTGTCAGTGGAACTTTGGCAGCAGTGCGTGGAGCTTTTGCGCGATGAGCTGCCTGCCCAACAATTCAACACTTGGATCCGTCCACTACAGGTCGAAGCCGAAGGCGACGAGTTGCGTGTCTACGCACCGAATCGTTTTGTTCTCGACTGGGTCAACGAAAAGTACCTGGGCCGCGTCCTTGAACTGCTGGATGAGCATGGCAATGGCATGGCGCCGGCGTTGTCCTTATTAATAGGCAGCAAACGCAGTTCGGCACCGCGTGCCGCCCCGAATGCTCCGTTGGCCGCCGCTGCTTCACAGGCTCAGGTCGCTCAAGCACCTGTCAACGCTGCGCCGTCAGCCCAGGTAGCCGCTCCGACCAAGCGTGCGACGCAAAAAGTTGCCGAGGTAAATGAAGAGCCATCGCGCGACAGCTTCGACCCGATGGCCGGGGCCAGTTCGCAACAGGCACCGATTCGCGCCGAACAGCGTACGGTGCAGGTCGAAGGTGCGCTCAAGCACACCAGCTACCTGAACCGCACCTTCACCTTCGAAAACTTCGTCGAGGGCAAGTCCAACCAACTGGCCCGGGCTGCGGCCTGGCAAGTGGCGGACAACCCCAAGCATGGCTACAACCCGCTCTTCCTTTATGGCGGTGTCGGCTTGGGTAAAACCCACTTGATGCACGCGGTGGGTAACCACCTATTAAAAAAGAATCCGAATGCCAAGGTTGTGTACCTGCATTCCGAGCGGTTCGTGGCCGACATGGTCAAGGCCCTGCAGCTGAACGCCATCAACGAGTTCAAGCGCTTCTACCGTTCGGTGGATGCGTTGCTGATCGATGACATTCAGTTCTTCGCCCGCAAAGAACGTTCCCAGGAAGAGTTTTTCCACACCTTCAACGCCCTGCTTGAAGGTGGCCAGCAGGTCATTCTCACCAGTGACCGCTATCCGAAAGAAATCGAAGGCCTTGAAGAGCGCCTCAAATCCCGCTTCGGCTGGGGCCTGACGGTAGCCGTCGAGCCGCCGGAGCTGGAAACCCGCGTGGCGATCCTGATGAAAAAGGCCGATCAGGCCAAAGTCGATCTGCCCCATGATGCGGCGTTCTTCATCGCCCAGCGTATTCGCTCCAACGTCCGTGAGCTGGAAGGCGCGCTGAAACGCGTGATCGCCCACTCGCACTTCATGGGCCGCGACATCACCATCGAGCTGATTCGCGAATCCCTCAAAGACTTGTTGGCGCTGCAAGACAAACTGGTCTCTGTGGATAACATTCAGCGCACGGTCGCCGAGTACTACAAGATCAAGATCTCCGACCTGCTGTCCAAGCGTCGTTCACGCTCGGTCGCACGTCCGCGTCAGGTTGCAATGGCATTGTCCAAAGAGTTGACTAACCACAGCCTGCCGGAAATCGGCGATGTGTTTGGCGGCCGGGACCACACGACTGTTTTGCACGCCTGCCGCAAGATCAACGAGCTTAAGGAATCCGACGCGGACATCCGCGAGGACTACAAGAACCTGCTGCGTACACTGACCACTTGATGAACACCAGCGCAGCTTATTAAGGCAAGGGACTAGACCATGCATTTCACCATTCAACGCGAAGCCCTGTTGAAACCCCTGCAACTGGTCGCAGGCGTCGTCGAGCGCCGACAGACCTTGCCGGTGCTCTCCAACGTGCTGCTGGTTGTCGAAGGCCAGCAATTGTCGCTGACCGGTACCGACCTGGAAGTCGAGCTGGTCGGTCGTGTACAACTCGAAGAGCCTGCCGATCCAGGTTCCATCACTGTGCCTGCGCGCAAGCTGATGGATATCTGCAAAAGCTTGCCGAACGATGCGCTGATCGACATCAAGGTCGACGAGCAGAAGCTCGTGGTGAAGGCCGGCCGTAGCCGCTTCACCCTGTCGACCCTGCCGGCCAATGACTTCCCGACTGTGGAAGAAGGCCCCGGCTCGCTGACGTGCAGCCTTGAGCAAAGCAAACTGCGCCGTTTGATCGAACGCACCAGCTTCGCCATGGCCCAACAGGACGTGCGTTACTACCTCAACGGCATGCTGCTGGAAGTTTCCGAAGGCATCATCCGCGCCGTGGCCACCGACGGTCACCGTCTGGCCATGTGCTCGATGAAGGCCGATATCGGTCAGCCGGATCGTCACCAGGTGATCGTGCCGCGCAAGGGTATCCTTGAGCTGGCGCGTCTGCTGACCGAACCGGACGGCATCGTCAGCATCGTTCTGGGTCAACACCACATCCGCGCCACCACTGGCGAATTCACCTTTACCTCGAAACTGGTCGACGGCAAATTCCCTGACTACGAGCGCGTTCTGCCGAAAGGTGGCGACAAACTGGTCCTCGGTGATCGTCAGGCCCTGCGTGAAGCGTTCAGCCGTACCGCGATTCTGTCCAACGAGAAGTACCGCGGCATCCGTCTGCAACTGGCCAACGGTCAGCTGAAGATCCAGGCGAACAACCCTGAACAGGAAGAAGCGGAAGAAGAAGTGGGCGTCGAGTACAACGGCGGCAATCTGGAAATCGGCTTCAACGTGAGCTACCTGCTGGACGTGTTGGGCGTCATGACGACTGAGCAGGTTCGTCTGATCCTGTCCGACTCCAACAGCAGTGCGTTGGTGCAAGAGTCTGACAACGACGACTCGGCTTATGTTGTCATGCCGATGCGTCTGTAATCATGCTCAGCAGAAGCTAGATGTCTTTAAGTCGCGTCTCGGTCACCGCGGTGCGCAATCTGCACCCGGTGACCTTCTCCCCCTCCCCCCGAATCAACATTCTTTACGGCGCCAACGGCAGCGGCAAAACCAGTGTTCTGGAAGCCATTCATCTGCTGGGGCTTGCCCGTTCGTTTCGTAGCACCCGCCTGTTACCGGTCATCCAGTACGAGCAGCTCGCCTGTACGGTGTTTGGTCAGGTGGAGATGGCTGAGGGTGGGCACAGCGCCTTGGGGATCTCCCGCGACCGTCAAGGGGAGTTCCAGATTCGCATCGACGGGCAGAATGCCCGCAGCGCGGCGCAACTGGCGGAAATCCTGCCGCTGCAGTTGATCAACCCTGATAGCTTCCGGTTGCTGGAAGGCGCACCGAAGATTCGCCGTCAGTTTCTCGACTGGGGCGTGTTCCACGTGGAACCACGATTCATGTCCACCTGGCAGCGCTTGCAGAAGGCCCTGCGCCAGAGAAACTCTTGGCTGCGGCATGGTACACTTGACGCCGTTTCGCAAGCGGTTTGGGACAGGGAACTGTGCCAGGCCAGCGCTGAAATTGATGAATACCGCCGCGCTTATATCAAAGCCTTGAAACCAGTCTTTGAACAGACCTTGAGCGAACTGGTTGAGCTCGAGGGCTTAACGCTCAGCTATTACCGAGGTTGGGACAAAGACCGCGAGCTGAGTGCAGTGCTCGCCGGGTCCCTTCAGCGGGATCAGCAAATGGGTCATACCCAGGCCGGACCACAGCGCGCTGATTTGCGTCTTAGATTGGGCGCACACAACGCCGCGGACATCTTGTCTCGCGGTCAGCAGAAGCTGGTGGTCTGTGCATTGCGGATTGCCCAAGGGCACTTGGTCAGCCAGGCCCGACGCGGCCAGTGTATTTATCTGGTGGATGACCTGCCGTCCGAACTGGACGAACACCACCGCCGCGCGCTTTGCCGCTTGCTGGAAGACTTACGCTGCCAGGTGTTTATCACCTGTGTAGATCACGAATTATTGAGGGAAGGCTGGCAGACGGAAACGCCAGTCGCTCTGTTCCACGTGGAACAGGGCCGTATCACCCAGACCCACGACCATCGGGAGTGAAGGCATTGAGCGAAGAAAATACGTACGACTCAACGAGCATTAAAGTGCTGAAAGGCCTGGATGCCGTACGCAAACGTCCCGGTATGTACATTGGTGACACCGACGATGGTAGCGGTCTGCACCACATGGTCTTCGAGGTAGTCGACAACTCCATCGATGAAGCGCTCGCTGGCCACTGCGACGACATCAGCATCATCATCCACCCGGACGAATCCATCACCGTTCGCGACAACGGTCGTGGCATCCCGGTAGACGTGCACAAAGAAGAAGGCGTCTCGGCAGCCGAGGTCATCATGACCGTGCTGCACGCCGGCGGTAAGTTCGACGACAACTCCTACAAAGTATCCGGCGGCCTGCACGGTGTAGGTGTGTCGGTTGTGAACGCCCTGTCCGAAGAGCTGGTCTTGACCGTTCGCCGCAGCGGCAAGATCTGGGAACAGACCTACATTCACGGTGTTCCAAAAGAACCGATGAAAATTGTCGGTGAAAGCGAAACCACCGGGACCCAGATCCACTTCAAACCGTCCGACCTGACGTTCAAGAACATCCACTTCAGCTGGGACATCCTGGCCAAGCGGATTCGTGAACTGTCCTTCCTCAACTCCGGTGTCGGCATCGTCCTCAAGGATGAGCGCAGCGGCAAGGAGGAGCTGTTCAAGTACGAAGGTGGCTTGCGTGCGTTCGTTGAATACCTGAACACCAACAAGACCCCGGTCAACCAGGTGTTCCACTTCAACATCCAGCGCGAAGACGGCATCGGCGTGGAAATCGCCTTGCAGTGGAACGACAGCTTCAACGAGAACCTGTTGTGCTTCACCAACAATATTCCACAGCGCGATGGCGGTACTCACCTGGTGGGTTTCCGTTCCGCTCTGACGCGTAACCTGAACACCTACATCGAAGCCGAAGGTCTGGCGAAGAAGCACAAAGTCGCGACCACCGGTGACGATGCCCGTGAAGGCCTGACCGCGATCATCTCGGTAAAAGTGCCGGATCCGAAGTTCAGCTCCCAGACCAAAGACAAGCTGGTTTCTTCCGAAGTGAAGACCGCGGTCGAACAGGAAATGGGCAAGTACTTCTCCGACTTCCTGCTGGAAAACCCGAACGAAGCCAAGCTGGTCGTCGGCAAGATGATCGATGCGGCTCGCGCTCGTGAAGCGGCGCGTAAAGCCCGTGAGATGACACGTCGTAAAGGCGCGCTGGATATCGCCGGCCTGCCGGGCAAACTGGCTGACTGCCAGGAAAAAGACCCTGCCCTTTCCGAACTGTACCTCGTGGAAGGTGACTCTGCTGGCGGCTCCGCCAAGCAGGGACGCAACCGTCGGACCCAAGCCATCCTGCCTCTCAAGGGCAAGATCCTGAACGTCGAGAAGGCACGCTTCGACAAGATGATCTCTTCGCAAGAAGTGGGCACCTTGATTACCGCGCTGGGCTGCGGCATTGGCCGCGATGAGTACAACATCGCGAAGCTGCGTTACCACAACATCATCATCATGACCGATGCTGACGTCGACGGTTCGCACATCCGTACCCTGCTGCTGACCTTCTTCTTCCGTCAGTTGCCGGAGCTGATCGAGCGCGGCTACATCTACATCGCCCAGCCACCGCTGTACAAGGTCAAGAAGGGCAAGCAAGAGCAATACATCAAAGACGACGACGCCATGGAAGAGTACATGACGCAGTCGGCCCTGGAAGATGCGAGCCTGCACCTGAACGAGGACGCCCCGGGTATTTCCGGACCCGCCCTCGAGCGTCTGGTGAATGATTTCCGTCTGGTAATGAAGACGCTCAAGCGTCTGTCGCGCCTGTACCCACAGGAGCTGACCGAACACTTCATCTACCTGCCTGCCGTTAGCCTGGAGCAATTGTCCGATCACGCTGCGATGCAGGATTGGATGGCCCAGTACGAAGTTCGCCTGCGCACCGTCGAGAAGTCCGGCCTGGTTTACAAAGCCAGCCTGCGTGAAGACCGTGAACGTAACGTCTGGCTGCCTGAGGTCGAACTGATCTCCCACGGCTTGTCGAACTACGTCACCTTCAACCGCGACTTCTTCGGCAGCAACGATTACAAGACTGTTGTTTCTCTGGGCGCTCAACTGAGCACCTTGCTGGACGACGGCGCGTATATCCAGCGTGGCGAGCGCAAGAAGCCGGTCACCGAGTTCAAGGAAGCCCTTGAATGGCTGATGGCCGAAAGCACCAAGCGTCACACTATCCAGCGATACAAAGGTCTGGGTGAAATGAACCCGGATCAGCTGTGGGAAACCACCATGGACCCAAGCCAGCGCCGGATGCTCAAAGTGACCATCGAAGACGCCATTGGCGCGGATCAGATCTTCAACACCCTGATGGGTGATGCGGTCGAGCCTCGTCGTGACTTCATCGAAAGCAACGCCCTGGCGGTTTCCAACCTGGACTTCTGATCCAGCGAACCTGCCAAACGAAAAAGGCCAACGCTCAAGCGTTGGCCTTTTTTTATTGTCAGAAAGGTGCGTCCGTTTACTCGGTCATCGCTGCCACGCTCTCCAACGAAGATTGAAACACCTGAACCGAAGGCATAAAAAAACCGGCTATATCAGCCGGTTTTTTTACGTCCAAAAAAAACTTATGCACCTTTTTCGGTTTTTTATGGGTTTATAAAATATGTATATAAATCATAAACCTACGAACTAAATCCGACGCATTTCAAGAAAACGGTACACAGGTTATCCACAAAATCTCAGACAGCCACTTGATCGGTAGCAGTCGGGGCTTGCGGGGCGGGTGGCAGCGAACCCATTTCACGTTGCATCTGCTCGTTCCAGGTCTGGACCCGATCATTCAGCTCGGCAATCGCTCGCGGTCCGCTACCTTCGGCATACATTGGCGCGCCGATGATCACGGTAATGACGCCCTGCTTCTTCGCCCAACCGGTTTTCGGCCAGAACTTGCCAGCATTGTGCGCAATCGGCAGTACTGGAAGTGCGGCGTTGACGGCTAAAGCAGTACCACCCCGAGAGAACTTTCCGATGGTGCCGTAAGGAACGCGCGTTCCCTCTGGAAAGATCAGGACCCAGACGCCGTCTTTCAACAGTTCATCGCCCTTCTTCGCCACATGCTTGAGTGCCGCTTTCGGATTGTCGCGGTCGATGGCGATCGGTCGCAGCATGGCCATGGCCCAGCCGAAAAACGGAACGAAGAGCAGTTCGCGCTTAAGTACCTGGCTCAATGGCTCAAAGTAGGCGGACAGAAAGAACGTCTCCCACGTGCTCTGGTGGTTCGACTGAATCACGCAGGGCTGGTCGGGTACGTTCTCGGCGCCCTTCACTTCGTAGCTGATGCCCAGAAAGACTTTGCTCAGCCACAAGGCGCAGCGGCACCAGTACACATTGATGAAGCGATACCGCGCCTTGAACGGCAGAAAAGGCGCGATAAAAAAGCTCAGGCTGCACCAGAGCAAGGAACTGGTGCCCAGCAGCAGGTAAAAGAGGAAGGTTCTGATGGCCTGCAGTATCGACATGGCGACATTTACCGTTGCGGGCACTGCCCGCCTATTCAAGCGCACTTCCCTTTCATCCTTGGTCAGGAAAATCGAAGCGCACGACTTATTTAAGTGCAGTTGTGCACAAGTTCTGCGGCAATCGCCGCCAGATCGTCAAAAATCAAGGTGCCTGCCGGTAGGGTCTTGCCCAAAGTCTTTTCGCCTTTCCCGGTCTTTACCAAAACTGGCTGAGAATCGACGGCTTTGGCGGCCTCCAGGTCACCAAGGGTATCGCCGACGAACCAAAGATTTGTCAGCGATACGTTGTAATGCGCGGCGATGGTTTTCAACATCCCGGGTTTTGGTTTGCGGCAATCGCAGCCATCGTCCGGCCCGTGCGGGCAATAGACGATCAGCCCGACTTCACCGCCCTGCTCCGCCACCCGCTCGCGCAAGCGCTCGTGCATGGCGTCCAGGGTGGCGATGTCGTAATAGCCGCGAGCGATGCCCGACTGGTTGGTAGCCACTGCTACCGTCCAGCCGGCCTTGCTCAATTGCGCGATGGCTTCGATCGAACCCGGGAGCGGAATCCACTCCTCCACCGACTTGATGTAAGCGTCGGAGTCGTAATTGATCACCCCGTCCCGATCGAGAATCAGCAGTTTCAACAGCAGCCCCTCAACCCAGCAGCGAAATGTCGGCGACGCCGAGGAACAGCCCACGCAGGCGCGACAGCAGCGCATAACGGTTGGCGCGGACCTTGGCATCTTCTGCGTTGACCATCACGGCTTCGAAGAACGCATCCACTGGCTCGCGCAAGGCAGCCAGACGTGCCAGCGATTCGCTGTATTGACGCGCCGCAGCCATCGGCTGGACAGCCTGGTCAGCCTGCTGGATCGCCGAGTACAGGGAGAACTCGTTGGCGTTGTCGAAGTACTTGGCTTCAACGACCGAAGGAACAGAGCCTTCGACCTTGCTCAGCAAGTTCGAAACGCGCTTGTTCACGGCGGCCAGGGCAGCGGCTTCCGGCAATTTGCGGAAAGCTTCTACTGCTTGTACGCGCTGATCGAAGTCCAGCGCTGAACCCGGTTTCAGGGCACGCACCGACAGGTACGTCCCGACATCAACGCCTTCGTCTTCGTAACGGGCACGCAGACGGTCGAAGATGAATTCCAGCACCGAATCGTTGAGGCCGGCAACCTTGACCTTGGTACCGAATGCATTCACGGCGAAAGCCACGGCGTCGTTCAGGTCGAGGTCGAGCTTCTTGTCGATCAGGATGCGCAACACGCCGAGTGCAGCACGGCGCAAGGCGTACGGGTCTTTGCTACCGGTTGGCAGCATGCCGATACCGAAAATCCCCACCAGTGTGTCGAGCTTGTCAGCGATGGCCACGGCCGCACCGGTCAGGGTGGTCGGCAGTTCCGCACCGGCACCGCGCGGCATGTACTGCTCGTTCAGCGCCAGAGCGACTTCTTCCGGCTCGCCGTCGTTGAGGGCGTAGTAGTAACCGGCGACACCTTGCATCTCCGGGAACTCACCGACCATCTCGGTCGCCAGGTCGCACTTGGACAGCAGGCCTGCACGGGAAGCCCACGCGGCGTTGCCGCCAATGCGTTGGGCGATGAACGCAGCGAGTTTGGAAACGCGCTCGGCCTTGTCGTAGACGCTGCCGAGTTTTTCCTGGAACACCACGTTCTGCAGACGCAGGTTGAAGTCTTCGAGTTTCTGCTTCTTGTCTTGCTTGAAGAAGAACTCGGCGTCGGTCAGGCGTGGGCGAACCACTTTCTCGTTACCGGCGATGATCTGTTGCGGGTCTTTGCTTTCGATGTTGGCCACGGTAATGAAACGTGGCAGCAACTTGCCGTCGGCATCCAGCAGGCAGAAGTACTTCTGGTTGTCCTGCATGGTGGTGATCAGGGCTTCTTGCGGCACGTCGAGGAAACGTTCTTCGAACGAGCACACCAGCGGAACCGGCCATTCAACCAGCGCGGTCACTTCGTCGAGCAGCGCTGGGGGCACGATCGCCGTCCCTTCCTGCATAGTCGCCAGCTCTTCGACGCGCTTACTGATCAATTCGCGACGCTCGTTGGCGTCGGCCAATACGTAAGCGGCACGCAGGTCGGTCAGGTAGTTGGCCGGCGAGGTGATGCGCACGCTTTCCGGGTGATGGAAGCGGTGACCACGGGAATCGCGACCCGCCTTCTGGGCGAGGATGGTGCAATCGATGACCTGGTCACCGAGCAGCATCACCAGCCACTGGGTCGGACGAACGAACTCTTCCTTGCGAGCGCCCCAGCGCATGCGCTTGGGAATCGGCAGGTCGTTCAGGGAATCTTCGACGATGGTTGGCAGCAGGCTCGCAGTCGGCTTGCCGGCGATGCTTTGGCTGTAACGCAGTTTCGGGCCGCTCTGATCGATTTCGCTCAGGTCGACGCCGCACTTCTTGGCGAAGCCCAATGCCGCTTGAGTCGGATTGCCTTCGGCATCGAACGCGGCCTGACGTGGCGGGCCATCGAGGTTGATGCTGCGATCCGGCTGCTGAGTCGCCAGATCGGTGATCAGCACAGCCAGACGACGTGGCGCGGCGTAGACGGTTTTGGTCTCGTAGTTCAGGCCAGCGGCTTGCAGGCCTTTGTCGATACCGGCCAGGAACGCGTCGGCCAAGGTGTTCAGGGCTTTGGGTGGCAGTTCTTCGGTGCCCAGTTCAACCAGAAAATCTAGAGCACTCATTGTGCTGCCTCCAGCTTGGCCAGTACTTCGTCACGCAGGTCCGGGGTCGCCATCGGGAAGCCCAGCTTGGCGCGAGCCAGCAAGTAGGCTTGCGCAACGGAACGCGCCAGGGTGCGGACACGCAGAATGTATTGCTGACGCGCGGTCACCGAGATCGCCCGGCGAGCATCCAGCAGGTTGAAGGTATGGGAGGCCTTCAACACCATTTCGTAGCTTGGCAACGGCAGCGGCTGGTCGAGTTCGATCAGGCGCTTGGCTTCGCTTTCGTAGAAATCGAACAGTTCGAACAGCTTCTCGACGTTGGCGTGTTCGAAGTTATAGGTCGATTGCTCGACTTCGTTCTGGTGGAACACGTCGCCGTAGGTCACTTTGCCGAACGGGCCGTCAGCCCAGACCAGGTCGTAGACCGAGTCCACGCCTTGCAGGTACATGGCCAGACGCTCAAGACCGTAAGTGATCTCGCCGGTCACCGGGTAGCACTCAATGCCGCCCGCTTGCTGGAAGTAAGTGAACTGCGTCACTTCCATGCCGTTGAGCCAGACTTCCCAGCCCAGACCCCAGGCGCCCAGTGTTGGCGATTCCCAGTTGTCTTCAACGAAGCGAATGTCGTGGACCAGCGGGTCCAGGCCGACATGCTTGAGGGAGCCCAGGTACAGTTCCTGGAAGTTGTCCGGGTTCGGCTTCAGCACGACCTGGAACTGGTAGTAGTGCTGCAGACGGTTCGGGTTTTCGCCGTAGCGGCCGTCAGTCGGGCGACGACTGGGCTGCACATAAGCGGCGTTCCAGGTTTCCGGGCCAATGGCGCGCAGAAACGTGGCAGTGTGGAAAGTCCCGGCGCCTACTTCCATATCGTAGGGCTGAAGTACCACACAACCTTGCTCGGCCCAGTATTGCTGGAGGGCGAGGATCAAGTCTTGGAAGGTACGCACGGCTGGCGTAGGCTGGCTCACGAAATTCACCTGTTTCTTGGGCTGCGATTTAAAGAGCGGGAGTATACCCGATTCGGTCCTGCGCACGCCCCCTGGAGCCTTATGCCACGCTGCTTTTGGTGTTCCGAAGATCCGCTGTACATGGCTTATCACGATCAGGAGTGGGGCACGCCGCTACGCGATGCGCAGGGATTGTTCGAGTTGCTTTTGCTCGAAGGGTTCCAGGCCGGCCTTTCCTGGATCACCGTGCTGCGTAAACGTGAGCACTATCGTCAGGTGATGTTCGGCTTCGACGTACAGCGCGTGGCGCAGATGAGCGACGCCGAAATCGATGAATTGATGCTCGATCCGGGCATCATTCGCAATCGCCTCAAACTCAATGCGGCCCGGCGCAATGCCCAGGTCTGGCTGGCGCTGGAGGATCCGGTGGAGTTTCTCTGGTCCTTCGTCGACGGCAAGCCTGTGATCAACCATTTCAAGGACCGCAGCGAAGTGCCGGCCGTGACGCCGACCGCCGTGGAGATGAGCAAAGGCCTGAAAAAGGCCGGCTTCACATTCGTCGGCCCGACTATTTGTTACGCGCTGATGCAGGCCTCGGGCATGGTCATGGACCACACCCAGGATTGCGATCGCTACGCGGCGCTGGCGAACGGCGGTTAGAATAGCCGCCTCGCGCACAGCACAAGATCAGGAGTGACCTGTGGATAAGTTTAAAGGCGCCTTGCTGGTAGGCGCTCTGCGGCTGTTTGCCCTGCTCCCGTGGCGGGCAGTGCAGGCAGTGGGCTCGGTCATCGGCTGGGTCATGTGGAAAACCCCTAACCGTTCCCGCGATGTGGTGCGGATCAATCTCGCCAAGTGTTTCCCGGATATGGACCCGGCCGAGCGTGAGCGTCTGGTAGGCCAGAGCCTGAAAGACATCGGCAAGTCCCTGACCGAAAGTGCCTGCGCCTGGATCTGGCCGGCCCAGCGCTCCATCGACCTGGTGCGTGAAGTCGAAGGTCTCGACGTATTAAAGGACGCCCTCGCCTCCGGCAAAGGGGTCGTCGGTATCACCAGTCACCTGGGCAACTGGGAAGTGTTGAACCACTTCTATTGCAACCAGTGCAAACCGATCATCTTTTATCGTCCGCCAAAGCTGAAGGCTGTGGATGATTTGCTGCGCAAGCAGCGGGTGCAATTGGGCAACCGGGTGGCCGCTTCCACCAAGGAAGGCATCCTCAGCATCATCAAGGAAGTGCGCAAAGGTGGTGCAGTGGGCATTCCCGCTGACCCGGAACCGTCCGAATCCGCCGGGATTTTCGTGCCGTTCTTCGCCACCCAGGCCCTGACCAGCAAGTTCGTACCGAATATGCTGGCCGGCGGCAAAGCGGTCGGCGTGTTCCTGCATGCGCTACGTCTGCCCGACGGTTCGGGTTACAAAGTGATCCTCGAAGCCGCGCCAGAAGCCATGTACAGCACCGATACCGAGACGTCCTGCGCGGCCATGAGCCAGGTGGTCGAGCGCTATGTGCGGGCGTATCCGAGCCAGTACATGTGGAGCATGAAGCGCTTCAAGAAGCGTCCGCCGGGTGAAGAACGCTGGTACTGAGTTGATTGGCATGATCTGTGGATAACCGTGAGTCCAGGGTTATCCACACCGTTCAATTAAGGGCGCAGAAGATGTCCGAACACCGCAAATCGTTTCGCATCAAGATCAGTCACCACAGCTTCGGCGAATGCCTGGGCCAGACGCGTAACCTTTCGACGACAGGCGTCTACGTCAAGCATCCGGGCTTGTCGGCATTGCCCAAGGGCGCGGTGGTTTACGGTCAAGTGCAAGACTTACCCACAGGCGCGCCGCGGGTGCGCATGGAAGTGGTGCTGGTGGATGCCGAGGGCATTGGCCTGCGCTACCTCTGATCAGTGAGCCTGACGCTCAAGCTTCTTCAGAAACACGGTCATTTCCTTTTCGGCCTGCTTGTCGCCATGGGCGCGAGCGGCTTCCAGGCCCTGTTCCCACGCCTGACGTGCGGATGCGAAATCCTTCAGCCCCAGATGGGCCTTGCCCAATAGCTTCCAGGCGGCTGAGTACTTCGGATCGAATTCGACGCAACGTTGGAAATGCTCAGCGGCCTTGGCGTTTTCCCCAAGATCCAGATAACCCTTGCCCAGACCGAAGCGCAGCAATGAGTTATCCACACCCTTGGCGAGCATTTTTTCCAGGGATTCGAGCATTGGGTGGATTCCTTGTTGAGGTGAATCAGGGAAGGATTTTTTTCTGAGAGACCGCCTTCGCGAGCAAGCCCGCTCCCACATTGAATCGTCTTCGTACACAAAATTAATGTCCACTGAAGATCTAATGTGGGAGCGGCGGTGCGACGATTCGACTTGCTCGCGAAGGGGCCAGTCTGCCCAGTGCAAACTCCGGATCAGAAGAAGCTGAGTCCCACATGGAACAGCTTTTCCACATCCCGAATATGCTTCTTATCCACAAGGAATAGAATCACATGGTCGCCGGCCGCGATCACCGTGTCGTCGTGGGCAATGATCACTTCTTCGTCACGGATGATCGCGCCGATGGTGGTGCCCGGCGGCAAGCCAATGTTCTCAATGCACTTGCCGATGACCTTACTCGACTTTTCATCACCGTGGGCAATCGCCTCGATGGCTTCCGCCGCGCCCCGGCGCAATGAGTGCACGCTGACGATATCGCCGCGACGTACGTGGGCCAGCAAGGTGCCGATGGTCGCCAATTGCGGGCTGATGGCGATGTCGATGTCGCCGCCCTGGATCAGGTCGACGTAGGCCGGGTTGTTGATGATGGTCATCACCTTCTTCGCGCCCAGGCGCTTAGCCAGCAGCGAGGACATGATGTTGGCTTCGTCGTCGTTGGTCAGCGCCAGGAAAAGGTCGGCGTCGGCGATGTTCTCTTCCATTAGCAAGTCGCGGTCGGAGGCACTGCCCTGCAACACCACGGTGCTGTCGAGGGTGTCCGAGAGATGGCGGCAGCGGGCCGGGTTCATCTCGATGATCTTCACTTGGTAACGGCTTTCGATGGCCTCGGCCAGACGTTCACCAATCTGCCCGCCGCCAGCGATGACGATGCGTTTGTAGCTCTCATCGAGGCGGCGCATTTCGCTCATCACCGCGCGAATATTCGCCTTGGCGGCGATGAAAAAGACTTCGTCGTCAGCCTCGATCACCGTATCGCCCTGCGGCAAGATCGGCCGATCACGACGGAAAATCGCCGCGACACGGGTTTCGACATTCGGCATGTGCTCGCGCAACTGGCGCAGTTGCTGGCCCACCAGCGGGCCGCCGTAGTACGCCTTGACCGCCACCAATTGGGCTTTGCCTTCGGCGAAGTCGATCACCTGCAAGGCGCCCGGATGCTGGATCAGGCGCTTGATGTAATTGGTGACCACTTGCTCCGGGCTGATCAGCACGTCCACCGGAATCGCTTCGTTGTCGAACAGCTCGGAGCGAGTCAGGTAGGCGGCTTCGCGAACCCGGGCGATTTTGGTCGGCGTGTGGAACAGGGTGTGGGCAACCTGGCAGGCAACCATGTTGGTTTCGTCGCTGTTGGTCACCGCCACCAGCATGTCGGCGTCGTCTGCGCCGGCCTGACGCAGCACCGTCGGCAGCGAGCCGCGGCCCTGCACGGTGCGGATGTCCAGCCGATCGCCGAGGTCACGCAGGCGTTCGCCGTCGGTGTCGACCACGGTGATGTCGTTGGCCTCGCTGGCCAAGTGTTCTGCCAGCGAACCGCCGACCTGCCCTGCGCCGAGGATGATGATTTTCATCCAGTCACTCCCTTAAAACCCATTAACCGCGCGCTACGGCGATCTTGATCAGCTTGGCGTAGTAGAACCCGTCGTGGCCGCCTTCCTGGGCCAGCAATTGGCGACCGTGAGGTTGCTTGATGCCGGCTTGAGTGGCGAGGTCCAGTTCACGGGCGCCCGGCGTGCGAGCGAGGAAGGCTTCGATGACTTCGGTGTTCTCGGTCGGCAGCGTGGAGCAGGTGGCGTAAAGCAGGATGCCGCCGACCTCCAAAGTTATCCACATGGCATCGAGCAGTTCACCCTGGAGAACCGCGAGTGCGGCGATGTCATCGGGTTGGCGAGTCAGCTTGATGTCCGGGTGACGACGAATCACACCGGTGGCCGAGCATGGCGCGTCCAGCAGAATGCGCTGGAACGGCTTGCCATCCCACCAGGTCGCGGTGTCGCGGCCGTCGGCGGCGATCAGTTCGGCGCTCAGGCCCAGGCGGGCGAGGTTTTCCCGTACCCGCACCAGACGCTTGGCTTCCAGGTCCACCGCCACCACACCGGCGAGTGCCGGCTCGGCTTCAAGGATGTGGCAGGTCTTTCCTCCCGGTGCACAGCAGGCGTCCAGCACCCGTTGGCCCGGTGCCAGGTCGAGCAGATCGGCGGCCAGTTGCGCGGCTTCGTCCTGCACGCTGATCCAGCCTTCGGCGAAACCCGGCAAGCTGCGCACGTCGGCAGCGGCGTCGAGAATGATGCCGTCCTGACTGTAAACACACGGCGTGGCGGCGATGCCGGCGTCAGTCAGCAACCCGAGGTAAGCATCGCGGCTGTGATGACGACGGTTGACCCGCAGGATCATCGGCGGATGCGCGTTGTTCGCTGCGCAAATGGCTTCCCACTGCTCAGGCCAAAACGCCTTGAGGGATTTTTGCAGCCAGCGCGGGTGGGCAGTGCGCACCACCGGATCGTGTTCCAGCTCGGCCAGCAGCGCTTCGCTTTCACGCTGGGCGCGGCGCAGCACGGCGTTGAGCAAGGCCTTGGCCCAGGGTTTTTTCAGCTTGTCGGCGCAACCCACGGTTTCACCGATGGCGGCGTGGGCCGGAACCCGGGTGTAGAGCAGTTGATAGAGACCAACCAGCAGCAGCGCTTCGACATCGGCGTCGGCTGCCTTGAACGGCTTCTGCAGCAACTTGGCCGCCAGTGCCGACAAACGCGGCTGCCAGCGAGCGGTGCCGAACGCCAGGTCTTGGGTGAAGCCGCGATCACGGTCTTCAACCTTGTCCATTTGTGTCGGCAGGGAACTGTTGAGTGAGGCTTTTCCGTTAAGAACAGCGGCGAGTGCCTTGGCGGCGGCCAGACGTGGATTCATTGAGCGTCCGCCGCTTGACCGAGAGCGGTACCGACGGCGAATTTCTCACGACGGCTGTTGAACAAGTCGCTGAAGTTCAGCGCCTTGCCGCCGGGCAATTGCAGACGAGTCAGACACAGGGCTTCTTCACCGCAGGCGACGATCAAACCGTCCTTGCTGGCGCTGAGGATTTCCCCCGGTGCGCCCTGCCCTTCGGCGAGGCTCGCAGCCAGCACTTTCAGCGCTTCGCCATTTAGCGTGCTGTGGCAGATCGGCCATGGATTGAAGGCGCGGACCAGACGTTCCAGCTCAACCGCCGGGCGGCTCCAGTCGATGCGCGCTTCATCTTTGTTCAATTTGTGAGCATAAGTGGCGAGGCTGTCGTCCTGCACTTCGCCTTCCAGCGTGCCGGCGGCGAGGCCGGCGATCGCCTGAATCACCGCTGGCGGGCCCATTTCCGCCAGACGGTCGTGGAGGCTGCCGCCGGTGTCTTCACCGGTGATCGGGGTGGTGACTTTCAGCAGCATCGGCCCGGTGTCGAGGCCCAGTTCCATGCGCATCACGGTCACGCCGCTCTCGTTGTCGCCCGCTTCAACGGCGCGCTGGATCGGCGCCGCTCCGCGCCAGCGTGGCAGCAAGGAGGCGTGGCTGTTGATGCAACCCAAACGCGGAATATCCAGCACCACTTGCGGCAGGATCAGGCCGTAGGCGACCACCACCAGCAAGTCCGGCTTGAGCGCGGCCAGTTCAGCCTGAGCGTCTTCGTTGCGCAGGGTTGGCGGTTGTAGCACAGGAATGTTGTTTTCCAGAGCCAACTGCTTGACTGGGCTTGGCATCAGTTTTTGCCCGCGACCCGCCGGACGGTCCGGTTGGGTGTAGACCGCGACGATCTCGTAAGGGCTGTCGAGCAGGGCCTTGAGGTGTTCGGCGGCGAATTCCGGGGTGCCGGCAAAGACGATGCGCAGTGGCTCAGTCATTCAAAAGGTCTCGCAAAAGAAAAAGGCTTGCCGCAGCAAGCCTTTGAAAGGAGGGCATCAAGCGTTCTGGCGATGGAGCTTTTCCAGTTTCTTCTTGATTCGGTCGCGTTTGAGATTGGACAGGTAGTCAACGAACAATTTGCCATTCAGGTGGTCGCATTCATGCTGGATGCACACCGCGAGCAAGCCTTCGGCGATCAGTTCGTAAGGCTGGCCGTCGCGGTCCAGAGCCTTGACTTTAACCTTCTGTGGGCGATCGACGTTTTCGTAGAAGCCCGGCACCGAGAGGCAGCCTTCCTGATATTGCTCCATCTCGTCGGTCAGGGTTTCGAACTCGGGGTTGATGAACACCCGTGGTTCGCTGCGGTCTTCGGAGAGGTCCATCACGACGATACGTTTGTGCACGTTGACCTGGGTCGCGGCGAGGCCGATGCCTGGCGCTTCATACATTGTTTCAAACATGTCATCGACCAACTGACGCACTTCGTCGTCCACTACGGCCACAGGTTTGGCGATAGTGCGCAGGCGCGAGTCGGGGAATTCGAGGATGTCTAAAATGGCCATAAGCTCAATTGCTGCACATGTGAGGTAATGTCGGGTCGATGGCCTGGCGGGTCCGAAGATGCAGGCTACCGTTGTAAAACGTAGCTTCCTGCTCTTTTTGGTAAAGAGTCGGGAGCGAGCCACGAGGGCTCTGGCGTTCTACGCGAATGCACATAATAAAGGGATTCACCGCATGAGGAAATCACTACTCGCCTTGCTCCTTCTGGCCTCGGCCGGTTTGGCGCACGGGCAAGTGCAACTCAAGGAAGGTTTTCCACAGCAATACACCGTGGTATCGGGTGACACGCTTTGGGACATATCGGGGAAATACCTTCGTGAACCATGGAAATGGCCGGAACTCTGGCAGGCCAATCCACAGATCGAAAACCCCAATCTGATTTACCCCGGCGACTCGCTGTCGCTGGTCTACGTCAACGGGCAGCCACGCCTGACCCTCAATCGCGGCGCTTCCAGGGGCACCATCAAGCTTTCGCCACGCATCCGCAGCAGCGCGGTTGCCGATGCTATCCCGAGCATTCCGCTGCAATCGATCAACAGCTTTCTGCTGAGCAACCGCATCATCGACAAGGTCGAGGACTTCGACAAGGCGCCTTATATCGTCGCCGGCGATGCCGAACGCGTGCTCAGTGGCACCGGTGACCGAATCTTCGCTCGCGGTCACTTCGACCCGGCTCAACCGGTTTACGGCATCTTCCGTCAGGGCAAGGTCTACACCGATCCTGTCAGTAAAGAATTTTTGGGGATCAATGCCGACGATATCGGCGGTGGCGAGATTGTGGCCACCGAAGGCGACGTCGCCACCCTGGCGCTGCAACGCACCACTCAGGAAGTCCGCCTCGGCGACCGCTTGTTCAGCGGTGAGGAGCGCTCGATCAACTCGACCTTCATGCCCAGTGCGCCAAAAACCGAGATCAACGGGTTGATCATCGACGTGCCGCGCGGGGTTACCCAGATTGGCGCGCTGGATGTGGTCACGCTGAACAAGGGCCAGCGCGATGGCCTGGCCGAAGGCAACGTGTTGGTGGTGATGAAAACCGGCGAGACCGTGCGTGACCGGATCACCGGTCAGCCACTGAAAATCCCGGATGAGCGTGCCGGTTTGCTGATGGTTTTCCGCACCTACGACAAGCTCAGCTACGGGCTGGTGCTCTATGCATCACGCTCCCTGGCGGTGCTGGACAAGGTGCGAAATCCTTAACTGGATCCACAAGTTACCAACAGAGTTATCCACAGCTTATTCCCGTTTGAACGGGGCTCATAACGATCAAGGATGATCCATGTCGCTGTCTGCTTTTGCACCGGTTTCCCCTGCGGAACTGGAAGCTCGTTTACGTTTGCATCGCCTGCCGGAGCTCGGTCCTGCGCGATTCAAGAAATTGCTTGAGGCCTTCGGCTCGGCGTCCAAGGCTATCAGCGCGCCGGCCAGTGCCTGGCGTTCGTTGGGTTTGCCCCTCGCTTGCGCAGAGGCCAGGCGCTCCAGTGAAATCCGTGATGGCGCGAGCCATGCATTGGCCTGGTTAGAGCGTCCGGGCCAGCATTTACTGATGTGGGACCAACCTGACTATCCGGCACTGTTGGCGGAAATCAGTGATGCGCCGCCGCTGTTATTCGTGGCGGGCGATCCGGGAATTCTGGAAAAACCGCAGCTGGCGATGGTCGGCAGCCGTCGCGCTTCGCGGCCGGGCATGGACACCGCCGCTGCTTTTTCCCGCAGTCTGGCCGGTGCCGGTTTTGTCATTACCAGCGGTTTGGCCTTGGGCATTGATGCCGCCGCGCATCAAGCCGCTTTGGACGTGGGCGGGCGAACGGTCGGTGTACTTGGCACGGGACTTGAAAAGTTTTATCCACAGCGCAATCGACGGCTGGCGGACGCCATGATCGCTTCGGGCAGCGCGGTGCTTTCGGAGTTCCCGCTGGACGCTGGTCCCAGCGCCAGCAACTTCCCCCGGCGCAATCGAATCATCAGCGGTTTATCCCTCGGCGTGCTGGTGGTCGAGGCAAGTATCGCCAGCGGTTCGCTGATCACCGCGAGGCTGGCGGCGGAACAGGGCCGCGAGGTGTATGCGATTCCAGGTTCGATCCACCACCCGGGCGCAAAGGGTTGTCATCAGTTGATCCGCGACGGCGCGGTGCTGGTAGAAACCATCGAGCATATCCTCGAAGCCTTGCGTGGCTGGCAACGGTTGTCGTTATCCACAGCGACACCAGCAGTGACACATCCGTTGCTCATGCTGCTGCATGCCGCGCCCCACACCAGTGAAGCGTTGTCCGTCACCAGCGGCTGGGCCTTGCCAAAAGTGCTGGCAGCGCTGACGGAGCTGGAAATGGATGGCCGGGCGGTCTGCGAAAGCGGGCGCTGGTTTGCGCGGGTGAGCTAGGTTTTACAAGGAAGATCGGTAAACTGCGCAGAGCCTTATTCCGGAGAGTTTTTCATGGTCAACAGTTGGCGTGTGCAACAAGCCGCACGAGCCATTCGCGCAGGCGCGGTGATTGCCTACCCAACCGAAGCGGTCTGGGGCCTGGGTTGCGACCCGTGGGACGAAGAGGCGGTCTATCGTCTGCTGGCGATCAAGGGTCGGTCGGTGGAAAAAGGGTTGATTCTGGTGGCCGACAACATTCGCCAGTTCGACTTCCTCTTCGAAGACTTTCCTGAATTGTGGATGGATCGCATGGCCAGCACCTGGCCAGGGCCGAACACCTGGCTGGTGCCGCATCAGAATATGTTGCCGCAGTGGATTACCGGCGTGCATGAAACGGTGGCGCTGCGGGTCAGCGATCACCCGTTGGTGCGGGATTTGTGCGCGGTGGTCGGGCCGTTGGTTTCAACGTCGGCCAACCCGCAGGGCCAACCGGCGGCGCGGACGCGGATTCGCGTCGAGCAGTATTTCCGTGGGCAGGTGGATTACGTGTTGGGTGGGAATCTGGGTGGGCGCAAGAATCCGAGCGTGATTCGCGATCTGGCGACGGGCAACGTCATCCGCCCGGATTAAGACCGAGGTGCGGCTATTCGCGAGCAAGTCGAATCGTCGCACCGCCGCTCCCACAGTTGACCGGGTTTCCTCAGCGGAATGAGGTTAAATGTGGGAGCGGGCTTGCTCGCGAAGGCGTCTTCAAGGCAACAAAACAGTCGAACCCGTCGTACGCCGCGCCGACAACTCGGTCTGCGCCTTCGCCGCTTCGGCCAATGGATATTTCTGGCTGATGTCCACCTTCAACTTGCCGCTGATGATCATCTCAAACAGCTCATCCGCCATACGCTGCAGGTTCTCGGCATTGTTGGCGTAGGTCGCGAGCGTAGGGCGGGTCACGTACAGCGAACCCTTCGCCGACAGAATCCCCAGATTCACCCCGTCTACCGCACCGGACGCATTGCCGAAGCTCACCACCAGACCGCGAGGCGCCGCGCTATCTAGCGAAGTCAGCCAGGTGTCCTTGCCGACGCCGTCGTACACCACCGGGACTTTTTTCCCGTCAGTCAATTCCAGTACGCGCTGTGCGACGTTTTCATGGCTGTAGTCGATGGTCGCCCAAGCGCCGTTGGCCTTGGCCAGTGCGGCTTTCTCTGGTGAGCTGACCGTGCCGATCAACTTCACGCCCAAGGCCTTGGCCCATTGGCAGGCCAGGGAGCCGACGCCACCCGCGGCAGCGTGAAACAGGATGGTTTCGCCACCCTTGAGTTCATAGGTCTGACGCAGCAGGTACTGCACGGTCAGGCCCTTGAGCATTACGCCCGCGGCCTGTTCGAAGCTGATCGCGTCCGGCAGATGCACCAGGTTGGCCTCCGGCAACACGTGAACGTCGCTGTAGGCGCCCAATGGACCGCTGCCGTACGCCACGCGATCACCGACCTTGAACCGGGTGACTTCACTGCCCACCGCCTCGACCACACCCGCGCCTTCCGAGCCCAGGCCCGATGGCAGGGCTGGCGGCGCATAGAGACCACTGCGGTAATAGGTGTCGATGAAATTCAGGCCGATGGCCTTGTTGGTCACGCGAACCTGCTGCGGGCCAGGCTCGGCGGGTTGGTAATCGACATACTCGAGCACTTCGGGGCCGCCATGGGCGCGGAACTGGATACGCTTGGCCATCAGAACTCTCCTTAGGTCTTGGCTACTGGAGTTGTAGCGCGAAGCTCCCTATCGAACTCCCAAGCTTGATCTTCGTCAACTGCGGCAGGTCCATCTGCGATGTTATGCTACGCGCCCATTTGCGCCGGCCCCGCTTCCATCGAGCGCCGCGTAGCTTTGCCCGATTCAAGGTGATGACATGACGACCCGCACCGAGGCCGTAAAAGCCTACCTGCTCGACCTGCAAGACCGCATTTGCGCGGCCCTCGAAGCTGAAGACGGCGGCACGCAGTTCGTCGAAGACGCCTGGACCCGGACTGCCGGCGGTGGCGGCCGCACCCGGGTGATCGAAAACGGCGCGGTCATCGAAAAGGGCGGCGTCAACTTTTCCCACGTCTTCGGCAGCGGCCTCCCACCCTCGGCCAGCGCCCATCGGCCAGAACTGGCTGGCCGTGGCTTCGAAGCGCTTGGCGTGTCGCTGGTCATTCACCCCCACAACCCGTATGTGCCGACGTCCCACGCCAACGTGCGCTTTTTCATCGCTGAAAAAGAAGGCGAAGAACCGGTCTGGTGGTTCGGCGGTGGCTTCGACCTGACCCCTTATTACGGCAATGAAGAAGACTGCGTGCATTGGCACCGAGTCGCCGAACAGGCCTGCGCGCCGTTCGGTCCGGATGTGTACTCGCGCTACAAAGCCTGGTGCGACAGCTATTTCCACATCAAGCATCGTCACGAGCCGCGCGGCATCGGCGGCCTGTTCTTCGATGACTTGAACGAGTGGGACTTCGACACCAGCTTCGCTTTCATGCGCGCCATCGGTGACGCGTTCATCGACGCCTACCTGCCGATCGTGCAGCGCCGCAAAAATGATGCGTTTACCACCAAACAGCGTGAATTCCAGGAATTCCGCCGTGGGCGCTACGTTGAATTCAACCTGGTCTACGACCGCGGCACGCTGTTCGGTCTGCAATCGGGCGGGCGTACCGAGTCGATCCTGATGTCCCTGCCGCCGCAAGTACGCTGGGGCTACGACTGGAAAGCTGAGCCGGGCAGCGAAGAAGCACGGCTGACCGAGTACTTCCTGCAAGACCGCGATTGGTTGGCCAAGGCCTGAACGAGGAATTCTGATGGACCGTTACGTCGTATTCGGTAACCCGATTGGCCACAGCAAGTCGCCGCTGATCCACCGTCTGTTCGCTGAGCAGACGGCTCAAAAACTGGACTACAGCACGTTGCTGGCGCCCCTCGACGATTTTTCCACCTGCGCCCGGACGTTTTTCCTCGAGGGTCGCGGGGCGAATGTGACGGTGCCGTTCAAGGAAGAGGCCTATCGTCTGGCGAACAGTCTGACGGCGCGGGCGCAGCGCGCCGGTGCGGTGAACACCCTGAGCAAACTCGCTGATGGCAGCCTGCTGGGCGACAACACCGATGGCGCCGGACTGGTGCGGGACCTGACGGTCAACGCCGGTTTCAGCCTCAGGGGCAAACGCATCCTGCTGCTCGGTGCCGGCGGCGCGGTGCGTGGTGCGTTGGAGCCATTGCTGGCCGAGCAACCCGCCTCGGTGATCATCGCCAACCGCACGGTGGAAAAAGCCGAACTGTTGGCGGAATTATTCGCGGACCTGGGGCCGGTGTCGGCCAGTGGTTTTGATTGGTTGAAGGAGTCGGTGGACCTGATCATCAACGCGACGTCCGCCAGCCTGTCAGGGGATGTTCCGCCGATTGCCAGCAGTTTGATCGAGCCGGGCAAAACGGTGTGCTACGACATGATGTACAGCAAGGAGCCGACCTCGTTCTGCCGTTGGGCCAGTGAACATGGCGCGGCGGTGTCGATGGATGGTTTGGGGATGCTCGCTGAACAAGCGGCAGAAGCCTTCTTCCTGTGGCGCGGCGTACGCCCGGACACGGCGCCGGTGCTGGCCGAACTCCGCCGCCAGTTGGCCCTTTAAAAGCTTCGCGAGCAAGTCGAATGGCCGCGACACCGATTTCGGATCAGTCCTCAAACCGGATCGGGCATTTCTCCGCCCCTTCCAGCTTCCTCAATTCTTCCACCACCTGCGGCCGCGCGCGCCGCAGGGTCAGGCTGCGATCCTGGCGCAATAGCCGTCGCGCTTCCTGGTGCAGCATCTCCACGCCTGAATAGTCGATGAAGTTGATCTGTTGCGCCTCGATCACCACGCGCGCGCCGTGCATCCGTTGCAGGCGTACTTGCAGGTAATGGCTGGCGCCGAAAAAGATCGAACCGCCAACCCGCAGAATGTCTTCATCCCCATCCCGCCAATGCTGGACTCGCGGTTGCGAGGTGCGTTTGAGGTAGAAGAATAGCGAGGCCAGCACCCCGGCGTAGATCGCGGTCTGCAATTCCAGCAGCAGCGTGGCGACACAGGTCAGCGCCATGACCAGGAACTCGGCGCGGCTGACCCGCAACAACGCGCGAATGCCGCGATGATCCACCAGCCCCCAGGCGATCAACAAAATACTGCCGGCCATGGCCGGGATCGGAATGTGCGCGATCAAATTCGCGCCGAAGATGGCGAACAGCGCCACCCACACCGCCGAAAAAACGCCGGCCATCGGCGAGCAGGCACCCGCTTCGTAGCTCAGGCCCGAGCGGGTGAAGGAACCGGCTGACAGTGATCCGGAAAAAAACGCACCCACCATGTTCGATAAACCCTGGGCGCGGACTTCCTGATTGGCGTCGAGCAACTGCTGGGAGCGGGCCGACAAGGATCGGGCAATCGACAGACTGGTGACCAGCCCGAGCATGCCCACCGCCACCGCGCTGGGTAGCAAGCGCAGAATCAGGTCCAGATCCAGCGGCAGCGGGCTGAAAGGTGGCAACCGCCCGACAAATGCGCTGACCAACTTCACATGACCGAACATCGATGGCCAGAGCCAGACCAGCAATCCGCTCAGTACCAGGGTGATCAATAGCGTCGGCCAGCGCGGCAGGAGCAATTTCAGGATCACGCCCACGACGACCGTCGCCAGGCCCAGCATTAGCGACGGTTTATCCACTTCGCCAAGATGACTGAACAGCATCATCAAGCTGTTCAGCGCTGTTGCCTGGTTGGGCAAGTCCAGCCCCAACAGATTCGGCAGTTGGCCGATGGCAATCACCACCGCCGCGCCGAGGGTGAAACCCAGCACCACCGAGTGCGAGACGAAATTCACCAAGGCGCCGAAGCGCAGCAAACCGAGCAGCCACTGGAAAAGGCCGGCAAGCAGCGTCAGCAACAGGATCAGGGTGACGTAGTCCTCTGACGCAGGAACGGCCAGAGGACTGACGCTGGCATACAAGACAATAGAAATCGCCGCCGTAGGACCGCAGATCAAGTGCCACGAAGAACCCCAGAGACACGCGATCAGCACCGGGATAATCGCAGCGTACAGACCGTATTCAGGTGGGAGACCGGCGATCAGCGCGTAGGCAATGGATTGCGGCAACGCGAGAATCGCACCGCTGAGGCCGACGATCAGGTCGCGACCGACGCTGGCGCGGGTTTGCCGAGGCAACCAGCTGAGGAAGGGGAAGAGTGAATGGCGGCTTGGAAAGGCCATGGGTCCTCTCGGGTGGGGGTTTGCGCAAGGGTAGCAGGGTGTGAGGGGTGTCAGATGAATCCACCCCTCACCCTAACCCTCTCCCCAGAGAGGCGAGGGGACTGACCGAGTTGTTTTCTCAAGCTACATTGACCTGAAATATCGAGGTGAACGCAGGATTTGAAAAGCGTGGAGATCGGCCCCCTTTCCCCTCTCCCCCGTGGGGAGAGGGCTGGGGTGAGGGGTCGATCCTGAGCCAGAAACAGAATCCAGCATCACCCGATCAAAGCTTCGCTTTCACCGCCCCCAACGCATCCTTCCCATCCACTGTCTTCACCCCATCCAGCCACTTATCCAGTACCGCCGGATTAGCCTTGATCCACGCCTTGGCCGCATCAGCATTGCTGACCTTCTTGTTCACCACCTCGGCCATGATGCTGTTCTCCATGTCCTGGGTGAAACTCAGGTTGGTGAGCAGTTTGCCAACGTTCGGGCAGGCCTGTGCATAACCTTTGCGGGTCAGGGTATGGACGCTGCCGGTGTCGCCGAAGTACTTCTCGCCGCCCTTGAGGTAATGCATTTTCAGTTGCACGTTCATCGGGTGCGGGGTCCAGCCGAGGAAGGTCACGAACTTCTGTTTTTTCACCGCGCGGGACACTTCGGCCAGCATGGCCTGCTCGCTGGACTCGACCAGTTTCCACTGGCCCATGTCGAAGTCGTTCTTCTTGATGATTTCCTGCAAGGAGATGTTGGCGGGAGCGCCGGAGCCGATGCCATAGATCTTCTTGTCGAACTTGTCGGCGTACTTGTTCAGGTCGGAAAAGTTATGCACACCCGCGTCCCAGACATAATCCGGGACCGCGAGGGTGAATTCGGTGCCATCGAGGTTCTTCGCCAGTTGCGTGACATCGCCGGTGGCCACGAACTTGTCGTAGAAACCCTGCTGCGCCGGCATCCAGTTACCGAGAAACACGTCGACCTGGCCATCTTTCAAGCCGCCAAAGGTGATCGGCACTGCAAGCGTGTCGACTTTGGCCTTGTAGCCCATGCCGTCCAGCAGAAACCCGGTGATGGCGTTGGTCGCGGCGATGTCGCTCCAGCCAGGGTCGGCCATTTTCACCGTCTCGCAACTCTGATCGGCATACGCCGATGCACTGCCCAGAGCCAGAAGCCCGACCGTCATTGCTGTGGATAACCTACGCATGGCATTCCCCTTAACATTATTGGTTTTGGCAGGGTTGTGGATAACGTGCTTTACGCTCCAGATCGTCGAGGTCGATGTGGTTGCGCATGTACTGCTGACTGGCGTCCACCAGTGGCTGGTGATCCCAGCTCTTCAGCTTGCCGATGGTTAACGCCTCGGCGACAAAACGTCGGCGTCGCTGGCTGGCGAGCACTTGTTGATGGATCGCCGGGATATCCCATTTGGCCCGGGCTTCGGCGAGAAATTCTTCGAAAAGCGACCGATGTTGCGGCGATTGGCTGAGTTCTTCCTGTTCGCGCGGGTCGTTGTGTACATCGAAGAGCAGGCAAGGGTCGTCTTCGCTGTAGATGAATTTGTAGGCGCCGCGGCGAATCATCATCAGCGGGCTGATGGTGCCTTCGGCCATGTATTCGCCGAAGACCTCGTCATGACCGCCCTGCCCTTGCAGGTGCGAGACCAGCGAGCGGCCATCCAGCGGCAGCCCAGGCTCCAGTGACCCGCCGGCCAGTTCGACGAAGGTCGGCAACAGATCGGCGGTGGAGACCGCCGCGCTGACCCGGCCAGCCCCGAATTGCCCCGGCGCACTGATCAACAGCGGCACGCGGGCGGCCATTTCGTACCAATGCATTTTGTACCAGAGCCCACGCTCGCCGAGCATGTCGCCGTGGTCGCCGGAGAACACGATGATGGTGTCATCGATCAGACCGGTTTCCTCGAGTGTTTGCAGGAGTTTGCCGACGTTGCTATCGATATAGCTGCACGCACCGAAGTATGCCCGGCGCGCATCGCGAATCTTATCCACAGGCAACGGTTTGTCCCACAGGTCGTAAACTTTGAGCAAACGCTGGGAGTGCGGATCAAGTTCGGTCTGCGCCGGGGTTTCAGGCAACGGGATATCTGCGTCGTCATACATATCCCAGAAAGCCTTGGGAATGGTGTACGGGTCGTGTGGGTGAGTCATCGAAACGGTGAGGCAGAACGGCTGATCGCCATCTTCCCGGATGTGATCGAACAAATACTGTTGGGCCTTGAACACCACCTCTTCGTCGAAATCCAGCTGATTGGTGCGTACACATGGGCCGGCTTGCAGTACCGAAGACATGTTGTGAAACCAGGTTGGACGCACGTCTGGCTCGTCCCAGTTCACAGACCAGCCGTAATCGGCCGGGTAGATGTCGCTGGTCAAGCGTTCTTCATAGCCGTGCAGCTGATCCGGGCCGCAGAAATGCATCTTGCCCGACAGCGCGGTGCGGTAGCCGAGTCGACGCAGGTAGTGGGCATAAGTCGGTACATCGGCAGGGAAATCGGCCGCATTGTCGTAGGCGCCGATCTTGCTCGGCAACTGACCGCTGACCAGGGTAAAGCGCGACGGCGCGCACAGTGGGCTGTTGCAATACGCGGCGTCGAACACCACGCCTTCGGCGGCGAGGCGGCTGAGATTGGGCAGTTTGATGGGCGAAGGGCCGTAGAACGGCAACATTGGCGCGGCCATCTGATCGGCCATGATGAAAAGAATATTCTTGCGCTTCATGTGATCGCGGCATTCCATAGTGAATATTTATGCGAGAGTGCTGCGATCGAGCATGTAGCCCAAGCAATTTGTGGTAAAGCCCATGCGCGGCAATGACTAGGATAAGCACAGCTTATGTATGACGCCCTTGGTGATTTGTCTCTGGATTTGCTTCGCGCCTTCGAAGCAGCGGCCCGTCAGCGCAGCTTCACGGCTGCTGCGGTGGAGCTCGGCACCACGCAACCGGCCATCAGCCAGCAGATCAAGCGGTTGGAGGAACAACTCGGGACGCGGCTGTTCGACCGGATCTATCGCGGCATCGAATTGACTGAGGCCGGGACGATCCTGTTTGAGCAGGTTCAGCTCGGATTGCAGAACATCGACGCAGGATTGAGCGCGATCAGCGCACAGCACCAACATGAAGTGTTGCAGGTCGCCACCGACTTCGCCTTCGCCGCATACTGGCTGATGCCGCGCCTGCACCGCTTTCATGCCGCCAATCCTCAAGTGGACGTCAGCCTGGTCACCAGCGAACGCAGCCTCAATATGCTGCGCACCGATATTGATGTGGCGGTGTTGTTTGGTGATGGCCGATTCAAACAGGGCGAAAGTCATTGGCTGTTCAGCGAAGAAGTCTTTCCGGTGTGCAGCCCGTTGCTATTGAAGGATCGTCCCCTGCCCTTGCCCTCCCAGTCATTGCTCGAGTTTCCGCTGCTGCACCTTCGAGGCGAAAACAGCAGCAACTGGTTCGACTGGAGCGGCGTGTTTCGGGAGTTGGGGATCGCTTCGGCACCCGCGCCTGGGCAATTGCGCTTCGACAATTACACGCTGTTGATTCAAGCGGCGATTGGCGGCCAGGGCGTGGCGATTGGTTGGCGGCACCTTGTGGATAACTTGCTGGCGCAAGGTTTGTTGTGTCGACCGATCGCGGAAACGGTGATTTCCAGGCTCGGCTATTACGTGGTCCTGCCCCAGCGGAAACGGCGTGGTGTGCTGATTCAACAGTTTGTGGACTGGTTGATGGCTGAGCAGGCCAGCAGTGCGCAATCGTTGAATGGCTTACCGTTGCCGTCGATTGCCGTTTAGAAGCGAAAAGATCGCAGCCTGCGGCAGCTCCTACAGGGCTCCGCGTATCGGTATCGATCTTTACGATTCTGAAGTCGCAACGAAATTCACGTGTTCGCCGACATGCAGGTTCAACCGCAACTCATCGGCAATCCCTGTCGCCACCCGGCTCAACCGTTCAAGCGGTTCGGCGAGACCCGGCTCCAGGCTGCTGCTGACGTGGCTGAAATGCTCGATGGTCAACCCAGCCACCCCGCGCGGCGCATTGATCAGTGTCCAGTGCAAGGTGCTGCTTTGCAGGGCCTCGCGGATTTCTTCGGCGGCGTGGCGTTGCAGTCGATCTTCTATCTCCGGATCGTCCAATACCTCGAAATCGCCCACCAGAAACAACCGGGCAATCCCCGAGGCCTGCATGCCATCGATCAGAGCATCCACCGCCAGCACTTGCTCGACCGGGCCGGGCACGATGGATTTCTCCACGTGCTCGCTGTTCATCGGCAACCCTGGTGCATCCAGCAGACAGATCACCGCCGAACAGCCGGCGACGCTCTGCTTGACCCGCTTGGCGTCGAACAAATCACCGGATTTGGTCCGCAATCCCGGGCGCGGCGCGAGCGCCGTCAAATCATCGATAATCGCGATCACTTCATGTTGGCGCCGCAGCATTTCAGCCATCAGCGCACTGCCCAGGCTACTCATGGCACCATAAAGCACCACTTTCACCACCGGGGTTTCGGCATTTTTCATGGCCGTGCTCCGTTCTTCCTATCTTTATGGCGTGTGACCTGTGGGAAACGACGCCGGTTCGACTCGGTTCAGAGGGTTTCAAATGCAGCAGATCAAGGGCTACCACGCCCATGTCTACTTCAACGCCAGCACCCTTCCTCAGGCGCGAGCCTTGTGTGAGCAGGCGGCGCAACTGTTTCCAGTGAGGATGGGGCGCGTCCATGAACGCCCGGTGGGCCCGCACCCGGACTGGAGCTGCCAGTTGGCTTTCGAGCCGCAATACATCGGCGACGTGCTGCCCTGGCTTGCGCTCAACCGCAAGGGTTTGGTGGTGTTCCTGCACCCGGACACCGGCGACGATCTGCTCGACCACACCGAGCATGCCATCTGGATGGGCGCGATTCGGCCACTGGATCTGTCTATTTTTTGATCAGTTTACAACTGTTCCTCAGCTTCGCCGGGCAAATGTTCGTCCAGATGCAGCCAGGGCAGACGGTTGTCAGTCCAGATATGTTTTTCGGCGGGTGCCTGCTCGGGATGATCGAGGGTGGCGATGGTCACGTCGATGCTGTCCGGGCTCAGGTGCGAGACCAGCGCCAGCTGCGCCCCACAGTTGTCGCAGAAATACCGCACGCAGGTTGTTGAAGAGTCGTACTGCGCCGGCGTCCCTTTCACCCATTCAAAGGCTGACGCGGGCACGGTGATCCAGGTGGTCACGATCCCGCCGCTGACCCGTCGGCAAATCGAACAATGACAGTGGGCGATGTCGTGCAAAGGCCCGCTGAATTGATAGCGCAGATGTCCGCAATGGCAGCCGCCCGTATGAATTTCGGCCATGTTTTTTCCTCCTGCCCCGTATTCAGGGACATTGAACCCGTCCGACGACCGGTTGCACATCTGGTCAATGCTTTCATCCGCGAAAGCTGGCTGAAAGCTTCCCCGATTAGGATCGCCCCCACTGCCGGCAACAGACCGGTTGGCCAACGTGAGTGTTTGATTGCTTGCACGGTCCATTTAACAACAACAATGGTGATCCTGATGTCCTCTTCTACCCGCCGCTTCGCTGTCACTCCGCCCATACGCCTCGTGCTTCCCGTTCTGCGCTGACCCACCCGGTTCGCCCATTCCCTAGCCGCGCTATGCCTGGAGTATTCCCATGCTGACTTTCCTTGGCTTTGCCATGGTCATCACGTTCATGTTTCTGATCATGACCAAGCGCCTGTCCGCGCTGATCGCTCTGATCATCATCCCGATCCTGTTCGCGCTGTTCGGTGGTTTTGCGCCGAAGATCGGCCCGATGATGCTCGAAGGCATCACCAAGCTCGCACCGACCGGTGTGATGCTGATGTTCGCCATTCTGTACTTCGCCCTGATGATCGACTCCGGCCTGTTCGACCCGGCCGTGCGCAAGATCCTCAAACTGGTCAAGGGCGACCCGTTGAAAGTTTCGGTCGGCACCGCCGTACTGGCGCTGATCGTGTCCATGGACGGTGATGGCGCCACCACTTATATGATCTGCGTGGCCGCCATGCTGCCGCTCTACGCCCGTATCGGCATGAGCCCGCGGATCATGGCCGGCCTGATCATCCTCGCCGGTGGCGTGATGAACATGACGCCTTGGGGCGGGCCGACCGCTCGTGCGGCCAGTGCGCTGCACGTGGACCCGTCCGACATCTTCGTACCGATGATTCCGGCGATGGCTTTCGGGGTGCTGGCCATCCTCATGATTGCCTACTTCTATGGCAAGCGTGAGCGTGCGCGCCTGGGTGAGCTGCACCTGGTGGGCGATGAAATCGACCACAGTGAAATCAGCGTTTCGCAATTCCCGGATGCCCGTCGTCCGAAGTTGATCTGGTTCAACGGCGCCCTGACCCTGGCCCTGATGGGCACCCTGGTGGCCGGTCTGTTGCCGCTGCCGGTGCTGTTCATGGTGGCTTTCAGTATCGCAATGATCGTCAACTACCCATGCCTGCAGCAGCAGAAAGACCGCGTCGCGGCTCACGCCGGTAGCGTGCTGGCCGTGGTCGGTTTGATCTTCGCGGCCGGTATCTTCACCGGTATCCTGACGGGCACCGGCATGGTCGATGCGATGTCGAAAAGCCTGTTGGCGGTCATCCCGGACTTCCTCGGCCCGTACCTGGCAGTGATCACTGCACTGGTGAGCATGCCGTTCACGTTCTTCATGTCGAACGATGCATTTTATTACGGCGTGTTACCGGTACTTGCGGAAGCCGCCAGTCATTACGGTATAACCGCGGTTGAAATGGCACGTGCCTCGATCGTCGGTCAGCCCGTCCACTTGCTGAGCCCGCTGGTACCATCGACCTACCTGTTGGTGGCCCTGGCCGGTATCGACTTCGGTGATCACCAGCGTTTCACCCTGAAGTGGGCAGTGCTGGTTTGCATGTGCATACTGATCGCCGCTTTGCTGATGGGGATTTTTCCGCTGTTCAGCACTCTATAAGCCCAAGACTCACCATGAAGGGTCCAGGCTTTGTTGTTTGAAGCCCGGGCCCTTCGTGGTTTAACACTCGCACAAAGGAATACACATGGAATGGCTGACCAACCCTGAAATCTGGGTTGCCTTCTTCACCCTGACCGCCCTGGAAATCGTCCTGGGTATCGATAACATCATCATGATTTCGATCCTGGTCAGCCGCATGCCCAAGCACATGCAGGCGCGCACGCGGATTTTCGGCCTGGCACTGGCCATGGTCACGCGGATCCTGTTGCTGCTGTCGATCACCTGGGTCATGCGCCTCACCGCGGACCTGTTCGAAGTGTTCGGCCAAGGCATTTCCGGGCGTGACCTGATCCTGTTCTTCGGTGGTCTGTTCCTGCTGTGGAAGAGCTCGCAAGAGATGTACCACGCGCTGGAAGGTGAAGACGAAACCAATGAGGAGCCGGGCGGCAAGGGCGGCAACTTCCTCTACACCATCATTCAGATCGCGATCATCGACATCGTGTTCTCGCTGGACTCGGTCATCACCGCCGTGGGCATGGTGTCCCACGTACCGGTCATGGTCGCGGCGATCGTCGTTGCCGTGCTGGTGATGATGTGGGCTTCGGGCACCATCAGCGAGTTCATCGACAAGCACCCGTCGTTGAAGATGCTGGCGCTGTCGTTCCTGTTGATCGTCGGTACTGTGCTGATTGCTGAGTCTTTTGACGTTCACGTGCCAAAAGGCTACGTCTACTTCGCCATGGCGTTCTCGCTGGCGGTGGAAGCGATCAACATCAAGATGCGCACCGCGATGATGAAAAAGCGCAAGCAGCAGGATCCGGTGAAACTGCGCAAGGACATTCCGGGTCAATAACCCGAATGCCATGTGATGACAAAGGGGCCTTCGGGCCCTTTTTTCATATCTGCATCAACCTGTTTTTATGACAGTTTTGTTTCAATCGCTACTTTAGCTGTGCGATGCTGGCGCGCAGACCGTTAGCCAACTACAGCTTAAGTACAGAACGTAGAAGAACGCGCGGCACCGTCAACTTGCCCCTTTGGGGCGCTACCACCACAGGGGGCCAGCATGCTCACCCTGCTCAATTTGTTATCTGCCGTGGCCTTGTTGATCTGGGGCACGCACATCGTCCGAACCGGCATCCTGCGGGTCTACGGTTCCAACCTGCGCCATGTGATTGGCCGGAACATGTCCAAGCGCTGGCTGGCGTTCATCTCGGGGATCGTCGTGACGGCGATGGTCCAGAGCAGCAACGCCACCGCCATGCTCGTCACCTCCTTTGTCGGTCAGGGCTTGATGGCGCTGACCCCGGCCCTGGCGACCATGCTCGGGGCCGACGTCGGTACCGCGCTGATGGCGCGGGTGCTGACCTTTGACCTGTCATGGCTGTCACCGCTGCTGATCTTTCTCGGGGTGATTTTCTTCCTGTCACGCAAACAGACCCGACTGGGCCAGATGGGCCGGGTCAGCATCGGCCTGGGGCTGATCATTCTGGCGCTGCAACTGATCGTCGAGGCTGCCGCGCCGATTACCCAGGCCCAAGGCGTGAAGGTGATTTTCGCCTCACTGACCGGCGACATCCTGCTGGATGCCCTGGTCGGCGCGCTGTTTGCGATGGTTTCCTACTCCAGTCTGGCCGCCGTCCTACTGACCGCGACCCTGGCCGGAGCTGCAGTGATCAGCCTGCCCGTGGCCATCGGCCTGGTGATCGGCGCCAACATCGGCAGCGGCATCCTTGCCTTCCTCAGCACCAGCATGCAGAACGCCGCCGGCCGCCAAGTGGCGTTGGGCAGCCTGCTGTACAAGTTGATCGGTCTGTTGCTGATCATCCCGGTACTCGACCCGTTGGTGCACTGGATCGACAGTCTGGACTTCAGCCCGCAGGAAATGGTCATCGGCTTTCACCTGCTCTACAACACCGCGCGCTGCCTGATCTTGCTGCCGAGTGTTGGGCCGATGGCCAGGTTCTGTGCGTGGGTGCTGCCGGAGCGCCCGCAAGCCAACGGCACTGCCAAACCGCGGCATCTTGATCCGACAGCGCTGGTCACGCCCAGCCTGGCGCTGGCCAATGCCGCCCGGGAAACCCTGCGCATCGGCGACCTGATCGACAACATGCTCGAGGCCATGCTCGACGTGCTGAACGGCAAGCAAACCGCCATTACCCAGGAAATGCGGCGCCTGACCGATGATGTGGAATCGCTCTATGGCGCGATCAAACTGTATCTGGCGCAAATGCCCCGCGAAGACCTCAGTGAGCAGGACAGCCGGCGCTGGGCGGAAATCATCGAGCTGGCGATCAACCTTAAACTCGCCAGCGACCTCATCGAACGCATGTTGCGCAAGGTCCAGCAGCAGAAAACCTCTCAGCGCCGGTCTTTTTCCGAGGTCGGCCTGGAAGAGTTGGCGGGGCTGCACACTCAGTTGATATCCAATCTGCGCCTGGGGTTGTCGGTGTTCCTCAGTGCTGATAAGGAAAGTGCCCGCCAGTTACTGCGTGAGAAACGTCGCTTTCGCGCACAGGAACGGCGCCTGGCCCATGCTCACGTCAGCCGATTGCAACGTAAGATCGTGCAAAGTATCGAAACCAGCTCGTTGCACCTTGAGTTGATTGCCGACATGAAGCGTCTGAATTCGCTGTTTTGCAGCAGCGCCTATGTGGTGCTGGAAACTTCCGACACCGGTGCTCTGGCGGTCGACGAATTCGCTGACATCACTCATTCACCCTGAACGTCCACAGTTGCCTGAAGTCTGTTGAACTTACGCTAGCCGTATGGAAACTCGTTATGCGTTGTTTGTTGTTCGCCTGTCTGTTGCTTGGCTCATTCCCTTCATTTGCCCTGGATCGCTTTCAGGTCGAGGGCTATACGCTGCCCAACGGCCTGCAATTGATGCTCAAACCTGGCACCGAGCGCGGGCATGTGGCGATTCGTCTGGTGGTCGGCGTCGGTATCGATGATTTTAGCTGCGCCGACAAGGAGCTGCCGCACCTGCTTGAGCACTTGCTGTTCAGCGGCATCGACGCCACGGGCGAAGGCGGGCTGGAAGAACGCATGCAGGCCCTGGGTGGCGAGTGGAACGCCTACACCAGCAATGCCGACACGACGTTCGTCATCGAAGCCCCGGCGAAAAACCAGCGCAAGGTCCTCGACCTGCTGCTGGCGCTGCTGACCCAGACCCGAATCGACGACAACGCCATCAACGCCGCCAAACAAGTGGTCGAGCGCGAAGACGGCGGCCATTACTCGCACCTGCAACGCTGGCTGGATCGCCAGGACCTTGGCCACACGGCGAGTAATCAGCTGGCGGTGGAACTGGGCCTTAAATGCCCCGAGCGGCCTGAGGTCGATCACCTGACCCGCGATCAGTTGGAAAAGGTACGCAAGGCCTGGTACGCGCCCAACAACATGACCCTGATCGTGGTCGGCGACCTCGAGCGGTTGCTGCCGGCCTATCTGGAACGGTCTTATGGCGCGCTTCAAGCGGTCGACCCGACCGATCACCTGCCCCTGCCGGCGATCCAGGTCAGTGCTGCCCATGAGCGCACCCTGAGTCACGGTTTTGTCGGCGGCAGTGCCAAGTTGCATTGGCTGGTACCGGAGCCGGTGCTGGAGGATCAGCACGATGAAACCTTCGACTTGCTCAAGGACTATCTGGACTGGGCGCTCTACCGCCAGCTGCGCCTGACTCATAGCTTGTCCTACGGGCCTTCGGTCGAGCGCGAGGTGTTTGGCGGTGTGGGCTTCATGAGCCTGAACGCAGACCTTGAGCGCGACGACGTGCCCGAGGCCGAACAGGTGCTGGATGATCTGAAGGCCGGGTTGCTCAGGGACGGTCTCAATGCCAACACCTTCAACCGCCTAAAGCAGGCCGCCATCGCCCGCCAGGCCTGGGCCGTGCAAGGCAACAGCGCGTTGGCCGATTATTACTGGAGTGCCCTTGGGGACTACGAGGACGGCCGTTTCGCCAACCCGGCCAAGGAACTGCAAGGGGTGACGCTGGAGGAAGCAAACAAGGCCATGCGTGAATTGCTCATGCAGCCGGGCTACCTGCGGATCGAACAGCCGTTGATCAGTGATGATCTGTTTGTGTGGGCGATTGCCGGGGTGCTGGGGCTCAGCATATTGATGCTGATGGGTTGGCGCTTGCATCGAAGGGCACCGCGAACCGTGTAGCAGCTGGCGCAGCCTGCGTTCGGCTGCGAAGCAGTCGCCAATCCGGTATGTCAGATAAACCTGACGGACCGCGTTGAATGATTTTACGACTGCTTCGCAGCCGAACGCAGGCTACGCCAGCTGCTACAAGGGTTTTGTGATCGGATCGCAGCCCCTCGCCACGCCGCCCTCTCGGCGGTACCCTGTCGGGGATTTTTCCCACGACTATTGCGAACCGCCGAATGCCTACTCTGACCCTATACGTCCAGCGCATCCTGGAATTGATGAAGCGCTACCCAGGGGTCATTGCGCTCGGCGGTTTCATTTCCGGGGTCGGCAGCTTCATTCTGGTGGATCGCCAGCAAGGTCTGGCGACCTGGATCACCACCATCATGCTGGTCAGCTGGATCTGGCTGATGCTGGAAAACAGCCTGACCAAGCTGTTCGCCAGGATCTTCAAACGCGAAATCCCCCAACCTCTGCTGCGCTACGCCACGCAAATGATCCACCAGGAAAGCCTGTTCTTCGTCCTGCCGTTCTTTTTTATCACCACCACCTGGAACAGCGGCCAGCTGTTCTTTACCGGGCTGCTGGGCATCGCCGCGCTGATTTCCATCATCGACCCGCTCTACTACAAATGGCTGGCCCCCCGGCGCTGGGCGTTCCTGGCACTGCACACACTGACGCTGTTCGCTGCACTGCTGACCGCGCTGCCCATCATCCTGCACCTGACCACCGCTCAGAGCTTCAAACTGGCCCTGGGCACCGCCGTCGTGCTGTCGTTCCCGAGCCTGGCGTCGATCTTCCCGATTCGTACCGTGCGCAACGCCTTGGCGATTCTCAGTATCACGCTGGGCATCGGCGCGCTCGGTTGGGTGCTTCGGTCTTGGGTGCCTCCGGCGACCTTGTGGATGACCGACGTGGCGATCAGCACGCAAATGCAGGACCGCACACCTGGCAAGAGTCTGGAAGAAGTCAGCGCCGACCAGATCCGTGGTGACGGGCTGTATGCCTACACCGCGATCAACGCCCCGCGCGGTCTGGATGAGCGGATCTATCACGTGTGGCAGTTCAACGGCAAAGAGGTCGACCGTATCCCGCTGGATATCCACGGCGGGCGCAAGGAAGGCTATCGGGCCTGGACCCACAAGCAGAATTTCCCCGGCAACCCCGCAGGTAAATGGCAGGTTCGAGTGCTGACCGAAGATGGCCAGGTCATCGGTGTGTTGCGCTTCGTGGTAAAGGACAACACGGGGGCGACTGCCGCAAAGTAACCCGTTCGTGCTATTACGTAGAGCTGCGTAATAGCCGATAAAGCACGGAGCTTATGACCAGCAGCACAATGCCCGGCAGTGCCCGACTGGACACCTCTCACTCCCCTGCTCAGTTGCGGGTCACGGGTGACTGGACGCTTGCCCATTACGCCGATCTCAAGCAACTGAGCGAAAAGCTCCGCGGCCAATACGACGACAGCACTCACATCGACCTCAACGGCCTCGGCGCGCTCGACACCGCCGGCGCGTCGCTGCTGGTGGAGTTGCTCGGGTCCGAGCGTTTGGGCCGATCCGCCGAACACCCCGATTGCACACTGTCCTCGGCCGACCGAGCCTTGTTGCAGACCGTCTATTGCTCGCTGACCGACTTCTGCGTGCCGATCAAAGAGCCGGAAATCAGCGTCGGCATTCAACTGCTGACCCGCATCGGCCGCGCGGTTGACGCGGTCTGGCAGGACACCCTGCAATTGCTGGGTTTCGTCGGCCTGATTCTGGAAACCATCGCCCGCGGCCTGTTTCGCCCGAAACGCTGGCGCATTACGCCGATGGTGGCGCACATCGAACAGACCGGCCTCGACGCCGCGCCTATCGTTGCCCTGCTGACCTTCCTGGTGGGCGCGGTGGTGGCGTTTCTCGGGGCGACGGTGTTGGCGAGTTTTGGCGCGAGTATTTTCACCGTGGACCTGGTGGCGTTCTCCTTCCTGCGCGAGTTCGGTGTGTTGCTGACCGCGATCCTGATGGCCGGTCGCACCGCCAGTGCGTTCACCGCGCAGATCGGCTCGATGAAAGCCAACGAGGAAATCGACGCCATCCGCACCTTGGGCCTCGACCCGATGGAGCTGCTGGTGGTGCCGCGCGTGTTGGCCCTGCTGGTCGCGCTGCCGATGCTGACCTTTCTGGCGATGCTTTCGGGGATCGTCGGCGGCGGTGTGGTTTGCGCGGTGTCGCTGGATATCTCGCCGGCGATGTTTCTGTCGTTGCTGCAAACCGACATCGGTGTTCAGCATTTTTTGGTGGGGATCGTCAAAGCGCCGATCTTCGCGTTCCTGATCGCCGCGATCGGCTGTCTTGAAGGCTTCAAAGTCAGCGGCAGCGCCGAGTCCGTCGGCGCCCACACCACGTCGAGCGTGGTGCAGTCGATTTTCGTGGTGATCGTGCTCGACGCCGTGGCCGCGCTGTTTTTCATGGAGATGGGCTGGTGAGTCGTCTACCCCGAGCGCCCTCCGAGGCGGTGATCGAAGTCCGCGGTCTGTGCAATCGCTTCGGTCGCCAGAGCGTGCATGAGAACCTCGACCTGGATTTGTACAAGGGCGAAATCCTTGCCGTGGTCGGCGGTTCCGGCAGCGGTAAATCGGTGCTGTTGCGCAGCATCGTCGGCTTGCGCCAGCCCAGCGAAGGGGTGGTGAAGGTCTTCGGTAAAAACCTGCCGACGCTGTCCGAACACGAACGCTCGATGGTCGAACGGCGCTTCGGCGTGCTGTTCCAGAAAGGCGCCCTGTTCTCTTCGCTGACGGTCACCGAGAACGTCGCCCTGCCCCTGATCGAGCATGCCGGTTTGAGCCGAGAGGACGCCGAGCACCTGGCGGCAGTGAAAATGGCCTTGGCCGGGTTGCCGCTGTCGGCGGCCGACAAGTACCCCGCTTCGCTGTCCGGCGGCATGATCAAGCGTGCGGCACTGGCCCGCGCGCTGGCGCTGGACCCGGACATCCTGTTTCTCGACGAACCCACCGCTGGCCTCGATCCGATTGGCGCGGCGGCTTTCGATCAATTGATCCTGACCCTGCGCGATGCGTTGGGCCTGAGTGTGTTTCTGGTCACCCACGACCTCGACACGCTCTACACCATCACCGACCGCGTGGCGGTGCTGGCGCAGAAAAAAGTGCTGGTGGCGGATGCCATCGACAAAGTCTCGGAAACTGACGACGCGTGGATTCACGAATACTTCCACGGCCCTCGCGGCCGCGCGGCGCTGACCGCCGCTCAACAGCTTAAGGAGGTCTGACATGGAAACCCGAGCCCATCATGTATTGATCGGCCTGTTCACCGTGATTGTGGTGGCGGGCGCCCTGCTCTTCGGTTTGTGGCTGGCCAAGTCCAGCGTCGACACCGAGTTCAAGGATTACGAAGTCGTCTTCAACGAGGCGGTCAGCGGCCTGTCCAAGGGCAGTGCCGTGCAGTACAGCGGGATCAAGGTCGGCGACGTGGTGACCCTGCGCCTGGACCCGAAAGACCCGCGCCGGGTGTTGGCGCGGATTCGTCTGGGCGGTGATACGCCGATCAAGGAAGACACCCGGGCCATATTGGCGCTGACCGGGATCACCGGGACCTCGATCATTCAACTCAGTGGCGGTACTCCGCAGAGTCCGAAGCTCAAGGGCAAGGACGGTGAGTTACCGACAATTATTGCATCGCCCTCGCCTATCGCTCGCTTGTTGAGTGACAGCGGCGACCTGATGGCTGGCGTGTCCATGCTGATGCACAACGCCAATCAGATGTTTTCTTCGGAGAACGTCGAGCGCATCAGCAAGACCCTTGAGCATCTGGAGCAAACCACCGGGACCATCGCCGACCAGCGCGGCGATATTCGCCAGGCGATGCAGCAACTGGCATCGGTCGGCAAGCAGGCCGGCGCCATGCTGGAACAGACGTCCGCGCTGATGCGCAACGCCAATGGCATGCTCAACGATCAAGGCAAGCAGATGTTCGGCAGCGCCGAGCAGGCGATGAAATCGCTGGAGCAAAGCAGCGCGACCATCAATACGTTGCTCACGACCAATCAGGATTCGCTCAACAGCGGCATGCAAGGCCTCAATGGCCTGGCCCCGGCGGTGCGTGAACTGCGCGACACCCTGACGTCGTTGCGGGCTATTTCCCAGCGTCTGGAAGCCAACCCCACCGGTTATTTGCTGGGCAATGACAAGAACAAGGAGTTCACGCCATGAAGCTGACTCGACTCGCCCTCCTCGCCAGCTTCATTGTGCTCAGCGCCTGCTCGATCCTGCCCAAGGCCGAGCCGTCCGATGTCTATCGGTTGCCTTCGGCCCAGAGCAGCGCATCGGCCAGTCACGGGACGCCGCAGCGCTGGTCGCTGCGCCTGACCAAGCCGCAGGCCAGCGAGGCTTTGAACAGCCCAAAGATCGCCGTGATCCCTCAGGGTGATCTGATCAGCAGCTACACGGCTTCACGCTGGAGCGACCCGGCACCGGTGTTGCTGCGCAATCGTCTGTTGGATGGTTTCCAGCGTGATGGTCGGGTGCCATTGCTGAGCACCGACGACAGCAACTTCCAGGCGGATCTTGAACTGGGAGGTAGCCTGCAGGCATTCCAGACTGAATACCAGGGAACGCACGCGAGCGTCGTCGTGCGTCTGGATGCATTGCTCGTGCGCGGTTATGACCAGCGAATTCTCGCCAGCCGACGTTTCGAAGTACGCCAGCCGTTGAGTGATGCGAAGGTGCCGGCGGTGGTGGCCGGGTTTGGCCAGGCCAGTGATCAACTGACGGCGCAGGTGGTGAGTTGGGCGGTTGAGCAAGGGCAGAAGGCTGCCCCGCCGCCAAGGCCATAAAGGTCGCACGCACATCTAATGTGGGAGCGGGCTTGCTCGCGAAGGCGGTGTGTCAGTCAACAGAGATGTTGAATGTACCGGCCTCTTCGCGAGCAAGCCCGCTCCCACAGGGATCTCGTTTAGCCGAAGAACCAGTAACAAACGCCGATCGCGCCGAGAACGCCGGCCAACTCCGCCAGCAACGCACACCCCACCGCATGCCGCGCCCGCTGGATGCCCACCGCGCCGAAGTACACCGCCAATACATAGAAGGTCGTTTCGGTACTGCCCTGAATCGTCGCCGCCACCAGCGCCGGGAAGCTGTCCACGCCAGACGTTTTCATGGTTTCGATCAGCATCGCCCGGGCGGCGCTGCCGGAGAACGGCTTGACCATGGCGGTCGGCAGCGCATCGACGAAGCGCGTGTCCCAACCGGCCCATTCCACCAGATGCCGAATCCCGTCCAGGCCAAAGTCCAGTGCTCCGGATGCCCGCAGCACGCCGACGGCACACAGCATCGCCACCAGATACGGCAGCAGGTTCTTGGCCACGTCGAAGCCTTCTTTGGCGCCTTCGACGAACGCTTCGTAGACCTTCACCTTACGTAACGCGCCAATCACCAGGAACAACATGATCAGCCCGAACAGCGTCACGTTGCCGAGGATCGATGACAGGCCGGCCAGAGCGGTCGCTGAGAGCGTCGCCAGCAGCGCCATGAAGGCACCGAGGGCCAAGGCGCCGGGAATCAGGTACGCGAGCACCACGGGGTCCCACAGGCGCAGACGCTGCATGAACGCCACCGACAGCAGGCCGACCAATGTCGAGCAACTGGTGGCGAGCAGGATTGGCAGGAACACCAGGGTCGGATCGGGCGCACCTTGCTGGGCGCGGTACATGAAGATCGTCACCGGCAGCAGGGTCAGGGAGGAGGCGTTGAGCACCAGAAAGAGGATCTGCGCGTTGCTGGCGATGGTGTCGCTGGGGTTGAGTTCTTGCAGCGCCTTCATGGCTTTAAGGCCGATTGGCGTGGCGGCGTTGTCCAGGCCCAGGCCGTTGGCGGCGAAGTTCAGCGTGATCAGGCCGATGGCTGGGTGCCCGGCCGGCACTCCTGGCATCAGCCGCAGGAACAACGGGCCCAGCGCTTTGGCCAGCCACTCGACGATCCCGGCCTTCTCGGCAATCCGCAGAAAGCCCAGCCAGAGCGTCAGGGTGCCGAACAACAGGACCATGACTTCGACCGACAACTTGGCCATGGCGAAAATGCTTTCCACCATCGCCGCGAAGATCCCGGCGTTACCGCCGATCAGCCATTGCGCCAGTGCCGAAACGGCAGCCACGATGAAGAAGCCAAGCCACAGGCCATTAAGCATCAGTCAAATCCCCCGAAGAATGCGGCGAATGATAGCGGGGTAGCCAGAAACGACAAACCCCGGATTTCTCCGGGGTTTGTTTATTACTACTTGCACTAATCCAATGTGGGAGCGGCGGTGCGACGATTCGACTTGCTCGCGAAGAGGTCAGCACATTCAACATCTCTGTTGACTGATCCACCGCTTTCGCGAGCAAGCCCGCTCCCACAGGGGGTTTTGCATTAGTTGCTGGAAACTTCACCGACCGGCAATTTTTCCTTGCTGCGCCAGTGCGGCAGGGAGTTCCAGTAGCGCTGGCCCTTGGCGTCGTCGTACATGCCTTCCCAGCGAGAGATGACCAGCACGGCCAAGGCATTGCCGATCACGTTCAGCGCGGTTCGCGCCATGTCCATGATGCGGTCGACACCGGCGATGAACGCCAGGCCTTCGAGTGGAATACCCACGCTGCCCAAAGTGGCCAGCAGCACCACAAAGGACACACCCGGTACGCCGGCGATGCCTTTGGAGGTGACCATCAGGGTCAGCACCAGCAGCAATTGCTGGCTGATCGACAGGTCAATGCCGTAGAGCTGGGCAATGAAGATCGCCGCGATGCTCTGGTACAGGGTCGAACCGTCGAGGTTGAACGAGTAACCGGTCGGGACCACGAAGCTGCAAATGGCTTTCGGTGCGCCGTAGGCTTCCATCTTCTCGATCACGCGCGGCAGCACGGTTTCGGAACTGGCAGTGGAGTAGGCCAGCACCAGCTCATCCTTGAAGATGCGCATCAGCTTGATTACCGAGAAGCCGAACAGGCGGGCGATCAGGCCCAACACCACAAAGGCGAAGAAGGCGACGGCGAAGTAAACCAGGACGACCAGTTTGGCCAGCGGCAGCAGGGAGGCGAAACCGAAGTTGGCCACGGTCACCGCGATCAGTGCGAACACGCCGATCGGGGCGTAGTTCATGATCATGTGGGTGACCTTGAACATGCTTTCCGACACGCCCTGGAACATCTTCACCAGCGGATCGCGCAGGTCCGATTGCAGGCTCGACAGACCGAGACCGAACAACACAGAGAAGAAGATGATCGGCAACATCTCGCCGCGGACCATGGCCGCAAAGATGTTCGACGGGATCAGGTTGAGGATGGTCTGGATGAACGCGTGTTCATGCTGAACCTCGGCTGCGGTGGCCTGATACTTGGAAATATCCACCGTACCCAGGGTGCTCATGTCGATGCCGCTGCCCGGATGGACCACGTTGGCTAGCACCAGACCGACAAGAATGGCGATGGTGGTGACGATCTCGAAGTAGATGATGGTCTTCAGACCGATGCGACCGAGTTTCTTCGCGTCGCCCACGCCAGCAATGCCGACGACCAGAGAAGAGATCACGATCGGGATCACGATCATCTTGATCAGACGGATAAAGATATCGCCTGCCGGTTGCAGGACGTTGCTGATCCACCAGGCCTTTTCGGCACTGAAGTGGTTGAGCAGTGCACCAATTGCTATCCCCAGAACCAGACCGATGAGGATCTGCCAGGCGAGGCTAAGCTTTGCCTTCTTCATATCTTTACCCTTACTTGCGTTTGACTCAGGCAGATGCAAGAACTGGAACGCTTGTGGCGAAAAAGTCTTGTGCATCTACCCCCGTATAAGGTGCCCCGGAGCGCTTGTTATCGGCTCTCTGGCAGGCGAAAAAAGGCGCAACTATTCAGATGCAAGGAAGCGACGTCTAATGCCGTAAACGCCTACCCTATGCCGAATCGGCATGAGATTTTTTAACTCAAACTCGCGTCCCAACCGGTTCGAATACGACATTTCGGCAGGCATAAGTGCCGTGAACCGGTCATCGCAGAGGAGGTTGGGTGTTTTTTGAACAAGGGAATGTGGGCTAAAACTTGGGAAAAAGCCTACGTTTAAGCGCGAAAATTCTCGGTCTTCGAGTCGCAGTTTTCTCGATATACGGTCACCAAAGAAACACCGCGAAATGGTTTTGCGAGGGGTTAACGGAGATGAAGCGGAGATGCGAGCAGAACGCTCTAAGACAACGCTTTGCACTGATGAGCTCTTCGCAAGTCCGTCGATCCATGAGTGACCGACGAACTTGCGTCGCAGCTTCTGCCTGACCCGGCCCTTGCGCGGGCACTCCCTGTACCCGTAGGTCACTCCGCCCCTGAAACAGGCAGAACGTCCCGGCCCCTTGATCATGCGTCTACCGTCCTCGGGTAGCGCAGTGGAAAGAAGCCATGCTGCTTCTTTCATGTTACGAATTCAGTACCAGTGTGGATCTTTCTTGCATGGCACTGCCGCCCAGAAGCAGGGCGGCTGCCAGTGTCTTTACCAAAACGCTCATGTTCACCCTCGACCGCGACGGCCAAAGAAGAAGGAAGCAATGAACATCACCAGGAACACGACAAAGAGAATCTTGGCGATACCCGTGGCGGTGCCCGCGATACCACCGAAGCCCAGTACCGCAGCGATGATGGCAATGATCAAGAATGTGATTGCCCAGCTCAACATGGTGATTCTCCTTACGCTTCTATTTAGAGGTGTTGCTCGTGGTGCTTTTCCCGGCGCATCGAAAGCGCCAAGTTCATGTGTTTAGAACACCCAACGTTCCTGGCGAGGCGTCTCATCCGCAGGCTGAGCCTGGTCGACGTCCATCATTCGCATTGGGGGGCTGTCAGCCAGGTTACTGCTGGCCGCGCTGAAATGGGTTTGGGTCGGGTGCTGAATCGACAAGCGTGGCGCTTCTTGCTGCTGGTTCTGCTCCCAACGCTGGAACTGCTGGCCGGCGATCAAAGTGATCAGTAGCGCCAGAACAGCCAACAGACCTTGCTGGATATGCAGTGGCGAGATACGCAACTGGGCGGCACGTTGGCGACTCATCCTGAAGCTCCTCCCACACTGTGGTGATCTTGTTAAGGGCGACTTTTAATGCCCTGGTTAATCAGACCATTGCAGCCTGCATGCCAGCTTTTTATGATAATAAAAGTCAATAAAATCAAATAGTTATGAATGATGTGGAAAACGGATCGGACGCATCCTGCACGATGGTCCTTTTGAAGTCGTGCGTAATGCACGATGGAATCGTAAGAACTTTCAATATTTTTGAATTGCGAGGAGGGCGTGGATGTCACAAGGGGACAGCGGGAATCGCCTGTGAACCGGCTATCTGATAAAAAAACAATAAAATCAGGCGATTAGCCGTAGGGTGAGGAGAGAGCTACGCTGCTGTGGATGGAATCGACCAGAATCAACCATGCAACTTGCCCGATTATTCCGGGACTAACCAAGATCATTCATTAAGGAGCGTAGGAAAATGGAATCAGCCACTGAGCATCAAGGCCGCATTCTGCTGGTGGACGATGAGTCCGCCATCCTGCGTACTTTCCGTTATTGCCTCGAAGATGAAGGCTACAGCGTCGCTACCGCCAACAGCGCCGCCCAGGCTGATGCACTGCTTCAGCGTCAAGTCTTCGACCTGTGCTTCCTCGACCTGCGACTGGGTGAAGACAATGGCCTCGATGTGCTGGCCCAAATGCGCATTCAGGCGCCGTGGATGAGGGTGGTGATCGTCACCGCTCATTCGGCCGTGGATACCGCGGTGGATGCCATTCAGGCCGGTGCCGCCGACTATCTGGTCAAGCCTTGCAGCCCCGACCAATTGCGCCTGGCCACCGCCAAGCAGCTGGAGGTGCGGCAACTGTCGGCACGTCTGGAAGCCCTTGAAGGCGAAGTGCGCAAACCCAAGGATGGCCTGGACTCTCACAGCCCGGCGATGAAAGTCGTGCTCGAAACCGCCCGCCAGGTGGCCAGCACTGATGCCAATATTTTGATTCTCGGCGAGTCAGGTACCGGTAAAGGCGAGCTGTCCCAGGCCATTCACGGTTGGAGCAAGCGCGCGAAGAAATCCTGCATCACGATCAACTGCCCGTCCCTGACCGCCGAACTCATGGAAAGCGAGCTCTTCGGCCACAGCCGTGGCGCGTTCACCGGGGCCAGCGAAAGTACTCTGGGTCGGGTCAATCAGGCCGACGGTGGGACGCTGTTTCTTGACGAGATCGGCGATTTTCCGTTGGTTTTGCAACCTAAACTGCTGCGTTTCATCCAGGATAAAGAATACGAACGGGTGGGCGACCCGGTCACCCGCCGCGCCGATGTGCGCATCCTCGCGGCCACTAACCAGAACCTCGAAGACATGGTCCGCGATGGCCGTTTCCGTGAAGATTTGCTCTACCGCCTGAACGTCATCACCTTGCACCTGCCGCCACTGCGCGAGCGCAGGGAAGATATTCTGAACCTGGCCGATCGCTTTCTGGCCCGTTTCGTCAAGGAATACGCGCGTCCGGCTCGGGGCTTCAGCGACGAAGCCCGTGAAGCGCTGCTCGGCTACCGCTGGCCGGGGAACATTCGCGAACTGCGCAACGTTGTGGAGCGGGCAAGCATCATTTGTCCACAGGAGCGGGTCGAGATCAGTCACTTGGGCATGGCTGAAACCCCGGTCAACAACGCGCCTCGCATCGGCGCTGCGCTGAGTCTGGATGAATTGGAAAAAGCCCACATCGGAGCAGTCCTCGCCACAGCAGATACCCTGGACCAGGCCGCCAAGACCCTGGGTATCGATGCCTCGACGTTGTACCGAAAACGCAAGCAGTACAACTTGTGAGCAGTCTCCGATGAGACTGGCGATGAAGTTGCGCACGCGGCTGTTTCTGAGTATTTCCGCACTGATCACCGTGGCGCTGCTGGGGCTGTTGCTCGGACTGGTCAGCGTGATGCAGATGGCGAGTTCCCAGGAAGCGCTGATTCGCAATAATTTCATCTCGCTCGACCTTGGACTGAAATTGCGTCAGACCCTGGGCGATCAGCTGATGATCATGCTCAGCGAGAAGCCGGATCCTGCAGCGTTCGAGGCGTCCAAGCAGCATTATTTCCAGTTGCTTGACGACGGCATTGTCCATGCCCAGGCTGGCGATGAGCACCAGTTCGGTTTCGAACAGGCCAAGACTGACTACCTGAGATTTCTGCAGGAGTACGACCTGTCACGTGACTCGGCACAGGTGTTGAGTGGCAACAAAGAACTCACCGAAAAATTCAATGCGCTACTCAATGGTTTGATCGTCGAGCAACAGCGTGCGCTGGATAACATCAATGCCACCGAACGGCAGGTTCGGGAGAGGGCGCTGCTGGTTGCCGGCCTGCTCGGGCTGGTGGGGCTGGCGGTGCTGATCATCGGCTTCGTCACCGCCCACGCTATCGCTCGACGTTTTGGTGAACCGATCGAGGCCCTGGTCCAGGCGGCGGACAACATCGGCCAAGGCAATTTCGAAGTGACGCTACCGATTTCTTCGGCCGTGGAAATGAACCAGCTGACCAAGCGCTTCGGGATCATGGCCGAGGCCCTGCGTGAGCATCAGGCCACCAATATCGATGAACTGCTCGCAGGCCAGCAGCGTTTGCAGGCCGTGCTCGACAGCATCGACGATGGGCTGTTGATGATTGACCGCGATGGTCGTTTGGAACACCTCAATCCAGTGGCGCAGCGTCAGTTGGGTTGGGACAGCGATCGTCTCGGTCAGGGTCTGGGTACGGCGCTTGAGCGTCCCGAACTCGATGATCAGCTGCAACTGGTGCTGCGCGGCGGCACCCTGGAGCGGGCGCCTGAGGACCTGAGCATCGAGGTCGACGGTGAGTCGCGGTTGCTGACCTTCAGTCTGACGCCGGTCAGCCATACACAGGGTCATATTCTCGGCGCCGTGATGGTTCTGCATGACGTCACCGAACAGCGGGCGTTTGAGCGGGTGCGCAGCGAGTTCGTGCTGCGCGCCTCCCATGAATTGCGAACGCCGGTTACCGGGATGCACATGGCGTTCGGCCTGTTTCGCGAGCGCGCGCACTTTGCCCAGGACTCGCGCGAAGCAGATCTGCTGGACACCGTGAATGAAGAGATGCAGCGCTTGATGCAGTTGATCAACGACCTGCTGAACTTCTCCCGCTACCAGAACGGATTGCAGAAACTCACGTTGGCGCCGTGCTCCATCGAGGATTTACTGGAGCAGGCCCGGGCACGTTTTGCCGACCCTGCAAAAGAGCAGGGCATCGACTTGCTAGTGGAAGTGCAAGGGCCATTACCGCGATTGCCGGCCGATCAGCCGCAGCTGGACCGGGTGCTCGATAACCTGATCGACAACGCGTTGCGCCACACCGCTTCCGGCGGGCAAATACGTTTGCAGGCTCGACGCCATGGGGAGCGGGTGATTATCAGCGTCGAGGACAATGGCGAAGGCATTGCCTATGGTCAGCAGGGGCGGATTTTCGAACCCTTTGTACAGGTGGGTCGCAAGAAGGGTGGTGCCGGACTCGGTCTGGCGCTGTGCAAGGAAATCGTGCAGTTGCACGGCGGTCGGATGGGTGTTTATTCGCGGCCAGGGCAGGGTACTCAGTTTTATATGGCGCTGTCGGTATAAGCCGCAACCGCTTCAGGCTTCGTCATCGAGACGTCGGGCAGCCAATCGGCGACCACGGGTAATCAGCTCGATGAACTGCACCGCACTCAACGCATGGGCGAATAGCCAACCCTGACCGAACTTCACGCCTTCACTGCTCAGAAGCGCCGCCTGGGATTCAAGTTCGATGCCCTCGGCAATCACCTTGAGTTGCAGGGCCTGGGCCATGTGAATGATGTGTGGGGCGACACCGCTACTTGCAGCGTCATGACCCAGCGCATCGATAAACGCCTTATCGATTTTCAGGCAATCGACTGGCAGGGTTTGCAGATAGGCGAGGCTGCAATAGCCGGTGCCAAAATCATCAATCAACACTTGATGCCCGACATCCCGCAAGGCTTGCAGGTTTTCCCGGGCTACCACGACATCGATCAATCCCCGCTCGGTGACCTCAAAGGCAATTTGCTTTGCCGCGACGCGGTGCAAGGTCAGCAGGCGCGCCATGACTTGGCCGATACGCGGCACCATGACGTCGCAGGCCGCCAGGTTGACTGAGATGTACAGTTGCGGATTGGACCGCAACAATTGACCCAGCTGCTCAAGCAGGCGTTGCAGGACGAAGTCGGTCATCTGGCGGATCTGGCCGGTGTTCTCCGCCATCGGAATAAACAGGTCGGGGCTGGTCAGGGTGCCGTCCGGCCGTCGCCAGCGCAGCAAGGCTTCTGCCCCGACACAGTTGCGGCTGTCGAGGTCGAAGATCGGTTGATACAGCACCTGCAATTCGCCTCGTCGTATGGCGCCACTCAGTTCGGCGTCCAGCGACTGTCGCTGGCGCACCAGCAGAAGCACCAGAAAACCCACGCATAAGGCGAGTGCCAGGCTGGCCGGCAGCAACCACCACCAGACAGCGGGCACATGCATACCGGTGCGCGGGCTGATCAGCACCAATTGGTATTCCGGATTGTTGGTGGGCATGCGGTAAATCAAGCGGGAATGCGTTACTTGTAGCGCGTCGAGGCTTTTCGGGGGCCAGGGTTCGGTGGGTGGCCAGGCCTGTGAGACACCCAGTACCGGAATCGCGCGCGTACCGTGGTCGAGCACCACCAGCAGGCTGCTTCCCGGTGGCAAGTCGACCATGTCGGTCAAATGCCCGCGAGATGTCGCGACACGAAAATTGCCGCGCCCGAGCATCAGCGCGGCGCGGTTTTCATCGGGTTCGGTAGTGGTGTTCAGCCAGTAACTGTAGGTCGGCCCCTTGATGTCTGGCGGCCTTATCATCGACAGCCCTTCCTGCCGGGGGCGGTTGGAACAGATCCGCGAGGCGTCCATATAAGCGGCTTCGTAAACGAAACGGTAATTGAAGCTGACCTGTTGCAAGGTCGCGATCATTTCGTCATCGCAGCCGCGTAACGGCTGGGCTTCCAGGTCGTCGAGGCTTTCACGCAACTGCCCGAAAAGTTGCTCCAGACGAGCAAGGAAGCGCTCGCCCTGAGCATTCATTTCTTCGCTTTCGCTCTGCTCGACTTGATGCATGGCCACGAACAGGCTGCCGGCCATCAGAAGTGTCGCGCTCAAGGCAGCAGCCAGCATCGCCAAAAACCAAGGGCGAAAGAACCAACTACGAAGTGTCTCTCGAGCAGCAGGCATAGGGAATATCCGAAGAATTACCAATGAGTTATAGCTGCTGATTGGAAAAAAGCCCTGACCGTCGGGCGGGCGTCATTATTTTGTCTGGTTCAAGACTTGTAGAAGCGCCGCGGTTTGCGCATCCGGTGTGCCATCGAAACGTGTCGGTCGGAAATGCAGCTGGAAGGCCGCAATCACATCACGTGTCGCAACATCCAGTTCGCCGGTTTGCGGGGTGGGATAACCTGCGCGGGCCAGCTGTGCCTGAAACCAACTGATGGTTGGCAGTTGTACTTCGAACTGTGCTTGCTGACGCGTTACGGCCTGCTCGTTCGGCCAGATTCCCAGGCCTTCGGCAGCCAGACGCTTCCAGGGGAACAGCGGCCCCGGATCAAGCTTGCGCATCGGGGCGATGTCGCTGTGGCCGATGATGCTGCGGGGGTTGATGGCGTAACGCTTGCTGATGTCCTTGAGCAGGACGATCAGGGATTGGATCTGGTCTTCGCTATAGGGGTACCAAAGGCGCCCGGTCGGGGTGTCTTTAAATCCCGGATTGACGATTTCAATGCCAATGGAGCTGGAGTTCAACCAGGTCCGGCCTTGCCATTCGCTTTCCCCGGCGTGCCAGGCTCGAAGGTTTTCATCCATCAGCTTGTAGATGGTGGCGCCCTTGTCGTCGCCAATCAGATAGTGGCTGCTGACGTCGCCGTGGGTCAGCAGTTGCAGCGAGCGCTCCAGTGACGCGGAGGTGTAGTGCACCACCACGAACTGAATGCGGCTGTCGTAATTGGCTGAAGGGTGACGGGTGTCGAACCGGGGGCCGCTGGCACAACCGGCCAACAGAATCAGCGACACGATGAGAGATAGATATTTCATGGCAGAAGGCAATACACGCAAGACAGTAATGCAACAGTGTAACGTACTGCCCTGCGCGCAGACGGCCCACGCGAAGTTTTAAACAAAATGGAACAATTGCCCGTCAGCCCAGTGCGACTTGGTTACGGCCGGCATGTTTCGCGCGATATAGGGCCTGATCGGCTCTTTTAAGGACCAGATCGCTATGTTCGCCGGGTTTGAATGCAGTCAGGCCCATGGAAATGGTGATGGTTACTGGCTCGCCTTTGAAGTGGAAAGGGCAAGCTTCGATCGAGGCGCGCAGTTTTTCCAGCAGTTTCGCACCGGCAGCGGGCACTGTGTCTGGCATCAACAGGACAAACTCCTCACCGCCGAACCGGGCAATGAAATCCGTCCCGCGCAGGCGCTTGCGTAGCACGCTGGCGATGATTTTCAGTACTTTGTCGCCCGCCAGGTGACCATAGTTATCGTTAATGCGTTTGAAATGGTCGAGGTCGAGCATGGCCAGCAACAGGGTGTTGCCGTGTTGCTGCCATTGGTTGATTTCGTGATCCAGCCGTTCGCTCCAGGCTGCCCGGTTAGGCAGGCCGGTCAGCGGGTCAATCAAAGCTTTCTGACGCTGCTCTTCAAGATGCTCGCGGTAGCCCAGGGCTTCCTGCTCCATGTGCGCAACGCGTTCGGCCAGACCATGGAGGCGTGCCGCGACTTCCTGCTCGCGCTCGTTACGCTGCTTCTGGTGCTGGTCCATGGTGCCGAGCAGGCCTTCCAGATGGTTTTCCAGGACATGCTTGAGATCGTCCAGGTCGGCGGCTTCCTGCATGCTGCTCTGCAAGCCGTCGACTTGCTCGCGGATCTGCGTGTCCATCTCGCGTGCGGCGGAACGGTTGTCGGCATGGCCTTCGCTGGCGGCTTGCAAGTTGCTTTGGAACGACTCGAGGCGTTCGTTGAGCTGCTGTAAATAGGCTTCAAATTCATGCTGGCCACTGTCGGTGATTGCCAGCATCAAGGTTGCCAGATCGTCGAGGATTGGCAGCAGTTCGTACCAATTCAAACCGTTTTGCAGACGATCACGCATCGCTTCGGCTTGCGGACGATGACGCTCGGGCAGCGTCAGGTCGTCGAGCAGGCCCAGTAGCGTGTCTTCGATGTGCTTGGCCACCGAGCTGTAGGACGGCTCGGGTGAGTCCGGCAGGGCGTAGAGAACATCCGGCTCGGATTGTTCAGTGTCTACGGCGGCCAACACCTCGGCCATGGCCGGGGGCAACGGCAGGCTGTCGAGATAGACCACCGGGGTCAGTTCGTCGGGATTGATTGCCGGTTGAGCCTGTATTTCTGGTTCGATGATTGATGGCGCGGGTTCTTCTGGATGTTCTATGTCCGGTTGCGTCTCTGGAGTCTGGGCGCGTGCTCGCTCCGGCTCAAGCACCGGCGGGACAAACGCTACAACTGCAGGAGAAGGCGCCGCTGCGGGCGGAGTCTCGATCGTCGGTGGCTCGGATGCAGTCGCGGGCTCGGCAACTTGTGCGACCGCCACTTGCGGCTTATCGATCTTTGGCGCGAGATCGACAGTTACCTGTGGTGTCTCGGCATGAGGCACAGAAACCGCTTCGGCATACTGCAGGGTGGGCGTCGGCACAGCGCCGGGGACAACCTGTAATGCCGCTTCATCCGCTTCACGGCTGCCAAACAGTCGCTGCAGCAAACCAGGGCGGCCGGGTTCTGCCGGGTTTTCAAGCTGATTCAGGGCTTTGCCTTGCAGGCCACTCAGCTCGCTGAGCAGCAACGGAATTTCGCGCGGCTGCCCGACTCTTGCATCCAGATGCTTGGCGAAGTTTTTCAGAGGTCGGCTGACTTCGCGGGGCAGCGGTAATGTTTGCAGCTGCGAGACCAGTGCGGTCAATGCAGCGCTGGTTTGATTGACCCGGGTTTCCCGGCGTTGTTCGGAGTCGAGCACGGCTTTTTCCAGCCGCGGAAGCAGGGCGGCCAGGCCGGCGTCCATGTCGTCGGTGCGCACGACTTCACGCATTTCCTTCATGCATTGGTCAACGACGCGGTCGGTGCCCTCGGCGGCCAGCGTGCTGCGTACCAGGCCACGACGCAGCAGGTCGAGCCGGGCGTCCCATCGACGTTCGAGCTTTTCCTGTTGTTCGATGCTTTTGAGGTATTTCTCTTTCCAGCGCTGTGCTTCGTCGCTCATTCATGGGATCCGCGAGGGGCAGGACTCAACGCGGGCAATGCATCGGCCGTGAGCGAACCCGGCAGACGAATCTCTACCGCGACCGGCAGGTGATCGGAAATGGGTTGTGCCAGCACCTCGACTTTTTCAAGGGTCAGGGTGGGGCTCAGGAGAATATGGTCCAGGCAGCGCTGCGGGCGCCAGCTAGGGAACGTCGCTTCCAGTTGCGGCGCGAGCAGGCCGAGGTCACGCAACGGGGAGTTTTGCAGCAAGTCACTGGCATGGGTATTCATGTCGCCCATCAGCACCTGGTGTTTATAGCCGCCAATCAGCTCGCGGATGTAAGCCAGTTGCATGCTGCGGGCGCGAGCGCCCAGCGCCAGGTGCATCATGACCACCACCAGCGCCTCAGGACCTTCGCCAAAGCGCACCAGAATAGCTCCGCGACCTTTGGGCCCCGGTAGCGGATGATCTTCAATCGCCCACGGGCGCAAGCGGCTGAGCACACCATTGCTGTGCTGGCCGAGGCGTCCGAGATTGCGATTGAGTTGTTGATACCAGTAGGGGAATGCGCCGAGCTGGGCCAGGTGTTCGACCTGGTTGACGTAGCCTGATCTCAGGCTGCCGCCATCGGCCTCCTGCAAGGCGACCAGATCGAAGTCGCCCAGCAGATTGCCGATCTTTTGCAGATTGTCGGCACGCCCGGTGTGCGGCAACAGATGCTGCCAGCCCCGGGTCACGTAGTGATGATAGCGCTCGGTACTGATGCCGACCTGGATATTGAAACTGAGCAAGCGCAGACGACTGTCTGCGGGCAGGCCCGTCGATTCCAGATGATGTTCGTTGACCCGCGGATCATGCAGGCCAACGACGCGTTCAGTGCCCCAGCGGCGCATGGCAGTCGCCGCGCTTAGTTGGCAGCAGCCTTGTTAGCCGCTCGCTCTTTGTCGATCAGCTTGTCGGCCAGTTGCAATGCTTGCTCGGCGCCGCCGGCAGAGCCCACGTCGAAGCGATACTTGCCGTTGACGATCATGGTCGGAACGCCGGAGATTTCGTACTTTTTGGCCAGGTCAGTGGCCTTGACGATCTGGCCCTTGATGGCAAAGGAGTCGAAGGTGGCCAGGAACTTGTCCTTGTCTACGCCCTGAGTGGCCAGGAAATCGGCCATTTCATTCTTGTCGACCAGCTTCTTGTGTTCTTTCTGAATCGCGTTGAACACCGCAGCGTGAACCTTGTTTTCGACGCCCATGGCTTCAAGGGTCAGGAACATCTGGCCGTGTGCGTTCCACGGGCCGCCGAACATGGCAGGAATGCGGACGAAGTTCACGTCGGAAGGCAGTTTCTCAACCCATGGATTGATCACGGGCTCGAAAGCGTAGCAGTGCGGGCAGCCGTACCAGAACAGCTCCACCACTTCGATCTTGCCAGGCACAGCTACCGGGACGGGATTGGTCAGTTCGACATAAGGCGCTGCGGGTGCTTCAGCAGCTTGGGCGGCCATGCCGAACAGGCTGGCAGCGACGAGTGCGGCGCTGATGATCAGATTACGCATGCTTTACTCCTGGACAATTTTGGTCGCCTCGCGCGACCTGTTTTCAGACAGGTCCTGGCGGGCTTGAGTTCTGTAGTGTAACGGCAGCGGCCACAAAAAAGGGCGGCCAAAGCCACCCTTTTTATGCTTGCACCGACGGATTAATCGAGCGTTAACGTTGCGGGAGGTGTACACCTCCCGCAGCGCCCGATTCGTCGGTCTTAGTGCAGACCTTGAATGTAGCTGGACACCGCTGCGATATCTTCGTCGCTCAGCCGTTTGGCAATGGTCTGCATGGTTTTGGTGTCGCCATCGTTGGTGCGGCCGGCCTCTTCCTTGCGGAAGTCGGTCAGTTGCTTGGCGATGTATTGAGCGTGCTGGCCGCCCAGGTGCGGGAAGCCGGCGGCTGCGTTACCCGCACCATTTGGCGAGTGGCAACCGGTGCAGGCTGGCAGGCCCTTGGCCAGATCGCCGCCGCGGAACAATGCTTCACCGCGAGAAACGACTTTCGGGTCGGCGGCGCCGACGCTGCCTTTCTGACTGGCGAAGTAGGCGGCGATATCGGCCAGATCCTGATCGCTCAGGTTGGTCAGCAGGCCGGTCATTTCCAGTACCGTGCGTTTGCCGGACTTGATGTCGTGTAGCTGCTTGTTCAGATAACGCTCGCCCTGGCCTGCCAGTTTCGGAAAGTTAGGCGCCATACTGTTGCCATCCGGGCCATGACAGGCGCCACATACTGCGGCTTTCGCCTGACCAGCAGTCGCATCACCTGCAGCATGGGCAATGCCGGAGATCCCCACGGTCAACAGCAGACTCACGATCAATTTGTTCATCAGCTAATCCAACTACGGCTAAGGGTTAAAGAGTTATGGACCGGGATCACTCGCTCATCCACTGGATGATTGCTTGGTAATCCTCGGCACTGCAGTCCATGCACAAACCACGCGGCGGCATCGCCTTGAAACCCTGGGTCACGTGTTGCACCAGCGTCTCCATACCTTTCGCCAACCTCGGCGTCCAAGCTTCCTGATCGCCCTTTTTGGGCGCCATGGGTAGTTGGCCGGAATGACAGGCACCACAAACACGGTTGTACACAGCTTCCGGATCCTGTGTAGCCTGAGCGCTGTAAAGCGGCATCAAGACACCGGCAGCTAGCAGCCATTTCGTCATAAAACGACCTTTTCAGGGTTGAGAGCGTTCTGCGTTCTAATGCGCAATCAAGGTCAATCGCTCTCGTGAACTTCATCCTACGCTGGGACAAAGCGCACACAAAATCTGCGGCATTATATACTGGCGTCACTGAAACGGAAACGACACTGCTCGCCGCGTCCATTCCCGGCGCCGCCCACATCGGAAATCCCATGCAACTCAAGAACCCCATCCTCGGCCTGTGCCAACAGTCCACCTTCATGCTCAGCGCTGCCAAAGTCGATCAATGTCCCGACGACGAAGGCTTTGAAGTGGCTTTCGCCGGGCGTTCCAACGCCGGCAAGTCCAGTGCGCTGAACACCTTGACACACGCCAGCCTTGCGCGGACCTCGAAAACTCCGGGCCGCACGCAGCTCTTGAACTTCTTCAAGCTAGACGATGATCGTCGTCTGGTCGACCTGCCGGGGTACGGTTACGCGAAAGTGCCTATCCCGTTGAAGCTGCACTGGCAGCGTCACCTGGAAGCCTATCTGGGTGGTCGTGAGAGTTTGAAGGGGCTGATTTTGATGATGGACATCCGTCATCCAATGACCGACTTCGACCTGCTGATGCTCGACTGGGCTGTCGCCAGCGGCATGCCGATGCACATTTTGCTGACCAAAGCCGACAAGCTGACCTACGGCGCGGCGAAAAACGTCCTGCTCAAGGTTCAGGCAGACATCCGCAAGGGTTGGGGAGATGCGATCAGCATCCAGCTGTTCTCGGCGCCAAAACGCATGGGTCTGGAAGACGCCTACACTGTACTGGCGGGCTGGATGGAACTGGCGGACAAGGGCGCCGAGCTCGCGGAGTAAGCTCATTTACAAAAACCGCGGGCAAAAAAAACCCCGGACTTCTTATGGGGAGGGGGAAGTTCCGGGGTTCAAGTTCCGGACCGCTAGGGCGGGGTCCAGATATCTGCCAACACTTAACACAACATTAGGAGCATCGAAGGGCTTCACCACCCATTCAGTAACTCTGAGTGGGGATTCAGGCGATTAGTTCAGAATTTTTTAAAAAGCCTTTGGAATACGCCATCGAATTTTCCGACCTAAGAGCCCTTCGGTCTTTCTGCTGCGGCACTGTGCCGCAGCAGAAAACGCCTTTTCAGACGGCTCAGTGAGCCTCATCCCAATTGTTTCCTACACCAACCTCTACCAGCAGCGGCACATCAAGCTTCGCTGCATCGCTCATGTGCATGCGAATTTCATCGCGGACCTGGTCGACCAAATCCTCACGCACTTCCAGAACCAATTCATCGTGCACCTGCAGGATGACTTTGGCATCGAGGCCTGATGCTGTCAGCCAGCTATCCACGGCAATCATGGCTTTCTTGATGATGTCCGCCGCTGTGCCTTGCATCGGGGCGTTGATCGCCGTGCGTTCGGCACCTTTGCGCAGGGCCGGGTTTTTCGCATTGATTTCCGGCAGATACAGGCGACGACCGAAGATGGTTTCGACGAAACCTTGTTCGGCAGCCTGGGCGCGGGTGCGTTCCATGTATTCCAGCACGCCTGGGTAACGGGCGAAGTAACGGTCGATGTAGGCCTGGGATTGCTTGCGATCAACACCAATCTGCTTGGCCAGGCCAAACGCGCTCATGCCGTAGATCAAACCGAAGTTGATCGCCTTGGCACTGCGCCGTTGGTCGGTGGTGACGTCTGCCAGTTCAACCCCGAAGACTTCCGCTGCAGTGGCTTTGTGCACGTCCAGGTCATTGCGGAACGCGTGCAGCAACCCTTCGTCCTTGGCCAGGTGAGCCATGATTCGCAGTTCGATTTGCGAATAGTCCGCTGCCAGCAGCTTGTAGCCTTTTGGTGCAACGAACGCCTGACGAATCCGACGCCCTTCGGCGGTGCGGATCGGAATGTTCTGCAGGTTCGGGTCGCTGGACGACAAGCGCCCGGTCGCCGCGACGGCCTGATGATAAGAGGTATGAATTCGCCCGGTGCGCGGGTTGATCTGCTCTGGCAGGCGATCGGTGTAGGTACTTTTCAGCTTGCTCATCGAGCGGTACTGCATCAGCACTTTAGGCAGCGGGAAATCCTGTTCGGCCAGTTCCGCCAGCACGGCTTCAGCGGTGGACGCCTGGCCCTTGGCGGTTTTGCTGAGGATCGGCAGGCCGAGTTTTTCGTACAGGATCACGCCCAATTGCTTCGGCGAGCCAAGGTTGAATTCTTCCCCGGCGATGGCGAACGCCTCGCGCTCGAGGGCGACCATTTTCTCGCCCAGCTCGACGCTCTGAATGCCCAGCAGGTTGGCATCGACCAGCGCGCCTTGGCGTTCGATCCGTGCCAGAACCGGCACCAACGGCATTTCGATTTCGCTCAGGACCTTGCTCAGGCTCGGGATGGCATTGAGCTTTTCCTGCAGGGTTTGATGCAGGCGCAGCGTCACGTCGGCGTCTTCGGCAGCGTAAGGCCCGGCCAGTTCCAGGGATATCTGATCAAATGTCAGCTGTTTGGCGCCTTTGCCGGCGATGTCCTGAAAACTGGTGGTGGTGTGATTCAGGTACTTGAGCGCCAGGCTGTCCATGTCGTGGCGGGTCGCGGTGGAGTCCAGCACGTACGATTCGAGCATCGTGTCGAAAGCGACGCCTTGCACGGTGATGCCGCAGCTCTGATCGCCGCCGATGGCGCAGTTGGCCAGGATATTCATATCGAACTTGGCGTGCTGGCCAACCTTGAGTTTGCTCGGGTCTTCCAAAATCGGCTTCAGCGCGCGCAGCACGGTGTCGCGATCGAGCTGATCCGGCACGCCCATGTAGGAATGGGTCAGCGGGATGTAGGCCGCTTCGTTGGCTTGTACAGCGAAAGACAGGCCCACCAGTTGCGCCTGCTGCGCATCGATGCCGGTGGTTTCGGTATCGAAGGCCATCAGCTTGGCGTCGTTGAGCTTCTTCAGCCACAGGTCGAAATCAGCCTGGGTGAGGATCGTTGTGTACTTGAGTTCGGTGTCGACGGCCGCTTCTTCAGCCACCGGAGCGGCGACTTCCTGGCCGGAGCGCTTGGCGTCGCGCTGGTTCTCTTCGAACCAGCTCTTGAACTCAAGCAGGGTGTAGAGCTCGGCGAGCTTGTCGTGATCCGGCTTGCCCATTTGCAGGTCGTCGAGGCCGATATCCAGCGGCACGTCGATCTTGATGGTTGCCAATTGATAGGAGAGAAACGCCATCTCCTTGTGCTCTTCGAGCTTGGCCGGCAGGGTTTTGGCCCCGCGAATCGGCAAGGTCGGGACGATGTCGAGCTGTGCATAGAGCTCGGTCAGGCCGCCGTTCACACCGACCAACAGGCCGGAAGCGGTCTTCGGACCAATGCCCGGAACGCCCGGAATGTTGTCGGAAGAATCGCCCATGAGTGCCAGGTAATCGATGATCTGCTCGGGAGCGACGCCGAATTTCTCCTTCACGCCCTCCACGTCCAGCGCGCTACCGGTCATGGTATTGACCAAGGTAATGTGGCCATCGACCAGCTGCGCCATGTCCTTGTCGCCGGTGGAGATCACCACCGGGCGGTCGGCTGCCGCGCTGCTGCGGGCCAGGGTGCCGATCACGTCATCGGCTTCGACGCCTTCGACGCACAGGAGCGGGAAGCCCAAGGCGATCACGCTCTGGTGCAGCGGCTCGATCTGAACACGCATGTCGTCGGGCATGCTCGGGCGGTTGGCCTTGTATTCGGCGTACATGTCATCGCGAAATGTCCCACCCTTGGCGTCGAACACCACGGCGAACGGACTGTCCGGGTACTGCTTGCGCAGACTCTTGAGCATGTTCAGCACGCCTTTGACCGCACCGGTCGGCAAACCTTTGGACGTGGTCAGCGGTGGGAGGGCGTGAAAGGCGCGGTACAGGTAAGAAGAACCGTCCACCAGGACGAGGGGGGCTTGGCTCATGAGCAGGATCAACCTTTTCGGCGGGTCCGGCGCTAGAATAGCGGGACCGTTGACGACAAAGGGACAAGGTTATCATGCGCACACTAAATCGCCTGTTGCTGGCTGGCTTGTTTGCAACCGTTCCACTGGCCGTCATGGCGGCGGATGACACACCATCGGCAGACCCGGATGTCACGATCCGCACGGAAGGCGATAAAACCATTCAGGAATATCGGCAAAATGGCTTTTTGTACGCCATTAAGGTCACCCCCAAGGGAGCACCGCCGTATTTTCTGGTGCGCGTTAATCAATCGGAAGGTAATTTCGTAGAATCCGAGAAGTCGGATATGCGAATTCCCGGATGGAAGATCTTTGAGTGGAAGTAGTTTCTTAATTTTAATCGGCGCTGGCTCAAGCAGCGGCGCCCGTACTGGCAGTTCAAACATGTCTGTGTTCACCCCGCTGGCTCGGCCCGAGCTGGAAACCTTTCTCGCCCCTTACGGGCTCGGCCGCCTGCTTGATTTCCAGGGGATTGCCGCTGGTAGCGAAAACACCAATTTCTTTATCAGCCTGGAGCAGGGCGAATTTGTCCTGACCCTGGTTGAGCGTGGTCCGGTTCAGGAGATGCCGTTCTTCATAGAACTGCTCGACGTGCTGCATGACGCCGACCTGCCAGTGCCTTATGCCTTGCGCACCACCGACGGCGTCGCCTTGCGCGAACTGGCCGGCAAACCTGCGCTGTTGCAGCCACGTCTGGCCGGCAAGCACATCAAGGAAGCCAATGCGCAGCATTGCGCTCAGGTGGGCGAGTTGCTCGGCCATCTGCACCTTGCGACCCAGGCCAACATGATCAAGCGCAAAACCGATCGCGGCCTGGACTGGATGCTGGAAGAGGGCACGCAGTTGCTGTCGCACCTCAATGCCGAGCAAAGCGATCTGCTGCAACGGGCGCTGGACGAAATCACACAGCAGAAGACGAAAATTCTGGCGCTGCCGCGAGCCAATATCCACGCCGACCTGTTCCGCGATAACGCGATGTTCGAAGGCACGCACCTGACCGGGTTGATCGACTTCTATAACGCGTGTTCGGGGCCGATGCTCTACGACGTGGCGATCGCCTTGAACGACTGGTGTTCGGACGAGAGCGGGTTGATCGACGGGCCGCGGGCGAGGGCGTTGCTCGGTGCTTATGCAGCGCTGCGACCGTTCACGGCGGCCGAGGCGGATTTGTGGCCGACCATGCTGCGGGTAGCGTGTGTGCGGTTCTGGTTGTCGCGGTTGATCGCCGCCGAGTCGTTTGCCGGGCAGGACGTACTGATTCACGATCCGATGGAGTTTCAGCAGCGTCTGGCGCAGCGGCAGAAGGTCAGCACGCCGCTGCCGTTCGCCCTTTAAAAGCTTCGCGAGCAAGCCCGCTCCCACAGGATTTATGCGGTCCATGTGGGAGCGGGCTTGCTCGCGAATGGGGCACCGCAATTTTCGAATTACAACGACTCCAGGCACCCAGCCAAATCATTCCCCAACTTCTCCAGCACCTGCTCATACCCCTGAGCGGTCGCTGGCGTGTACCCGCCCAGCGCGTCCAGTTCCGCCAGCTTCACCGGCAGACCCGCCACCAGGGTTTCCGCCAGGCGCGGACGCAGAGGCGGTTCGCTGAACACACAGGTTTTGCCGACTTCCTGCAATCGAGTGCGCATCGCCGCGACGTGCTGGGCGCCGGGCTGGACCTCGGCGGCGACGCTGAATACGCCGGCGTGCTTGAGGCCGTAGGCGTCTTCAAAGTAGTCGAAGGCCTCGTGGAATACGAAGTACGGTTTGCCCGCGATGCCGGCCAGGCGCGCCTTCAGGCGAAGATCCATTGCATCCAGACGCTCATCGAACGCCTTGAGGTTGCTCTGATAACGCGCAGCATTGGCCGGATCGGCTGCGCTCAGGTCTGCGGCCATTTTTGTGGCGATGACGCGAGCGTTGACCGGCGAAAGCCACAAGTGCGCGTCCAGGCTGCCGGGACGGTGATCGTGATCATGCTCGTCGGCTTCTTCAGCGTGGGAGTGGCTATCTTCGGCGAAATGTCGCAGTTTCAGGCCCGGCAAATCCTGCACGGCGACACTGGGCAGCGTACGACCATTCAGCACGCGGGGCAGGAAACCTTCCATGCCCGGACCGATCCAGTAAACCAGATCCACCGATTGCACCTTCCGTACGTCGGATGGGCGCAAGGCATAGTTATGCGGGGAGGCGCCGGGCGGCAGCAAGACTTCCGGTATCGCCACACCGTCCTGCACCGCAGCGGCGATCAGCTGCAGAGGCTTGATACTGGTGAGAACTTTGACTTCGGCTTGAGCTGAACCCATCAGCAGAAAACTTGCGACAAATGCGACAAAGATAGAAAAAAGTCGGGACACGATGACCACTCGAAGAGGCGAGAACGGGTAACATAATAACGTCTCTCACAAAACTCGTCGCCGCTCATGCCTAAAACACCGATTGCCAGCCGTCCCCACGACCACTCTCATTGCGTCCATAGCGCATTGTCTGAGGCCGATGTTCTGTGCGCACGTCAAGGCCTGCGCCTGACCGCCTTGCGCCGGCGGGTGCTGGAACTGGTCTGGCAAAGCCACAAACCGTTGGGTGCCTACGACATTCTCGCGGTACTCAGCGAGCAGGACGGCCGCCGTGCGGCGCCGCCGACCGTGTACCGTGCGCTGGACTTCCTGCTGGAAAACGGCCTCGTACACCGCATCTCCTCACTGAACGCCTTCGTCGGCTGCAATCAACCGGGACACGCCCACCAGGGCCAGTTCCTGATTTGCCGCGAATGCCACGCCGCCATCGAGCTCGAACAGAAATCCATCAGCGACGCGATCATCAGTAGCGCCAAGGATGTCGGATTTGTCGTCGAAGGCCAGACCGTTGAAGTGGTCGGCCTCTGCTCAGGTTGCCAGGGGGTTTGATGAGCAACGCGCTGATCCGTCTCGAGCAGGTTGCCGTCACCTTTGCCGGGCAAAGCGTGCTGGATAACATCGAACTGAGTGTCGAGCCGGGGCAGATCGTCACCCTGATCGGCCCTAACGGTGCCGGCAAAACCACGCTGGTGCGCGCTGTACTCGGTCTGTTGAAACCGGACAGCGGCAGCGTGTGGCGCAAGCCGAAACTGCGGGTCGGTTACATGCCGCAAAAACTTCATGTCGATCCGACGCTGCCGCTGTCGGTGCTGCGCTTCTTGCGTCTGGTGCCGGGCGTGGACCGCGCCATGGCCTTGGCGGCACTCAAGGAAGTCGGCGCCGAACAGGTGATCGACAGCCCGGTGCAAAGTGTTTCCGGTGGTGAAATGCAGCGCGTACTGCTGGCCCGGGCATTGCTGCGTGAGCCGGAACTGCTGGTGCTCGACGAACCTGTGCAAGGCGTCGACGTGGCCGGTCAGGCCGAGCTCTACAGCCTGATCACACGATTACGCGACCGCCACGGCTGCGGCGTGTTGATGGTGTCCCACGATCTGCACCTGGTGATGAGCACCACCGACCAGGTGGTCTGCCTCAACCGTCACGTCTGCTGTTCCGGGCATCCTGAGCAGGTCAGCGGTGATCCGGCTTTCGTCGAGCTGTTCGGAAAGAACGCACAAAGCCTGGCGATTTATCACCACCATCACGACCACGCCCATGACCTGCATGGCTCGGTGGTCAGCGCCGCCCCGTCGGCCCCTACCCACGTTCACGGAGATAGCTGCAAGCATGGCTGATTTTCTGCTCTACGCCCTGCTTGCAGGTCTGGCCCTGGCATTGGTCGCGGGCCCGCTGGGTTCGTTCGTGGTCTGGCGGCGCATGGCCTATTTCGGCGACACCCTTTCCCATGCCGCGCTGCTCGGCGTGGCGCTGGGTTTTCTGCTGGATGTCAGCCCGACCGTTGCGGTCACCGTAGGCTGCCTGCTGTTGGCGGTGTTGCTGGTGACCTTGCAACAGCGCCAACCGCTGGCGTCCGACACGCTTTTGGGAATTCTCGCACCGAGCACGCTCTCTTTAGGTTTGGTCGTACTAAGCTTCATGCACGAAGTGCGGATCGACCTGATGGCTTATCTGTTCGGCGACTTGCTGGCGATCAGTCCGACCGATCTGGCCTGGATACTCGGCGGCAGCGCGGCCGTTCTGGCTTTGCTGGTGACGTTGTGGCGGCCATTGCTGGCAATCACGGTGCACGAAGAATTGGCCAGGGTTGAAGGTTTGCCGGTGGCGGCGTTGCGCTTGACCCTGATGTTGCTGATCGCTGTGGTGATTGCGGTGGCGATGAAAATCGTCGGTGTGTTGCTGATTACGTCCTTGCTGATCATTCCGGCGGCTGCGGCACAACGTCACGCCCGGTCACCGGAGCAGATGGCACTGGGCGCGAGCCTGCTGGGTATGCTCGCGGTCTGTGGCGGGCTGGCGCTGTCGTGGTTCAAGGACACCCCGGCGGGCCCATCGATTGTTGTGACGGCCGCCGCACTGTTTCTGCTGAGTTTTGTCCTGCCCCGTCGAGGGGTGTAGACTTGCTCGTTTTTTGCGCAAATAGAGAGTCGCAGGAATGAAGCCGTTCGCCTCCCGTTATCTGCTCCTTGTCGCATTTTCGATGCTACTGGGCGCTTGCCAAAGCACGCCACCGACGGCCACCGAGGCTACCGGTGCACGGGCCACGGCCATCGCACAGCTGGAACAAAGCCTCGCCAGCAGTGAACTGGCGACTGCCGAAGATCAACTCGCTGCCTTGCAGGCCGAGTCGCCCAACGATCAATCCCTTGAGCAATACCAGCGGCAACTGGCCGAAGCCTATCTGCGCCGCAGTCAGATCGTGCTGCAAAAGGGCGATGTAAATGCGGCTGCCACGGCGCTGAGCCGCGCCCGGTCGTTGATGCCCAAGGCTCCGGCGCTGACTGGCGGGGTCAACAATGCCATCGTTGATGCCCGTAAAGCTGAACTGGATAGAGCCGAAGCTGCGCTCATGGCTGCCGAAGCCAAACCACAGGCCAAGGTCATTGATCCAACGGCTGAAAGCACCACAGTTGCGTTGAACCTGACGGATATGACCAAGCTTCGTCGCCAACTGGATGCGATCGCCGCCGATGTGGTGAATTACCAATGCGACGTGAGTATTCAGGCGCCACGCACCCAGGACTTCCCTTGGTTGACCACGTTGCTGACCAAGCGCGTGAAGAAACTCGATGCGGATTTTGACCTGAATCTGGAGAAGCAGATTTTGCGCAACGTTCCGGCGCAGATGGTTTTGAGTCCGCGTAAACCTTAAAAGCATCGCGAGCAGGCTCGCTCCCACATTAGACCGAGTTCTTTTGAACAACCCGGTCAACTGTGGGAGCGGGCTTGCTCGCGAAGGCGTCCTTCCATTCACGCTGAACTTCAGGCCGGAATCGCCTTGGCCTTAGGCTCCCGGTCCCACACCCGATGTTGCCCGATCGCGGCAAAAAACGGTTTGATCAACTTCGCATCCGCACCCACGATCAACCCCGCATCAGCCTCCAGCTTCAACACATCCAGCAACTGTTTGGCCTCGCCCTGCAGTGCAATCGCCTTCAAGTGCTTGTACGCCTCCAACAGGTAATGCAGCGCCACACCGTCGGTGCTCAACGCCTTGATCGACGCCGCGCCACCGGGCACAAACACCGCATCGAACGCCACTGAAGGCAAGCCTTCCATCGATGCATCGACCGGCAGCGTCTTGCCATCGGCGGTGGTCACAGGAGCAGACGCCGGGCCGAGCAGTTTGGCGTGCGCACCTTCGGCCTTCAGCGCTTTCTTCATGGCATCAATCGCTGCGCCATCGACGCCATTGGCTGCCAGGATTGCCACTTTGCGGGTTTTGATATCCGCCGGCAGCAAGTTGGCTTGACTCAGGGCCGGCGAGCGATCCAGTGAGGTTTTGCGTACTTCGACCGTCCCGGCTTTGGGCGCTGGCAACCCCAGGTTCTGCGCCACGCGCTTAGCCAGACCCAGATCAATGTTGGCCAGAATCTCATTCACCTGGCGCGCGCGGATGAACGCCCGCTCAACCTTGCCCAGCTCGAAGCTGTAAGCCGAGATGATGTGCTCCTGTTCGTGCTTGCTCATGCTGTGGAAAAACAGCCGCGCCTGGGAGAAGTGGTCGCTGAATGATTCGCTGCGCTGGCGGATCTTGTTGGCGTCGATGCGCTCTGGGTAACTTTCGAAACCGCCATCCTGGGCGGCCGGCAGTGTTTCTTTCGGCCAACCGCTATCAATGGAGTTCGGCTCGTAGGACGCGCGCCCCTTGTCGATGGTGGAGCGATGCAACGCATCCCGTTGGCCATTGTGGAACGGTGCGACCGGGCGGTTGATCGGGATCTCGTGAAAGTTCGGCCCACCGAGTCGGCTGATTTGCGTATCGGTGTAGGAAAACAATCGACCCTGCAGTAATGGATCGTTGGAAAAGTCGATCCCCGGCACGATATGCCCTGGGCAGAAGGCAACCTGTTCGGTTTCGGCGAAGAAGTTGTCGGGGTTACGGTTGAGGGTCATTTTGCCCAGTGGGGTGATCGGCACCAGTTCTTCTGGAATCAGCTTGGTCGGGTCGAGGATATCGAAGTCGAATTTATGTTCGTTCTCCTCCTCGATGATCTGTACGCCCAATTCCCATTCCGGGTAGTCGCCCATCTCGATCGACTCCCAGAGATCGCGACGGTGGTAATCCGTGTCTTTACCGGCGAGTTTCTGCGCTTCATCCCACACCAGCGAACAGGTCCCGGCAGTAGGGCGCCAGTGGAATTTGACGAAGCGCGATTTACCTTCGGCATTGATCAGGAGGAAGGTGTGCACGCCGAAGCCTTGCATGCTGCGCAGGCTTTTCGGGATCGCCCGATCGGACATGGTCCAGATCACCATGTGCGCCGACTCCGGTACCAAAGAGACAAAATCCCAAAAGGTGTCGTGAGCTGAACCGCCGGTGGGTATCTCATTGTGTGGCTCGGGTTTCACCGCGTGCACGAAGTCAGGAAACTTGATCGCATCCTGAATGAAAAACACCGGCATGTTGTTGCCCACCAGGTCGAAGTTGCCTTCGTCGGTGAAAAACTTCACCGCGAAACCTCGTACGTCCCGCACGGTATCGCCCGACCCACGAGGGCCCTGCACCGTGGAGAAGCGGACGAAGACCGGGGTTTTTTGGCTTGGGTCTTGTAGGAATCCGGCCTTGGTCAGTACGGAATGGGTTTCATAGCTCTGGAAGTAGCCGTGAGCACCGGTGCCGTGGGCATGGACGATGCGCTCGGGAATGCGTTCATGGTCAAAGTGCGTGATCTTTTCACGCATGATGAAATCTTCCAGCAACGATGGCCCGCGGGCGCCGGCCTTCAACGTGTTCTGGTTGTCCGAGACTTTCACGCCCTGGTTGGTGCGCAGGGCCTGTTCAGTGGCGTCGGAGCGAAATTGCTCCAGGCTGTCGAGCTTGGCATTGGTGTTCCCGCGGTCCGGGGTATCGGTCCCGGCCAGTGCGCTTTTGGTTGCGGCAGGCTTTTTAGTACTCATCAGACAAAACTCCTCGTTGCGATTCCCGCCGTAGCCAGGACTCTTGAGCAATACCCCAGGCACGGACCGGGGCGTTTTCGAGTTGCCTAATTAGTGACTGATGACGTTTTGTGCCGTTCCTTTTTTCTAACCTTTGATCGCGTTATTGCCAAATGGAAGGTTGAATGCGGAATAAATGCTAATAACCTCTATACGGACAGGCTAAAATGCGCGCCCGGCTAACCGCTGATCCTTTTCCAACGCGCCCCACAAGGTTCGCTACGTGATCGAGTTTCAAAACGTCCACAAAACCTACCGCGTCGCCGGTAAGGATATTCCCGCTCTGCATCCGACCAGTCTGACGATTGAGAACGGTCAGGTCTTTGGTCTGATCGGCCATTCCGGTGCGGGAAAAAGTACTCTGCTGCGTCTGATCAATCGCCTGGAAGAGTCCAGTGGCGGCAAGATATTCGTCGACGGCGAAGAAGTCACCGCGCTCGACGCCAACAGCCTGCGACGCTTCCGTCAGCAAGTCGGGATGATTTTCCAGCACTTCAATTTGCTGGCGTCCAAGACCGTGGCCGACAACGTCGCGCTGCCACTGACCCTGGCCGGTGAACTGTCGCGCAGTGAGATTGACCGGCGTGTGGCCGAATTGCTGAAGCGGGTCGGCCTGTCCGACCACGCCAAGAAGTACCCGGCGCAGTTGTCCGGTGGCCAGAAGCAGCGTGTCGGCATCGCCCGCGCCCTGGCGACCAAGCCGAAAATCCTGCTGTGCGACGAAGCCACCAGCGCACTGGACCCGCAGACCACTGCGTCGGTCCTGCAATTGCTGGCCGAGATCAATCGCGAGCTGAACCTGACCATCGTGTTGATCACCCACGAGATGGACGTGATCCGCCGGGTCTGCGACCAGGTCGCGGTGATGGACGCTGGCGTGATCGTCGAGCAAGGTTCGGTGGCCGAGGTGTTCCTGCATCCGAAGCACCCGACCACCAAGCGCTTCGTGCAAGAAGACGAGCAGATCGATGAAAGCGAACAGCGCGATGACTTCGCTCACGTGCCGGGTCGCATCGTGCGTCTGACCTTCCAGGGCGAAGCGACCTACGCGCCACTGCTGGGTACCGTCGCTCGCGAAACGGGTGTGGACTACAGCATCCTGGCCGGTCGTATCGACCGCATCAAAGACGTGCCCTACGGGCAGTTGACCCTGGCCGTTACCGGTGGCGACATGGAAGCGGCGTTCGCCCGCTTCACCGCAGCTGACGTTCACATGGAGGTGCTGCGCTGATGGAATCGTACGACGCGTTTATCGAAGCGACTAAAGAGTTCTTCAAAAACATCGATTGGCAGGAAATCGGCCTGGCTTCCAGCGACACCCTGCAGATGCTCGGTGGCTCGCTGCTGTTCACCATCCTGCTCGGCCTGCCGCTGGGTGTGCTGTTATTCCTGTGCAGTCCGCGCCAGTTGTTGGAAAACCGCGTGGCCTACGGGTTGATGTCGCTGATGGTGAACATCCTGCGTTCACTGCCGTTCATCATCCTGCTGATCGTGATGATCCCGTTCACCGTATTGATCACGGGCACGTCTCTCGGTGTCGCCGGTGCGATTCCACCGTTGGTGGTAGGTGCCACGCCGTTCTTCGGGCGTCTGGTGGAAACCGCTCTGCGTGAAGTGGATCGCGGCATCATTGAAGCAACCCAGGCCATGGGCGCGACCACCAAGCAGATCATCCTCAACGCCTTGCTGCCAGAAGCCCGTCCGGGCATTTACGCGGCGATTACGGTAACGGCTATTACACTGGTTTCCTACACGGCGATGGCCGGTGTGGTCGGTGCCGGTGGGTTGGGCGACCTGGCGATCCGTTTCGGCTACCAGCGTTTCCAGACCGATGTGATGATCGTCACCGTGGTGCTGTTGCTGTTGCTGGTGCAGGTTCTGCAAATGGTTGGCGACAAGCTGGTCGTACACTTCTCCAGAAAATAAACAGTTCTCGTAAACAAGACATGAGCCGGCCATTCGCTGGCAGGCGCCAAACGGGCGCCCACAAGGAGTTAGCTGAATGAAAAAACTACTCGTCGCGTTCGCTGCCATTGCAGCGTTCTCTGCTCAGGCCAATGAAACCCTGACCGTCGCAGCCACCCCGGTTCCGCACGCAGAAATCCTCGAATTCGTGAAGCCGGCCCTGGCCAAAGAAGGCGTGGACCTGAAGGTCAAAGTATTCACCGACTACATCCAGCCGAACGTGCAGGTGGCCGAAAAACGTCTGGACGCCAACTTCTTCCAGCACCAGCCGTACCTCGATGAATTCAACAAGGCCAAGGGCACCAACCTGGTGGCCGTTGCCGGTGTGCACCTGGAACCGCTGGGCGCTTACTCCAGCAAGTACAAAGCACTGACCGAGCTGCCAGGCGGCGCCAACGTGGTGATCCCGAACGACGCCACCAACGGCGGCCGTGCGCTGTTGCTGCTGGCGAAGGCTGGCCTGATCAAGTTGAAGGATTCGAACAACATCCTCGCGACTGTGAAGGACATCACCGAGAACACCAAGGACCTGAAATTCCGCGAACTGGAAGCCGCGACCATCCCGCGCGTGCTGACCCAGGTCGACCTGGCACTGATCAACACCAACTACGCGCTGGAAGCCAAGCTTGATCCGTCCAAGGACGCGCTGGTCATCGAAGGTAACGACTCGCCTTACGTGAACATCCTCGTTGCCCGTCCAGACGACAAGGACAGCGAAGCGATGAAGAAGCTGATTGCTGCCCTGCACAGCCCGGAAGTGAAAGCCTTCATCCTCGAGAAGTACAAAGGCGCGGTATTGCCGGCGTTCTGATCCGACAGCAATAAAAGAACGGGGACGCATTGATTGCGTCCCCGTTTTTTTATGCCTGGAATACGGACCTTGTGGGAGCGGGCTTGCTCGCGAATGCGGTGTGTCATTCAGCATTTATGTTGGCTGACCCACCGCATTCGCGAGCAAGCCCGCTCCCACGTTAGTTATGTGTTGCCCAAATTATTGACGGTTAAGCATCACCGGCAACTGCGCCACCAATTTCACGTTGTTCAACGGCGCCCGAATGAACCCGCGCTGCGTCCCGTCCGGCCCGATCACCGCCAGGTTGCCGCTATGGTCGACGGTGTAGTTCGGCTTGCTGGTGTCCGCCGGAATGAACGGAATGCTCACCGCGTTGGCCAGTTTCTGAATGTCTTCCACCGACGAAGCCGTCAGCCCTTGGAACTGCGGATCGAAGTAGCCCAGGTACTGCTTGAGCTGCTGGGGGGTATCGCGATTCGGGTCGACGCTGACCAGAATGATCTGCAACTTATCCACCGCTTCCGGCGGCAGCTCGCTCTTGATCTGGCGCAGCTGGGCGAGGGTGGTCGGGCAGATGTCCGGGCAGAAGGTGTAGCCGAAGAACAGCAGCGACCATTTATTTTTCAGCTCGTTGACCGCTACCGGTTTGCCGTCCTGATCGGTCATCGTCACATTCGGCAGGTTACGGCTTTGCGGCAGCAGAATGATCCCGGCATCAATCAGAGCGGTCGGGTCGCCCTGGCCTTTGCCGGACAGCACTTTGTTGATGGTCAGGCCCAGGACCAGCGCGATCAGGGCAACGAGGATGAAGACGGTTTTCTGGGTTCGAGTCATAGGTTCAACAGTAAGTAGTGGTCTACGAGCAGCGCGATAAACAACAGGAACAAGTAATAAATAGAGTACTTGAACGTGTTGATCGCCGCGTGCGGCCGAGTGCCACGGTACAGCACGATGGCCCATTGCAGAAACCTCGCGCCCAGTCCCAGCGCGCAAATCAGGTAGAGCACGCCGCTCATGTGGATCACGTACGGCATCAGGCTCACGGCTAGCAGCGCGAAGGTATAAAGCAGGATGTGGACCTTGGTGTAGTGCTCGCCATGGGTCACCGGCAGCATCGGGATATCGGCCTTGGCGTATTCCTCTTTACGGTGAATGGCCAGCGCCCAGAAGTGCGGCGGGGTCCAGGCGAAGATGATCAGCACCAGCAACAGTGGTTCGGCGCTGACATGGCCGGTGGCGGCGGTCCAGCCGAGCAGTGGCGGGGCAGCGCCGGCCAGTCCGCCGATGACGATGTTTTGCGGCGTCGCGCGTTTCAGGAAACCGGTGTAGACCACCGCATAGCCGAGCAGCGAGGCCAGGGTCAGCCACGCCGTCAGTGGGTTGGTGAAGGCCAGCAGTATGGCTTGCCCAAGCACCGCCAATACCAAGGCAAACGTCAGCGCGGCCGCTGGCGACACTCGGCCTTCGGCCAGGGGACGTTTGTGCGTGCGGGCCATGACCGCATCGATGCGTCGGTCCACCACATGATTGACGGCTGCCGCACCACCGGCACACAAGGCGATCCCCAGATTGCCGAACACCAGCACCGTCCACGGCACCCCGGCGCGGGTCGCGAGGAACATGCCGACCAGCGAGGTGATGAGCATCAGCACCACCACTTTCGGCTTGGTCAGTTCCAGGTAGTCACGCCAGATCGCCTGACTGTGACGTGCGCCGATCAGAGTCGCCATGGCATCTCTCCTTTTATTGTTATGGGCCCGGCTGAGTGTTTACGCGGGCTGAACCGCCAGCGTGCAGGGGGTTGCTGCTTGACCCGAACCAGACTGGTTCGCGCGTGATAATTGACCAGCACCATCGTCAGCAACAGTGCCGCGCCGCCCGCGTTATGCGCGACGGCCACTGGCAGCGGCAGGTGAAACAGCACATTGCTGATGCCGAGGGTGATTTGCGCGGCGAGTGCGATCAGCACCAGCCCCGCCAAGCGCGTCATGCCGACCACCTTCAGTTGCCACGCCAACCCGAGCAGCACCAGCGTCACTAACAATGCGCCGATGCGGTGAGTCAGATGAATCGCCGTGCGGGCATCGCTGTCCAGTTGCCCGCCGAGGTAATTGGGGCCGATGTGTTGGGTCAGGTGAAAGCCGTTGGCGAAGTCCGCAGGCGGCAGCCATTGCCCATGACAGGTCGGGAAGTCGATACAGGCCACCGCCGCGTAGTTGGAACTGACCCATCCACCCAAGGCAATTTGCAGGATCACCAGCAGCAGCCCGGCGGTCGCCCAGTACTGCAAACGCCGTGGCACGGTCAACGCGGGCAACACGCCCGACAATCGCAACGTCAGCAAAAACAGCAGGCTCAACGTCGCAAAACCACCGAGTAAATGCCCGGTGACCACTTGCGGCCAGAGCTTGAGCGTCACCGTCCACATGCCGAATGCCGCTTGGGCAATCACCACAGCCAGCAGAAACAACGGCAACTTCACCGGCTGCCCTGGATGACGGCGATGAACCCAGGCGCGGCCGGCCAATACCGAGATCAACAGCCCCAGCGTGCCGGCGAAGTAGCGGTGAACCATCTCGTTCCAGCCCTTATGGGCTTCGACGGGAGCGTCGGGAAAATGCAGTTCGGCATGGGCCAATTGAACTTCGCTTTTCGGCACGCTGATAAAGCCATAGCAACCCGGCCAGTCCGGACAGCCTAGGCCGGCGTGGGTCAGGCGGGTGTAAGCGCCGAGCAACACCACAATCAGTGCCAGCAAGGTGGCAAACAGCGCGAGGCGAAATCCAGGTTTGGCCATGACGATGCCCTTATCCGATGTTCGACAGTTTCAGCAAATGGCGCAGGTCGTTGAGCAGATCCTTACCCTTCACCGTCGGGTCGTAGCGCAACACCAGATTGCCGTGAGGGTCGATGATCCACAGCTGTGGCACTGACTGGTCGCCGGCGGTCTTATGGAAGTCGGTCAAATTCAGTGGATAACGCTGTAATTGAGGATACTCGCGCGTCAGCTTGGCGTCGTATTCACTGCTCAGCGGTTGTGCCGCGGCCAAGGCATGACTGGCGCGCCCGGCATCACGGCCGAGGCCGATCTGGATCTGCCGCGCCAGGTACACCAGTTGCTGGCAGTCCACCGAGCAATCCTTGGGCGCGGTCACCAGTATCTGCCAACGATCCTCCTGCGCCTGCACGCCGAGGTCGGCGCGGGTCTGGCCGTTGCCGATCAGTTCGCCGTGATAGCTGCGACCTTCCGGCACCCAGAACTGCAATTTGTACATGCCGGTGGCGAGGATCATCGGACCGATCACCCCAAGCAGAATCAGCAGCAACTGCAAGCGACCTTTGCGCCGACTCACCGGCGTTTTCGCCTCAGACATGCTGGGTGGATTCATGGCCGCTCCCATGGTGTTTCTCCTTTGCGTTGTGCCAGCCGAGATAGAGATAGAGGCCGAACAGGGCGATCGACATGGCGAACCACTGCACGGCATAAGCCAGGTGTTTTTCCGGTCCCATGGCAACCACTGGCCAATCAGCCTGGTAAGTCGCGGGACCGCTTTCTGCGCGTAATTCGTAGGCAAAACCTTCGCGATCCAGCGCCGTCCAGAGCTTGGCCGGCTCGACCGCGGTGATCAGTTGTGGCCAGGTCGTGGTGTTCGGGTCGGCGTGCAACTGGAAGGTGGCGCCGGGGGAGACGTAGACCCAGGCAACGAGACTCAAGGCCTGAGTCGGTGTGGTGAATTGCGGTGGGGTGCGGCGATCCGGCCACGGCAGCCAGCCGCGATTGACCAGCAGCCAGAGCCCGGTCGCCTGATCCTGAAACGGTTGCAGCAGTTCGACACCAACCTTGCCGTCGCGCTGACGGTTATCCAGCAACAGGCTGTGTGCGGCATCGAACTGGCCGTGCAGGTGAACCCGGCGAAAGGCTGGATCTGCGGTGGGTTGCAGCTCGTTGCTGGCCATCGGTTCAGCGGCACGGCGCTCGGTGTAGCTTTGCAGCAGCGCGCTTTTCTCTGCGCCCCGGCTCAATTGCCAGAACCCGAGTGACACCAGCATGGGCAACAACACCGCGACCACCAGGGTCGGCACGATGCCCGGCCGGAAACGCTTCATGGCGTCGCCAGAAAGTCGCTAGTCGCGATAGCTATACTCAAGTGCATCGCCTTTCCCCCGGAGTCTCACCATGCTCAAAGCAGCCATCGTCCTGATGCTGATTGCCACGGTTGTCAGCCTGTTCAGCGGCCTGTTTTTTTTGGTCAAGGACGACAGCAGCTCGAACCGCCTCGTCATTGCCTTGAGTGTTCGTGTCGCGCTGGCCGCCATTACCGTCGGCTTGATTGCCTGGGGTTTTTTCAGCGGCCAGTTGGTGTCGCACGTACCTTGGTAAGCCTCAGAGCACGTAGACGAAAACGAAAAGACCGATCCACACCACGTCCACGAAGTGCCAGTACCAGCTCGCCGCTTCAAACGCGAACTGATGATCGGCGTCGAAGTGCCCGCGCATGATCCGCATCAACATCACAAACAAGATGATGGTGCCGATGGTCACGTGGGCGCCGTGGAAGCCGGTGAGCATGAAGAAGGTCGCGCCGTAGATGCCCGAACCCAGCGTCAGGCCCAGTTCGTGGTAAGCATGGATGTACTCTTCGGCCTGAAAGCCGAGGAACCCGCAGCCCAGCAACACGGTGAGCGCCAGCCAGATTTTCAGCGCGCCGCGATGGCCTTTCTTCAAGGCGTGGTGGGCGATGGTCACGGTGACGCTGGAACTCACCAGCAAAACGGTATTGAGCAGCGGCAGGCCCCAGGGGCTGATGACTTCCTTGGGCGGCGGGAAGAGTTTCGGATCAGGGGTGTGCAGCAATGGCCATGCAAACTGGAAATTCGGCCAAAGCATATGAGCGATGCCTTTGACCCCTTCACCCCCGAGCGCCGGGCCGGAAATGTTTCTCACATAAAACAGCGCGCCGAAGAACGCGATGAAGAACATCACCTCCGAGAAGATGAACCAGCTCATGCCCCAGCGGAACGAGCGATCCATCTGTGCGCTGTACAACCCCTGGCGGCTTTCCTTGATCACCGTACCGAACCAGCCGAACAGCATGTAGGCCAGCAGCAGGCCACCGACGAAAAAGATCAGCGGGCCGTGGGACTCCGGCCGCGCCGCCTTCAGGTCGTTGAACCAGGTGGCCAGGCCGAACACGGTGACGAACATACCGACCGTGGCAATGATCGGCCACTTGCTCTGGGCCGGAACGTAATAATGTTCATGAGTTGCCATTTATTGTTCTCCTTATCGGGCACGCTTTAACGCCTAGCCACCGGTGTTTGCAGCAACAGCCGCGGGTGGATGACGTGCGGTGATATCGAACAGCGTGTAGGAAAGCGTCAGGTGCTTCACATCCTTGGGCATGTCACGGTCAACGATGAAACGTACCGGCATCTCGATCCGTTGACCGGGCTGCAGCACTTGCTGGGTAAAGCAGAAACATTCGGTCTTGTGGAAGTACGCCGCCGCGGCGCTGGGCGCGATGCTCGGAACTGCCTGGGCGCTCATCGGGCGATCGGTCGGGTTATGGGCGATGAAGATCATCTCGTTCACCGCTCCCGGATTCGCCACCAGTTCATCGCCCTTGGGATAGAAGTCCCAGGACATGTCGGCGGAATTGGTCGACAGAAACTGCACGCGGACCTGCCGCGAGGTGTCGACCGTTTGCTCGCCCTCGTACTGCCCGCCGGTCTTGCCGTTGATGCCGAACGCCTTGCACATCACGTCGTAGATCGGCACCAGGGCAAACCCGAAGACAAACATCGCCACCACCACCAGCAGCAGGCGCGTGACCAGTTTCTTCAAAGAAATTGAGTCAGCCATGGTTTCCAACCTCTACGCATAACTCGGTAGGAGCAGGCCTTTGTGGCGAGGGAGCTTGCTCCCGCTCGGCTGCGAAGCAGACGCAAAGCTTTTGGGGCCGCTTCGCGACCCAGCGGGACGGTGCGACGATTCGACAAGCTCCCTCGCCACACAAGCTCGCTCCCACAAAGTTAAGGCTGTTCATTTCACTTCCGGCGGCGTGGTGAAGGTGTGATACGGCGCCGGTGACGGGATGCTCCATTCCAGGCCTTCGGCCCCATCCCACGGTTTGGCCGGTGCTGGCGGGCCACCACGGATGGTCTTGATCACGATGAACAGGAAGAAGATCTGCGTGGCGCCGAACATGAACGCGCCGATCGACGACACCATGTTGAAGTCGGCGAATTGCAGGTTGTAGTCCGGAATCCGCCGCGGCATGCCCGCCAGCCCCACGAAGTGCATCGGGAAAAACGCCATGTTCATACCGATGAACGAGAGCCAGAAGTGCAGCTTGCCGAGGGTTTCGTCGTACATGTGGCCGGTCCATTTCGGCATCCAGTAGTAGGCCGAGGCGAAGATCCCGAAGATCGCCCCCGGTACCAATACATAGTGGAAGTGCGCGACCACAAAGTAGGTGTCCTGGTACTGGAAGTCCGCCGGGGCGATGGCCAGCATCAGCCCGGAGAACCCGCCGATGGAGAACAGGATCACGAACGCCACCGCAAACAGCATCGGTGTCTCGAAGGTCAGCGAGCCTTGCCACATGGTGCTGGCCCAGTTGAACACCTTGACTCCGGTGGGTACGGCGATCAGTAGCGTGGCGTACATGAAGAACAACTCGCCCACCAACGGAATGCCGACCACGAACATGTGGTGCGCCCAGACGATGAACGACAGGAACGCGATACTCGCCGTCGCATAGACCATCGAGGTGTAGCCAAACAGCGGCTTGCGCGAGAAGGCCGGAATGATCGAGCTGACGGCACCGAAGGCCGGCAGGATCATGATGTACACCTCGGGGTGACCGAAGAACCAGAACACATGCTGGAACAACACCGGGTCTCCGCCACCGGCGGCACTGAAGAAGCTGGTGCCGAAGTGGATGTCCATCAGCATCATGGTCACGCAACCGGCCAGCACCGGCATCACCGCGATCAACAGGAACGCGGTGATCAGCCAGGTCCAGACGAACAGCGGCATTTTCATCAACGTCATGCCGGGGGCGCGCAGGTTGAGGATGGTCGCGATCACGTTGATCGCCCCCATGATCGAACTGATCCCCATCAAGTGGATGGCGAAGATGAAGAAGGTCACGCTTTCCGGCGCGTAGGTCGTCGACAGCGGGGCGTAGAACGTCCAGCCGAAGTTCGGTCCGCCACCGGGGGTGAACAGGGTCGATACCAGCAGGATGAACGCCGCCGGCAACAGCCAGAAGCTGAAGTTGTTCATCCGTGGCAGGGCCATGTCCGGCGCGCCGATCATCAACGGGATCATCCAGTTGGCGAGGCCGACGAACGCCGGCATCACCGCACCGAAGACCATCACCAGACCGTGCATGGTGGTCATCTGGTTGAAGAACTCCGGCTGGACGATTTGCAGTCCCGGCTGGAACAACTCGGCACGAATCACCATCGCGAACGAGCCGCCGAGCAAGAACATGGAGAACGCGAACCACAGGTACAGCGTGCCGATATCCTTGTGGTTGGTGGTCAGCACCCAGCGCATCAGGCCTTTGGCGGGACCGTGGGCGTGGGCGGTGCCGGTATGAACATGGTCATCGACGACAGCAGTCATGTCCTGTCTCCTGCAAACAGATGGGCTGGGCAGGCCGGAGCGCGATGCCCCGACTGGTTCCTTACGTGCGCAATAGACCGGGTCATTTGCTTTCCGCCTGTTTCAGCTCCAGCACTTCTTTAGGGGTGACCATGTCGCCCTTGTTGTTGCCCCAGGCGTTACGTTCGTAGGTCACGACCGCTGCGATATCGACTTCCGAGAGTTGCTTGCCGAACGCCGCCATCGCGGTGCCGGGCTTGCCGTGGAAGACAATGCCCAAGTGATCCTTGATCGGTCCGGTAGCGATTTTCGAGCCCTTGAGCGCCGGGAACATCGGCGGCAGGCCCTGACCTTCGGCCTGGTGACAGGCGACGCAGGTGGTGTGATAGATCTTGTCGCCGCGCTCTTTGAGCTCGTCGAGGGTCCATTCCTTGCTGGTCAGCTCTTTGAGCTGCATGGCTTCAGCCTTGCGCTCGCCCAGCCATTTTTCGTAATCGGCCTTTTCCTTGACCTCGACCACGATCGGCATGAAGCCGTGGTCCTTGCCGCACAATTCGGCGCATTGACCGCGGTAGAGGCCGGGCTTGTCGACGCGGGTCCAGGCTTCGTTGACGAACCCCGGAATCGCATCGCGCTTGACCGCAAAGGCCGGCACCCACCAGGAGTGGATGACGTCGGCGGAAGTCACCAGGAAGCGCACCTTGGCGCCGATCGGCAGCACCAAAGGCTTATCGACCTCAAGCAAGTAGTGCTCGCTCTTGGCTTCCTTGTTGTGGATCTGATCGGCGGGCGTGGTCAGATTGCTGAAGAACTCAACGTCCTGGCCCAGGTATTTGTAGTGCCACTTCCACTGATAGCCGGTGACCTGGATATCGATATCCGGCTCACTGGCGTCGTACATCTTGATCAGGGTTGCGGTCGCGGGAACCGCCATGGCCACCAGGATCAGGAAGGGCACGATGGTCCAGAGGATTTCAACGGTGGTGCTTTCATGAAATTTTGCAGCCACCTGCCCGGTCGAGCGGCGGTGGAGAATCATCGACCAGAACATGGCGCCGAAGACGATGATGCCGATCACTACACAGATCCAGAAAATGGTCATGTGCAGGTCAAATACTGCGTGACTGATTTCAGTCGCTCCAGGCGCCATATTCACAGTCCAGGCCGCTTGCGCCTGACTGAAAATCGACCACAACAGGAGGCCCATCCAGACATGTGGATGTCGCATCATTGCGGGTTCCCCTTATAGTTCTTTTTATCCCGCCGGCTTTCACCTGCGGCAAGGGAGCGGCTTTTTCAGACTACGAACTTGAATCGCCGAGCCTTGCTGCGTGTGCAGTCGGGCGTCATCAGCTAACTCCATTCCCACCCGAGTATAGACAGCGACTGCCACCTCGCAATGTGAGGGCGTAAATCATCTGAAACAGCTGGGACTTGCGTTCCAGGGCTCGAATGGAGAAGGATGCAGACGAGTGGTGGCAAACCGATATAACTTTGATGTCTCAAGGATGAAATAATTATGACAAATGCGTCTTAGCATTTTTCGTATGCCAGCTAAGTTATGTCTTCCCTATTTCATTGCCTTTGTTTCCTGGAGTTTTCATGAACACCGCCGCATTGCGCGAGCAGATCCAAAAAGCCCAACAACACGAAGCCGAAACCGGCCTGCTGACTCGTCAGCTGGAAAGCAAACTGCCTCATCTACACCCATCCATCCAATTGCCGGAAGCGGACGCCAATGGTGTGCTGACGCGTTTTGTCGCCGCCTACATCGATGAAGTTCCTGATCTGCTGGATGCAGCCAATGAAGTTGCCAGGGAAGCGGGTATCGAGTCACAGATCAAACCGGTGCTGAAAATTGCCGAACAGTACTTCCTCCAGCCGCCGACGATAATGGCTGGGCACATCGGGCTAGACAGCCTGCTGGACGAAGCCTATCTGGCGCACCGTTTTGTCGAAGAGGTCAACGACCTGTACATCAAGCATTTTGGCCAGCCACTGATCCCCTTGGACATGACTGTCGCCAACCTGATTGCCCACCAACTGATCGGTGAGGAGTTTGCCAACCAACTGGATGAGGCTGTACATCACGCCGTGGACGAGATGCTCGACGACGAAAGCTTCGCGCTGGAGTCGGTGGAAGCCTACCGTGGAAAGCTAAGCAGCCCGGACACTGGCGCTGCGTGGAAGCGCTGGCCGTGCATGTCGCGTCGGTTAGGCGTGGGCCTGGAACTGGATCAGCCAGCCGCTTGATTCGTTGCCCATAAAAAAATCGCAGCCTATTGGCTGCGATTTTTTTAAGCGGCTGCGGAACCGACGCCCGTCGTGGTCCGCAATCGTCCTTCCAACCTGCGCTTCAACCCCCGCGCTTCAATCAACAGTTTTGATCCCTTGGCCGCATTGGCCCGACCCCATTCCTCCAGCAACTCCAGACACGAGTGATCGATGTAGCTCAGGTTATTGAGCGGTACATGCACCGTCGCGCCTGCCGGAATGGTCCCCAGCACCTGGGTCAGCGCCGGCACTTTGAGAAAGGTCGCTGCACCTGTCAATCGCAGTTCCATTTCGCCGTCCTTGGGTAGATCGATCAGGCTGATTTTCAGCCGCGAAGCCTTCCAGGCCAGTTTGGCCAGGGTCAGGCCGAAGCCGATCAACACGCCGGTCAGCAGGTCGGTGAAGATGATCGCCAGGGCTGTTGCCGCGTAGGTGAACATCGGCATCCGGCCATAACGGCCCAGACCGCGGAAGGCCTTGAGGTCGACCAGTTTGAAACCGGTATAAACCAGAACACCCGCCAGGCTCGCCACCGGAATGCTTTGCAGCACGCTGGACAGCAGCAACACGAAAGCCAGCAACCACAGGCCGTGGAAGATCGTCGACAGTCGCGTGGTGGCGCCGGCCTGGACGTTGGCCGAACTGCGCACGATCACGCCGGTCATCGGCAGCGCGCCGAGCAGACCGCAGAGCATGTTACCGACGCCTTGAGCCGACAATTCCCGGTCGAAGTCCGAGCGCTGGCCGCTGTGCATGCGGTCCACCGCTGCAGCCGAGAGCAGGGTTTCGGCGCTGGCGATAAACGCCACGGCAAATGCGGCAATGAGCAGCGTCGGGTCAGCCAGGTTGAGTAAATCTGCGGGTTTCAGCCAGTCGATGGCTTCCGCCAGGTTGGCCGGCACTTCCACTCGTTTGACCTGCAAGGCGAGCACGAGGCTGGCGACGGTCGCCAGGCCTACACCCAGCAGTGCGCCGGGAATGAAGCGCAGGGAATGGGGGCGGAATTTCTCCCACAACCACATCACCGCAATCGTCGACAGTCCGAGCAAACCGGCTTGCCAACCCAAGGACGGCAAGGCCTGCAAGACGGCAGCCGGGAAGGCTGCCAGGTTATCCAGCCCGGAAGGCTTGGGCACGGCGTCGAGCATCACATGCACCTGTGACAACACAATCAGCACGCCAATCCCGGCGAGCATGCCATACACCACCGCAGGCGCCGTGACCCGAAACCAGCAGCCCAGTTTCAAACGCCCAGCCACCAGTTGCAGAAAACCGGCGAGCAACAGGATTGGCCCAAGCATGTCGATGCCGTGCTGGCGTACCAGTTCGAACACCAGAACAGCCAAACCGGCCGCCGGGCCGCTGACTTGCAGTGGCGAACCGGCAAGCCAGCCCACCACCAGGCCACCGATGATCCCGGTGATCAAGCCTTTGGACGGCGGCAGCCCCGAGGCGATGGCGATGCCCATGCACAAGGGCAGGGCGACGAGAAACACAACCACGGACGCCAGCAGCTCCCGTGGCAGAACAGCTTTAAGTTGAGCAGCACGCATGGTGACTCTCCCGAAGTTTTCTTCAGGCGTGGCGAAGCCGGGCTGCTTGATCAGCAGCCTCGGCTAAACCACACAGTAATTTAGGAAGATTTAGAAGCGCGCTTTGGGCGTCGCCACCGGAATCGGATGGCTGCCATCGAGCGGCAGGAAACAACCCTTGTCCGCGTCGTAAGCTCTTATTTCGCTGGTTTCGATGTTGTAGATCCAGCCATGGATAAACAGCTGACCATTGGCCATGCGCGAGGCTACCGACGGGTGCGTGCGCAAATGTTGCAGCTGTGCGATCACATTCTCCTCGGTGAGGACGTGCATGCTTTCGTTTTCGTCAGCGCAATGGCAGTTTTCCTGAACCATGGTTTTTGCCACTTCGGCATGACGCAACCAGGCTTTGACCGTCGGCATTTTTTCCAGGCTTTGCGGGTTGAGCACTGCGCGCATCGCGCCACAGTCGGAGTGCCCGCAGATGATGATGTGTTGCACGCCGAGGGCTAAAACGGCGTATTCGATCGCCGTGGAAACACCGCCGTTCATTTGCCCATAAGGCGGCACAACGTTGCCGACGTTACGGGTGACGAACAGATCGCCGGGGGCGCTTTGGGTGATCAGCTCAGGAACGATGCGCGAATCGGCGCAGGCGATGAACATCGCTCTGGGGCTCTGGGCCGTGGCGAGTTTTTTGAAGAGTTCTTCCTGCTGTGGAAAAACCTCGTGATGAAAATGCAAAAAGCCGTCAACGATATGCTGCAGCGCTGCATCGGCGGTTTCCACCTCCGGTTGGGCGGAAGCCGACGCAGCCAACGGCTGTTTATCCTTGTCACTCATGATTCATCCTCTTTGGCGGAGTCAGGGAATTTTCCCGTTTTGTCCGGTGTGAAGCCAGTGGCTGTTTAAAAAACATCCAGGCCGAGAATCTCGACCCGTCAGTCACTCGATGAACAAGGTAGCGGCCGAAACTTAACTCAAACTGAATAAAACGCTCTAGAACGTGTGTTCCAGGTCACAAAAAACGTGACCGGCGTAGTGGCAAAGTGCATTTCACTCTACTCAACCATAGGCCAATTGTCCTCAAATCAACGACATCTGGCGACCCGGCGGACAGAAGGCTTCGCAGTCCAGATTGAAACCTTCCCGACGATTGAGCCCCAGGCGTTTGATGGTTTTGGCAAAGCGTTGCGCCAGCAGATCGGCAAACGGCCCTTCGCCACGCATCCTGGCACCGAAGCGACTGTCGTAGAGCTCGCCACCACGGCTCTGACGAATCAGGCTCAACACATGAGCGGCACGCTGAGGATAGTGGGCCGCCAGCCATTCTTCGAACAGCGGCGCGACTTCCAATGGCAAGCGCAGCATCATGTAGGCCGCACTTTGCGCCCCCGCGGCATGAGCTTCGGTGAGCAGGCTTTCGAGTTCACTGTCGTTGATCATCGGAATCATCGGCGAGCACAGCACGCCCACCGGAATTCCCGCTTCACGCATCACGCGGATCGCCCGTAACCGGGCCTTGGGTGCTGCGGCGCGTGGTTCAAGGATGCGTTTGAGCTCGTCGTCCAGGGTAGTGAGGCTGATCATCACCGCCACCAGCCTTTGCTCGGCGAGTTCGGCCAGCAGGTCCAGATCCCGAAGAATCAGCGAGCCCTTGGTAATGATGGTCACGGGATGGCGATAGCGCAGCAACACTTCGAGGGTTTTGCGGGTAATTTTGTGTTCGCGTTCGATCGGTTGATAAGGGTCCGTATTGGAGCCCAGATTGATCGGCGCACATTGATAGCCACGTTTGGAGAGCTGCTCCTCCAGCACATCGGCGGCGTTGGTCTTGGCGATCAGTTTGGTTTCGAAGTCCAGCCCTGGCGACATGTCCCAATAAGCGTGGCTGGGCCGCGCATAGCAATAGATGCAGCCATGCTCGCAGCCGCGATAGGGATTGATCGAACGATCGAAGGGCAAGTCCGGCGAGTTGTTGCGAGTGATGATGGTTTTCGCCGTTTCGATGCGCACCTCGGTGCCTTGGGTGATCGGCGCTTCCTGATACCAGCCGTCATCCTCGGCCACCGAGCGATTTGGCGCGAAACGGTTGTGCGGGTTGGTGGCGGTGCCGCGGCCGCGTGGGGGAAGAGGGGTGGACATGAAAACGCCTCTGTACTGTTTTTATATACAGTATAGAGGCGTTATTCATCTGGCTAGTGCCGCTGGGCAGTCAGTTCTTCTGGGTAACTTGCCCCAGGTCGTCGCTCGACGTGGTCTTCAATTCATTCGTGCGCAGGTTCGCCACTTCGCTCGCCTTGACCAGCGAGCCGCCGTTGCCCCAGCTGCCGCGGATGAAACTCACCACATCCGCCACTTCCTGATCCGACAAACGCCAGGCGAACCCGGGCATCGTGAAGGTCGAAGGGGCCATGTGAGTCGCCGGCAGCGTACCGCCCTTGAGCACGATGTGGATCAGCGACGTCGGATCTTCCGACTGCAGCACCGGGTTGCCCGCCAGCGCCGGGAACACTTTGGTGTAGCCATGGCCATCGGTCCGGTGACAGGCCGCGCAGTTGTCGATGTACACCGAAGCGCCGGGTTTGCTGTCGTCCCCGTTCCACAGCGCCTGTGCGATCTGTTTGTCGTACTGGTGCGGCTGATCGTCGGCATCATTCGCCGGCAATGACTTGAGGTAACGGGCAATCGCGGTCAGATCGTTGTCGGTCATGTACTGCATGCTGTGCGTCACCACATCACTCATACCTCCAAACACCGCGCTACGATCGCTGCGACCGGTCTTGAGGAACTGCACCAGTTGTTCTTCGCTCCAGCTGCCGAGGCCGTCTTTGTGATCGCCGCGCAGACTTTTCGCGATCCAGCCTTCAAGCGGCGCACTGCCTGACAGAAATGTGCTGCCTTCACCGGCACTCAGGGCTTTTTCCTGCATGGTCAGGGCACGCGGCGTATGGCACGCACCGCAATGTCCGAGTCCTTCCACCAGATAAGCCCCACGACTGACCACGGCATCTTCGTCGGGTGCCGCTTTGTAGTCCGCCACGGCCGGGGCAAACATCCAGCGCCAGCCCGCAAGCGGCCAGCGCATACTCAAAGGCCAGGGAATGTCGCTGGCCTGGTTCTCCTGAGCGACAGGCGCCACGCCCTGCATGAAGTAGGCGTACAAGGCCTTCATGTCGATTTCGTTGACGCTGGCGTAGGACGGATAGGGCATCGCCGGGTACAACGTACTGCCGTTTTTGGCGACGCCATGGCGCACGGCTTTGTCGAAGTCCTCGAAGCTGTAGTCGCCCAGGCCGGTTTTATCCGGGGTGATATTGGTGGAGTAGATCGTCCCGATCGGCGTTTCCATCGGCAGGCCGCCGGCGAACGGCTTGCCGTCCTTGGCGGTATGGCACGCCACGCAGTCACCCGCGCGGGCGAGGTACTCGCCTTGGTTGATCAGGTTTTGATCAACTTCTGCGGCGTTGATCGAGCCACAACCGAGCAGCGCCAGGGTCGCGATAACAAGTGCTTTCATGGTTATCGCTCCTTAAGCCTGAACCAGCGGGCCGGGGTTTTTCAGGTACTGCTCGCGGATCGCCCGGGCCGACCAGTAGGTCAAAGCTGCCACCAGGCCGGTAGGGTTGTAGCCCAGACCTTGTGGGAAAGCTGACGCTCCGGGGACGAAAACGTTGTGTACGTCCCAGCTCTGCAAGTAACGGTTCACGGCGCTGGTTTTCGGATGGGTGCCCATGATCGCGCCACCGTTGAGGTGGGTGGTCTGGTAAGACGCCGTGTTGAAGTGATCGCCAACCTTCTTGCCCAGTACGGCGATGGCCTTGGGGCTCATCGCTTCGGCGATCTTGCCCATTTTCTCGACCATGAAGCGGTTCATCTTGATGTCGTTTTCCTGCCAGTCGAAGGTCATCCGCAACAGCGGCAAGCCGTAGGCATCGCGGTACACCGGGTCCAGATCGAGGTAGTTGCCGCGGTAGGACTGATGCGCGCCGTGGGCATCCATCGACACTTGATGGGTGTAGTAATCGGCGGTGGCACGTTTCCAGGCACTGCCCCAGGTCGGGGTGCCCGGCGGGTTGGATGTGCCTGCAATCGGTCGGCTGCCGGCCTGATTGACCCACATCGGCGAGCCGCCGACGAAACCATGGGGGCCGTGATCGAAGTTGTCGGCGTTGAAGTCATCCACCGCCACGCCGTTACCGCCGGCACCAATAAAGTTATTGGTGTGGGTGTCTTTGTCGAAGTAGGCCTTGATGGTGGCCATGTTCTGGTAGGCGAAGTTCTTGCCGACCACACCTTCGCCGCTGATCGGGTCATACGGCTTGCCGATACCCGAAAGCAACATCAGCCGCACATTGTGGAACTGGAAGGCACCGAGGATCACCAGATCTGCCGGCTGCTCGATCTCCCGGCCCTGACCGTCGATGTAGGTCACGCCTGTCGCCTTGCTCTTGGTGCTGTCGAGATTGACCCGCAGTACGTGGGAGTTGGGACGCAGCTCGAAATTGGGCAGCGGTTTGAGTGCCGGCAGAATGTTTACGTTCGGTGATGCCTTGGAATACATGTAGCAGACATAGCCGCTGCAAAAACCGCAGAAGTTGCACGGGCCCATCTGAGCGCCGTAGGGGTTGGTGTAGGGGCCTGACGTATTGGCTGAGGGCAGGTTGTAGGGTTTGTAACCCACAGCGGTCGCCGCTTTCTGAAACAGCTGTGCGGAGACAGTGTTCTTCTGCGATTCCAGCGGGAAATGATTCGAACGATCCGGCGCATACGGGTTGCCGCCCTTGCCTTCGCCGACCAACTGACCCTTCACCGTCCAGGCTTGACCCGACGTGCCGAAAACCTTCTCGGCGTAATCGAAAAACGGTTCCAACTCTTCATAGCTGACGCCGAAGTCCTGGATGGTCATGTCCTTGGGGATAAAGCTTTTGCCGTAGCGTTCTTCATAGTGGCTGCGCATGCGCAACTCGATCGGGTCGACCCGAAAGTGCACGCCGGACCAGTGCAAACCGGCGCCGCCGACACCATTGCCGGGCAGGAAGGCGCCCAGTTGGCGGTTCGGCAGCGCGATGTCATTCACGCTATGGCGAATGGTCACGGTCTCTTTGGAAATGTCCTGGAAGAGTTTTTTCCGCACGCTGTAGGTGAGTTCGTCGATCACCTGTGGATAGTTGCCGTCGGGGTAGGTGTCCTGCATCGGCCCGCGCTCCAGCGCCAGCACATTCAGGCCGGCTTCTGTCAGCTCCTTGGCCATGATCGCGCCCGTCCAGCCAAAACCGACGATCACTGCGTCGACCTTTTTCATTACCGTTGCCATGCTTACGCCCTCTCGCCGCGAATCGAAACTGCCGGGAAGGGGTATTGCTCGTTGCGTTCCACCCAATCCATGAAATCGGCGCGGGCGCCGGGGAAGCCAATCATGGTCCAGCCGACCATGCCTTTATTGCCGCCGTGAATCGGGTCGCAGAAGAACCCTTCTTTGGTGTTTTGCAGCAGCAGGTTGAAGAAAATCTTCGCTGGAACACTGTCGAACTGAGGTTTTCCGACCTCGAGTTGCTTGAGCAAATCGTCTCGGGTAGCGCTGTCTTGCTCGGCAAATACTTTACCGTTGAATGCTTTCGACCAAGCATCCGTCGCGGCGATGCCCAGGCGATAAATCTCTTTGGGCACCAGTTTGCTCTGCCAGCCCATTTCCGGAGCAGCGTCTGCGTTGAATGGTCCCTGCATGAACCACAGCGCGCCGGCTGCGTAAGGTGTGTTCATCTGGCGGTCGATGTATTCGGGCACACCGGCTTCCAGGGCGCCTGGCCCTTGGGCATCGCTCGGAATCAGCTGGGCGACAGCCGCCTGGATAAACGTCCATTCTTCGGCGGTGAAGTAGCTGGGTTCATAGGTGCTGGTGCTGACCGGCGCTTTGCCGGAACTGGCCGGGGCTGCTTCGGGCGCGGCCATCAGGACCGTGCTGCCCAGACCGGTGCTGGCAACGGTGACCACCGGGATCAAGGTCAGGGATTTGCGCAAAAACTCACGCCGCGGGTTGTCTCGATCTTGATCGGACATAGGGTGGCACCTCATCAGGCATAGCGGTTTTTCAGCCGTCTCGCAGGACGACTTTTCGTTTTGGCACCGATGCAGATCGCCACCAAGCGGGGGAGCAATAGGGCGCATCGGTAATATGGAGAAACAAATGGTAGCAGGCTAAGCATAAAGATGAACCGATTCAGCTAAAAAACCTCGGTTTTGCGACGAAAGCGATCGGCTGATTCACGATTCTTTGACAGAGGGGTCACAGGCCTTTGACTGCTCGGGGTTGAAGCTGGGCGTCATCTTCCCGATTCTTCCTGAACGGTCACCCCGAGCATGTCTCTATCGCGTTGCATCCCAGCGATCTGCCTGTCGCTGGCCGCACTTTTGAACCTGACGCTGGCCCTTGCCGACGACAGTGCGTTGCCCCGACCTGCGGAGTGGGCTCAATCGGTCGAGGTGCAATACAACCTCTTCAAAATGTCCCCGACGCTCTATCGCAGCGCATTGCCCGACAGAGGCGCCGTGCCGTTACTGGAAAAACTCAAGGTCGGGACGGTTATCACGTTCCTGCCCGAGTCGGATTCAAGCTGGTTGGCGACGCCAGGTATCGCACAAGTACAGCTGCCATATCGCACCAACCATGTGGATGACGCGGATGTACTCAAAGCCCTTCGTACGATCCAGACTGCCGAAGCCAAGGGACCGGTGCTGATGCACTGCAAACATGGTTCGGACCGCACGGGCCTGATGGCGGCCATGTACCGGGTCGTGGTGCAGGGCTGGAGCAAGGAAGACGCCCTGAACGAAATGACCCAGGGCGGCTTTGGTGACAGCACTCATTTCAAGGACGGCATCCGTTACATGATGCAGGCCGATGTCGACAAGCTCCGCACCGCGCTGGCCAACGGCGATTGCAGCACGAGTCCGTTCGCCAGTTGTTCGATGAAGAGCTGGTTCAAATCGGCCCACATCGAGTAAACCGTTGCGTCAGCGGGCAACGGCCTCTGGGCCTGTAAAAGCGGATTGGTGTCGGGCATGGCGTCTTCCTTGAGTAAAGGCTGAATGTGGTCAGCCTATAAAGGAAGCGCAGGGGAAAGGTGGTAGATAGATACCACCTTCCAATCCATTCAGGAGTGGAAGGTGGTGTTGGCTCAGTGTTGCTCGTCAGGCTTTTTCTTCAGCTTCGGGTTCGGGAAAAACTGTACGGCCTGAACCTTGGCGTCCGGCACCTTCAGCGCCGCAATGTTGACCCGCGTGCCCAATTCCTTGGGCACGGACAGGCCTTGTTCATTCAACGTATCGGAATAACCGCAGGCCACGCACTCGCGGTGCGGGACTTCGTCTTCGTTCCACATCATCAACTTGTCCGGCTCGCTGCAGGCCGGGCAGACTGCCCCGGCGATAAAGCGTTTTTTCGTCTTCACAGGCCCCTCGCTCATGCTGCCGCGACCTCACTCAGGCCGCTGTGGCGCAAGAGTGCGTCAATCGACGGCGGGCGTCCGCGGAAGTCGACGAACAGCACCATCGGTTCCTGGGAGCCACCGCGCGCCAGGATCGCTTCGCGGAAGGCGCGGCCGGTCTCGGCGTTGAGTACGCCTTCTTCTTCGAATTTCGAGAAGGCATCCGCCGACAGCACTTCCGCCCATTTGTAGCTGTAGTAACCCGCCGCGTAACCGCCGGCGAAGATGTGGGCGAAGCTGTTCGGGAAACGGTTGTAGGCCGGTGGACGCATCACCGACACCTCGTCGCGCACACCTTCAAGTACCTGCGCCACGCTACGGCCGTCACCGTGGGTGGCGTGCAGGTCGAAGTCGAACAGCGAGAACTCCAGCTGGCGGACCATCATCAGACCGGACTGGAAGTTCTTCGCGGCGAGCATTTTCTCCAGCAGGTCCTGAGGCAGCGGTTCGCCGGTTTCGTAGTGACCGGAGATCAGCGCCAGACCTTCAGGCTCCCAGCACCAGTTCTCCATGAACTGGCTTGGCAGCTCGACCGCATCCCAGGCCACGCCGTTGATGCCGGATACGCCGGCGTGTTCAACGCGGGTCAACAGGTGATGCAGGCCGTGACCGAATTCGTGGAACAAGGTGGTCACTTCGTCGTGGGTCAGCAGCGCTGGTTTGCCGCTATCGGCCGGGGTGAAGTTGCACACCAGATTCGCCACCGGACTTTGCAATACGCCGCTGATCGTGCGGCGACGGTCGCGGGCGCCGTCCATCCAGGCACCGCCACGCTTGTTGGCGCGGGCGTAGAGGTCGAAGAAGAAGCGGCCGACGTGCTGGCCGTTTTCCTTGATTTCGAACAGGCGAACATCCGGGTGCCAGGTGTCGAAGCCTTTCAGTTCGGCGATTTCGATGCCGTACAGACGCTGGACGATAGCAAACAGACCGCCCAGCACTTTGTCGATCGGGAAGTAAGCGCGAAGGGTTTCCTGGGCGACGCTGTAGCGCTGCTCGCGAAGCTTTTCACCGTAGAAACCGCTGTCCCAGCTTTGCAGGTCCGGGCAGCCTTGTTCGGCGGCGTACGCCTTGAGCTGTTCCAGATCCAGGGCGGCGAATGGTTTGCTGCGCTTGGCCAGATCGCGCAGGAAACTCAGCACCTGATCGCTGGATTCGGCCATTTTGGTGGCCAGGCTCAGCTCCGAGAAGCTGGCGAAACCCAAGAGTTTTGCAAGCTCCTGACGCAGGTCGAGGATTTCTTCCATGACCGGGCCGTTATCGTTCTGACCGGCATTCGGGCCTTGGTCCGACGCACGGGTGCAGTAGGCGGCGTAGACTTCTTCGCGCAGGGAGCGGTCGTGGGCGTAGGTCATCACCGCGTAGTAGCTCGGGAATTCCAGGGTGATCAGGAAGCCTTCCAGGCCTTTGGCCTGTGCAGCCGCGGCCATTTGCGCCTTGGCCGAATCGGTCAGGCCGGCGAGGGTAGCTTCGTCAGTGACGTGTTTGGTCCAGGCCTGAGTGGCGTCGAGCAATTGGTTGGAGAAGCGGCTGCCCAGCTCCGACAATTTGCTCTGCACTTCGGCGTAACGCTTTTGTTCGGCTTCCGGCAGGTCGATACCCGACAGGCGGAAGTCACGCAGGGAGTGTTCCAGGATAGTTTTCTGCGCCACCTCGAAACCGGCAGCTTCGGGGCTGTTGGCCAGCGCTTCGAACGCCTCGAACAACTCGCGGTTCTGGCCCAATTCGGTGGAGTAGGCGCTCAAGGCCGGCAGGCAGGACTCGTAGGCTTCGCGCAATTCGGCGCTGTTGCACACGGCATTCAGGTGGCTGACCGGGCTCCAGGCGGCGCCCAGTCGATCATTCAGCTCGTCCATTGCCAGCACCAGGCCGGCCCAGGTTGGTTGTTTGCCCTGGGTTTTGAGGATCTCGATAATGGCGGCGCGGTTGTCAGCCAGGATCTGTTCGATGGCCGGTTGCACGTGTTCGGCCCGGATCGCCGAGAACGGCGGCAGGTCGTAGGACTGCAAAAGAGGGTTGTTCACACTCACGTTTGGCACCTTGGCTGGAAGAAACATTGCGCCATCTTAATTACAATCGACGCTCACCGCAGCTATCAGCAAAAGAGAGAGAGCCTATCGTGACCCTTCGCAAGTATCAGAACCACACGCCGCTACTGGGCAAAGGCGCCTTTGTCGACGGTTCGGCGGTGGTGATCGGCGACGTTGAAATCGGCGAAGACAGCTCGGTGTGGCCGCTGACGGTGATTCGTGGCGACATGCACCGCATCCGTATCGGCGCGCGCACCAGCGTGCAGGACGGCTGTGTGCTGCACATCACCCACGCCGGGCCGTTCAATCCCGATGGCTTTCCGTTGCTGATTGGCGACGATGTGACCATCGCGCATAAAGTCATGCTCCACGGCTGCACCGTGGGCAGTCGGATTCTGATCGGCATGGGCAGCATCGTCATGGACGGTGCGGTGGTCGAGGACGACGTGATTATCGGTGCTGGAAGCCTGGTGCCCCCGGGCAAACGCCTGGAAAGCGGCTTCCTTTATGTGGGCAGCCCGGTGAAGCAGATTCGACCGCTGACTGACAAGGAAAAAGCCTTTTTCACCTACAGCGCCGCGAACTACGTGAAGCTCAAGAATTTGCATCTGGCCGAAGGCTACGACCCGCTCTGACCCTGCGCCCTTATTCAGGATTCAACATGCATTACCAAACCGTATTGTTCGACCTCGATGGCACCCTGACCGATCCACGCGAGGGCATCACCCGTTCGATCCAGTTCGCCTTGAGCAAACTGGGCATCGATGAACCCGACCTGACCAAACTTGAACACTTCATCGGCCCGCCGTTATTGCAGGCGTTCATGCAGTTCTACGACTTCGACGAGCCCAAGGCGTGGGAAGCGGTGAACTTCTATCGCGAACGCTTCAAGGTCACCGGCCTGTACGAGAACCGCGTGTTCGACGGCGTCACACCATTGCTGGAAACCCTCGGAGGGCAAGGGCGACAGCTGTACATCGCAACGTCCAAACCGTGGATTTTCGCCCGGGAAATTGCCCGGCACTTCGACTTCGCCAAGCACTTCAAAGTGATCTATGGCAGCGAACTGGATGGAACCCGGACCAACAAAGTCGAGCTGATCGCCCACTTGATGGCCGAAGAAGGCCTGGACCCGGCCAACACCCTGATGATCGGCGATCGTAAACACGATTTGATCGGTGCGCGCAGCAATGGGCTGGATGCAGCGGCTGTTGGTTATGGTTTCGGAAGCCGGGAAGAGTTGAGCGCTGAAGCCCCGACCTGGCACTTCGAAACGCTGGAAGAGATGCATCAGGCGTTTTTGCGGGGCTGATACTAAATTGTGGCGAGGGAGCTTGCTCCCGCTGGGTCGCGGAGCGGCCCCAAAATCGGCAGGTACCACATGGCGTCGCCGCCGAACGGGAGCAAGCTCCCTCGCCACAACATTATTTGTCTGTCAGCTTCCTCAGCGTGGCTTTTCGTTCTGCAACCGACAACGCGCCAAGCTGCTCGACTGCCGCATAAAACTTCACCCAATCCCCACCCACCTGTTTGAACAACGCTGCAAACGCCGGCACCCATTGGTCGTACAGCCCAAATGGCAACAGCCGGGCATTGTTCATCGGCGCATTGATCCACGCGTCATAGCGTTTGTCCCCAGCCCATTGGCTGTCGCGCAGCTGCCGGTATTCACCCCGCAATCGTTCGAACTCGTCGGCTTTGCGCTGGCGCATCTGGTCGACGGGCAGGGGCAGGGTGTACAGCCGTTCAAGTCGCGTGCGGGTATCCAGAACCAATTGAATGAACTGGTCCCGTTGCTGCAACTGCGCGCCGCTGTCCGGTGGCAAGCTGCGGAATGCACGCCATTGGCGGGTGCCTTCCTGTTCGACGAAGGTGGCGAAAGACTCATTGAACTCGGTGTCGTCCTTCACATAAAAACGTTGATGCGCCAGTTCATGGAAGATCAGCGTGGCCAATCGTTCGTCACCCCAGGCCATCATCGAACTGATAATCGGATCGTTGAACCAGCCGAGCGTCGAATAAGCCTCGACGCCGCCGATCGACACGTCCATACCTTGCAAACGTTGCAACGCCGCTTCACCGCGGGCCGCGCTCTGACTGTAATAACCGCGATAGGCGACGCAGCCGGCGATCGGAAAGCAATGGTTCTGCGGTGTCAGGGAAAATTCCGGCGTGGCAAACACGTTCCAGACTACGAACGGCCGGCCAATGTCGGCGTACAAACGGTAACTCTGGTTATCCGGCAGCTGCAGCTGTTGGCTGGCGAAGGTGCGGGCCTTTTGCGATTGAGTCAGGTGCGCACGCAATAGCGGATCGCGACCCGGATCGGCAATCACTCTGGAAACCGGCTCCCGCGCCCGCAGCAATTGCAGCTGACCACTGGCCAATTGGCCGTAATAGCTGACGCCGGCGCAACCGTTGAGAAACAAAAACAACACACCCGGAAACAAAATGCGTAAAACGCGATCAAGTAACCCAAGGCTTGGAAGCGGCCTGATCAAAATGAATCATCCCTGGAGAGTCTGCCCGCAAGACTATCCCGCCTGACTGGAGCTCCGCTATGCGCATGTTGATGCTGACAGGAAGCCTGTTGATGCTGGCAGGTTGTGCTGGATTCGGATTACCCCGCCATGATCCGGCTCAAGCGTGGATCGATCTGGAGTCGAAGCAGGAAGACACCGCGCTGCAAGCGCTGGAAGTCGATGACGAGGCCGCCACCGACAAGCGCTATTTCGAGGTTCAGCCGGGTAGCCATGAACTGACGGTTCGTTACCAATTCCCGGTCGCGCCAAGCAACATCGGACCCGACGCCGAACCACTGTGGCGAGACTGTCAGCTAAACGTGAAATTCAACGACTTCAATGCCGGCGAGCGGTATCAGCTGAAAGCAGGAAATATCGGTTTTCGGCCGTGGGCAAAGCTCTATGATCAGCAGCGAAAAGTGATTGGCCAGGGTGTACCGGCAGGCTGCCAACGCATCTGATCGGCGTTATTCTAAAGGACTAGTCCTTGAGAAAGATCATCATGCGCAGGTTAACGCTGTTACTTGCTGCAAGCATCGTTGCTGGCTGTCAGAGTCCGTTGCCAGCGGTTAATCCGCAGATGGCGTGGGTCGAGTTTTCTACGCCATTCCCCAACGATAAATTGCTGATGGCCGAACGACTGGACAATCAGCGATTGCGTGACGGGCGTTTTTTCCAGGTCACCCCCGGTAGCCATGAGCTGATCGTTCGATTCGACTTTGAAGTGCCCGGTGGTGGGGGCCTGAGCATGATGAACGGCCCCTCGGAACGCTTGTGCTACCTGACCATCAACTACGATCATTTCGAAGCCGGCCAACGTTATGTGCTGGTAGGCCAGTCGATAGCGTTTACTCCCGGCGCCCGGTTGTACAACGCCAAGCGGGAGATTGTCGCTGAAGATCGAGAGTCCTATTGCCTCCTGTGAGGTGAATCAGCGGTCGTTCTTCTGGTAGATGATTTTCTTCGTGCCGCCTTCGCACGAGCCAACGACCATATTCTGATCGTGTACTTCGTCGTTGGTGACGATTTCCAGCGTGTAGGACGAGACGTTATTGGCCTGGATCTTGGCTTCAATCTCGGCCTTGAGTTCTTCACAGGATTTCGGTGCCGCCAGGGCCGATGTGGCCAGCGCGCAACAGATAATTGCCAAGGCAAAACGTTTCATGGTTGAAGCTCCTTTGAGGCAGCGCGCACGATGATGCGTTTTAGCTGCTGTCATTTATTCGACCACAATCTCGCTAACCAGGTTTTGTTTCCGTACAAAAAAGATCGCAGCCTTCGGCAGCTCCTACAGGTGTATTGCAATCCCATGTAGGCGCTGCCGAAGGCTGCGATCTTTTCGCGTCAACGGGAATTTAGCTGACCAGCGTCGCATCCAGACTGATTTTCGCATTCAGCACTTTGGATACCGGGCAGCCTTCTTTGGCTTTATTGCTCAATTCCTCAAATTGAGCCTGAGTCGCCCCAGGAATCTTCGCTTTGAGGATCAATTTCACTGCCGTGATCGCGAATCCGCCGTCCACCTGGTCCAGGGTGACTTCGGCATTGGTATCGATGCTGTCAGCCTTGAGACCGGCATCGCCGAGAATCATCGAAAACGCCATGGAGAAGCAGCCCGCGTGCGCTGCTCCGATCAGCTCTTCCGGATTGGTGCCCTTGCCGCCTTCGAAACGTGCCTTGAAGCCGTAGGGCGCTTCTCTGAGGACACCGGTTTCCGTGGAAATCGAGCCGATACCGGTTTTCAGGTCACCTTCCCAGTGAGCCGATGCTTTCTTCGTAATAGCCATGTCTGCCTCCTCAAGATCCGGCACGAAGCGTCGCGCCTTTGTGGTTTTCGGTTGCTAGGGTTCTGAGGATAGACCGTGATGCAAAGTTCACCTGATCTGATCGGTCCTCTTATTTCGTAGGAATTTTGGCTCTGCCATTGAAACTCGGGTATATGCCCTCATTGCATGAATCACGCTTATAGATTCGGCAGGTTTTCGTTTGTAAGAAAAAACCTGCGCCCTCAATTGGAGAAGCAGGCTTATGAAACGACTGTCCGATATCAAGTTCTCGACCCTCGATCTGGTGCCCGTGCGGGAGAACGGCAGCGCGGCCCAGTCGCTGCGCAATTCCCTGGACCTGGCGCAGCACGTCGAAAAATTCGGCTACAACCGTTTCTGGGTTGCCGAACACCACAACATGGACGGCATTGCCAGTTCGGCGACTTCGGTACTGCTTGGCTACCTGGCGGGCGGCACCTCGACCATTCGTGTTGGCTCGGGCGGTGTGATGCTGCCAAACCACGCGCCGCTGGTGATCGCCGAGCAGTTCGGCACGCTCGAAAGTCTGTACCCGGGCCGGATCGACCTGGGCCTGGGCCGTGCACCCGGTTCCGACCAGATGACCGCCCGCGCTTTGCGTCGTGAACGCTCTGGCAGCGCCGACGATTTCCCGGAAGATGTTGCCGAACTGATGCGTTACCTCGGCCCACGTACTCCGGACCAGCGGATCATCGCAATGCCAGGCACCGGCACCAATGTCCCCGTCTGGCTGCTGGGCTCCAGTTTGTTCAGTGCACAACTGGCGGGTGAACGCGGTTTGCCCTACGCCTTCGCCTCACATTTCGCACCGCGCTTCATGCATGAGGCCATTCGCGTCTATCGCAACCACTTCAAGCCTTCAGCAATATTGGATAAGCCTTACGTGATGCTCGGTGTGCCGTTGGTGGCTGCAGACACCGACGAGCAGGCCGATTATCTGGCGACCTCGGTCTATCAGCGCATCCTTGCGTTGATGCGTGGCCAGAGCCTGGTGCAACGTCCTCCGGTAAAAACCATGGACGGCCTGTGGCTGCCTCATGAGAAAGAGGCGGTCGGCGATTTCCTTGGTCTGGCGATGGTTGGCAGTCCGCAGAAAATCCGCGCCAAACTGGAAGTGCTGATCGAGCAGACCCAGGCGGACGAGCTGATTTTTACCTGCGACCTGTATGAACATGCCGATCGCGTGCACTCTTATGAGCTGCTGGCCCAGGTCATGAAGGGCTGACGCTCAAATAGCGAGCGCAAAAAAGCCGACGTCATTGCGTCGGCTTTTTCATATGCGCAGTAATCAGCCTACTTCGTATAGACGATTACCTTGGAGCCTTTTTCACAAGTGCCGACGACTTTCCCGCCAGCAGCGGTGCCTTTATCAACGATTTCAAGTGTATAACCAGCAATGCCCTTGGCATCCAGTTTCGCGGCGATTTCGGCTTTTAGCTCTTCACACGACTTGCCCTGAGCCAGGGCTGTTCCCGCAAGACTCAACAATCCTACCGCCAAAATAAAATTCTTCATCGGTCGCATTCCCTGGTCGGGTCAATAGGGGCACCCAGCAATCAGCCGGATGTAAATATGTAGCGCTTTGCCATTCCCTATGGCGCTCGGCCAGCGCGCAGGCTCAGAAGACTAGCTCAAACTCAGCTACTGGCAATCCGGAACCCGACTTTGAGCGTCACCTGAAAGTGCGCTGCCTTACCGTCCTTGATGTGCCCGCGGGTTTCGGTCACTTCAAACCATTCCATATATTTGAGGCTTTTGCTGGCCTCGGCCAGTGCGTTGTTGATGGCGTCTTCAATGCTGCTGGTGGACGAGCCGACGAGTTCGACTTTCTTGTAGGTGTGATGGTCAGTCATGGCGTTCTCCTCAGGGTGTGAAATACAGACTAGCAGTGATTTTTCGTATTACTTCTGTCGGTCAATCCGAAGTGGAAGTTCAGATTTACTGCACTTTCTCGAACCCCTGAAGTCCCAACCAACACACGCAACTCAATCAATGCAGGAGAGCCACCATGGCCAACACCTCTTTACGTAAAGCCTCATTGCAAAGCATGGAAGCCGAGATCGAGAGTCTGCTGAAGTCTTTGGAAAACCTGAAGGACGACGCCTCGGACGAGTCGCGTAAAACCCTTAAAGCCTTGAAAAGCAGCGCCGAGAACGCGCTGAAGCATTCGCGCCATCTGCTCAGCGATGCGTACGAAGACGTCAAAGTCAAAACCCGTGAAACCGGGATTGCCACGCGCGACTACGCCCAGGAACACCCTTGGACGACAGCGGGTGTGGCTGTCGGTGCATTGGGTCTGCTCGCGGCTTATCTGCTGTTCAAACGTGGTGACTAATCTGTCTGGCGCAGCTCGTTTTTGAGCCACTGCGCCAGTTGCCGAGCGCGCCCGTCCGCGGCGCGCTTGGGTAGCCACAACGCCAGTTGCGCCGGGGTTTCACTGAAGCCCCATGGGGCAACCAGGCGCCCGGCCTTCAAGTCCTCGGCCACCAGCGGCTCGGGCGCAATCGCCACACCCAGGCCGGCCACTGCTGCCTCCAGCAAATAATACAAATGCTCGAAACCCTGTCCGTACTTCAATGCTTTGGCGTCGAGGTCACTTTGCTGCGCCCAACTAGGCCAGGCCTGAGGGCGTGAGGTGGTGTGCAGCACTGGCTCGCTCAGCAGCGCTGCGGGCGGTGCATTTTGCAGTCGTTCGTAGCCCGCGAATCGCGGGCTCATGACCGGGCCGATCCGTTCGCTCGCCAACTCATAGACCTGCATGTCCGCTGGCCACGGTGGCTCGGCAAACACCAGCAAAGCGTCCAGCCCCGGGCGACGTGGATCGAGATCACCCTCGCCAGCCGACAGGTGCAGGCGCAGGTCCGGCAGGTCGGTATTCAATCGTCCCAACCTGGGAATAAACCAGCGTGCCAACAAGCTACCCGAGCAACCCAGTACGAACGGTGCATCGGCGGTGCTTTGGGTCAGCTCTGCACACACAGTCCGTAAACGCTCGAACGCCTCGCCGCTGGCATCGCGCAAACGAATGCCGGCATCTGTGAGTTTAAGGCCGCGACCATCCTTGATGAACAGGCTCACGCCCAAGTGTTCTTCAAGCACCTTGAGTTGCCGGCTGACCGCACCATGGGTGACGTGCAGCTGTTCGGCGGCCTTGCTGACGCTGTTCAGGCGTGCAGTGGCTTCGAAGGCCCGAAGGGCGTTCAGCGGGGGAAGGTCATGGCTCATGAGATCTGTGAGTTTTCCTGACAGGTTGCAGCGATCTTATCGGTTTTCAGCCTGAGGCGTCAGGGGTAGAGTGAAGCCCACTCTCTCTTCAAAAGCATCATCCCACGCATTCAACTGGAGCGACCCATGACCCAGACTAATCTGCGCAACGGCCCCGACGCCAACGGCCTGTTTGGCGCGTTCGGCGGCCGTTACGTCGCCGAAACCCTGATGCCGTTGATCCTCGATCTGGCCCGTGAATACGAATTGGCCAAGGATGATCCTGCATTCAAAGAAGAATTGGCCTACTTCCAGCGCGACTACGTGGGTCGCCCAAGCCCACTGTACTTTGCCGAACGTCTGACAGAATTCTGCGGCGGCGCGAAGATTTACCTCAAGCGCGAAGAGCTGAACCACACCGGCGCGCACAAGATCAACAACTGCATCGGCCAGATCCTGCTGGCGCGGCGCATGGGCAAGAAACGCATCATCGCCGAGACCGGTGCTGGCATGCACGGCGTGGCGACCGCCACCGTGGCTGCGCGTTTTGGCCTCGATTGCGTGATTTACATGGGCACCACTGACATCGAACGTCAGCAGGCCAACGTATTTCGCATGAAGCTGCTGGGCGCCGAAGTGATCCCGGTCGTGGCCGGTACCGGCACCCTGAAAGATGCGATGAACGAAGCCCTGCGTGACTGGGTGACCAACGTCGACAGCACCTTCTACCTGATCGGCACTGTGGCCGGTCCGCACCCTTATCCAGCGATGGTTCGCGACTTCCAGGCCGTTATCGGCAAAGAAACCCGTACGCAACTGCAGGACCAGGAAGGTCGTCTGCCGGACAGCCTGGTGGCGTGCATCGGTGGCGGCTCCAACGCCATGGGCCTGTTTCACCCGTTCCTCGACGACAAAAGCGTCGAGATCATCGGCGTTGAAGCGGCCGGCTACGGCATCGAAACCGGCAAGCACGCGGCCAGCCTGAACGGCGGTGTACCGGGCGTACTGCACGGCAACCGTACCTTCCTGCTGCAGGACGACGATGGTCAGATCATCGACGCTCACTCGATCTCTGCCGGCCTCGACTATCCAGGCATTGGCCCGGAACACGCCTGGTTGCATGACATCGGCCGCGTCCAGTACACCTCGGTAACCGACGACGAAGCCCTCGATGCATTCCACAAATGCTGCCGTCTGGAAGGGATTATTCCTGCACTGGAAAGCGCCCATGCCTTGGCCGAAGTGTTCAAGCGCGCACCGAACCTGCCGAAGGATCACCTGATGGTGGTCAACCTGTCCGGTCGTGGCGACAAAGACATGCAAACCGTGATGCACCACATGGAAAACTCTCAACAAGAGCAGTCCAAGCAGGAGAAACACTGATGAGCCGCCTGCAAACGCGTTTTGCCGAACTCAAGGAACAGAATCGTGCCGCCCTGGTGACCTTCGTGACCGCTGGCGACCCGAGCTATGACACCTCTCTGGCGATCCTCAAAGGCCTGCCTGGCGCCGGTGCCGACGTGATCGAGTTGGGCATGCCCTTCACCGATCCGATGGCCGATGGCCCGGCAATCCAGTTGGCCAACATCCGCGCCCTCGGCGCCAAACAGAACCTGGCGAAAACCCTGCAAATGGTTCGCGAGTTCCGTGAGGGCAATACCGAGACGCCGCTGGTGCTGATGGGTTACTTCAACCCGATTCACATGTATGGCGTGCCGCGCTTCATCGCCGACGCCAAAGAGGCCGGCGTTGATGGTCTGATCGTGGTCGATCTGCCGCCGGAGCATAACGGCGAACTGTGCGATCCGGCCCAGGCTGCCGGTCTGGACTTCATCCGTCTGACCACCCCGACGACTGATGATGTACGTCTGCCGACCGTCCTGAACGGCAGCTCCGGCTTCGTCTATTACGTGTCTGTTGCCGGTGTGACCGGTGCGGGCGCGGCGACGCTGGAGCATGTTGAAGAAGCCGTTGCGCGTCTTCGTCGCCATACCGATCTGCCGATCAGCATCGGTTTCGGTATTCGTACACCGGAGCAAGCGGCGTCCATCGCGCGTCTGGCTGATGGCGTGGTGGTGGGTTCGGCGTTGATCGATCACATCGCCAATGCGTCAACGCCGGATCAGGCAGTTGATGGCGTGTTGAGCCTTTGCTCGGCGCTGGCCGAAGGCGTGCGTAAAGCCCGCGTCAGCTGAAGGTAAAGTTCCTGATACAGAGGAATTAGAGCCTCGCGGTACAGACTAAACAGCAAGACCGAGGGCTTCAGGACTACGTTCTGAAGCCCTTTTTGCTGTATGTGCGGTGAGGAAAGACCCAATGAAAATGCCGAAACGTCTGATGGCCAGCCTGGGTGTGTTGATGCTCAGTGCCACCCCGTTGCTGAATGCGAGTGCTGATCAGCGCGACGACATTGAGCTGATCGCCGTAGGAACCGGGATCGTTTATGAAATTCTCGAAGGGGTGCTTTGAATAGCAGGTAGGTGTTGAAGGCTTCGCGGATTAGCCGCGAAGCCTGTTGGTTACGGCAACTCCAACCCGCCCGCAGCCTTGTGCAACTTCCTCAGATGCTCGCCAACCTGCTTCAGGTTGGCTTCATTGGCGGCCATCTCGGCTGCACGGCTCGGTTCGAGCAGTGCTCTCACCTCTTTGTCCAGATCGCCTGTGAGAGCCTGAAGCTGCTTCTGCCGCAGGCTGCTTTCCGACTCCAGCCGTTGCCACTCACTTGGCTGCGGTAATCCATAACCGCCGGTGCCGAGCAACTCCGCCGGACGGCTGAGGAAGCCGCTGTTGGCAAGAATTTGCTGCAAAGTCGCGTTGGCCTTGTCCATGCCGCCGTTCTTCAGTTCCCGAGCGCCCAGATAGCGCTGCTTTACTTCGTCCTGAGCCAGCACCAATTGTTGGCGGAAGGCTGCCTGCTCCAATAACAGCAATGCTGCGCTGGTGCGCAAATCGGCTTGGTCGATCCATTGTCGGCGCTCTTCAGCTTTTAATGAGAGCCAGTCTTCGACCTTTTCCTGCTTTATCGGCAAGTGCTTCTTCAGCACTTCGAACATCGCTTGATAACGATCACGGAAGGAGTCGAATCGGTAGCCCAGGCGCAGCGCTTCGCGGGGATCGTCCAGCACGCTGGTGTCCGCCAGCCCGCGGCCCTTGAGCACTTCCAGCAAACCGTTGGGCATGATGCTGTCCAACCCGACCAGTTTTGTATTGTTGGTACTGCTACGCAGTAACTTCAGGCCCTCTACAGCACAGTTATTGGATAGGAAGAAGTAGTTGCCGTCGTAACTCCAGTGCATTTCGGCGGCGTGTTCCACCACGTCGTCGATCTCGCTACGCGACAGGTTCAGCGGCACCGAAGCCAGACTGCGCAGTTCGGTCTTGGTGTATTCGTCGATCACCTGCGCCAGCGGCAGGACAAACAGGCGCGACGGGTATTTGCCCACCAATCCGTCCCAGCTCGACAGTTGCACGTCACCGACGAAGGCGCGGTAGGACAACACCAGATGTTGATCCAGATCCAGTCGACAATCCGGCCCACGGGGGCGACCGGGTGCGCAGATCACCAGCCGCAACATGCTGTGACCCCAGCGGCTGACCCAGTTCTGGTTGGCTTCCGCCAGCAGATAGTCGACGGCGTAGACCCGTTCCGGATCGACCTGGCCCAGAGGTGTTTTGGCGAAGTCGTTGCCGGCGTTGAGGAAGGAGAAGGTTTTGCCGCAGGTGTCTTTAGCGGCGGGCGCCCAGCCGAAATGTTCTTTGTAGTAGCGGTACAACGCAGGACGGCGACAGGCGTAGGCCGGGTCGAGAAGGAAATATTCCATGTTGACCGCGACGAACTCCTTGGGGCTGCTCGTCTCGTAAATGTCCGGGCTGCGGGCAATTTGCCGGTTGTACTGTTCGCGTTCGCCACGACGGCCGACATACTGTGGCCAGCCGGCGAGGTCGAGCAGGTGCGGGTCGTCACTGAGCGTAAAGCGTCGGTCGGACTGGCCGCGGCATTGATCGGGAATGCCAATCAACCCTGAGCTGCTGTTGCGCCGGGTGCAGCGCTGAATCAGCGTGCGCTCCGCGTTTGGCCACAGGCGCGAGCGGTCATAGATGTGGGTGAGTTCGTGCAACACCGTGGCCAGCATTTCGCGGCGTACGGTGCCATGGGGACGATAAGTCTTTTTGGTCGCGGCGCTGCCGTCAGTGAGGCTGGCAAGCAGGTTGCGGTTCAGATCGAGCTCGGACACCAGCGACGCCTGGCCGTAAGCGTTGCTCGGCATGTCAGCGGTCCAGCCGACGTCGATGCGTCGGTCGAGCTGCTCGATGAACCGCGGCGGCAGCGCCTGCATGGCTTCATCGAGCAACGCCTGACTGGCCTGCTGTTGAGCGGGGCTGAGGCCTTCGGTTTTAAGCCTTAATTGCAAGTCAGCCTGGGCCGTGTTGCCGAGCAGCAACATGACCCCGGCCAACAACCAGGCGCCTGGCGACCTCACAGTGCGAGGATGGCTTCGGCGAGAACCTGATCACTGGCGTCGCGGGCTTCCGGTACGCGGGTGCGCAACGTGTTGAAGGCCGCTTCCAGGTGCGCGCCACGAATCTCGCCATCGCTGGCGACGAAACTGGCCGCATCGTCGTGGGCTTCACGAACGATCTTCGAGTCACGGATGGACGTCGTGGTATCGGAAGTGAAATCAAGGGTGCGGCGGGTGGCGTTGATGAGGATGTTACTGGTGGCAACCAGGGTGTGCGCCTGAGTCACATCGGCCAATAACAGCAGGCCAAGGGCGGCAACAATCAGGGGGCTACGCATGGAACGACTCCGCAAGAACAAGGATAACTATTGGACGAGAATTGCCTGCGCCAGTTCAAGGTCGCTGGCACGAAGTTTTGGCTGGGTCCGGCGCAGATAAATCAGGGCAGACTCCAGTTGTGCTCCTCGCAGTTGGCCGTCGCTGCCGATGAACGCCGCAGCGTCATCGTGTGCCGCGACTAGCAGCTTACGGTCGAAGGGTGCGGAGGTCACCATGCTTGTGGCGTAGCCGGTAGCCACGATGCCTTGTGTAGACAGATTGAAGGCGTCATAGGCATGGACCGAGCCCACCCAGCAGGCTGCCACGAAAAGCGGAGAGATCAACAGATTTGAAAGAAAACGCATGAGACTCGATAGTTGAAGGCGAGTCGCAAGGCTAGCGCAACGCCCGATCTAGAGCCAGCGCCGAAACATTGGGACACGGCGGGCGTGTCCCACGTCAGTGATGTCGCTTAGATCGTTAGTATGGCTTGCGCCAGTTGTGCATCAGTCGCGTTCAGCTGAGGTGCCTGGTGGCGAATATGGTCGAGTGCGCTTTCCAGTTTCACGCCACGAATGGCGCCTTCGCTGGCCACGAAGCTGGCGGCGTCGTCACGGGCGGCGCGCACGATTTTGTCATCGCGAAAGGAAGAAGTGACATCGGAGGTCGCATCGGACGTGGCCTTGAGCGCGCCGACGACGGCATCGGTGGTCACGATAAAGCTGGTGGCGTGGGAATTGGCGGCCACGGCAAGCAAGGCTGCAGCGCTGAGCAGACGAAGACGGGACATGGTGAAACTCCTTTGGGAAAACCGATTGAGAGATGGCGCAGTGTCTGTTGAATCAGACGCCAATCATGCAGCGTTCGCCACGTTCAATCTGGATATTAGGCCTATGAGTATCGGTTCGCACAGTCCCGTCTGTTCAAGCAGGAAGCTAACGCCAGAACGGTTTATCCAATTCGTTGAGACGATCCGCCTGGCTGATGTTCAGGTCTGAGAGTTGCCGGTCATCAAGTTGGCCCAATAAACGCCGGGTTCGTGCCCTTTCCAGGCTGTTGGCGAGGCCCCTGAGCAATCTACGAACCCAGTGGGAGCGAGGCGTTGATTGAGGCGTGGAAACGGAAACATCCAGTAAGCGATTCATGGCGCAGTCCTTTAGCGGGCAGTTCGGGATTTCATGGTGATCCCGTCCTCTCTTCCGCAACAGACACACTGCGCTTAAATTGTACTGGTTCAGTTGTTTAAATAGTAAAACTGTACCTATAAAGCGGTATCTATTCTGTATGACCCATGTCGAGGGTCCAAAACGACAAAGCCCGTCGTGGTTTCCCACGACGGGCTTTGTTTTTTCAATTTGGAGTGCTGGCGGTGGACCCGGTGGGTCAGAGCCAGCGACGCTAACTTAGCGCCAGAACGGCTTGCTCAGCTCTTCGTAGCGTTGTGCTTCGCTAATCCCTGCGTCAGCCAGCAGACGCGAATCCAGACGAGCCAGTTGATGGCGGCTGGAGATGCGGCGCTGCCACAGCATCAGGTTGGCGAGAACGCGAAGAGGCGTGGAGGCCTGGGTTTTTACAGCGTTGTCTTCGAAAAACAGCTCGGAACTGAGTGTACGTTCCATGGTTGACATCCTTCCGCTTATGGCGGGATTAGGTAGTGGTTTAACTGATGCCAATGATCCTCTCGTTTGGCCAGTCTCTCTAGATACAGTTCACCTGTATTGTGAGGGACCAGTTAACTGTTAAAGGGTGGTGTACTGGTCAAAATTGAGGCAACTGTACCTATCTGCACTGACATGGTGCATTTTTGGCTGATTGACTCGAAAAGGTAGGCAATTACGGTAGGAAAAGACCGGTACAGCAGTACAGTTTTATTCAGAATTTAGTCTGGCAACAGCGAGCTGACGAAACTGTGTTTGCGTCAGCTGCTATCTGTACCAATTACACCGCGAGCATCCGCCCGGTTTCTTCCAGGTTTATGTGCCAGTCCAGGGCATCACGCAGGATATGCGGCGTATGTCCGCCGAGTTCACACGCGGCTGTGAAGTAGTCATCCAGGGCTTGGCGATAGTCCGGGTGCACGCAGTTGTCGATGATGACTCGAGCGCGTTCTCGCGGCGCCAGGCCACGCAAGTCCGCCAGACCGATCTCGGTGACAAGGATGTCGACGTCATGTTCAGTGTGATCGACGTGGCTGACCATCGGCACCACGCTGGAAATCGCGCCGCTCTTGGCGATCGATTTGGTTACGAAGATCGCCAAATGCGCATTGCGCGCAAAGTCGCCCGAGCCGCCGATGCCGTTCATCATCCGCGTGCCGCAGATGTGGGTGGAGTTGACGTTGCCGTACAAGTCGAACTCAAGCGCCGTGTTGATGCCGATGATGCCGAGCCGGCGCACCACTTCCGGGTGGTTGGAGATTTCTTGCGGGCGCAGGACCAGTTTGTCCTTGTAGCGCTCAAGGTTGCCGAAAACATCGGTATTGCGACGGCTCGACAAGGTGATCGAACTGCCCGAAGCAAAACTCAGCTTGCCGGCGTCGATCAGGTCGAAGGTCGAGTCCTGAAGCACTTCGGAGTACATCGTCAGGTCTTCGAACGGCGAGTCGATCAGGCCGCACATCACCGAGTTGGCGATGTTGCCAATCCCGGCTTGCAGCGGGCCGAGCTTGTTGGTCATGCGCCCGGCAGCCACTTCCTGCTTGAAGAAGTCGATCAGGTGGTCGGCAATGGCCTGGGTATCAACGTCCGGCGGCAGTACGGTGGATGGCGAGTCGGACTGATTGGTGATCACGATAGCGACGATCTTTTCCGGCGGAATCGGGATGGCAGTGCTGCCAATGCGATCGTCAACCTTTACCAGCGGGATCGGCGTGCGGGTCGGCCGATAGGTCGGGATATAGATGTCGTGCAGGCCTTCGAGATTGGGGTTGTGCGCCAGGTTGATCTCGACGATCACCTGTTTGGCGAAAATCGCGAAGCTGGCCGAGTTACCCACCGACGTGGTCGGCACGATATGGCCCTGCTCGGTGATCGCCACGGCTTCAATCACCGCGATGTCCGGCAGCTTGAGTTGCTGATTGCGCAGCGACTCCACGGTTTCCGACAGATGCTGGTCAATGAACATCACTTCGCCGGCGTTAATGGCTTTGCGCAGGGTGCTGTCGACCTGGAAGGGCATGCGTCGTGACAATACGCCGGCTTCGGTGAGCTGTTTATCGAGGTCATTGCCCAGGCTGGCGCCGGTCATCAGCGTGATTTTCAGCGGGGTGATTTTGGCGCGCTCGGCCAATGCGTGGGGCACGGCTTTGGCTTCGCCGGCGCGAGTGAAGCCACTCATGCCGACGGTCATGCCGTCCTCAATCAGAGCGGCGGCGTCAGCAGCGCTCATCACTTTATCCAACAACGAAGGCAAGCGAATACGATCACGGTACATGGATTGTCATCTCGGGCAACGAAAGCAAGGTGTGCAGTCTAGTGACTTCAAAAAAATTCCTCCCGCTACCATGGTCGAATGCAGAGCCCCGATTTAGAGCCTTTGGTCGGTTTTTAGCGGGCAATAAAAAACCCCAGCCTACTAAAGGCTGAGGTTTTGGGTATTGCGCTGGAGCAGGTTTTACTCGACGGCTTTGACCATGTCTTCGATGACTTTCTTGGCGTCGCCGAAGACCATCATGGTTTTGTCGAGGTAGAACAGCTCGTTGTCCAGGCCGGCATAGCCGCTGGCCATCGAGCGCTTGTTGACGATGACGGTCTTGGCTTTGTAGGCCTCGAGGATCGGCATGCCGGCAATCGGCGATTTCGGATCGTTCTTCGCCGCCGGGTTGACCACATCGTTGGCGCCCAACACCAGCACCACGTCGGTCTGACCGAACTCGGAGTTGATGTCTTCCATCTCGAACACTTGCTCGTAAGGTACTTCGGCCTCGGCCAGCAGGACGTTCATGTGCCCTGGCATCCGCCCGGCGACCGGGTGGATCGCAAACTTCACAGTGACACCACGGTGAGTCAACTTCTCCGCCAGTTCCATCAGCGAGTGCTGGGCACGTGCCACCGCCAAGCCATAGCCCGGCACGATGATCACGGTGTCGGCATTGGTCAGCAGGAACGCGGCGTCATCGGACGAGCCGGACTTCACCGGACGAGCTTCCTTGGCGCCAGCGGGGCCTGCGGTTTCCGTTGCACCGCCGAAACCGCCGAGCAGTACGTTGAAGAAAGAACGATTCATCGCTTTGCACATGATGTACGAGAGGATCGCACCGGACGAACCCACCAGCGAACCGGCGATGATCAGCATCGAGTTGTTCAGCGAGAAGCCGATGCCCGCCGCTGCCCAGCCGGAGTAGCTGTTGAGCATCGACACCACCACCGGCATGTCCGCGCCGCCAATCGGGATGATGATCAGCACGCCCATCACGAAGGCCAGGGCCAGCATCAGGGCGAAGGCGCCGAGGTTGCCGGTCAGCATGAAAGTGATGCCCAGGCCGAGCGTCGCCAGGCCCAACACCAGGTTCAACTTGTGTTGACCGCTGAACTGTACCGGTGCGCCCTGGAACAGACGGAACTTGTACTTGCCCGACAGCTTGCCGAAGGCAATTACCGAACCGGAGAAGGTGATGGCACCAATCGCTGCGCCAAGGAACAGCTCCATGCGGTTACCGGCCGGAATCGAATCACCTAGCTGTTTGACGATGCCCAGAGACTGCGGCTCGACCACCGCCGCAATGGCGATGAAGACTGCGGCCAGACCGATCATGCTGTGCATGAAGGCGACCAGTTCCGGCATCTTGGTCATTTCAACGCGCTTGGCCATGATCGACCCGGCGGTACCGCCGACCAGCAGGCCGACAATGACGTAGCCGATCCCGGCGGTGGCCAGCTCTGCGCCGAGCTTATAGATGAGGCCCACGGTGGTCAGGATGGCCAGCGCCATGCCAAGCATGCCGAACAGGTTGCCGCGCCGCGACGTAGTCGGGTGCGACAGGCCTTTGAGGGCCTGGATGAAGCAGATCGACGCGATCAAGTAGAGCGTCGTGACAAGATTCATGCTCATTACTTAGGCGCCTCTTCTTTTACGGCTTTTGGGGCTTTTTTCTTGAACATTTCCAGCATGCGCCGGGTCACCAGGAAGCCACCAAATACGTTCACCGCCGCCAGCGCCACGGCCAGGGTGCCCATGGTCTTGCCCAGAGGTGTGACGGTCAACGCCGCCGCCAGCATGGCGCCGACGATCACGATCGCCGAAATGGCGTTGGTCACCGCCATCAAAGGCGTGTGCAGTGCAGGTGTAACGTTCCAGACCACGTGATAACCGACATAAATCGCCAGCACGAAGATGATCAGGTTGTAGATACCGGGGGAGATAAGCTCTTCCATCGTCTGAATCCCTGCTTAGGCGTTTTTGCGGATGACTTGGCCGTCGCGGCACATCAGGCACGCGGCGACAATGTCGTCTTCGAGGTTGATCTCGAACTGGCCTTCTTTGTTGAAGACCAGCTTCAGGAAGTCCAGCAGGTTGCGCGCGTACAGTGCCGAAGCGTCTGCCGCGACGGCGCCGGCCAGGTTGGTCGGGCCGCAAATGATCACGCCATTCTCGACGACGACCTGATCGGCCACGGTCAGCGGGCAGTTGCCGCCCTGGGCTGCCGCGAGGTCGATGACCACCGAGCCCGGCTTCATCTGCGCCACGGTTTCCGCACTCAACAACGTCGGTGCCTTGCGGCCCGGGATCAGTGCGGTGGTGATCACGATGTCAGCCTGCTTGGCGCGTTCGTGCACGGCCAGGGCCTGACGTTGCATCCAGCTGGCGGGCATCGGGCGCGCGTAACCGCCGACACCGACGGCGCATTCGCGCTCTTCATCGGTCTCGTAAGGCACGTCAACGAACTTGGCGCCGAGGGATTCGATCTGCTCTTTTACCGCAGGACGTACGTCAGACGCTTCGATCACTGCACCCAGACGTTTCGCCGTAGCGATCGCCTGCAAACCGGCTACGCCTGCGCCGAGAATCAGCACCCGCGCGGCTTTCACGGTACCTGCAGCGGTCATCAGCATCGGCATGAAGCGTGGATAGTGGTGAGCGGCCAGCAACACGGCTTTATAACCGGCGATGTTGGCTTGAGAAGACAGCACATCCAGGCTCTGAGCGCGGGAGGTGCGCGGCGCGGCCTCCAATGCGAAAGCGGTAATGCCGCACTCAGCCAGCTTGGCAATGGTTTCATTGCTGAACGGGTTGAGCATGCCCACCACAACGGTGCCGCTTTTAATCAGCGTCAGTTCGCTGTCGCTGGGGGCGACCACCTTGAGAATCAGCTCGGCACCCAACGCATCGTTGGCGCTGCCAATAATTGCGCCTGCCGCTTCATAGGCACTGTCGACAACGCTGGCGTTAATGCCGGCGCCGCTTTGCACAGTGACCTTATGCCCCTGGCCGATCAGCTTCTTGATGGTTTCCGGGGTTGCAGCAACCCGTGTTTCACCGGTCTGGGTTTCGAGAGGAACACCAATGTGCACGTCAAATCTCCTGCGTGATCTTATTGAGTAAACCCAGGCACTTCGGATGGTGCGGCTGGGGCGGCCGATCAGCACGATCCCGCCAAATCAGGGCGGGGCGCGGCATTTTGCAGGCGAACTTAGTGCCCTTCAAGGGTTTATGACGGGTGACGGAAAATTAACTACAAGTCACCCCGTGACCGAATGTCGCAACTACCCAGTTCAATCCCTTGCAGGCCGTGCCTTGTAAGGATTCTTGTAAAAATTGAAGAATTTACGCATCGGTCAGGTGAATGAGTCGTTATTGCTCCGCAATAGAGGCTCAAGGCCACGTTTTCAGGCTCTTGTGGGACGTTTGTACTGCTTGTCGGTACAGTCTTCGAATATGCGACAAATACTTATATCTGTAGTGCTTTTGGTTTACTGACTACGAGGTCAGCTAATCAGGCGAGGCCTTTATCCTTCTAGGCTGTAGCTCTGTGCCTGATTGACCAGCCAATCGCGAAATGCCCTTAAAGAGGCCGATTCGACCTTTCGCTCGGGAATCATCAAGTAATACGCCTTGATGCTTGATAACGCCTGGGCGTTGGCAATGACCAGGCGCTTCTCGGCCAGTTCACGTTGAATCAGGAACGGTGGAATCAGCGCTATTCCCATATCGTGCATGGCCGCTTGGGCAAGCATGGAGAATAGCTCGTAGCGCGGCCCTGTCATGTCTCGAGGGATATTAAGGTTTTGGGAGTTGAACCACTGACGCCAGGCATAAGGGCGGGTGGTCTGCTGCAACAGGGGCAATTCGGCGATGTCGCCGGGAGACAGGGTTGTCTTTTTCCCCATGAGATTGGGGCTGCACACCGGCATCGGATTTTCGCCCATCAGCCTGTGGGATTCAGTACCCGACCAGTCCGCATCGCCAAAATAGATCGCGGCATCGAAGTCGGTGTCGGCAAACAGGAACGGGCGCGTTCGGTTGGTGAGGTTGACCGTCACTTCCGGGTGTTTTTGCTGGAAGTCCTTGAGTCGTGGCAGCAGCCATTGAGTGCCGAAGGTTGGAACCACCGCCAGCTCGATCACGTTGGCACCTTGCTGGCCCATCACTGACAAGGTGTCTCGTTCAACGGCATCGAGTTGGGTGGCCACCCGGCGGCTGTAGGAAAGACCGGCCTCCGTCAGCTTGACTCCGCGTCGCGAGCGTCGGAACAGTTCTACGCTGAGGAACTCCTCAAGGCTGGCGATCTGTCGGCAAATGGCGCCCTGAGTGAGAGAAAGCTCCTGAGCTGCCTTGGTAAAACTTTCGTGGCGAGCTGCCGCTTCGAAGCTGATCAGCGCCGTTGTGCTGGGAATTTTCCTGCGCATGTACGTCTACCTCACTAATACATCGCATAAAAGCTATTTTGCGATGTTTCGGAGTGAGAAATTAGCACAACAGTATGCAAAATCCTCGTTTGCCGTAATGCCGAACCCGGCCTAGGATCAGCCCACGTTATTTGACACGATTCGAGAGGACACACTCATGGGCGGTAAAGCTAGCTTCAACTGGATCGATCCCCTGCTGCTGGATCAACAGCTCACCGAAGAAGAACGCATGATCCGCGACACCGCTGAGCAATTCGCTCAGCAGAAGCTCGCGCCGCGTGTTCTTGAAGCTTTCCGCCATGAAAAGACCGACCCGGCGATCTTCCGCGAGATGGGCGAAATAGGTCTGTTGGGCGCGACCATCCCTGAACAGTATGGCGGCAGCGGTCTGAACTACGTCAGCTACGGCCTGATCGCCCGTGAAGTCGAGCGCGTCGACTCCGGCTACCGCTCGATGATGAGCGTGCAGTCATCGCTGGTCATGGTGCCGATCAATGAATTCGGTACCGAAGCCCAGAAGCAGAAGTACCTGCCGAAACTGGCCTCGGGTGAATGGATCGGTTGCTTTGGTCTGACCGAACCTGACCACGGCTCCGACCCAGGCGCGATGATTACTCGTGCACGCAAAGTGGAAGGCGGCTACAGCCTGACCGGCAGCAAGATGTGGATCACCAACAGCCCGATCGCCGATGTGTTCGTCGTATGGGGTAAGGACGATGCGGGTGACATCCGTGGCTTCGTACTGGAGAAAGGCTGGAAAGGCCTGAGCGCTCCGGCGATTCACGGCAAGGTCGGCTTGCGTGCATCCATCACCGGCGAGATCGTCATGGACAACGTGTTTGTCCCTGAAGAAAACATTTTCCCGGATGTGCGCGGTCTGAAAGGTCCGTTCACCTGCCTCAACTCCGCACGCTATGGCATCTCCTGGGGTGCGCTGGGTGCTGCCGAGTTCTGCTGGCATACCGCTCGCCAGTACACTCTGGATCGCAAGCAGTTCGGTCGCCCATTGGCCGCCACTCAGCTGATCCAGAAGAAGCTGGCCGACATGCAGACTGAAATCACCCTGGCGCTGCAAGGTTGCCTGCGTCTGGGTCGTATGAAAGATGAAGGTACTGCAGCGGTCGAGATCACTTCGATGATGAAGCGCAACTCCTGCGGCAAGTCCCTGGACATTGCTCGCATGGCGCGCGACATGCTGGGTGGTAACGGTATTTCCGATGAGTTCGGTGTTGCTCGCCACTTGGTCAACCTGGAAGTGGTGAATACCTATGAAGGTACACACGACGTCCACGCACTGATTCTCGGTCGTGCGCAGACCGGCATCCAGGCGTTCTATTAATAGGAGAACGGCCATGGGCGCGCTTTCGCATCTACGGGTACTGGATTTATCGCGGGTGCTGGCCGGGCCTTGGGCCGGGCAGATCCTTGCTGACCTTGGCGCCGAAGTGATCAAGGTCGAGCGCCCGGGTAATGGCGATGACACGCGCGCCTGGGGGCCTCCCTTCCTTAAAGACGCTTATGGCGAGAACACTAGCGAGGCCGCCTATTACTTGTCGGCCAATCGCAACAAGCAATCGGTCACCATCGACTTCACCCGGCCTGAAGGGCAGAAGCTGGTGCGTGATCTGGCGGCGAAGTCGGACATCCTGATCGAGAACTTCAAGGTCGGTGGGCTGGCGGCATATGGTTTGGACTATGAGTCTCTAAAGGCGATCAATCCGAATCTGATCTATTGCTCGATTACCGGGTTTGGTCAGACGGGCCCTTACGCCAAGCGCGCGGGTTATGACTTCATGATCCAGGGCCTGGGCGGTCTGATGAGTCTGACGGGGCGACCCGAAGGGGATGAGGGCGCCGGGCCGGTGAAAGTCGGCGTGGCGCTGACGGACATTTTGACCGGTCTCTATTCGACCGTGGCGATCCTTGCAGCGCTTGCGCATCGGGATCATGACGGTGGCGGTCAGCATATTGATATGGCGCTGCTGGATGTTCAGGTGGCTTGCCTGGCCAACCAGGCAATGAATTACCTGACTACGGGCAATGCTCCGAAGCGCTTGGGTAATGCTCATCCGAATATCGTGCCTTATCAGGACTTTCCTACGGCGGATGGAGATTTCATCCTCACCGTGGGTAATGACGGGCAGTTCCGCAAGTTTGCTGAAGTGGCAGGTCAGCCGCAGTGGGCGGATGATCCACGCTTTGCGACCAACAAGTTGCGGGTGACGAATCGTGCGGTGTTGATTCCGCTTATCCGCCAGGCGACGGTGTTCAAGACGACTGCTGAGTGGGTGCTGCAGCTGGAGCAAGCAGGTGTGCCGTGCGGGCCTATCAATGATCTGGCTCAGATGTTTGCGGATCCTCAGGTTAAGGCGCGTGGGTTGGCCATCGAGCTGCCTCATGTGCTGGCCGGGATGGTGCCGCAGGTGGCGAGTCCGATTCGTCTGTCCGAAACACCTGTGGAGTATCGCAATGCGCCTCCTCTATTAGGGGAGCATACGCTGGAGGTTCTGCAGCGGGTGTTGGGTCTGGATGCTGGTGCTGTGGCGGCATTCAAAGAGGCCGGGGTGCTCTGAGGATTTCTTCTATATAGGGGGAGTGGTTTTACTCTCCTGCATAGAGAGGAAACGGGCTGTTTTCCGGCGTTCAGCAAGTGATTGATAGAAAAGCGCAATTAAGGGTTGACGACAGATTCTGGAAGTCTATAATTCGCCCCACTTCCGGCGCGGTCGAAACGGAAAACTCCTTGGTAAACAATGAGTTACGCAGTTTTCGACAGCGAGTTGCTTCAGGTCATCGAAGCCCAGAAGGAGTTGAAAGAGCGAAGTGGTTTGGCTCTTTTAATGATTCGATCTTCTCGGTCGAAAGCGGAGAAAAAGAGGTGTTGACAGCAGCGAGTAACGCTGTAGAATTCGCCTCCCGCTAACGAGAGATCGCAAGCGCAAGTGGTTGAAGTTGCAAAGGAAACTTTGAAAACTTCGAAAAATAACCGCTTGACAGCAACAGAGGCTGCTGTAGAATGCGCGCCTCGGTTGAGACGAAAGATCTTAACCAACCGCTCTTTAACAACTGAATCAAGCAATTCGTGTGGGTGCTTGTGGAGTCAGACTGATAGTCAACAAGATTATCAGCATCACAAGTTACTCCGCGAGAAATCAAAGATGTAACCAACGATTGCTGAGCCAAGTTTAGGGTTTCTTAAAAACCCAAAGATGTTTGAACTGAAGAGTTTGATCATGGCTCAGATTGAACGCTGGCGGCAGGCCTAACACATGCAAGTCGAGCGGCAGCACGGGTACTTGTACCTGGTGGCGAGCGGCGGACGGGTGAGTAATGCCTAGGAATCTGCCTGGTAGTGGGGGATAACGCTCGGAAACGGACGCTAATACCGCATACGTCCTACGGGAGAAAGCAGGGGACCTTCGGGCCTTGCGCTATCAGATGAGCCTAGGTCGGATTAGCTAGTTGGTGAGGTAATGGCTCACCAAGGCGACGATCCGTAACTGGTCTGAGAGGATGATCAGTCACACTGGAACTGAGACACGGTCCAGACTCCTACGGGAGGCAGCAGTGGGGAATATTGGACAATGGGCGAAAGCCTGATCCAGCCATGCCGCGTGTGTGAAGAAGGTCTTCGGATTGTAAAGCACTTTAAGTTGGGAGGAAGGGCATTAACCTAATACGTTAGTGTTTTGACGTTACCGACAGAATAAGCACCGGCTAACTCTGTGCCAGCAGCCGCGGTAATACAGAGGGTGCAAGCGTTAATCGGAATTACTGGGCGTAAAGCGCGCGTAGGTGGTTTGTTAAGTTGGATGTGAAATCCCCGGGCTCAACCTGGGAACTGCATTCAAAACTGACAAGCTAGAGTATGGTAGAGGGTGGTGGAATTTCCTGTGTAGCGGTGAAATGCGTAGATATAGGAAGGAACACCAGTGGCGAAGGCGACCACCTGGACTGATACTGACACTGAGGTGCGAAAGCGTGGGGAGCAAACAGGATTAGATACCCTGGTAGTCCACGCCGTAAACGATGTCAACTAGCCGTTGGGAGCCTTGAGCTCTTAGTGGCGCAGCTAACGCATTAAGTTGACCGCCTGGGGAGTACGGCCGCAAGGTTAAAACTCAAATGAATTGACGGGGGCCCGCACAAGCGGTGGAGCATGTGGTTTAATTCGAAGCAACGCGAAGAACCTTACCAGGCCTTGACATCCAATGAATCTGCTAGAGATAGCGGAGTGCCTTCGGGAACATTGAGACAGGTGCTGCATGGCTGTCGTCAGCTCGTGTCGTGAGATGTTGGGTTAAGTCCCGTAACGAGCGCAACCCTTGTCCTTAGTTACCAGCACGTAATGGTGGGCACTCTAAGGAGACTGCCGGTGACAAACCGGAGGAAGGTGGGGATGACGTCAAGTCATCATGGCCCTTACGGCCTGGGCTACACACGTGCTACAATGGTCGGTACAGAGGGTTGCCAAGCCGCGAGGTGGAGCTAATCCCAGAAAACCGATCGTAGTCCGGATCGCAGTCTGCAACTCGACTGCGTGAAGTCGGAATCGCTAGTAATCGCGAATCAGAATGTCGCGGTGAATACGTTCCCGGGCCTTGTACACACCGCCCGTCACACCATGGGAGTGGGTTGCACCAGAAGTAGCTAGTCTAACCTTCGGGAGGACGGTTACCACGGTGTGATTCATGACTGGGGTGAAGTCGTAACAAGGTAGCCGTAGGGGAACCTGCGGCTGGATCACCTCCTTAATCGACGACATCAGCTGCTCCATAAGTTCCCACACGAATTGCTTGATTCATTGAAGAAGACGATAAGAAGCAGCCCGAAATTGGGTCTGTAGCTCAGTTGGTTAGAGCGCACCCCTGATAAGGGTGAGGTCGGCAGTTCGAATCTGCCCAGACCCACCAATTTTGTGTGGGAACCTGTAGAAATACGGGGCCATAGCTCAGCTGGGAGAGCGCCTGCCTTGCACGCAGGAGGTCAACGGTTCGATCCCGTTTGGCTCCACCACTACTGCTTCTGTTTGTTGAAAGCTTAGAAATGAGCATTCCATCGTGATGATGGTGAATGTTGATTTCTAGTCTTTGGCTAGATCGTTCTTTAAAAATTTGGGTATGTGATAGAAAGATAGACTGGACGTTACTTTCACTGGTAACGGATCAGGCTAAGGTAAAATTTGTGAGTTGCTCTTGATTAAGAGAGCATGCGAATTTTCGGCGAATGTCGTCTTCACAGTATAACCAGATTGCTTGGGGTTATATGGTCAAGTGAAGAAGCGCATACGGTGGATGCCTTGGCAGTCAGAGGCGATGAAAGACGTGGTAGCCTGCGAAAAGCTTCGGGGAGTCGGCAAACAGACTTTGATCCGGAGATGTCTGAATGGGGGAACCCAGCCATCATAAGATGGTTATCTTAAGCTGAATACATAGGCTTAAGAGGCGAACCAGGGGAACTGAAACATCTAAGTACCCTGAGGAAAAGAAATCAACCGAGATTCCCTTAGTAGTGGCGAGCGAACGGGGACTAGCCCTTAAGTGGCTTTGAGATTAGCGGAACGCTCTGGAAAGTGCGGCCATAGTGGGTGATAGCCCTGTACGCGAAAATCTCTTGGTCATGAAATCGAGTAGGACGGAGCACGAGAAACTTTGTCTGAATATGGGGGGACCATCCTCCAAGGCTAAATACTACTGACTGACCGATAGTGAACTAGTACCGTGAGGGAAAGGCGAAAAGAACCCCGGAGAGGGGAGTGAAATAGATCCTGAAACCGTATGCGTACAAGCAGTGGGAGCCCACTTGTTGGGTGACTGCGTACCTTTTGTATAATGGGTCAGCGACTTATTTTCAGTGGCGAGCTTAACCGAATAGGGGAGGCGTAGCGAAAGCGAGTCTTAATAGGGCGTCTAGTCGCTGGGAATAGACCCGAAACCGGGCGATCTATCCATGGGCAGGTTGAAGGTTGGGTAACACTAACTGGAGGACCGAACCGACTACCGTTGAAAAGTTAGCGGATGACCTGTGGATCGGAGTGAAAGGCTAATCAAGCTCGGAGATAGCTGGTTCTCCTCGAAAGCTATTTAGGTAGCGCCTCATGTATCACTGTAGGGGGTAGAGCACTGTTTCGGCTAGGGGGTCATCCCGACTTACCAAACCGATGCAAACTCCGAATACCTACAAGTGCCGAGCATGGGAGACACACGGCGGGTGCTAACGTCCGTCGTGAAAAGGGAAACAACCCAGACCGTCAGCTAAGGTCCCAAAGTTATGGTTAAGTGGGAAACGATGTGGGAAGGCTTAGACAGCTAGGAGGTTGGCTTAGAAGCAGCCACCCTTTAAAGAAAGCGTAATAGCTCACTAGTCGAGTCGGCCTGCGCGGAAGATGTAACGGGGCTCAAACCATACACCGAAGCTACGGGTATCACTTAGGTGATGCGGTAGAGGAGCGTTCTGTAAGCCTGTGAAGGTGAGTTGAGAAGCTTGCTGGAGGTATCAGAAGTGCGAATGCTGACATGAGTAACGACAATGGGTGTGAAAAACACCCACGCCGAAAGACCAAGGTTTCCTGCGCAACGTTAATCGACGCAGGGTTAGTCGGTCCCTAAGGCGAGGCTGAAAAGCGTAGTCGATGGAAAACAGGTTAATATTCCTGTACTTCTGGTTATTGCGATGGAGGGACGGAGAAGGCTAGGCCAGCTTGGCGTTGGTTGTCCAAGTTTAAGGTGGTAGGCTGGAATCTTAGGTAAATCCGGGATTCTAAGGCCGAGAGCTGATGACGAGTTACCCTTTGGGTGACGAAGTGGTTGATGCCATGCTTCCAAGAAAAGCTTCTAAGCTTCAGGTAACCAGGAACCGTACCCCAAACCGACACAGGTGGTTGGGTAGAGAATACCAAGGCGCTTGAGAGAACTCGGGTGAAGGAACTAGGCAAAATGGCACCGTAACTTCGGGAGAAGGTGCGCCGGTGAGGGTGAAGCATTTACTGCGTAAGCCCATGCCGGTCGAAGATACCAGGCCGCTGCGACTGTTTATTAAAAACACAGCACTCTGCAAACACGAAAGTGGACGTATAGGGTGTGACGCCTGCCCGGTGCCGGAAGGTTAATTGATGGGGTTAGCTAACGCGAAGCTCTTGATCGAAGCCCCGGTAAACGGCGGCCGTAACTATAACGGTCCTAAGGTAGCGAAATTCCTTGTCGGGTAAGTTCCGACCTGCACGAATGGCGTAACGATGGCGGCGCTGTCTCCACCCGAGACTCAGTGAAATTGAAATCGCTGTGAAGATGCAGTGTATCCGCGGCTAGACGGAAAGACCCCGTGAACCTTTACTATAGCTTTGCACTGGACTTTGAATTTGCTTGTGTAGGATAGGTGGGAGGCTTTGAAGCGTGGACGCCAGTTCGCGTGGAGCCAACCTTGAAATACCACCCTGGCAACTTTGAGGTTCTAACTCAGGTCCGTTATCCGGATCGAGGACAGTGTATGGTGGGTAGTTTGACTGGGGCGGTCTCCTCCTAAAGAGTAACGGAGGAGTACGAAGGTGCGCTCAGACCGGTCGGAAATCGGTCGTAGAGTATAAAGGCAAAAGCGCGCTTGACTGCGAGACAGACACGTCGAGCAGGTACGAAAGTAGGTCTTAGTGATCCGGTGGTTCTGTATGGAAGGGCCATCGCTCAACGGATAAAAGGTACTCCGGGGATAACAGGCTGATACCGCCCAAGAGTTCATATCGACGGCGGTGTTTGGCACCTCGATGTCGGCTCATCACATCCTGGGGCTGAAGCCGGTCCCAAGGGTATGGCTGTTCGCCATTTAAAGTGGTACGCGAGCTGGGTTTAGAACGTCGTGAGACAGTTCGGTCCCTATCTGCCGTGGACGTTTGAGATTTGAGAGGGGCTGCTCCTAGTACGAGAGGACCGGAGTGGACGAACCTCTGGTGTTCCGGTTGTCACGCCAGTGGCATTGCCGGGTAGCTATGTTCGGAATAGATAACCGCTGAAAGCATCTAAGCGGGAAACTAGCCTCAAGATGAGATCTCACTGGGACCTTGAGTCCCCTGAAGGGCCGTCGAAGACTACGACGTTGATAGGTTGGGTGTGTAAGCGCTGTGAGGCGTTGAGCTAACCAATACTAATTGCCCGTGAGGCTTGACCATATAACACCCAAGCAATTTGCTGACCTGAAGAGGCACCAGATTGCGGTGTGTGAAGACGACACAAGTCGAAAATTCGCAACGCAACACACAAATCTATTGCATACCCAATTTGCTGATACGTCGAAAGACGGTTCAGTACCC